>NZ_CP041730.1:661559-1323119 GCF_007431345.1 Chitinimonas arctica | reverse complement strand
CGCCGGGCGATGCGAGCAGCGCCCAGCTGGATAGCGTGGCCGACTTGGCGGACCGCTATTCATTCGGCGAGGTACGCGTCTCGCACGAGCAGAACCTGATCCTGGCCGACGTACGCCAGAGCGACCTGGCCGCCGTGTGGGAGGAGGCCAGGGCGCTGGGTTTCGCCACGCCCAATATCGGCTTGTTGACCGACATTATCTGCTGCCCCGGCGGAGACTTTTGTTCGCTCGCCAATGCCAAATCCATCCCCATCGCCGAAGCCATCCAGCGCCGCTTCGACGACCTCGACTATCTATTCGACCTGGGCGAGATCGATATCAATATCTCCGGCTGCATGAACGCCTGCGGCCACCACCACGTCGGCCATATCGGCATCCTGGGCGTGGATAAGAGCGGATCCGAGTGGTACCAGGTATCGCTGGGCGGGCGGCAAGGCCATGGCGCCAGCCTGGGCAAGGTGATCGGCCCCAGCTTCGCCCAGGACGATATGGCCGATGTCATCGGCCAGATCATCGAAGTCTTCGCCGCCAACCGGGAGGGTGACGAGCGCTTTCTCGACGTGGTGGACCGGCTGGGCATCGATCCATTCAAGGCGCGTATCTATCAAAAGGAGCGGGCGCATGGGTAAGTCCCCCCACCTGATCCGGCTGGACCGCGCCAGCGGCCGGCGCGAGATCGTCGCCAACCACTGGCTGCGGGTAGCGGAAGCCAGCGACGACGCGGTTCCGCCGCATACCCTGCTGCCCTTGTCGGAGTGGCTGGCGCGGCGTGACGAATTGCTTGAGCGGACCGACGTAGGCGTCTGGTTCAAGCCGGACGATGAGCCCGAATCCTTGGGTGACGATGCCCGCCGCCTCAGCGTGATCGCCGTGGACTTCCCCGCCTTCACCGATGGCCGCGGCTTCAGCATCGGCCGGTTGCTACGCGAGCGTTACGGCTACGCGGGCGAGTTGCGCGCGGTCGGCGATGTATTCAAGGACACCATGCTCTATCTGCGCCGCTGCGGTTTCGATGCCTTCGAAGTCCGTATCGACAAGGACGTGGAAGACGCCGCCAAGGGCCTGGACGATTTCGACGAGTTCTACCAGAACGGCGTGGACCAGCCCTTGCCGCTGTTCCGCCGGCGGAGCGCTTGAGCATGGCCGGCAAAGTCCATCTGATCGGCGCCGGACCGGGTGCCGCCGATTTGATCACGGTGCGTGGCATGCGTCTGCTGCAAGCGGCCGACGCCGTGCTGTTCGACGCGCTGGTCCAGCCGGAGATGTTGCAGTACTGCCCCCAGGCGGTACTGATCCCGGTCGGCAAGCGCTGCGACAAGGCGTCCACCGCCCAGCGCTTCATCAACAAGATGCTGGTGGATGCCGCTCATAAATACGCGCGCGTGGTCCGTCTGAAGGGCGGCGATCCTATGCTGTTCGGCCGCGCCCAGGAAGAATTGGCCGCTTTGGACGAGGCCGGCATCGAGTACGAAATCGTGCCCGGCGTGACCGCCGCGCTGGCCGCCGCCGCCGATAGCGCCATTTCGCTGACCCGCCGGGGCTTCGCCCGCAATGTGCTGTTCGCCACCGCCAGGGTGGGCGAGGGCGAACAAACCAGCGATTGGCTCAAACCGGTCCTGGCCGCCGATACGACGGTCCTTTATATGGGCGTCAAGCAATCGGCCGCCATCGCCGCCGCCTTGCTGGCGGGCGGCATGCCACCCGATACCCCGCTGCTGATCGTGGAAAATGCCTCGCTGCCCGGCTGCCGCGAATTCCCGCTGACCCTGAGAGAACTTCCGCAAGCCGCCACATTCCAGTTGGACGGCCCGGCCATTTTGCTGATCGGCGAAGTCTACCGGGCGAAGTTGGCCTTGGCCGATGAGGTGCGCAAGGCCGGTTGAACCGCGCAGGGTGGCGGGTTTTCGGCCCGCCGCGCGCTACCTGAGCGGGGTCAGCAGCTCTATGTTGACTTTATTCCGCCTAAAATGCGTAAGCGAAGCCGTGCCAAAAAGTTTAAAAAATTCATCATTTGAAGTCGATATGACAAGATTCAACGCGTTCGCTTTTAATTTGCCGGCATAGGTTTTTTCTGTTGATTGCGTATTTAAATATTCAGGATGGAACTGCGTCAAAACCATGGGTGCCGCTACTGGATATTTTAACTCCGCGCCTTTTACCATGCCGTTATAGATAATTGTTGGCTCAATATGGTCTGTAGCAAATGGTTCTTGCTTCACTGCCTGGTGATGAGACACCGCGGATCGAAATGAATTTGGCAGCTTGCTTCCTAGAAGGTGTTTTGCAGGCGTATTGAATTGAAATCTCTGTGCGCCAAGTTGCCATGGGACATGTTGGTTTAGTTGTGCGCCAAATAATACATTTACCATTTGAAATCCTCGACATACAGCCATCAGCGGGATGCCTTTGTTAAATGCTGCATCTATTAATGCTATTTCCAATATGGAACGCCTGTAGTCGCCACTCCATTGGGTTGCTTCCGTCGCTTCGGCGCCATATAGCCTTGGTGGAATGTCCTCACCGCCAGGGAGGCAGATGCAGTTAATTCCGGTGGAAATTTTTTTTTGCCTTGCTCAATATCTTGGCAAAATTTGGATTGTCACAGGCGCTATGCCTGGCTGAGTCAATTAAGGTTTGCGGGATTGGTTTATTGCTTGGATGTTGACTGTTTGATATGGCTTGCTCAACCTCCTTGGTTAATTCATGTGGGTCAACCTTGTCGGGCTTGGTCGATATTCTCAATGGGACCGCTGATGCTGCATTTTGCAGTTTTAAATTTATTTTTGGACCTGTGATTCCCGGATTCTCTGGGTCGACTAATAATATTGCAATTGGCTTTGTGATTGCCGCGGTCGCTTCGGATTTGGCATCGAGGTGAAATCCTGCCCTATCCGGTTGATCAAAAAAAACCACATTATCGAGCTGGCTGGCGGTTATTTTGGAATTGACTATGCTCGCATCTAAAAAGTGTGTTCCGCAGAGATTCGAGCTTGAAATTTCAACATTGATAATGACTGCGTCTTCAAAGCTGGATTGTGTGATGTTACAGCCCAGGAAGGAGGTGTCTTCAATTTTTGCACCCGTGAACATTGCGGCTTCCAATGTGCAATTATGGAAAAAGCAGTTCTGTATTTTTGAATTTGCAAATGAGCTGTTGGTAAATTTACAGCTTGCAAATGTCACGTTTTTAAGTTCGGCTGCGGAAAAGTGGTTCAAGTTGATAATGCATCCCTTGAAGACCCTGTTGCATAATTTTTCTCCTTTAAAGCTTGCCTTCGTATTATAAATAATATCGGTAAAATGTGTTCGGCCTTTTATTGCCTTCTGTATTTTTTCATGCAAGAGTACATCTTTACTCATCTCATTAACGATCAGTTTTTCCAAAGAATGGATCGTTAATCCTGGAATTGACAGTTCCTGGTTGGTGTATTTATCAAAAACAACAGCACTGTTTTCAGAAAAATTCACCCTATATCTCTTTGATTCAATCTGATTGCCATTGTTCAACTCCCCAATCAGTACAGATGCACAGAAATCAAGCGCCTCATCTTCTTCCTGCGCTGCGCTGGCCTCCTGTAAAACATCGTACACCTCACATGCGCACAAATTTGACAACAATTCCTTGATCGACCCGCCGGTGTTATGGTTGATGGCTCGATCCGTGGTGCTCAAAGAATTCCCTAGTGGCTTGAAAGCCCTTGTAAAACATGCAAAATCCATTTAATTACTCGTCTCTTATCTGAAATATAGTCGATCTGGTATCCAAAATTCGACAGCCGGGCGTAAGGGGGGTATTTAAAAGAGCACCTCCAGCGTGTCTCCTTGGAGGCACTTATACAATTAAATCAACTGTCGAATGCGGGCGGTATCGTTGCCTGACGTGCCATGCGGCAACGTGGAGAACGTTTCAATTTTATGAATCATTAACCAACTGATATACAACACCAATACCATTTTCCCACTGGAAACAAAAAGGCACTATTGAGATTAAGATTTGTTTTCATATAATTTCAACGAGTTTCGCTAGCACCCCCTATAGCCGAATTCGTCCCGACGCAAAAAGTGCGCGAGCAAAATTTTTTAACGGGTTTCAGCGCTGCGCGAGCGCAACGGGAGGCCTTTGCCAAAAAAACAGGCCCGCGAATCGACGCGGGCCTGTTCCTATCTCGACTGAACCGCGGTCGAGGCTACTATGCCTACCAACCCAAATCGCGCAGCAAGGGGTAGGTCAGATCTTGCGGCGTATCCACCGAGCGCTTCACTTCTTCGGTGTCCTGCGGTTCCATCAGCAGATCCGGCTTGGCGCTGGTGTCGAAGTGCGATACCGAAGAGCCAGGCTGATACGGATTGGGCGTGAACATCATGACGCGGCCCTGGGTATCGGCGCCGGCGCGCAGGTTGTTGTTCAGACCCAGCGTGGCCTTCACGGCGCCGGCGCTGTTCAGGCGGGTCTTGATCCTGTCCGCGTCGGCCTTGGTGATACGGGCTGCCGGGATGGTGATGGTGGGATCGGAGCCGGCCAAGCCTGGTGGCGGCGAACCGGCCACGTTATCGGCGATGATCACGCCGATCGCGCCTGCGTCCTGGGCGTTCTTCACCTTGATGCTGAAGGTGCAGGTGCCACGGTCGATCAGCGCCAGCTTGCCTTGCACCGCCACCGCATTGGCAGCGGTCAGCGGCGTACAGGCCAGGCCGGTACCGTCGGCCTGGTCGCTCAGCTTGGCGATGGTGCCCGACAAGCCGCTAGCGGTCAGTGGCGCACCGAAGTCGGCCGCACCGGCCAACAGGTTGCCGGCGAGCGTGAGGGGCGCGGTGATCCGCAGTTGCGGCACACCGTTGCGCAGCACGTTCGGCACTTCGCGGGTGACATTGGCGCCGACCCAGACCAGGTTGCGGGAGTTGATGCCCGACGCCTTGCGCTCGGCATCGGTCATGGCCGACCACAGCTTGTTGGTGGTCAGGTCCAGCATGTGGTAATCCCACGCCGACGGCTTGCCGGTGCTGAGACGACGGCCGGTCTGGCCGTTGGTCAGGTTGGAGAAGCCCAGGCCATGGCCGAATTCATGCAGCAATACGCCGACCAGATCCGTTTTGCCGTTGTGCTGGCCATCCAGGCCCAGGTAGAAGCCGCCGCCCGCCAGGCAGTTTTCCGTGCCCAGGTTGGAGTTGAAGCGGGCTTGGATAACCGGGCGGCCGGCGAAATCGTCGGTGCCGATGATCTTGTTCGCCAGGGCGCCGTGGTACCAGGTGCCGCGCCGTGGTGCGCCACGGAAGTCCGAGCCCACTTCCAATGGACCGGCGGCGCCCAGCGTGGCGCTGTTGGCATCGCAGGTGAGCGGGTCGAAATTGGATTTGATGCGGATAGGCACGGCGCTATTGAGCTTGGCGCCCCACAGATCGGCTGCGGTCTGGAAGGCGATCAGGCGCTGCTGGCCAAGGGTGGTGCCGCTGTTGCCACCAATGGGGGCGACAGGGGTGGGGTCGTTGAAACCTTCACCGGGACCATCGGCGTTCACGACGATGATGGTGGCGGCGGCATTGGCCACCAGTGGCGCGCCGCCCAGCAGGCAGGCCAGTGCGGTCAGTGCGAATTGCTTGTTAGCGGTCATTGGCTTGTTCCTTCGGTGTGCTGGCGGTGGTGGCGTCCTGCTTGAGCAGCGCATCGGCTGCCTGCTTGCCTTCCACGCAATGCACTTTTACCGAACCGTCCGGCTTTCTTACTGCGATCGAATAATTCAGGTGTTCCTCGCCCAGGGTCATCGAGGTGCCGCCGCTACGGGTCTTTTGTACTTTTGGTTCGACCACGCGGTCAGGGATGGTGCGCGCACTGGCTTGTGGCCGGCGCGTGGCGGCATCCGGGCCACTTGCTTCATCGTGTTCGGGCTGGCGCAGCTTGCCGGTGACGGGGTCGCGATAGACCTTCAGGGCGGCTTCGCCCGAGGTGGCGGCCGGCGATCCGGCGGCCGGCGCTTCGGCAGCGGTCGCGCTGGCGGCTGCCGACAGCAGCATGCCGAGCAGCAGCGTGGAGATGCATTTACTAACCGGGATATCAATCACGTTTATTACCTCTTTTGTTGTAATTAGAAACCAGCTTCAACTGCATGCGCTTTCCCAAGCGCGGCTGCCATAGTGGGGTAAGGGAAAACACCTATGCAAATACCCAGAAAGCATTAGGGATAAAGAGCAACAGACTGTGTATAAGAAAAACACACTGCACTGAATTGGCTTGGCAGCGGGTCGTCCGCCGTGCAGGGGGAGCCCATGGAACCAAGCTGGATAGGGCTTGTGGCAGCGTCCAACTAAGTGCCATGAAAAAAACAGACGCTCCATGTTGCGACGAGAAAATTTTCGTTTCTTCCGTTTTTTGCCCACTATTGATCTGGCCGGATCTTGCATCCTGCTGGCGAACCGACCGTGTAAGGCCTTGTCGCAATAAGACAAACCGTTGCCGGACCTAGGGAATTCCCCAGTCTTAACGGGACGGTCCGCGACTACAATCCTGCGTCACCGGCCCATGCCGTTGACAACCGTGCCATCGACCGCCTGGACGATCGATGCCGCGGCGCCTGCCCCCCAAAGAAAAGATGAGGACGACTGTGAACAAGACCCATGTATTTGCCCTGACGGCGGTTGCCGCCCTGGTTTTGGCCGCTTGCGGCAACAAAGAGGCGGCTCCCGCCGATGCGGCCGCGCCGCAAGCCGCGAACGAAGTCCAGGTGGTGAAGCTGGGTTTCGCCGCACCGCTGACCGGCCCGCAGGCCCATTACGGCAAGGGCTACCAGAACGGCGTTTTGCTGGCGCTGGACGACGAGAACGCCAATCCGCCCACCATCGGCGGCAAGAAGGTCAAGTTCGAGCTGATGGCCGAGGATGACCAGGCCGATCCGAAGACCGGTACCCAGGTGGCACAGAAGCTGGTGGACGCCCAGGTGGCCGGCGTGATCGGGCACTTCAATTCCGGCACGTCCATCCCGGCTTCCAAGATCTATGCAGATGCGGGCTTGCCGCAGATCTCCATGGCCACCGCGCCGGCCTTCACCCATCAGGGCTTCAAGACCACTTTCCGGTCCATGACCTCCGATACCCAGCAGGGCAGCGTGATGGGCAAGTTCGTGGTGGAAAAACTGGGCGCCAAGAAGATCGCCATCATCGATGACCGTACCGCCTACGGCCAAGGCCTGGCGGACGAATTCGAAAAGGCCGCCAAGGCGGCCGGCGGCGAGATCGTCAAGCACGAGTTCACCAATGACAAGGCCACCGACTTCGCCAGCATCCTGACCACCATCAAGGGCGCCAAGCCCGATGCCGTGTTCTACGGCGGCGCCGATACCCAATCGGGCCCCATGGTGATCCAGATGAAGCGGCTGGGCTTGACCGTACCGCTGCTGTCGGGCGAGATGACCCGCACCGATAACTTCGTCAAGCTGGCCGGCAAGGACGCGGAAGGCACCATCGCCTCGCTGGCCGGTGTGCCGATGGAAAAAATGCCCGGCGGCAAGGACTTCGAAGCCCGCTTCAAGGCCAAGTATCAAGAGATGGAGATCTACACGCCCTATGGCTATGACGCTACCCGGCAGATGATCGCGGCGATGAAGAAAGCCAACTCCATCGACCCCAAGGCCTACCTGCCCGAGCTGGCCAAGAACAGCTATGCCGGCGTCACCTCCTCAGCCATCGCCTTCGACGACAAAGGCGACCTGAAGGATGGCGGCATCACCGTCTATAAGGTGCAGAACGGGGCCTGGACAGTGCTGGAAACGATAGGCGCCAAGTAATCTTTGTTGGCGATAGAAGCGCGGTCTCAGGACTGCGCTTTTTTTTCGGCCATTGTTACGCGGGTTCACGCGAACTGGCCACACCGCTTTCCTCCCGCCCCAATCTGGCCGCCCAGCTCATGGCTTCGATCTGCAGGCGATTCAGCTGGTCCCATTGCAGCTGCGGAAAGCCCGCCAGCAGGGTGGCGGTGACATCGTGGTCGGCCAGTTCCATGCCCTCCACCAGCCGCAGCAGCTGGCCCAGCCAGCCGCTGCGATGCAGCAAGGCTTCCTGGACCTTCTCTTCAAGGTTGAGTGGTTGGAGTATCTCGGCTATCGGCTTGCCGAACAGGGCATCCAGCAGGCTCAACATGCCGGTCATAAAGGCGCGGTCGGCCATGGCTTCATCACCGGGCTGCAGGGTTTGGCACAGCCTTTCCATCAGATGGCCACGCAGAGCGGCAGTCTGCACCAGCGGATCGGCCGCGGTATGGGTGGCCGATTGTTGGGCGAATACCATGATCTGCACCCAGCGGTGCAACTGTGCCCGCCCCAGCAGGGTCAGTGCGGTGCGCACACCGGAAATCTTGCGCGGCAGGCCGAAGGCCACTGAATTCACCAGGCGCAGTAAATGCACGGTCAGGTCAGGTGCGTGCTTGAGGGTATCTTCCAGTTCCTCGGTCTCGGCATCGGTGGCCACCTGGTTCAGTAGCTTGAGCAACAGCATGGCGGAGGGCTGGACTGGCTTGCCGCTCAGGATGGTGGGACGGGCGAAGTAATAGCCCTGGAACAGGTCGCAACCCAGCTCATGGCAGAAATCGCGCTGCAGGGTGGAATCGACCTTCTCGGCTAACAGTTGCACGCCGAACGGCTTGAGATGGCGCACCAGGGCCTCGGTCTCGCGCGACTGCATGGCCAGCACGTCCAGCTTGACCACTTCGATCAGCGGCAGAATGGCTTTTTGCGCTTCGTCGAAGCGGATCACGTCATCCAGCGCCAGCCGATAGCCGGCCGCCCGCAGGGCCCGGCAGCGTTCGATCACGGCTGGCGTGAGCGGTACGGTTTCGAGGATTTCCAACACCACGCGCTCTCGCGGCAGGATTTCGATTACATCGCTGCGCAGAAGCGGTTCGGATAGATTGATAAATCCCAACTTGTCTTCCAGCACCGCATGGAGGCCCAAGCCCGAAAACGCATGCTGCATGACCGCGGCGCTGGCGGCCACATCGTCCTGCACCTCCGCATTATTGTCCTGGCTGGTGCGAAACAGCAGCTCATAGGCGACCAGTTCGCGTTGGCGTCCGACAATCGGTTGGCGGCCGAGAAAAAATTGCGGGGTGGGCATGAGTTCGCAATCGGTGATTCATCTTATCGTAGCAAATGTAGCCACCCGCGCAGCCCCAACCCTTCGTCTATGCTTGGATCAGACACCAGACAAGACGCTCATGCCCTCCCTGGAAAACCTGGCCCGCCTGGAATGGCCTTATCTGCTGGCGCTCTGTGCCGGCATGCTGGCCGCCCTTTACCGCTATCGCCCGGCCGAACGCCGTAATGTGGCGCTGACCTTGCTGTACCTGATGCTGAGTGCGCTGGGCCTGCTGCTCGCTACCCTGTTGCGGCAGCATGGCTTGCAGGCCGGCGAGATACTGAACGAGATATTCACCATCCTGCTGGGGCTGGTCATCATCCGCTTGTTCGGCCTGGTGCTGTTTCGGCTGTTCTTGTCCGCCATCGGGGTGGAGCCGCCGCGCATCCTCGAAGATGTGCTGGTGATGCTCTGCTATTTGGGCTGGGGCCTGGTCAGGCTACGGTATGCCGGCCTGGACCTGTCGCAACTGGTTACCACCTCGGCGGTGATCACCGCGGTGCTGGCCTTCGCCATGCAGGATACGCTGGGCAATATCCTGTCCGGCATCGCCCTGCAACTGGACGACTCGCTCGACCTGGGGCAGTGGGTGAAGCTGCATGATTTCTCCGGACGGGTGCTGCAGATAGGCTGGCGCTCCACCCTGATCGAAACCCGTAACGGCGAAACCGTGGTGGTGCCCAATGCCTGGTTGATGAAAAACAGCTTCCAGGTCATCGGCAAGCGCTTCAGCAGCCATACGCTGCAGTGGCGGCGCTGGGTGTGGCTGGAAGTGGCATGGGAGCAGCCGCCCAGCCGGGTGATCGAGTTGATGCAACACGCGGTGCGCGAGGCCAGGATTGCCTTCGTGGCGCTCGATCCGGCCCCGCAGGCCGTGTTGATGGAAGCCAGGGATGGTATCGCCCGCTATGCCCTGCGCTACTGGCTGACCGACTTCGCCCAGGACGACCCGACCGATTCACAGGTGCGTGCCCATCTGATCACCGCCCTGGTACGGCACGGCGTGCCCCTGGCGGCGCCCAGCCACAATGTGCTGATGACCAAGGACAATGACAAGACCGCCGCCCAGCGGCAGGCGCTGGATATCGGCAAGCGGCTGACCGCATTGGAATGCGTCGCCTTGTTCGCCGATTTTACGTCGGAAGAAAGGGAGCACCTGGCCGAGCAATTGAGCTTCGCGCCGTTCGAGGCGGGCGACGTGATCAGCCGGCAGGGTGCGGTGGCACACTGGCTGTACATCCTGACGCTAGGTGAAGTGGATGTCTGGAATCACTACGATACGCCGCAGGCGGAGCTACTGGGGCACCTCAAGGCGGGGGGCTTTTTCGGTGAAATGGGCTTGATGACGGGTGCCCCCCGCTCGGCCACGGTGGTGGCGGGCAGCTATGTCGAGTGCTATCGGCTCGACCGGGCGGGTTTCCAGGCCATCCTGACCGCCCGGCCGGCGCTGGCCGATGCCTTGTCGAGCATATTGGCCCAGCGCCTGGCGGAGAACCAATTGCACCGGCGCGATGCCGGCAATGTCCAGGCCACGCCGCCGCCGGCCGAACTACGCGACAGGATCAAACGGTTTTTTAGTTTGTAAGGGAGCGGGACCGGCCGGCGGTCCCGCCATGGCTCATACGATATCGAGGTGATCCAGGCCTGCCATCGCGTCCCGGCCCTTGGATTCCTTCGACTGCAGCTTGATCTTCAGCCGCAGGTCGTTCACCGAGTCGGCATTGCGCAGGCCATCCTCGTAGCTGATCTTGCCGTCTTCGTACAGATCGAACAGCGCCTGGTCGAATGTCTGCATGCCCAGCTCGCGGCTCTTGCTCATGATCTCCTTGATCTCATGCACATCGCCCTTGAAGATCAGGTCGGAAATCAGCGGGGAATTGAGCATCACTTCCACCGCTGCCGCCCGGCCCTTGCCGGTACGCAGGGGAATCAGCCGTTGCGAGATAAAGGCCTTCAGGTTCAGCGACAAGTCCATCAGCAGCTGGGCGCGGCGTTCTTCCGGGAAGAAGTTGATGATACGGTCCAGCGCCTGGTTGGCCGAGTTGGCGTGCAGGGTAGCCATGCACAGGTGGCCGGTTTCGGCGAAGGCGACGGCGTAGTCCATCGTTTCGCGATCACGGATTTCGCCGATCAGGATGACGTCCGGCGCCTGCCGCAAGGTATTGCGCAGGGCGTTGTGCCAGCTATCGGTATCCACCCCGATTTCACGCTGGGTGACGATGCAGTTGCGGTGCTCATGCACATACTCCACCGGGTCTTCGATGGTGATGATATGGCCGTAGCTGTTCTCGTTGCGAAAGCCGATCATGGCGGCCAGCGAGGTCGATTTGCCGGAGCCGGTACCGCCGACGAAGATCACCAGGCCACGCTTGGCCAGTGCCACGTCCTTCAGCACCGGTGGCAATCCCAGTTCGTCGAACTTGGGGATTTCGGTGGTGATGGTCCGCAGTACCAGGCCGATGCGGCCCTGCTGCTGGAAGGCATTGCAGCGGAAGCGGCCGATGCCGCCGGGGCTGATGGCGAAATTACATTCCTTGGTGGCCTCGAACTCTTCCGCCTGGCGGTCGTTCATGACCGAGCGGCACAATTCCTTGGTGTGCTGGCTGCTGAGTTGCTGGCTGGACACCGGCGTCATCTTGCCGTCGATCTTCATCGCCGGCGGAAAATCGGCGGTGATAAACAGGTCCGATGCATTCTTCTGCCGCATCAGGCGCAGCAGATCGTGCATGAACTTGGTGGCTTGTTCCTTTTCCATGGCTTGCTCCGTGGCGTTGCGCGAAGAGGGCGCGTGCCGCCTTATTTGAAGTTGTCTGGGTTCATCGCCTTGCCACGGGCTTCCGCAGGGGTGATGAGGTTGCGGCGTATCAATTCGGTCAGGCACTGATCCAGCGTCTGCATGCCGTGCTGCTGGCCGGTCTGAATGGTCGAATACATCTGCGCGATCTTGTTTTCCCGGATCAGGTTACGGATGGCGGGAATGCCGATCATGATTTCGTGCGCGGCGACCCGGCCGGTGCCGTCCTTGGTCTTGAGCAGGGTCTGGGAGATGACCGCGCGCAGCGATTCGGACAGCATCGAACGGACCATTTCCTTTTCCGCCGCCGGGAATACGTCCACGATACGGTCGATGGTCTTTGCCGCGGACGAGGTGTGCAGGGTGCCGAATACCAAGTGACCTGTTTCGGCTGCGGACAGCGCTAGCCGAATGGTTTCCAGGTCACGCATTTCACCCACCAGGATAACGTCCGGGTCTTCCCGCAGCGCCGCGCGCAGGGAGTTGGCGAAACTCTTGGTATGAGGGCCGACCTCACGCTGGTTGACCAGGCATTTTTTCGATTCGTGCACGAATTCGATCGGGTCTTCCACGGTCAGGATATGGCCGTATTCATTCTCGTTGATGTAATTGACCATCGCGGCCAGGGTGGTGGATTTACCCGAGCCGGTCGGGCCGGTCACCAGTACGATGCCGCGAGGGGTTTCGGCGATTTCCTTGAATACCTTGGGGGCGTTCAGTTCCTCCAGGGACAGCACCTTGGACGGAATGGTACGGAATACCGCGCCGGCACCCCGGTTCTGCACGAAGGCATTGACCCGGAAACGGGCCAGGCCGGGGATTTCGAAGGAAAAGTCGCACTCCAGGGTTTCTTCGTAGGTCTTGCGCTGGCCGTCGTTCATGATGTCGTACACCATGTCGTGCACGTCCTTGTGCTCCATCGGCGGCAGATTGATGCGCCGTACGTCGCCGTGCACCCGGATGCAGGGTGGCAAGCCGGATGACAGGTGCAAGTCCGAGGCCTTGTTCTTGACCGAGAAGGCCAGGAGTTCCGAGATTTCCATTGTATTCGCTCGCTGTCTTTGCTTAAGCTGTTGATCCGCTTGAATTCGCTGTCTGCATGGACACCGCGAAAACAAGCAATTATGCCACCGTCAAGGTTGGATACTAGCCGTTTACCCCTTTTTTGTAGAAGCATTTGGACTGGGTTGCAGGAGTTTGCTATCGCAGCCCGATATTTTACTGCCAGTGGTAATGCATTAACGAGCGATAGCGAGGCTCCCTCGCGGCGGCGAGGGCGGGGGGAGTCGGACTATACCAAGCGAGGGGCGGTTCAGATGCCACGTACCGTTAGCACCCGGCTTTGCCGGGTGGTGATCTGCGGTTTGAGCATGCGCGATTATTTAGTGTATCTCCATGAATAGCGCGGCGATGCTTCCACATATAATTCATCGCTCAACGGCATCGGATTGAATTGGATTGGGATAAATGCCAGAAATCGAAAATACGCGCCTGGCCGTGTTGCAGCGCATTGACGAGGCACTGCGGCAGGCGGGTCGCGAACCGGGCGGGTGCGGCTTGCTGGCGGTCAGCAAGACATTCCCCGTCGAGGATGTACGCGCCTGCCATGCCAGTGGTCAGCGCGCCTTCGGCGAGAACTACGTACAAGAGCTGCTGGAAAAGCTTGAGCGCACGCGCGACCTGACTGATATCGAATGGCATTTTATCGGCCCATTGCAAAGCAACAAGACCCGGCCGGTGGCGGAGTCGGCCCATTGGGTACATAGCGTGGATCGCCTGAAGATAGCCGAACGGCTATCCGCGCAGCGGCCGGCCGCCATGCCGCCGCTAAATGTCTGCGTGCAGGTCAACGTATCGGGCGAAGCGAGCAAATCGGGCTGCGCACCGGCCGAAGCCAAGGCGCTGGCCCACGCGGTGGCGCGGCTGCCGGGCCTGCGCCTGCGGGGCTTGATGTGCATTCCCGAGCCGGACGCGGCGGGCGTGGACCTGGCCGGCCAGTTCGGCATCCTGCGCGCCTTGCATGATTCGCTGCGGGTGGAGGGATTGCCGCTCGATACCCTTTCGATGGGCATGTCGGCCGATCTGGAGATCGCCGTGGCGGCGGGCGCCACCATGGTACGGGTCGGTACCGCCTTGTTTGGCCGACGGCCTCCCGTGCTCGTTGGAGATGACATAAAGGACAGGATTTGAATCAATCTACTAAACAAGCGAGCCTCGCCGAGCTGGCTCGGTGGCTACGGGTGGAGGAGGGCGACGGGCGGGACCGATTGGAGTTGGCGTCGGCCTGGCAGCGCTTGCCGGACGGTGCGCCGGATCGGCTCACCGCCAAATTGGGCGCCGGCATGGCGGTGGGCATCATCGTCTTGCTTTCCCTGCAGGCGGTATTGACCCGCTCGGGCGTTGTGCTGGCCATCGCCTTGGCTGCGCTGGTACTGGCCCTTATGGTGGCTTGGCGTTTGCGCGGCTGGTTCTGGCTCACCCAGGTGGAGGTGGATGACGCACGGGTGTGCTTTGGCTTCCGTGGCGTCGGCGTGCCGCCCACTACCGCCTTGGCTCTCGACGATATCGTCAGCCTCGATTATCGCCTGGCCGACGGCAAGCTGGTCTCCCTCGCCCTGGCGCATCGCCAGGGTAAGCTGGTCCTGCCGTATACCGGTCAACCGGAGTTGGACAAACTGTACAGCAACTTGCTCAAACATCTTTTGCAAAAGCGCCGGCCGGCTATCGGCTTCGGCAAGGAAAGCGAACAACAATGAGTATCGTATTTATCGGCGGCGGCAATATGGCCACCGCCATGCTGGGCGGCATGCTGCAACAGGGTTTCGCCGCCAATGAGTTGCATGTGGTCGAGCCGGATGCCGCCAGGCGCGAGCAATTGCAAACCGACTTCGGCGTCGGTGCCTGGGCATTGGATGACCCGCTTCCCGACTGCGATATCGTTATCCTCGCAGTCAAGCCGCAGCAGTTGGCGGCGGTGGCAAAAGCCCGCGCCGCCGAGCTGGCCGGACGCCTGGTGATCAGCATTGCCGCCGGTATCCGGATGGCCGATCTACAACGCTGGTTGAAGTGCGAAGCGCCGAACGGCCCGGCCCGCCTGGTGCGGGTCATGCCCAATACCCCTGCATTGGTTCGAGCCGGGGTAAGCGGCGCTTGGCTGGGGCCGCACGCGCTGGCGGAAGACCAGGCGCAGGTTGACCGCATCCTGCGCAGCGTAGGCAGCGTGGTATGGGTGGAGGAAGAGACTCGCCTGGATGCCATCACCGCGATTTCCGGCTCGGGCCCGGCGTATGTATTCCATTTTATCGAATCCCTGTGTCAGGCCGCCGAACTGCAAGGCTTCGATGCCGCCACGGCCAGGCAGCTGGCCTATGGCACTTTCGAAGGTGCGGTTCGCTTGGCTTTGGACAGCCACGACGATGCCGCGACCTTGCGGGAGAAGGTCACCTCCAAGGGCGGTACCACGGCGGCGGCATTGAACAAGATGGCCGAACTGGGGGTCCAAGCCGCAATCGTTGCCGGCGCCCAGGCCGCGCGCGCCAGGGCGACCGAATTGGCCGACGAATTGGGTCGGGACAGCTGAATCCTGCACCGGCAAACAACCTGAACATGCCGTTCAATCCAAGTGGAGCACGCACATGCTGCAAGAAGCGCTGGCCTTTCTGATACGCAATCTCGCCAGCTTTTTTATCCTCAACCTGCTGCTGCGTTTCTATCTGCAGGTGGCACGCGCACCGTTTGGCCATCCCTTGGCGCAATTCACGGTCAAGCTGACCAATTTTGCCGTGCTGCCGGTTCGCCGGCTGGTGCCCAGCGTAGGCGGTTACGATTCGGCCACCATGCTGCTGGCCTGGTTCACCGCCGTGCTGATGCACTTCATTCTGCTTTTGCTGTCGCCCTGGCCGCTCAATCTGCTCGCACCTGCCGCGATGGGGGGGCTGATGATGCTGGCCGTGCTGGAGTTGATGAAACTGACCCTCTATTTGCTGTTCGGGGTGGTGCTGGTGCAGGCGGTCATGAGCTGGATGAACCCCTACAATCCGCTGGCTCCCCTGCTGGAAACCTTGAGCCGGCCATTTCTGCGGCCGTTGCGCAAATTGATCCCCACCATTGGCGGCGTGGATCTGAGCCCCCTGGTATTGATACTTTTGCTGCAGATGATCCTGAATTTCGGCTTGGCGCCCATCGAACAGCGCTTGTTCAACTATATCGCCTTTGCCTAGGCCAATATGAGTACGGCGCCGGACAGGCAACAGGCATGGATGCGCCCGGACGGCGGCGATTGGCTATTGCAGCTCTATCTGCAACCGGGCGCCAGGAAGACCGAGGTGGCCGGCCTGCATGACGGCGAGCTGAAGCTGCGCTTGAATGCGCCGCCGGTGGAGGGCAAGGCCAATAAGGCCTTGCTGGCTTGGCTGGCGGACTGGTTCGCCGTACCGCGGCACGGCGTGGTGCTCGAAAGTGGTGAACTGTCGCGCCACAAACGTATCAGGATAATCGGCAGCACCCGTTCACCGGCAGAGCTGCTGGCCTAGTGGCGAGGCTTATCCGGCAGTGGCCGTACCAAATCGTCCACGCGGGTGAACTCGCCTTCGAAGACGCCCTCCTGGGCGGCGGCGGCGGGGGGCGGGTATCGAAGCGCACGCTGCGGATGCCCGGCCAGGGCAGCAGTAACAATAGCGCGAACACATCGCTGACCGGACCGGGAAAGATGAACAGCAAGGCGGCTACCAGGCTGCGGGCGACCCAAAATAATCGCCCCAGCGGCACTTCGCCGCTGCGCATGCTGTCTACCAGGGCCCAGGCGGTGGTAAAGCGCCAGCTTTTGAGAATGCCCACGCCTATCATGGCGCTGGCGAACAACCAGAACGCGAGCCACCAGCCTATGTATTTGGCCAGCCAGATCGAAGCGGACAGCTCCATCAGGGGCAGGCCCAGCAGCAGCAGGCCGAGGAAAGGTAGAAGTCTGATCAACATGTGGATAACCCGTTCCAATGGGGTACTACGGTGTCATGTGCGTGAACGTGAGCCGACAAATAAGTTGGCGTCTCCATTCGCCCCGCACCACGCTTGTGTCAATATCCTGTCGCTCGCCGGTATCCCGACTATCGGCCAGGCCAAATCATAACCATCGACGAAATTGCCATGCCGACCAAAATCCCTGCAGCCCGTCGCGGCACACCCTCCGGACCGGCGCCATCCCTGACGCCAGCGATCCTTGCCTACCCATCGAGCAGTGTCTGGAGGGCGGCGGCATGAAACACTTCGTCTCGCTGCTGGCGGCAGGGTTCCTTTCGATTGGCGCATTCGCCGCCAACCCCGATGAGTTGCTGCCGCCGGAGCAGGCTTTCAAGCCTTCGCTGCAAAAAACCGGTGAAAAAACCGCCACGGTAAAATTCGAGATCGCCGATCGCTACTATATGTACCGGGAGCGGTTTAAATTCTCGCTGGTGGGACAAGGCGCCCTCAAGGCGGATTTTCCCGCAGGCAAGAAGAAGCATGACGAATATTTTGGCGAGGTGGAAACTTACCGCCATGCGGTCGAGTTGCCGCTCAGCAGCGATACAGCGTTTCCCCCGGGCGCCCAAGTGGAAATCGTCTCCCAAGGCTGCGCCGATGCCGGTGTCTGCTACCCACCCCAGACCGTGCAGCTGGCCCTGGCCGACGCCCCGGCCGGTGCCGCGCCGGACAAGCTGACGCAGTTGCTGGGGAGCACGGCAAGCCCCGTGCCCGCCACGGCCGCACCCGCTGGCGGTACCGGCGACGGCAGCGCCCTGTTCGCGTCCGGCAACCTGGCCGGATTGCTGGCCTTTTTCTTCCTGGCCGGCCTGGGCCTGGCCTTTACCGCCTGTATGTATCCCCTTATTCCCATCGTCTCGGGCATCGTGGTGGGGCAGGGCGGGGCAACAGGTAAATTGCGCGGCTTCGTCCTCAGCATGGTGTACGTGCAAGGCATGGCGCTCAGTTATGCCATCGCCGGCGTGGCCGCCGCGCTCTCCGGTACGCTCTTGTCGGCCGCCATGCAGAATCCCTGGGTACTGGGGGTCTTCGCGTCCTTTTTCGTGCTGATGTCGCTGTCGATGTTCGGCTTGTTCGAATTGCAGTTGCCGGGCGCCCTGCAATCGCGCCTGAACGATGTCTCCAATAAATTGCCGGGCGGTCGTTGGCTGCCCGTGTTCGGCATGGGCGCGCTGTCGGCGCTGATCGTCGGCCCCTGCGTGGCGCCGCCGCTGGCAGCCGCGCTGGGCTATATCGGCGCCAGCGGCGATGTCTTGCGCGGTGGCCTGGCGCTGTATGCCATGGCGCTGGGGATCGGCTTGCCGCTGATCGTGGTGGGTGTGGCCGGCGGCCATGTGCTACCCAAGGCGGGGCCGTGGATGACCCTGGTCAAGAATGTATTCGGCACCGTGATGTTGGCGGTGGCCTTGTGGATCGCGCATCCGGTGCTGCCGGATTGGCTGTTTATGCTGGCCTGTGCCGTGCTCGCCATCGGTGCCGGCGTCAGCCTGTCGGCCCTGGATTCGCTGCCGCCGCAAGCGCCGCCGGGCAAGCGTCTGGCCAAGGCGGCAGGGGTATTGCTGCTCCTGCTGGGCGTGGCGCAATTGATCGGCTTGCTGGCCGGTGCGCGCGACCCCTTGCAACCCTTGCGGACCTTTGGCGGTAGCGGGCGAGCGGCTGCTACGGCTCCCGCCTTGCCCTTCCAGCCGGTGGCCAGTTCCGCGCAATTGGACAGCGCGATTGCCGCGGCTGCCGGCAAGACGGTCATGCTGGATTTTTACGCCGACTGGTGTGTCAGTTGCCACGAGATGGAACGTTTCACCTTCAGCGATCCCGCCGTCCAGCAGAAGCTGGCCGGTATGGTGCTACTGAAGGCGGACGTTACCGCCGGTACGGACGAACACAAGGCCTTGTTGAAGCGCTTCGGCCTGTTCGGCCCGCCGGGCACCATTTTCTTTGGCCCGGCCGGTACGGAAATAGGCCAGCGTTTGATTGGATTCGAGGACGCAGCGGCGTTCCAGCGTCGACTTGCCGGTTTATAGACCGCCCCCCTTTATTGTGTTGTATGCGAAGCAGAACATGAATAAACCCGCTCTCTATCTCACCGTCGCCGGCTTGGCCATTGCCGCCGGTGCCGGCGCCGCCTGGTGGCATCACAGCCAGGCTGTTTCGGTAAGCACCGCGCCGGCCGTCGCGGCGGCCACGCCCGGTCTGTGGCAATCCAGCTTCAAGGATCTGCAAGGTAAGCCGCAAGCCTTCAGCCAATGGCAAGGCAAGCCCCTGGTGGTGAACTTCTGGGCTACCTGGTGCGCTCCCTGCCGCGAAGAAATCCCGGAATTCGTCGCCACCCAGGCTGCCCTGGGCGACAAGGTCCGCTTTGTCGGCCTGGCCATCGACAACCCGGCCGACGTGCAGAAATTCGTCAAGGAATTCGCCATCCCCTATCCGATCCTGGTCGGCGAGCAAGAGGCGCTGGATTTGATGAAGCGGGAAGGCAACCGCATCGGCGCGCTGCCTTTTACCTTGATCCTGGATGCAAAGGGTAACAAGGTGGCCGCGGTTCCGGGGCGCTTGGACAAGGCCAGCCTGGAGGCTTACCTGCTGCCGTTGAGCTAGGTTCGATCGGATGACGCGTGCCCATCACATGCCAAATTGGGTATAAATTCTTGATCGGGCTTTGATCCATTGACCGGGCCTTGGAACAACCGCATTGGCAAGTCGCCATTCAAGGCCAACTCGTGTTGTTCCGCGCAAACCCAGTCTGCAGGCCTCTTCCGCTTGGTAGCCATCCCATTGCGGAATGTTGCGCCGCAATAATTCACTTGCCTGCCCCAACCCCGCTCATATATATTCCGCGCCCCGGCGCTTGGCCGGGCGTGCCGTCGTCCCCGTTATGCGCGTCATCACATTGATTTATCGAAAAGAAACAAAATGCGCAAAGCAGGCGTGGCACATCGTTTGGCGGTACTGGGCAACCCACGTGGTACGGATTGGCTGGCACGGTTAGGTGCCTTGCTGGTGGGTGTCACGGTCCTGGCCGCCCCGCCGACCATCAATGTGCAGCGCACCCCCCCCGACGATGATCGTCGGGCAGGCGTACACCTCCAGCTGGTCCACCACCCACGCGACCGCCGTATCACTGAGCTGTACCGCCAGCGGTAGCGGCTACACCGTCAGCAATCTGGCCTTGGCCACCAGCGGCAGCGCGCCGGGTACCGCCAGCGCCGCCTATTAAAGTGATAAATTTCGTGCGCGCGGAGGAGATTGCTTTGTCATATCTGCATGATATGGAGCTGCAAGTCGAGCTGCCGTTGAAGTTTGTGGAAGTCTTGGAAGTGCCAGCCGGCTGGGTCTTTTCTTATAATGCTACTGCCTATGTTGACGACGGTGAAATAAATTGTGCTCTGGTTGGGAATGCACCACTCATCGTTGATCGCTATAGTGAGCAGGTTCATGTGTTCGGTACGGCACATCCTGTGGCTTATTATGTTGATGAGTACCAGAAAAAAGGATCGTGAATATAGTCGAACCCCTGTCGCAGTCTGCATTTTTAGTTCACATGCAACCTGTAGACCAGCAGAAGAAAGTTTGCGAAGCGATGGGGGTGCCCTTTACTTCATGTGATCCGCACATGAAAGTGGGCATCTCAAAAAACGTGCTCAGTGGGCTGCGGCCGTTAAACGGGCTACGCATTCGGCCGGAAGGGGATACGTGCGGCTGGGGAGGTTTGGTCTGACGCGCCGGACTTCTTTGTTCCATTGCATGCTGTGCATTTGAATGAATGGGCACCACTGGTCCTTAAGTATTTAGGGGTGCCACCTGGTTGGCGGTTCCTTGTGGCCGAAAAATACGAATACATGTGGGAGGATCTGGATTTACGGACCAATAAGCCCTGTCCTTTATCCGAGGATTAATCGGCGTTGAAATACTCCCTGTCGCCCTGGTCATTCAACCAAGGTGGCGGGCCTGAGTCGGCGCAGGCTTCCCAATACCCCGCTTCATAAGGTGGGGGTCCTGCTCGTTGGCGTCATCCCCCCATGGCCGCCAGCGTTCACTCGCGGTCACGCTATAATGCGCGCCTGGTCCTTACCCTCTACCCGCTGGAAACGCACGTTGGGAGGCTCGCTCTTTAAACTGGAAAATGCTGCCTGTGTGATGCGTGGGAAGCCGCGCTGCATCTGGGGTTCAGCAGTTTCGGTACGACACGACGTGGTGGGAGCACCTGATGCCGCAAACAATGGAAACACCGGTAGCGGAGGTGGCTGCACGAACTCTATCGTCTGCGAGCGTGACCCCGCAAAGCGCGCTAAAAATGAAGCTGACCATGCACGTGATCCGCGTACCGAGTTGAGCTGGAAGCGCTAAAAAGTGGCTCGCTGAATGCTGATCAAGTACCTCCCATTAGACTGGTAGAGAAAGATGGGAGGTTGTACACGCTTGACAATCGAAGGCTAGAGGCATTTCGCCGTGCAGGTATGAATATCCCTTACAGGATGGCAACCCATGAGGAAGCCATTAATGAAGGGTAGAAATTTACGTCAAAAAATGATGGCGCATCGTTGCGCATCCGAGGAGAATGAAATGGATTTGAAGCTTAAAACTGACACCGTGTCATCGCGTGATGATTTTATTGAATTCGTTGATGCGTTACGGCTTGACCTCTCAACTAATCGTACAAAATGGCAAAACGCATCGCTGGATGACTTTCTGGAAGCGCTCTCCGCTTGGGTGCAGGATATGGATGGGTATTACCTGAATAATAATTTGCCTATACCGACATCGCCAGAATGGAAGACGATTGCGGAAATGATGCTTGCTGCTAAATTCTACGAATAGAATGGAATCGAAGGGGAAGCGGTTAGTTCAGCAACTACTTTAGCTGTGGCTCATTCAAAGCACCGACCAAGATTGGTATCTCCATCAAAATTCCCCGTGCAGCCCTGGTCAATCGCCCAAGGCGACGGGCAAGAATCGGCGCAGTCTTCAAAACTTCCTGCATCATATGGTGGCGGCTCCTCAAGTCATGTTCTATGACATGGTTAGCACGTTGTATAGCGACCCGAAGTTGGCGGAGTCTTTCCGGAACGGGCATAACTTTGGGTATCGGCTGGGCTTTGGGTCGGCCATCATGGCCACAAAAACCGAGTCGAGTTCTTCCCTGAGCAGGTTGCCGCAAGACCAAGCAGTGAGCCCGGTAGCACCGGCTGCCCTGCCGACAAATCGGTCCATTGGTACAAGTGCAACTCAAAATGCCGAAGCACAACGAATCGTTGCGGAGCTAAAGGCAAAAGGATATATGGATATCCGCGTGAACCAGCATCAAGTTAATGCTGCAGGTCAGCGAGCAGGTGTGAATAGGCCTGATATTCAGGTACAAGCCCAGCAGGCCGGCGGGAGCACTTTGAGCTGTAAAATTAATATAAGAACGGTAGATTGAAAATGGCTATTTCAGATTTTGGTAGGCTTTCGGCTTCATTTGGATTGATAAAGTGCCCGTGCAAAATAGCTGCTGATGAGTTTCTGTTATGGCAGCAGGTCATCCTGAAGGAATGGGGGTTTGCAATTAAGGCGCAAGCGCTTGAGGGTGGTGCGGTGGATGTGGTACGGGCGCTTTCTCCCCGAACTGCACCAATCTCAACGCGGTACGTTTTTTGGACGCTTAATGAAAAATGGACACTCTATTTTGACAATGGAGCGAATGGGACGGATGCCGCTTCCCCTATGAGCGTTCTTTCATCACGGCTGAAAGTTGATTCTTTGCGAATCACAATGGCTGATGAGGTCAAGAACCCTGATTCTGGTCAAGTGATGCAATATCGGGCATCTATCTTTGAGTGTTACTCTGAAGGTGTTGATCGGCGCCACGTATTCTCAGCAAATGATGGTGGGAAATGGAAGTTTGGCGAGTCTGGTGACCCATTTGAGTTCGAGGATGTCGCGGCCTATAAGCTCAAGTCTATTAAAGACCGTCTGACCAATGCAATGATTCTTTCCTATCTTAAGAGGCTTGATGCGGACTTTGATGCTATTGGCGGGCATGGCTATTTGCTAACAAAGTCTGGGAAAATGCCGCCATCCTATAAGGAATTCAAGGATTGATCAACAAAAGGGCATAAGGGGCTATCTGTGGAGGCACTTTGCTTGCTACTCCCCATTTTATGGTTGAGCGATAACACGGCCTGGCTGCGTGACCATCCTATGGTTGGATGGGGCTTAAGGATGTGTTTGCTGGGGGTGCAGCATTCAAGAGCGGTAAGATATTTACCGTAACGGTTTGGGACTCGATTGAAGCAACAGAGCCTACTCGGGAGGGGACGGCTATTCCGCGCTCCTTTGTATTAAAAGCGGGTGGGGAAACGGTTCAGGTGCATGGCAATGCGACGGAACACCTTGCCGGGTATGCCGCTGGTATGGCACGGCGCGGCCTGTCTCCAGAAGCGGTTAATCTCGCCAGCGAGGTGCAATTGTCCAATTTGCAGTTAACTGTTACTCGTGCGATAGCAAACGGCGCGCCACTTAATACCTTAGTGAAGACGGGTGGTTGGGGATTGAAATTTTCTCAATGAGCGACCGATAAATATCCGGCGCTTATTCATGCAATGCAGGTTAAATAGGAGAGAGTTGTGTTGACCATATTATCTGTGGATCAATGCACATATCCAGATCCAGTGATAGAAGTTGATGACTATATACCTCTCTCTGTGAGGACTTATTCCGGGCTGCTGGGTGGTGTGTTGTATTTAAGATTAGGGGGTTCCAAGACTAATCTCTTGGAGCTTTTGCTGAGCCCGGAGTCGGGAGTGGTTCGGGGAATCACGCTGACGACGTTTGATAAAATGCATACTTCGAATATTCCAGAAGAGGGAGTAACAGAACAGGGGCTCCCAATTTTTGATCTTGGAAGTGATGATTTTAAGAGGCTGGAGAGTGGTTTTGGGTTTGATCAACACTGCCCGCTCTCCGTTGGGCTGCGGGACGATTTCGTAGAAATTGAATTATTTGGGATTTCTAGTTACAATAGGGCTATACGGCATGGGAAGATGGTTTTTCTATTAAATGGGATGGAGTTGGTTGGCGTTCGTGTCGAGCTGTCTAGGGAACAGGCAAAGAAATTCAAGTTGCATTTGTAGAAGTCCATGAAAAAGATACCTCTGTTTGAATTGGTTCCGGTGCCGCTAGATGCCGACGCCAGAGCGTTACCAAAATTTAAATGGGCCGCGAGTGAAGTTGGCACGCGCCATAAACTGGGAGGCACTCCTGATTTATTGCAGCAGGAAGACTTCCCGGTTTGCATTTGTTGTGGCGATGGCATGAGCTTTTATGGGCAGCTGGACTCGATAAATGACGAGTTTTGCATAGCGGACTGCGGGATGGTTTATGTGTTTATTTGTTTTGCCTGTAACGAGGTCAAAGCAATAATACAATCGTCCTAGCTTCAAAAGCGCATGGATTATGCCTGGTTGCTACCGCTATATAAACCAGTCAATGGAGATGATTTACAATCCAATGAGTAAGGAAGTTTGGCACATACAGCCAATCAGATAAAACCATGCGCAAAAAATGGCTTTTACTTATTTACTCTTTGTCCCTTTCTAAGGCTCGACAAAGGGTGAGTTGGTTAGAAAATGCTTTGGGTAAGGCTCAAAGTATTTCTGATGACGACAGCCGAAATGAGCCAGGCACCTATGCTGAGCTTTTTGCAGGTGAATGCGGGGAGTGGTTAACGCGGCTGTACTTTGAATTAATGGAAGGCATGCATGGCCTTCCTTATAGCCAGTGCAGTGACAGGATTGAAGCACTAGCGTTCCTTCAAGAGATAGTCGCGACTGCTATGTGGAAATACGGTTTGCCTGTCAGTGTAGAGTTGGAAGCTTTTGCGCGGGAGTTTGATAGGCTGGATGTTCCGGATGAGCGCTTCCGACTATATGAAAAGGCCCAAGAAGCCTAGAGCCGCTACATAGAAGTGGACAGTTGAGGCCATTACTCAGTCATCACACCTATTTTGCTGGTAAACAGTAGGTGCTTGTTCACAAAAATGGCGGTTGCGCTTGTACGAAAGCAGTATCTGCGATCGCAGCTACTAAAAGTCCGAGGGGTGGTAAGCCAATAGGGGCTGGCATTTCTGAGGTGCGAGCTAGAGATGGTGCGCGGGTCTATTTCAGGATGGTGAGGGATCAAATAGAAATTCTAGGTAAATCCGCAAAAGATAACCAGCAGAGCGTTATCAATGAGATACACGAGCTTTTTGGAGGCTAGTCAATGCAAGCTTTTGATGTGCAGATATTATCTCGAGAGAGTGAAGTAAACATTGACGATGGCAACGTTGATGTGGAAATTTCCTTGGAGGATGGGGAGGTATATTCAGCGACATTCTTCACTCTGACGAATTTGAAAAATCTCATGGCCTCCTATCGAAAGAGTGGGGAGTGTGCAGGCGGTCTGTATATTTGGGCCGCAGACATGGCGCTACCGATGCGCGGGATGAGATGTAACAAGCCGCCTGCCCTTTCGGGCAGGGATTGCCTTTATTCCACAATCAAAAGCTTACCCGATTTCATACGAAGACTTACCCGGGTATTATCTTGACTCGCTGTTACCGTAACCAGCGCGTTCGTTTTGGTAACGCTTACACAAATTCCCTTTAGCGTTAATGCCGCATATGCAGAGGCCGATGTATCCACGGGGGTGAAGTGGTAGTTTTCGCTAGTGATCCACCCCTCCGTGGTAGTGTCGTGCTTGGTGCGCTTGAAGTCAATTTCATCCACTCGAATCATTTCTATCTGGCTAAAATCCTCTGGACGGCATTTATTGACCTCCGAGATGGTTTCTTTGGTAAATTTGACCAATACCGACGGTACGTCGCGGTGATTGCTGGGATTGTTTCCTATTGGCAACTTTACGATCTCTGAGGCATCCCCCGGTGCGAGAACGGCAGTTTTCCGCTGCGGCGGCGATGGCGCACCTTCAAGTGCAATGGCCAGCTTGTTACTCGGGGTTAACATAAAATTCACGTAGCTCCCCTCTTTCTCATATTGTGCAAGTATAGAGAATTCCGGATTTCTACTCCATTCAATGTAAATTGAACTCAAAGAAAGAGATTCAAGGGAGACTGCTGGCGTGTCAATAGGAACAAGGCGATTGGTGCTTTTAAATCCGAACCTTTCTCGATAGAATTTTAATCCGCGGTATTCTATCTCTGTCACTGTGCCAAATTGCTCTTGGGCGCACTTTTTACAATGCAGCAATATCTCTAATAGAAAGTCGGACACCTTCTTCGGGACGGAATGGGAAATTCCGAGGCTGTTTGCTTGCGGGACGAAGACGGTATTGGGTTCGTTACGCACTGTAACGAGCTTACTTTCTGGCGGCGTAGGATTTGGTGAGGTTGGTGTTAAATGCGTTATTAGGCTATTGTGTTCTATAATAGGAATATTATTTTGGATTGATCCATTGTGCTGAGTGGAAGCTGGTTTCCTTGAGGCGAAGTTAAATTTTTGCAAAAATGACCAGAATCTTTTAGAGATGGAGGTCTGCTGATTACTGAGTTCTTTTGATTCTCCTTTGGGAGATTGCTCAGGATTGTTAATGGAGTAAGAAGGGCCGCGGATTAGCGTGCTGGTTTGAGTTGGTGCTTCTATTTTTCTGGATGAAAAGCATGAGCTAAAGCAATAATAAATAAAATTCATAACCCCGATCCTTTTGAATGTACTTATTCGGCGCTCTCGAGCGGTCTGGCAATTGGCGGCGATAAGGTATTGCTGTTCTTTGCCAGGAGGCGCAATAAAACTCCATTCTTTAATGTTCCCCGATAACCAAGCAGTTGGCTATTGTAAAGCTTGCGTAACTTCATGTTTCGACAATTATATTTTAGGCGCCACGAAAAATACCAAAGCTATCAATCAGGAAATTTAATACTCAAGTTCGCGGCATACGCGATATGCCTACCCGGTATCTGGTTATGGCAGTTCGACTACAAATGCCCTGCTGAGCTAGGCGAGCAGGCCGAGGGCATTGCACCCTCGGTCCCAACCCTTTAAAGGCTCCAATGAACGAAGCCTTTCTGAAGCGGCTATGCAATCAAGCCCGCTTGCACCTACGCGGCAGCCGCCGCAATCTCCAGCAATGCTGCCCCTTCCTTCACCTGCTCGCCCTTTTGGAAGAACACCTCGGCGACCTGTCCCGCCTGCGGAGCCAGAATGGTGTGTTCCATCTTCATTGCTTCCAGGATCATCAAGGGCTGGCCTTTCTCCACCGTATCGCCCGTGCGCACATGGACGGCCACGACGGTGCCTGGCATGGGCGCGGTCAGGCCGCCGCCCGCTTCGGCGGCTTCCAGGCCGGCCAGCAGCGGGTTGAACGGGTGCAGTACGGTATTGCGGCCGTCGTGGACCAAGGTCAGCGTATCGGCTTGGCGGACCACGCTGACGGCCAGGCGGTAGCCGTCCAGCGTGGCGTCCAGGCGGTGGCCGTCCAGTGTCCCGTGCGCCACCAGGCGGTCGCCGCCGATTTCCAGCAGATAGGCATCGTCCTGGTAGTGGGCGATCACGGCGTGCTCGTCCTCGCCGCAGCGGAAGTGCAGGGCATGGCGATTGTCCTGGTTAAGGCGCCAGCCGTCGGTGTGCCACCAGGGTGAGTCGGCATCGTTGGAGCGGTCGCGGGCGATGCCCACTTGCGCTTCCAGCAAGGCCAGTTCGGCCAAGGCGGCCAGGGCCAGCGTCTCGGCCGTGATGGGCGCGGCAGCCGGGATCAGCTCGTTGTGATGGTGTTTGATAAATCCGGTGTCGAGTTCGGCGGCGCGGAATGCCCGGTGCCCGGCCAGGCGGCCCAGGAAGTCCAGGTTGGTCGGCAATCCGACCACCTCGTACTCCTCCAGGGCGGCGGACAGACGGTCCAATGCACGCTCGCGGCTTTCGTCCCAAACGATCAGCTTGGCGATCATCGGGTCGTACCAGGGTGAGATTTCGTCGCCACTGCTTACGCCGGTGTCCACCCGCACATGGACGGATTCGGCCGGCTGCTTCAGATGGGTGAGCCGGCCGATCTGCGGCAGGAAGTCGCGGGCAGGGTCTTCGGCGTAGACCCGCGCTTCGAAGGCATGGCCATGGATGCGCAATTCATCTTGCCGTTTTGGCAGGGCTTCGCCGCTGGCCACCCGCAGTTGCCATTCCACCAGATCGGTGCCGGTAATCATTTCGGTGACCGGGTGCTCGACCTGGAGGCGGGTGTTCATCTCCATAAAGTAGAAATCGTCCGACAGTGTGTCGAAGATGAATTCCACCGTGCCGGCGCCGACATAGCCGACCGCCTTGGCGGCCCGTACCGCTGCTTCGCCGATCTGGGCGCGCAACTGGGCGCTGAGTCCCGGTGCGGGTGCTTCTTCCAGGACTTTCTGGTGGCGGCGCTGTACCGAGCAATCGCGTTCGAACAGGTAGACCGCCTCGCCCAAGGTGTCGGCGAACACCTGGATCTCGATATGGCGGGGCTTGGTCAGGTACTTTTCGATCAACACTTCGTCATCGCCGAAGCTGGCGGTCGCTTCCCGCTTGGCGGAAGCCAATTGACCGGCGAAATCCTCGCTCCGTTCGACTATCTTCATGCCCTTGCCGCCACCGCCGGCGCTGGCCTTGATCAAGGCGGGGTAGCCCATGCGATCGGCCTGCTGCTGCAGGAAGGCGGCATCCTGCTCATTGCCGTGATAGCCGGGCACCAAGGGCACCCCGGCGCCTTCCATCAGGGTCTTGGCGGCCGATTTCGAACCCATGGCCGCGATGGCGGCGGGGGGCGGGCCGATAAAGACCACACCAGCCTGGGCACAGGCCTCGGCGAAGTGTTCGTTCTCGCTGAGAAAGCCGTAGCCGGGGTGGATGGCTTGCGCGCCGGTACGTTTGGCGATGGCCAGGATCAGTTCCGTTTGCAGGTACGAATCGCGCGGTGCCGGCGGCCCCAGCCGGAAAGCTTCGTCGGCCAGCTTGACGTGGCGGGCGCCGGCATCGGCGTCGGAGTAGACCGCCACCGTCTTGATGCCCAGCTTGCGGGCCGTCTGGATAACCCGGCAGGCGATTTCACCACGGTTGGCGATCAGTATCTTTTTAAACATTGGCGCTCTCGGCAAAGCTTGTTGTGATGTGCGAGATAAGGGTGGCCGCGCCGCCCCGATAGGGAACGGCGCGCGGGCGTGGGTAAGGGCTTTAGTGCTTGACCCAGTTGGGCGGGCGCTTTTCCAGGAAGGCGGTCAGTCCCTCCTGGCCTTCGGGGCTGACCCGCTGGCTGGCGATACGCTGGGCGCACAGATCGTTCAACTCGCTGCAGATCGGACGGTTGGATACTTCCGCGACCAGCCGCTTGGCGGCCAGCATGGAAGCCGGGCCATTGTTGAGCAACTGGGTCGCCCAGCTGGTGGCCAATACGGTGACCTCGTCCTGCGGGGCGATCTCGTGTACCAGGCCGAGGCGCAGCGCGGTGTCGGCACTGAAGCGCTCGGCCGACAGGAAGTAGCGGCGGGCCTGGCTGTTGCCTATCTTGCGTACTACATAGGGCGAGATCACGGCGGGAATCAGTCCCAGCTTGACTTCGGTCAGCGCGAACATGGCTTCCGGCGCGGCGAATACCATATCGCAACAGGCCACCAACCCTACGCCGCCGCCATAGGCCGGTCCCTGCACCGCCGCCACGGTGGGCTTGCTGAGTGTGTCCAGCGTATGCATCAGTTTGGCCAGCTTGCGGGCATCTTCCAGGTTTTCCGATTCACCGTAGCTGGCCATCCGCTTCATCCAGGCCAGGTCGGCGCCGGCGGAAAAGCTCTTGCCGGCGGCAGCCAGGATAACCACGCGGACGGCCGGGTCGGCGTCCAGCTTGGCCAGTTCGGCGGTCAGCTCCACGATCAGGCCATCGTCGAAGGCGTTATGTCGCTCTGGACGGGTGAGGGTAAGGGTGGCCAAGCCATTGGCGGCGATATGGCGGGTAAGGGCGTTGCTCATTTTGCTGTCTCCTTGTCTATGACCGGTACTTTTGCAAAAACTTGTCCAGCTGTTTGGCGAAAGCCTGCCGGTCCGACTGGCTGAATGGCGCCGGTCCACCGGTTGCTACCCCACTGTTGCGCAGCGATTCCATGAAGTCGCGCATATTCAGGCGCTCCGCCATGTCCTCGGCCGAATAGACTTCACCGCGAGGATTGAGGGCATGGCCACCCTTGTCGATAACCTGTGCCGCCAAGGGGATATCGGCGGTAATGACCAGGTCGCCCGGTTCGACCCGCAACACGATCTCCCGGTCGGCCACGTCGAAACCGGACGGCACTTGCACGCTGCGCAGATAGGCCGAAGGCGGTACGCGCTGCAACTGGTTGGCGACCAAGGTGGTGCACACCTGCCAGCGCTCGGCGGCGCGGTACAGGATCTCCTTGATCACGCCGGGGCAGGCGTCGGCATCGACCCAGATTTGCATGGCTTACATCCGGAACACGCCGAAGCGGGTTTCTTCTATTGGTTTGTTCAAGCTGGCGGAAATGGCCAGCCCCAGCACGCGGCGGCTGTCGCGCGGATCGATGATGCCGTCGTCCCACAGGCGGCTGGTAGCGTAGTAGGGGTGCGATTGCGTCTCGAACTGGTCGCGCAAGGGCTGTTTGATGCCCTCGCGTTCCGCGTCTGAGAGTTGCTGGCCCTTTTTCGCCAAGGCTTCTTCGCGTACCTGCGCCAAAACACCGGCGGCCTGCTCCCCGCCCATCACGGCGATGCGGGCGTTGGGCCACATAAACATGAAATTAGGGCTGTAGGCGCGCCCGCACATCCCGTAATTGCCGGCACCGTAGCTGCCGCCTATCACCAGGGTGAATTTCGGCACCTTGCTGGTAGCGACCGCCGTCACCATCTTGGCGCCATGCTTGGCAATGCCTTCCGCCTCGTACTTCTTGCCCACCATAAAGCCGGTGATGTTCTGCAGGAAAACCAGCGGAATGCCGCGCTGGCTGCACAACTCGATAAAGTGCGCGCCTTTTTGGGCCGACTCGGAGAACAGCACCCCATTGTTGGCGATGATGCCCACCGGCATGCCGTAGATATGGGCGAAGCCGGTGACCAGGGTGGTGCCGTAGGTTTCCTTGAACTCGTCGAACTTGCTGCCGTCGACGATACGGGCGATCACCTGGCGGATATCGAACGGTTTCTTCAGGTCCGCACCGACGATGCCGTATAGCTCTTCACCCGGATAGAGGGGGGCTTCGACCGGCTTGCGCGCCACGGTCATCGGTTTGGTCCAATTGAGATTGGCGACGATGCGCCGGACCTGGTCCAGGGCGTGCGCATCGTTATGGGCGTAGTAGTCGGCCACGCCGCTGATCTTGGCATGCACGTCGGCGCCGCCCAATTCCTCGGCGCTGACCACTTCGCCGGTAGCAGCGCGTACCAGCGGCGGCCCGGCCAGGAAGATGGTGGCCTGGCCCTTCACCATTACGCTGTAATCGGACATCGCCGGCACATAGGCACCACCGGCGGTACAGCTGCCCATCACGGCGGCGATCTGCGGTACGCCCTGGGCACTGAGATTGGCCTGGTTATAAAAGATGCGGCCAAAATGGTCGCGGTCGGGGAAGACCTCGTCCTGGTTGGGCAGGTTGGCGCCGCCGGAATCGACCAGGGCGATGCAGGGCAGCCGATTCTGCATGGCGATCTCCTGCGCGCGCAGATGCTTCTTCACCGTCAGCGGGTAGTAGGTACCGCCTTTGACCGTCGCGTCATTGGCGATGATCATGCATTCGATGCCGGATACCCGGCCGATGCCGGCGATCAGGCCGGCACTGGGGACCTGGTCGTCATATTGGCCATGTGCCGCCAGTTGTCCGATCTCCAGGAAGGGTGAGCCGACGTCCAGCAGTTGCGCCACACGGTCGCGCGGCAACAGTTTGCCGCGCGCGGTATGGCGGTCGCGGGCCACCTGGCCGCCACCCAGTTCCACGCGGGCGGCCTGGTCGCGCAGATCGTCCACCAGGGCCTGCATGGCGGCGCGATTGGTCTGGAATTGCTCGGCTTTGGGATTGATGGTGTTGGGTAGCGTATTCATGGGCGATCTGGCTGGGACAGGCTGGACTGTCGGAGTGGAAGGGGAGGGCTTACACCGAACGGCGCGTCTCGACGGTAGGGACGGATTCGGCCGGCGCGAACACCACCAGTACGTCCAATGCCGCCGTGACCTCGCTGAAACGGGCCAGCGCCTTGGCCGGGACATGGACGATGCTGCCGGCTTGTACGGCGATGCGATCGTCGTCCACCTGCAACGTGGCATGACCGCGTATTACATAGAACAGCAGGTCTTCCTGGTGAGCGCCCTGGGCATCGTGATTGCCCGGCTGCAAATGGTAGAGGCCGGCGCTCATATCGCGGGCGCGCAGGAACTCGTGATAGGGCTGGCTATGGGTCTGCCGGTCCTGGCTGATGGCGTCTAGATGGAAAGTCTGCATGCGATTCCTGGTTCAGGCCTGCTGAAAACGGTAAATGGCTTTGGGTTTGCCGGGGTTCGGTCGTGCATCTGTCTATAGCAAGGCGGTATCGAAGGCCAACAGGGCCTCGATGACTTCCGGCAGGGCGGGATGGCAACGCTGTTCGCTACAGCGGACAAAGCCCAGCGTCTGGTAGAAGCGCATGGCTGGTTGGTTGCCGTCCACCACCCAGGCATTGATGCGCTCGGCACCCTGCTCCGCCAGCCAGCGGGTGGCCGTATCGACCAGGCGGCCACCCGCGCCGCCACGGCGGAAAGCCGGTTCCACCCACATATTGCAGATATAGGCATGGTCGCGCCGACCGCCTTCCAGATAGGCGCCGGCCATGCCGACCGGCTTGCCGGCGCGGTACAGCACGAACGTCGCAGAATCGCTGCTGCTGGCATAGCGTTGGACGTGCTCATCCCAATATTGCGCCGGCCGGGCGGCCACTTCGGCATAGCGGCGGCCGAAGGCGTCTGGCGCTTCTTGCAGCCCGGACAGACGCAGGCCGCGCAGGACGTCGGCCTGGTCGGGACGAATACGTTGAATTTGCTCTTGCATTACTGCTGTCTTCTTTCGGTGGGCACTTCAATACATCCTAGATATCCTGGCCGATGGCGCGTCCTATCACGATACGCTGGATATCGCTGGTCCCCTCGTAGATCTGGCAGACACGGACATCGCGGTAAATACGCTCGACCGGGAAATCGCTCAGGTAACCATAGCCGCCATGGATCTGAATGGCATCCGAGCATACGCGCTCGGCCATCTCGCTGGCGAACAGCTTGGCCATGCTGGCTTCCTTCAGGCAGGGCAGGCCCGCGTCCTTCAGGCTGGCGGCATGCCAGATCAATTGGCGGCTGGCTTCGAGTTGTGTGGCCATATCCGCCAGCCGGAAGTTCACCGCCTGGTGTTCGAAAATCGGTTTGCCGAAGCTGACGCGTTCGCGGCTGTAGCGCAAGGCGCACTCATAAGCGGAACGCGCCATCCCCAGGGCCTGCGCGGCAATACCGATGCGGCCCGATTCCAGGCTGGCCAGCGCGACCTTGTAGCCTTCGCCTTCCAGGCCCAGCAGATTCGTTGCCGGCACACGGCAGCCGTCCAGCACGATGGCGCAAGTATCGCTGGCGGCCTGGCCCAGCTTCTTTTCCACGCGCGCCACATTGTAGCCAGGCGTATCGGTGCGAACGATAAAGGCGCTCAGGCCTTTCTTGCCGGCGGCCGGGTCGGTGACGGCGATCACGATGGCCAGCTGGCTGTTCTTGCCGTTGGTGATGAATTGCTTGGCGCCATTGAGCACGAAGCTGTCGCCGTCACGTACCGCCCTGGTCTTGATGGCGCTGGCTTCCGAGCCGACCTGCGGCTCGGTCAGGCAGAAGCTGGCCAGCCAGTCGCCGCTGGCCAGCTTGGTCAGGTATTCGGTTTTTTGCACATCGTTGCCGAAGGCCAGGATAGGACCGCAACCCACCGAGTTGTGTACCGAAACAATGGTGGAGAACGCGCCGTCGCCGGCCGCCAGTTCCTCGATCACCAGGGCGGAAGCGAGGTAGTCCAGCCCGGCGCCTTGCCATTCGGGCGGCACGGTCAATCCGAACAGGCCCAATTCGGCGGCCTGGGCGATTTCGTCATAGGGAAAGGCATGCGTTTCGTCGCGCAAGCCTGCGCTCGGCCACAGCCGCTCACGGGCGAACTCGCGCACGCTGTCCCGTATCATCTGATGTTCTTCGCTCAGTATCATGCCTGCTCCAGTGCTTGCCGCCGTTCACCGCCCTGTGGGGCGGGCGCTAGGGAATGGGGAAGGGCGGGTCGCCAGGCGGTCCGCCCAGATTAGGGCTGCGTCGATCAAGCCGCGGCTTTGCCGTCGGGATCGCGCACTGCTACCCAGATGGCGTTTTCCAGGCTCATTACCAACTCGCCATGCTGGTTGAAGGTGCGCCAGGCCAATTGCACCACGCCGAAGGCCGGCTTGGAGCGGGAGTGCTTGCGGCCCATCACGTCGAACTCGGCGCTCAGCGTATCGCCCGGCTTGACCGGCTGGTGCCACATCACCTTATCCAGCTGCAGACCGACCAAGCCGTTGGCGATCCGGCTCAACTCGCTGCTGGTCAGCATGCGCATGGTGTAAGCGGCGGTCTGCCAGCCGCTGATCACCATGGCGCCGAACACGCTGGCGAGTCCGGCCGCTTCGTCCAGATGAAACGCTTGGGGATCATAGCTGCTGGCGAAGTCGTGTGCCTCGGCCGGGTCCACCGTCACGGGGCCGGCCTTGAAGACGCGGCCGGGCTTGAGATCTTCGAAATAGAGGGTCATGGCATCAAACCAGTTCGATCGCCAAGGCGGTGGCTTCGCCGCCGCCTATGCACAGGCTGGCCACGCCGCGTTGCTTGCCGTATTGCCGAAGCGCATGGATCAGGGTGGCAACGATGCGGGCGCCGGACGCGCCGATAGGGTGGCCAAGGGCGCAAGCGCCGCCGTGTACATTGACCTTTTCGTGCGGCAAGGCCAATTCGTGCATGGCGGCCATGGTGACGACGGCGAACGCTTCGTTGATCTCATAGAGATCGACGCTATCGGCGCTCCAGCCGGTCTTTTCGAACAATTTCTTCATGGCGCCCACTGGCGCGGTGGTGAACCAGCCGGGTTCCTGCGCATGGCTGGCATGGCCGACGATGCGGGCCAGCGGCTTGAGGCCACGTGCCTTGGCATCCGTTTCGCGCATCAGCACCAACGCGGCGGCGCCATCCGAGATGGACGAGGCATTGGCGGGCGTGATGGTGCCATCCTTGCGGAAAGCCGGCTTCAAGGTGGGGATCTTTTCCGGCTGTGCCTTCAGCGGCTGCTCGTCTTGTGCGATGGTCACATCGCCCTTGCGGCCGGCCACCAGGACCGGGCAGATCTCGGCCTGGAAACAGCCGTCCTTGATGGCTGCAACGGCACGCGAAAGCGAGGCGAGCGCAAAGTTATCCTGCGCTTCGCGGCTGAAGCCATACTTGTCGGCGCATTCTTCGGCGAAGCTGCCCATCAGGCGGCCCTTGTCATAGGCATCCTCCAGGCCATCCAGGAACATATGGTCCTTCAGTTCGCCGTGGCCCAGGCGGTAGCCGGCGCGGGCCTTTTGCAGCAGATAGGGTGCATTGCTCATGCTTTCCATGCCGCCGGCCACCATCACCGTGTTGTTGCCGGCGCGCAGCATATCGTGCGCCAGCATGATGGCCTTCATGCCGCTGCCGCACATCTTGTTGATGGTGGTGCAATTCGTCCCCAGGGGCAGGCCGGCCCCCAGCGCAGCCTGGCGGGCGGGCGCCTGGCCCTGGCCTGCCGGCAGCACATTGCCCATGATGACTTCTTCCACATCGCCGGCCGCCAGGCCGGCGCGTTCGACCGCCGCCTTGATCGCCACCGCGCCCAGTTGCGAAGCGGTCAGGCTGGCGAAGTCGCCCTGCAGCCCGGCCATGGGGGTACGCGCGGCGGAAACGATGACAATGGATTCGGACATGATGGCTCCTGAAAGATGAATGGTATGACTTATCAACGGGGATGGTGGCCGTGATCGGCCACCCGAATGGTGGGGAAAAATCGCGCGATATCGCTATAACAACGGTGATACCGCTTCATTTCCGGTCTACCCTATGTGCTCGCGCGTACTGCTGGTGTTGCTGAGTATTTTGGCCGGCGCGCCGTCTTTGGCTGCGTGCAGCCGTGTCTTGCGGGTGCCATTCGAGGATTGGCCGCCGTATGCCTTTTTGGCTTCCGGCCGGCAGCCCGCCGGCATGGAAGTCGAGATGTTGACGGCGGTGGCCCGCGAGGCCGGTTGTCCTGTCAAGTTCGTATTCGATATCCCGCGCAAGCGCCGAGGCTTGATGCTGCGGCAAGGCGAGCTGGACTTGCTGCTGGCCGCCTCCGATACCGCCGAGCGACGCCAGTACGCCTGGTTTACCCGCCCTTACCGCAATGAGGACGTGGCGGCTTTTACCCTGCGCGGCAATCATTCCGCCAGCCGCCTGACCAGCCTGGTCATGGCGTTGCAAGGCCGCTATGGGCTGATCGCGCCCAGCGACGGCTGGTACGGCGCCACATTCGACGGCCTGGTGCGCGAGTTCGCCGCGGCCGGGCTGCTGACCCGCTACGAAAGCTACGCGCAGGCCATGCGCATGTTGGGCGGCGATCGCGGACAGGTATTGATCGGCGACCGCTTCGCCCTGCTGGATGCGGCCCGCCAGAACGATATCAAACTGCTGTCCCTGCCCTTTAACGTCAATCACGATCCGGTCCACTTTATGCTCAGCCGCCGCAGCTTGCAGGAGAGCGACCTGGCCGCCCTGAACCGGGCCATCGTCCGGCTGGAGCGGCGCGGTACGCTCAGCGACATTCGCGCGCGTTATCTGGACAGCCTTACTTCGTCTCGTTGAACAGCTCGCGGCCGATCAGCATGCGGCGGATTTCGCTGGTGCCGGCGCCGATCTCATACAGCTTGGCATCGCGCCACAGGCGCGCCACCGGGTATTCATTGATATAGCCGTTGCCACCCAGCGTCTGGATCGCCTCGCCAGCCATCCAGGTGGCTTTCTCGGCGGCGTACAGAATGGCGCCGGCGGCATCCTTACGGGTGGTCTCGCCACGGTCCAAGGCACGGCCGACGGTATAGACATAGGCGCGACAGGCACTCCAGGTGGCGTACATATCGGCCAGCTTGCCTTGCATCAGCTCGAATTCGCCGATGGCCTGGCCAAACTGTTTACGCTCGTGCACGAAAGGCACCACCGCATCCATGGCGGCGGCCATGATGCCCAGCGGGCCGCCGGACAACACGGCGCGCTCGTAATCGAGCCCGCTCATCAGCACATTGACCCCACGGCCGACGGCGCCCAGCACGTTTTCTTCCGGCACCATCACATCGTCGAAGAACAGCGGATAGGTGTTGGAACCGCGCATGCCCAGCTTGTCCAATTTGCTGCCGTGGCTGAAGCCGGCCATACCCTTTTCGATCAGGAAGGCGGTCATGCCGCGGGCGCCGGCATCCACATCGGTCTTGGCATAAACCACCAATACGTCGGCATCGCCGCCGTTGGTAATCCACATCTTGGAACCGTTCAAGACATAGTGGTCGCCTTTCTTGTCGGCGCGCAGCTTCATGCTGACCACGTCCGAGCCGGCGTTCGGCTCCGACATCGCGAGGGCGCCGACATGCTCGCCGGATACCAGCTTGGGCAGGAATTTGCGCTTTTGCGCTTCCGTGCCGTTCTTATTGATCTGGTTGACGCATAGATTGGAATGCGCGCCGTAGGACAGGCCCACCGACGCCGAGCCACGGGAGATTTCCTCCATGGCGACGATATGGGCCAGGTAACCCATATTGGTCCCGCCATACTCCTCCGACACCGTCAGGCCCAGCAGGCCCATCTCACCGAGTTGGCGCCAAAGCGGAGCGGGGAACAGATTGTCGGTATCGATGGCTGCCGCGTGCGGCGCGATTTCTGCTGCGACAAAGGTCTGCACGGCGGCGCGCAGCATATCGATGTCTTCGCCTAGGCCGAAGTTGAGGGCGGGGATATGCATGGTGTCGTCTCCTGAAGGGCGTCGGCGCATCGGCGCGACAGCCGATGCCGGGCGAGCCCGGCAGACGGGCTCAAGCAATTGCTCGATACTGTAAGTTACGTTGACGTCAACGTCAATTGCTCCGGCGGAACGGTGCAGCTAGTCGCGCAGCAGGCACTCGGCTTCCTGCTCAAGCTTGTCCATTTCCAGCAGGATGGCATCGATATCGGCCCTTTGCTGCACCAGCGCCTCGCGCTTGGGCCGCAGGAATTCCAGCAGCTTGACCAGCTGCGGCCGTTCGTCCCGCGCTGCGTCATACAGGGCGAACAGCTCATAGGTTTCCTGCAGGGAAAAACCCAACCGTTTGCCGCGCAGGATCAGTTTGAGGCGGGTACGGTCGGCCCGGGTAAAGACCCGGTTGCGGCCTTGGCGGCCCGGGGCCAGCAAGCCCTCGTGTTCGTAGTGGCGGATGGCGCGCGGGGTGAGATCGAATTCTCGGGCCAGCTCGGTAATGGTAAAGATGCGGTCGTCTGGCATGGCTTGGGGTTTTGTCTGGTTGTTTTATATGTCCCAACGAAGATAGCAGAGGGGGGCGGGGCTGTCATAATCACTGTCTATTCTCCTTGCGCCTGGCGGGCACCTCATGAGCTCTTCTCCCGATCTGATCGAATTGGTTTCCCCTCATGGCCGGGCACGGGTCAGCCGTCAGGGCGCACAAGTGCTGGACGCGCAGTTGCAGGGCCGCCCCTTGCTATGGTTGTCGCCGCTGGCTTTGTTCGAAGCCGGCAAGGCGATCCGGGGCGGCGTGCCGATCTGTTTTCCCTGGTTCGGCAAGCATCCGGCGGGTTTGCCGGCGCATGGCTTTGCCCGCAACCATGATTGGAACTTGCTTGAGCAGCGCGCCGATCGGGTGTGCTTCGAATTGCGCGACGACCCGCGCAGTCGGGCGCTATGGCCATTTGCTTTCCGCCTGACGCTGGCCATCACCCTCGATAGCCGCTTGCATTTCGACTTCCGGGTGGAGAATCGCGATACCCAGTCGTTCGATTTCAGCTACGCCCTGCATAGCTACTTCGCAGTGGGCGATTGCCGCGAATGCAGCCTGGACGGCCTGGCCGGACGGCTGCGCCGCGAGGTGGGCCATGTCACCACGCCGCAGCCCGGCAGTATTGCGCTGGCGCTTCCGATAGACGCCAATTTCGAATCGGCACCCGACCCGTTGGCGCTGCATGACGGTGACCGCACCATCGAGATTGCAGCCGAGGGGATGCGTAGCGCAGTGGTCTGGAACCCTGGCGCCGCGGCGGAAACCGTCGCGGATATTGGGCGGCACTGGCCGGAATATGTCTGCGTGGAACGGGGCAATATAGGCGCTGCTACGGTTACGCTGCTACCTGGCGAAACGCATCGCGCCGGTATGGATCTGGGCTGGTACGAAAAGGGCAGGTAATAGGCTGGTAACCAGCCATCGTCCCACCGGCTGGCAGGCCGCGCAGCCACTGTCGCCCTGCGCTAGACTGTAGCGTTACCCCCTGGTACGACACTGATGTCCTTGCCCGACTTCCACCAGCTGTTCATCTGTTCCGCCGAGGAACTGGACGACCCCGGCGGGATCGCCGACGCCTTGTTGGAAGCGGCCAAGTCGGCCCAGCTCGGGGTATTCGTCTGGGAAGTCAGCGCCGGACGCTTGATCTGGAATGATGGCATGTACCGCGCCTACGGCCTGGCCCATGGCGCCCAGCTTGACGGCAATGCCTGGCTGGCGCTCCTGCATCCCGACGATTTGCTCAAGGTCAGCGAGGAAGTGGGCGCCGCATTGCGGGGCGAGCGGCCCTACGACACCGTGTTTCGGGTGCGCGCGCCCGATGGCGGTTGGCGCCATATCCACGGCACCGCCTGGGTGGAGCGCAATGCCGCCGGCCAGCCGCTGCGCATGGCCGGTATCAACCAGGATGTCAGCATCAGCCACCGTTTCGACCTGCTGGTCAAACAGGTGCAAGCCAGTACCGCCAACCGGGTTGGCCGTGGTTTTCTCGGCGCCCTGGCCAATGCGCTTTGCCAGGCCTTGGGTGTGCGCTACGCCATGGTGCTGGAGACCTTTCCCGCCGGCTCGGCTAGTCATGCCCGTACGCTGGCGCTGAGCGTACAGGGCGTGGAGAGTGAACCGCGCGAGTTTGCCCTCGCCGGCACCCCTTCGGCCGAAGTGTTGGCCGGCCACGAGGGTTCGTATCCGCGCGATGTGCAGCAACAGTTCCCGGATGCGGTTCTCCTGCGCGACCTGGCGGTGCAGAGCTACCTGGGCGTGCCCTTGGTCGCATCCGATGGCACGATGCTGGGCCTGATCGCCGTGCTGCACGATCAGCCCTACGAAGATGGCAGCATGGCGCGCAGACTGATGGAGCTGTTCGCGGGGCGCACGGCGGCGGAATTGGAGCGCTTGCGCCGCGAAGTGGAGGTACGGCGGCTCAATGCCGAGCTCGAGGGCAGGGTGGCGGCCCGTACCGAGCATGTGAAGCGCACGATGCGCGAATTGGAAGCCTTTACCTATGCGGTTTCGCACGATCTGAACGCACCGCTGCGGGCGGTGCATGGCTTCGGTTCCATCCTGCGCGAAGATTATGCCGACCGTTTGGACGACGCCGGCCGCGATTACCTGGAACGTACCCTGAACGCCGCCGAGCGGATGGGGCGGCTGTTGGATGACCTGGTCAGCTTGTCCAAGATATCGTTGCGGCCGCTCAATGTCGGCAAGGTCCACCTTACCCAGCTGGCCCTGGAAATCGTCGCCGACCTGCAGAACCAGCATCCGCATAGCGGAATGGAAGTGACCATCAGCCCCCATCTGGTGGTGCATGCCGATCCCGGTTTGATGCGCATCCTGCTGGATTGCCTGCTGCGTAACGCCTGGCGTTTCACCGAGCATATGGCGAAGCCGAGCATTGCCTTGTTCGAGCGGCAGAATGCGGGCCGCCGCGAATTCGTGGTACAGGACAACGGGAGCGGCTTCGACGCACCCACCGCCGAGCGGCTGTTCGCACCCTTCCAGAGTTTTCAGGGCGAAGGCGGCTTTACCGGTGGCGGCACCGGCCTGGCCATCGCCCAGCGAGTGATCCACCGCCACCATGGCGGTATCTTGTCGCAGAGCCGGCCCGGTGAAGGGGCTGCCTTTGCGTTCTGGCTTCCGCCTGCCGGCGAACTGATGGCGCTACTGGCCGGCGACGAGTCTTAGCCGGCACCCAAAAAAAGTGGCAGGAAGTTGCCCCTGCAAGCCGGAGGAAGCGCATGTTGCTGATACGTCCCGCCCAGCCCGATGACGCGGCGGATTTTCGCCATTTCTTCGCCGAACTGATCGCCGGCGCCGACACCATGCTGGTGACGCCGGAAGAATATGCGCAGCGTACCGTCGTCGAGGTCGCGGCCAATTTCCGGCGTTTCGCCGAGCATGACAACCATCGCTTCCTGCTGGCCCTGGTCGACAACAAACTGGGTGGATTTATCTCGGTGGCAGGCGGCGCCGCGCGCAAGAGCTGGGGATGCGGCTATATCGTGGCCGGCGTTGCCGAAGCGCACCGGCGCCAGGGCATAGGCCTGACCCTGTTCGCCACCGCGGAAGCCTGGGCACGGCAGGCTGGCTTATGGCGGCTGGAACTGACGATGATGGCGCACAACGACGCCGGCCGTGCCTTGTATCGACGTGCGGGTTTCGTGGAGGAGGGCGTGAAGCGTGGCTCCCTGCATTGCGACGGCCGGGTGGTCGACGAAGTATGGATGGGCAAACTCCTGTTCGATCCCTTGTCTATATAAGTAGCCTGCCACCAGACGACGCCCTCGCGGCGGGAGTCCATGCCGAAACTATCCTTACGCACCACGCTGGCCCTGTCTTTCGCCTCGATATCCGTGCTGATGTCGTTGCTACTGTCCCATTCCCTGGAACGGTTGGCCAACGTGCCGGTGGGGTGTCTGCAAAGCATCGTGCTGATGGCCGGTGTCGCCATGGCGGTACTGTCTGCCTTGTTCGGCGTTTTGCTGGCGGGCCGCATGGCTCGGCCAATGATGCAACTGAGCGATGCAGCCGACCGGCTGCGCCGTGGCGAGGACGATGCCGCCATCCCCACGGAAACGGCATTCCGAGAGACCTGGCAGCTATCCAGCTCGTTCCGGCGCTTGATTGACACGCTGCGGGCGGAACAGACCAAGCTCGGGGTTCTCAATGCTGCGCTGGAAGAGCAGGTCAGCGCCCGTACGCTTATGCTGGATACCGCCAATCGCCTTCTGTTCGACTCCCTGGAAGAAAGGCAGCAGTTGGTGGATCGCCTGAAGGAGCTGGCAAATACCGACAGCCTGACGCAATTGCTGAATCGGCGTGCCTTCCAGGAGCGGGCCGATATCGAGTTCAAGCGTCTGGATCGGCAATCGGCAACCTTGTCGGTGTTTATCTTCGATATCGATCATTTCAAACGCATCAATGACGGGTACGGCCACGAAACCGGCGATGAGGCCATCCGTATGCTGGCGCGTACGGCGGCCGGCGAACTACGCGAAATGGACGTACTGGCGCGCTTCGGCGGCGAGGAGTTTGTCGCCCTCCTGCCCGACGCCGACCTGGCCACGGCCATGGAGGTCGCGGAACGCCTGCGTGCCAAGATCACCACGCTGCGCATCGCCACGCCCGCCGGCCCGATCGCGATGACGGCCAGCTTCGGCGTGGCGCAATGGGTACCGCAGGTGGGAATCGATACCTTGATCGCCCGTGCCGACCAGGCCTTGTATGGGGCCAAGCATACCGGGCGGGATCGGGTGGTGGCTTGGGACGAGTAAGTCTGTGCGGAACACCGAACCCAACACTTAGGTTTTGGCCAGCACCGTAAAACCGCACAGCACATATTCCGGCAGTATCTCCAGCGTCGGCCCCAACTGAATGCTGAAGCTTTTACCCCCAGCGCTCAAGTTGACGATCTGCCCGACCTGGTAGCCATGACGTTGCAGCAGCAACATGCGGCCGTGCGGCGATTCGGCGCAGTAAAGGGCGGGCAGCTTGCCGGCTGGGCCTTCCAGCAGCACGGCGGCGGGTTTGCTCGCCAGGCGTTCGGCGCCCACCTTGATCTGGCCTTCGCGGGTTTTGTGCAGGCGGCGCACCACGGCCAGGCAGATGCCGTGTTCGTCTTTCAAGGCGAGGATTTCGCCCACTGTCATCTTGTCGTCGAAATGCGCTTTATAGTGCGCACCCAGGCCGTTGGCGCTCTCATCGCCCAGCATCCAGCTTTCCCAGCCGGTCTGGCTGTTCTCCCGCAGGAGCCGGCCGATATGGTCCATGCCGACGGCGGCGCCGGCTTCCCGTTCCTTGTGGCGCCTTTCGCTGCGGCGCGAGCGGGCCTGGCCCTCGCGTGAATAGACCACCGCCAGGTCGGTATAGAGGCGGGTCAGCGAGTCGCCCTCGGCCGGGTCATGGTGCTTGCCGCCGCGGCCGGCTTCCCTGGCCAGCTCGCCCAGGTAATTGGCTAGCGGTTCGGTATCGAGATAGCGATAGCGTTCGCCCACCATATTGCGGCGCAGCTTCATCGGCGGCTTGGGCTCGTCCAGGTTGATGGCGAAGGTCTGGTCGCGCGGACGGATGATTTTTTCCAGGGCGGCATATTCCAGCCAACCGTCCACCCAGCCGTCTATCATCCACAGCTCTTCGACCCGACGCCGTTCCGGTTCGGCCAGTTTGAGCAGCAGCGCATGGCGATAGACCCGGCCGACGCTGAGCGGGGCAACGTCCGGATAGGGCGCGATGGGTTTGCTGGAAAAGCCGGCCGCTTCGGCGATCTGGTAGAGCCGGTTCAAGCTGCGCCATATGCGCGGCTCGGCATCGTAGTAACGCATATAGGCCCATTTGGCCTGTTCGGCGTAATAGGCGAGGGCACGCAGGGTGATCAGCTCGGCGTCGCCTGCGAAGCGCGCGCTAGGCGATTGGGCGTGCTGTTTCAGGCAAAGCTTGTAGGCGGACGCCAGCTCTTTCCAGCAAGCCAGCAAACTCGGCTGAATTTGTTGGGGCAGAATGGTGTCTATGTGTTCTTCGCCGCGAAATACCTTCACCAGCAGGGCGGCCAGGGGGCGCGCCTTCTCGTCGAATGCCTGCACCGCGCGGTAGCGGTCCTTCAGGCCAATGCGCGGATTGCGGTTCAGGGCGGCAAGCGCCTTGATGATCTCGGTCAGTACGATCAATGTCTCGTGGCGAGGCAAATTGATCAGCATCCGGGTGGCGGTAGGGCCGGCCTCTTCATCTTCGCGCGCGCGGCGCATCAGCGCGTCGATAAGGCCTTTGAAATCGAACATGTCTTGGGCGTTTTTTATTGGGCGGCAGCCGATTTACACCGGACGGTCGGATTGGGCTGCTGTGGTAAAATTACGCAATTTTGCCGCACCGCGCTATGCGTGGTTTTTTATTTTTGTATCAGGCGCCGATCAGGGCGCCTTCTGGGAGTACTCCAAGGTGATCAACACCGCCAATATCACCATGCAATTCGGTGCCAAGCCCTTGTTCGAAAAAGTGTCCGTCAAGTTCGGCGGCGGCAACCGCTATGGCTTGATCGGCGCCAATGGTTCGGGCAAATCCACCTTTATGAAGATCCTCGGCGGCGACCTCGAACCGTCGGCAGGCAATGTCAGTCTCGACCCCGGCGTCCGGCTTGGCAAGTTGCGGCAGGACCAATTCGGTTATGAAGATCAGCGCGTGATCGACGTGGTGCTGCAAGGGCACGGCGAGCTATGGACCTGCCGGCACGAGAAGGATGCGATCTACGCCAATCTCGACGCCACCGAAGATGATTATATGCGTGCCGCCGAGTTGGAAGTGAAGTTCGGCGAGATGGGCGGCTACGATGCCGAGGCACGCGCGGGCGCCTTGTTGCTGGGCGCGGGTGTGCCTATCGAACAGCATTTCGGCCCCATGAGCGAAGTCGCGCCGGGCTGGAAGCTACGGGTGCTGCTGGCGCAGGCGCTGTTCAGCGATCCGGATGTGCTGCTGCTGGACGAGCCGACCAATAATCTGGATATCAACACCATTCGCTGGCTGGAAGAGACGCTGAACGAGCGTAATTCCACCATGATCATCATTTCCCACGATCGTCACTTCCTGAACCAGGTCTGCACCCATATGGCCGACCTGGACTACAGCACCATCCAGATCTATCCGGGCAACTACGACGACTACATGCTGGCCAGCACGCAAGCGCGCGAACGCCAGCTGGGCGCCAATTCCAAGGCCAAGGAACGAGTGGCCGAACTGCAAGCCTTTGCATCCCGCTTCGCCGCCAACAAGTCCAAGTCGCGCCAGGCGACCAGCCGCTTGAAGCTGGCGGACAAGATCAAGGAAGGCATGGTCGAGGTGAAGCCTTCCTCGCGCCAGAATCCCTATGTCCGGTTCGAATTCGACGACAAGCTCAAACTGCATCGGCAAGCCTTCGAAGCGGCTGGATTGTCCAAGTCCTTCGACAAGCCGCTGATCCAGAACCTGAACCTGATCTTCGAGGCGGGCCAGAAGCTGGCCGTAATCGGCGGCAATGGCGTGGGTAAATCCACCCTGATGAAGATGTTGGTCGAAGTGCTCAAGCCGGACGCCGGTAGCGTGAAGTGGGCGGAGAAGGCCGAGCCGGGTTACTTTGCACAGGACCATGAAGAAGATTTCGACAGCGACGACACCCTGTTCGATTGGATGAAGCAGTGGAGCCGTCCGGGCGACGACGACCAGGTGATACGCGGCATCCTCGGCAAGCTGCTGTTCAGCGGCGACGATGTGAAGAAATGCGTGCGGGTGCTATCCGGCGGTGAAAAGGGCCGCATGCTGTACGGTAAGCTGATCCTGCAGCAGCCGAATGTGCTGGTCATGGACGAACCGACCAACCATATGGATATGGAGTCCATCGAGTCGCTGAACCTGGCGCTCGAACTGTACAAGGGTACCTTGGTGTTCGTATCGCATGACCGCTTGTTCGTGTCGTCGCTGGCGACCCAAATACTTGAATTGAAAGGTGATGGTGGCTATGTTCACTACACCGGTGGGTATGAAGAGTATTTGGCCAGCCAGGGTCTGCAATAATAGTTTTTAACTATACTGTTGTGTTTTGCGTACAGGATGGCAACGCTTATGAAAAGAATCTTTCTTAGAGTTGTCACTCTAGTTTCGTCGTACTATCATGCGCGCACATCTTCAGTGCGCTCGTGAACCAATAACGGGCAATCAGGCCGGTGGCGATCGTCAGCCACCGTCTCGCCGAGTCGCCGCAAAGGCCGCTCAACCGGATAAAGACAAAGAAGAAGCATGGAGAAGACAGAAACGCAGTGCCCCAGAAGGGGTGCTGCGTTTCCCCTTGTGCTTTTGAACGGTTTGTTTCCGGCCCTTACGGCCAGCTCCAAGGAGAGAAAATTATGCGTTTGTCCGGCAAAGTAACCATTATCACCGGTGCCGCCAGCGGCATCGGCCATGCAACCGCCCTGCGTTTCGGCAAGGAGGGCGCCCGTGTCGTGGTCTGCGATCTCAACGCAGGCGGCATCGACACCGTGGTCGGCGAAATCGTGGCGGCTGGCGGCGAAGCCATCGGCTATGTGGTCAATGTCACCAACAAGGAACAGATCGCCGAGATGGTCGCCGGCGTCAAGGCAAAGTGGGGCCGCATCGATGTGCTGGTCAACAACGCCGGCATCGTCGCCGATGCCCAGCTGACCAAGATGACCGAAGACCAGTTCGACCGGGTGATCGATATCAATCTCAAGGGCGTCTACAACTGCACCAAGGCAGTGGTGGATACCATGATCGAACAGGCCGCCGGCGTGATTCTGAACGCCTCCAGCGTGGTGGGCCTGTACGGCAACTTCGGCCAGACCAATTATGCCGCCGCCAAATTCGGCGTGATCGGTTTCACCAAGACCTGGGCCAAGGAGTTGGGCAAGCGCGGCATCCGCACCAACGCCGTTTGCCCTGGCTTCGTCGCGACGCCGATTCTGAAGGACATGCCGGAGAAGGTGATCCAGGCCATGGAAGAAAAGGTACCGATGCGCCGTCTGGCCCAGCCGGAAGAAATCGCCTCGGTCTACCTCTTCCTGGCCAGCGATGATGCCAGCTACATCAATGGCGCGGTGCTGTCGGTGGATGGTGGTTTGGTGATCTGACCCAGCCATTGCTCAACAAAAAAGCCCGTCACACGACGGGCTTTTTTGTTGAAAGCGCCATCGTTGATCTATTGCGCTGAAGACGGGTGCAGAGAGGGGGTATTGACACCGCTGCGCGGTCGGAATTGCTCCAGTACAAGTGATAACTATTTTTAATGGCGATGTATGAGCTGGGGGGAAGTACTCAGGTTTCCGGTCGGCTGCTTGTTAGCACCCCTTGCAGGCGTTAAATCAACCCGCTTCTCTTGAACTCTGCAATGGCGCCATCCACAATTATTTTGGCGCGCACTTCGGGGTCTTCATCGATCGACAACATTGTCCAGTGCCTCCCCACCGACGAACTGTTCCACACTCTTCTTCCCGTCTTGACGTCTATAAGATCCCAGTTGATAGTGTAGCGCTTCCAGCGATCGCTAAGTTCAATGCTGCTCGGGAAGATAATCAATCTGTAATCTGTACCGTGCGTTCTCTCTTCAAGCAAATTGCTCTCTATCGTTCGTCGTATAGCAAAGCTCGACTCAATACTGGACCCTGAATGCGCGAAGGCGAACGACCTGCCGGCTTCACTATCCTTTAAGCGAATAACTTTTAGGGAAACGTCCGCACTCGCTAGCGACTGGGTAAGCTGTAAATGCAATTGAGCAACCATCGTCGGTCCGAGGTCCCCATCACGCAGATCGAGGAAGGAATATGCGTATACCTTCGAACCTCGAATTGATGGACCGTGAGTGGCGTTAGTACTAAAGCTGTTTGTTGCGCACCCTGCAAGTATGCCAACCAGAGCAAAAATTGCTGCGCGTCTGGGAATGGATTTCATATATTGAAATAAGATTTGTGTAAAGTGAAATGGAAGCCTGCTGTCGGGTGAGAAGCTCCGGAGGCCAGGTCATTTTGCACAAAGCTTAACAAACGCACTTAAATTTCCGACAAAAGGCAGTTTAACCAGTTCTTCACCTTACAGATTACGAAGAACGGTCGTTAGGGAAACACTGATTCCCAAGGCCGGGCCGACACTCAGCCCGCCGCTGCCTCATAGATAATCTTCCAGTCATCCGCCTGCCGACGGAAATACAGGCGCTTCTGGCTGCGGTTCTCCAGATTGCTGCTTTTGTAATCCTGGGCGAAATCGGCCATCAGCAGATTGCCTTCGCGGCTGGGGTAGCTGAATACACTGAGGTCTTCCAGGCGGATCCTGGCCCACTGCTTGCCGGCATTGACGGCGATCTTCTGGGCCTTCCATCTGGCCAGGTCATTGTTGCCGCTGCGGAAATCGCCGGCGTAATGCGCCAGGTACCGGGGCGCATTGAGGCTTTCCCAATCGCGGCGCCAGTTCTCCAGCTTGTTCAGGGCGGCTTCGCGGCGCTGTTGCCAGACCTCGCTGGAGAGCCATTCCACCGACGATGCGATCACGACCGGTGTATTGGCCTGTAGATAGCTACCGAGTGCGGTCATATCGGTATTCGACATGGCGACGCAACCGTTCGATGCCTTGGGCGCCCGGCTATAGGTGTCGTAAGGCACGCCGTGCAGCCAGATACCGCTGCCGGTGCGGCCCTGTTGCCTGTCCCAGTCATTCGGATAGCTGATCGGCCAAGCGCCTACGCCATACAGTTGCGCGCGCTGGCCGTAATTCTTGTCCAGTTGTTCACGCGGCAAATGGCCAGTGACAAAATACACCCCTAGCGGCGTGCGTTGATCGCCCTCGCGCGACTTGTCGAAGCCCAGTTTGCCGATGGTGACGTAGAAATCCAGCACGTAGCGCGGTACGCCACCGTCGTTGCGGAACAGATAGAGGCGGGACTTGCTGGCATCGACAACCACGGCGAAGCGCTGGCCGTTGGTCAGCTGCAACAGATTGGAAGGTATTTCATTCAGCGGCGGTGGGGCGTTGTAGCGCGCCATCCGCACGCTGGCTTCTTCACGCAAGTCGTTGAGCTTGTCGTCGACGATGGGGGCGCTGCCTATGCCTGCCAGCGGCTGGGCACGGGCCATCAGTAAATCGCCCTTGAGCAGGTGGGCCAGGCGATAGTTGGGGCGGACGTCGAGCAGTGCATCGACCAGGCGGTCAGCCTCGCTCAGCCGGTTTTGGCGGATAGCATTGAGGGCCGCCACGATCACTTCTTCCGGCTTGGCTTGCGCCAGTTGTGCCGGGGCCCTTTGCAATAGCGACAGCGGCGCCGCCGCGCCGCGTGGCCACTGCATCGAGTTGGCGGCGGGCGCAAGATAGAGGCCAGCAAAAAGGCAGGTGGCGATTTTCAGCCAGGAACGGCGCATGGAGATCTATCCTACCCGTTCTTCTCTGATCAGCCAACGACTGCCGTTTTTCTCCATGACCAAGGTCTTGGTGGTCGAGTTTTCCAGCTTGTCCGACTTGTAACGTTGTACGAAGCGCACCGTGGCGGTGTCGCCTTCCAGCTTGACGCGAATGTTGGCCAGCTTCACTTCGATCCGTTTGGCCGCCTCGATCCGTTCGCGCCGCTGCTGCTCCCAAGCGCTGCGACCGATGCCGCCGGGCTTGAAGCTTTTCGCGTAGCTTGCCAGGTAGCCGCCGACCCGCCGTTGCGACCAGGCATCCGCCCAGCCATTCACGGCGGCCAATATCTGCGCCTCGGCTTCCTTGCCGGCGTTCGGGCTGGCGACGGGTGCGACGGTAGCGGGCTTGGGTTCCGGTTTGGGGAGGGGTTTCGGTTCCGGTCTCGGCTCCGGTTTCGGCTCCGGTTTCGGCTCCGGTCTGCTCACGATTACCCCAACCGCCGGGGTGGCCGCCGGTTTGGTGGCAGCAACGACAACTGGTGTGGGGAGTGGTTTGGTAACGATCGCAGGCGGGACCGGCGGTCTGGTCTCGGCCGGCCTGCTGGCCGTTGCCGCGCTGCGACTGACCAGATCCTGCACCAGCGCCAGGCGCGAGGAGGCGGGACTGGCCGGTGTGCTGACCTGGCCGTTCTGACGTTCGACCACGTCGCGCTGCAAGGCCTTTTCATAAGACTGCGCGGCAAGCTTGGCGTATACGTCGGCCAGGTTGGCATGGGCGGTGGCATAGGCCGGGTTGGTCTGCAAGGCCATCTGCAGTGTAGTGCGGGCGCGGTCCAGCTGGCCTTGTTGGGCGTACACCGCCGCCAGATTGTTATAAGGCTCGGGCAGGGCGGGGTAGTCAACGGTCAACGAGCTAAAGACCTGGATGGCTTCGTTGCTACGGCCAAGCTGGGCCAGCGCATTGCCGCGCAACAGCCGTAGCCGCGCATCGCGCGGGGCTTTGAGCAATGCCCGGTCCGCCGACTGCAGCGCCTCGTCGGCCTGGCCGCGCGTCAGGCTGCCGGCGATATCGTCGGCTTCGCCGGCATGCGCACCTGCCAATAGGGTGATACTCAGCAGTAAAGATATAAAACGGAAAGCGGGCATCGGCTGGACGGAAGTTGAGTGGGAACGCAAACTCCTCATTTTATCAGACTCGCCGCCCTGGCCGTTCCCTAACGATGCTTGCCAATCTACCCGCCGGCCTACAGACCGTATTGTTGCTCGTCTGTTCCAATATTTTCATGACCTTCGCCTGGTACGCCCATCTCAAGGATATGGCCGCCAAGCCGTGGTACATCGCTGCGCTCGCCAGCTGGGGCATCGCCTTGTTCGAGTATCTGCTGCAGGTGCCAGCTAATCGCACCGGCTTCACCGTCTATAGCCTGGCGCAACTCAAGATCATCCAGGAAGTGATCACGCTGGCGGTCTTCGTGCCGTTCGCCATGTTCTACATGGGCCAGCCATTCAAGTGGGATTTTATCTGGGCTGGCCTGTGCTTGATGGGCGCTGTCTATTTCATGTTTAGAGGGTAGCCCTGCGAATCGGTTAAAACCCGCCGGGCTATGAATCGAATCTTTGCGCTGTGGCCGACGCGTACTCGCAATGTTTTGCCTTATGCTCGGCCGAGGCGCCCCTTTATCCAGCGCCGCCCGAATGGCTGCCAGGCCCTGCACTCTGTTGGGTGTGGCCGCCGCCCGAGCTACTGGAGCCGCCTGCACCGGTATGGCTCGATGCGCCCCCGGTTACCGCGCCGCCGGCAAGCGTGGCGCTGAGCACGCGCACGCTAGCGGCACTGTTCCAACGGTTCGATGCACTAACCGGCGTGCTAACCGGCGTGCTAACCGGAACAGCCCCGCCGCCGCCCTGGCCGGCACCTGTCATGGGCGATAGCGCTGTGCTGCCGCCCGACCTGCCGGCCGTGCCACGTCCGCTTCCGCTGCTGGTGCTCCCCATGGTCGCTGGCCTCGCACCGGAGCTGCTGCCACTGTTCCCACTTCCACCGCTTTCGTCACCGCGCAAATGGGGAGGGGTGTGGGCGCGGATCAATACGGGCCGATCACCAACCGCGCCTTCGACGGTCGCGGAGTTATAGACCCTCAGGCCGATCGGGTGCGGCCTGTAAGCATGATTGGTCTGGAATTCCACATTGCCAAGCGGGGTGTCTCGCAAAGGGAAGCCGTTTGTGCGTCTTCTTTTGTCTACATCTTGACTGCTGTACAACGTGGGCGAGGCGATACCTACGTCGATGTCGCTGCGCTCGTTGCGGGGACCGCCCTCTCGAAAAGGGTTTCCGCTGCGGAAGCTCCGTCCGGTGACAGAGCTGCCAGAAACAAACACGATGCCGTCTCGCGCCAGCTGCGCCAATGGCCGTGTTGCATCACGAAATGTCTGAGCATTTGGGAAGCCGTGTTGAGGGAACGCTAGGTAGCCCGAACTGCTTGAACTGCTTGAACTGCTTGCACCGCCGCCGCCGCCGCCCCCGACACGGGAGCTCGACGAACTGGTGCTAGGGCTGCTACTGCTCACGGCAGGCATAAAGCCTGCCGAGCTGCCCACCGGGGGTGCAAAGCTGGGCCCGGAGCTGCCACTGGCTGACGATAGCGAAGGCTGTGGACCGGGCGAGCTACTCCGTCCGCTGGCGCCACCACCACCGATACCAACCCCGTCCATGCTGGACAGGCCTCCGGCGCTGCCAGTTGCCATGCTGCCGCTACTGGGGGCAGCACCCATGCCGTGCATTGGCGTGAGCAATCCACTGCCCACCTGCGGCCACCGCGATGCTCTCGCTTGGTGCGGCGCAGTCAATGGAGTCGAAAGGGTGCCTTGGCCCGAACTTTCCATGCCACCTCCAGGGCCGCCCGAACTGCTTGCACCGCTGCCGCGCCTGACGCCGGAGTTCGGCGAACTGGTGCGTGTGCTGCTACTGCTCGCAGCAAGCGTAGAGCCTGCCGAGCTGCTCACCGGCGGTACAAAGCTGGGCCGGGAGCTGCCGCCGGCTGACGATAGCGAAGGCTGTGGGCCTGGCGAGCTACTCCGTCCGCGGGAGCCGCCGCCACCGAAACCAACCCCGCCCATGCTGGATACTCCCGGGCCGCCTGAACCTGGGCTGGAAGCGGCCCTTGCATAGCTCATCCGACTGGGTTCGGCGCCGACGCCCTGGTTAGGGGAGCCGGCGGTACCGCCGCCCGGCCCGCCGACAGTCGTTGCCCGGGGGGATGCGCTACCCGTAGTTGTCTGTGCTAGAGATTGTTGTCCAGTCTGGCCTCCACCGCTGGCTTGCGGGCTGCCGCCGCCCCGGCCTCGTCCGCCACCACCTGATCCGCTCGACCCACCCGAACCGTTTGACCCGTCCGATGATTTCCCGGAATTTCCACGACCTGCCCACATGATGCTTGCCTCGCCATTTCATTTGCCACGGCCAGCGGAGCTGTCCGCCGGAGGGAGGCTTGAGCAAGGGCCATACCAGACGGTACAAATTGCTTACGCCTCGGTGCTACGCGATTTCCACGGTGCCATCAGGGGGCCGCGTGGGAGTGAGGTGGGTGGCAAAGTACCCGGCGGGGGTAGGAAATGTCCCCGCCCGGTTGAGCGCATGTCTGGGGTTTATGGGAAGCGCTGCAAAAGGTGTGTGCCTGGTAACGTTACGCTGGGCTGGACTGTGTTTGATGAGGGCGATGCATTTCATGTTTAGAGCGTAGCCCTGCGAATCGGTTAAAATCGTCGTTCGCACAAATACAATGGCTTGCCGCGCTTATGTCGAATCATTCTTCCGCTCCCGATACCAATGCCCCCGTGGGCACCAATTTTATCCGTACCGTCATCGATTCCGATCTGGCCTCCGGCAAGCACCAGCGTACCGTCACCCGCTTCCCGCCCGAGCCCAACGGCTACCTGCACGTGGGTCATGCCAAGTCGATCTGCCTGAATTTCGGCATCAAGGAAGACTACAAGGCACGCGGCCTGGCGGCGGAGTGCAATCTGCGCTTCGACGATACCAATCCGGAAAAGGAATCGGAAGAGTACGCACAGAGCATCCAGGCCGACGTGCACTGGCTGGGTTTCGAATGGGACGGTCAGGTCCGCTGGGCTTCCGACTATTTCGAACGCCTATATCAATATGCCGAGGAGCTCATCGGCAAGGGGCTGGCCTTCGTCTGCGAACTGAACGCCGAACAAATGCGCGAATATCGCGGCAATTTCGGTGAGCCGGGCCGCAACAGCCCATTCCGCGACCGCCCCGTAGCGGAAAACCTGGCCTTGTTCCGTGCCATGCGCGCGGGTGAGTTCGCCGATGGCGAAAAGACGCTGCGCCTGCGTATCGACATGGCCTCGCCCAATCTGAATATGCGCGACCCGGTCATCTATCGGATCCGCCGTGCCCACCATATCCGTACGGGCGATCAATGGTGCATCTACCCGATGTACGACTACACCCATTGCATCTCGGATGCGTTGGAGGGTATTACCCATTCGCTCTGCACGCTGGAATTCGCCGATCACCGTCCACTGTATGACTGGGTGTTGGCCAATATCAGCATCGGCTGCCATCCGCAGCAGATCGAGTTTTCCCGCCTGGAGCTGCTCTATGCGCTGACCTCCAAGCGCAAGCTCAACCAACTGGTGACCGACGGCCTGGTCAGCGGCTGGGACGATCCCCGCATGCCCACCGTGATCGGTATGCGCCGCCGTGGTTACAGCCCGGCGGGCATCCGGCTGTTCGCCGAACGCTGCGGTGTTTCCAAGAGCGAGAACGTGATCGACTACAGTCTGCTGGAAGGCGCCGTACGGGAAACGCTGGAAGCAGAAGCGCCGCGGGTGATGGCGGTGCTGGATCCGATCAAGGTCACACTGAGCAACTATGAAGCGGGTGTCACCGGATCGCGCTCGGCGCCATTCCACCCGCAGCACCCGGAGTTCGGCGAGCGCGACGTACCGATTTCGGGCCATATCTATATCGAGCGCGAAGATTTCGCCGAAGTGCCGCCGGCCGGCTGGCAGCGCCTGACCCTGGGCGCCGAAGTGCGTTTGCGCTATTCCTATGTGATCAAGTGCGACGAAGTGATCAAGGATGCCGCCGGTACGGTGGTCGAATTGAAGTGCTCGCTCGATCCGGCCACCCTGGGTCAGAACCCGGTGGGTCGCAAGGTCAAGGGTGTGATCCATTGGATCAGTGCCGAGCATGCGCAAGAAGCCGAGGTCCGGCTGTACGAGCGCCTGTTCACCGAGCCCCGTCCGGATGCGGTGCGCGGCGAAGATGGCCAATACGTCGACTTCAAGCAATTCATCAATCCGGAATCGCTGCGGGTGCTGACGGCCTATGTCGAGCCGGCGGTACGCGACGCAGCGCCCGAGACCCGCTACCAGTTCGAACGGCTGGGCTATTTCGTTACCGATCGGCACGATCATGTGCCGGGTGGCAAGGTCGTATTCAACCGTACGGTCGGCCTGAAAGACAGTTGGACCAAGTCAGCTTGATTCGTCCGTCGGTGGAATGGGTCAACGATCAAATCGGAAAGTAACAGCGTGCTTGAATCCCAACTGAGCTTTTTGCTCGAGCTCGACAAACTCAAGGCCATCTTGCGCCGCACCCGTCCGGTCGGCATGAGCCGGCTGGAGAATTCGGCCGAGCACAGCTGGCACGTGGCCGTCATGGCCATGTTGCTGGCGGAGCATGCCGAACCGGCCATCCAGGTGGATAGGGTGGTCAAGATGCTGTTGCTGCACGATATCGTCGAGATCGATGCGGACGACACCTTCCTGTATGACGAGACGGCCTCGCTGGATAAGGCCGACAAGGAAGAAGCCGCCGCCGCCCGTATCTTTGGCCTGTTGCCGCCGACCCAGCGCGACGAGTTCACCGCGCTGTGGCGCGAGTACGAAAACCGAGATACCGCCGATGGCCGTTTCGCCTATGCCTGCGACCGGCTCCTGCCCATGCTGCAGAACCTGGCCAACCAGGGGCAAAGCTGGCGCGAGCATGGCGTGCGCTTCGAGCAGGTGCTGCGCAAGAACCTGCCGATCCAGGAAGCTTCCCCTTCGCTATGGCAATACGTCTTGCCCAAGCTGGAAGCCGCCCGCGACGCGGGCTGGCTGGCCTGATTGACACCGCCGGGATCGTGGCGGCATGAACGCCTGGCGTTCGGTCCCCTTTACCTGGCGCATTGAAAGAACACGATGTCTCCTCTCCAGAACGATACCTTCCTGCGCGCGCTGCTGCGCCAGCCCACCGATTACACGCCCTTATGGCTGATGCGCCAGGCGGGCCGTTATCTGCCGGAATACCGCGCCACGCGTAAACAGGCCGGCTCCTTCCTGGACCTGTGCAAGAACCGCGATTTCGCGACCGAAGTTACGCTGCAGCCGCTGGAACGATTTCCGCTCGACGCCGCGATCCTGTTTTCCGACATTCTCACCGTGCCCGACGCCATGGGCCTGGGCTTGTATTTCGAGGAAGGGGAAGGACCCAAGTTCGAGCGGCCCTTGCGCGATGAGGCGGCCATTCGTGCCCTGGCCGTCCCGGATATGACCGAGCTGCAGTATGTATTCGACGCGGTTGGCTCCATACGCCAGGCGCTGGCCGGGCGGGTGCCCTTGATCGGTTTCTCCGGCAGTCCCTTCACCTTGGCCTGCTACATGATCGAAGGCGGTGGTTCCACCACCTACAGCCGTATCAAGACCATGATGTATGACCGGCCGGAACTGCTGCACCATATCCTCGATATCAATGCCAGGACGGTGACCGCCTATCTGAACGCGCAGATCGAAGCAGGCGCCCAGGCGGTACAGATTTTTGACAGCTGGGGCGGCACGCTTGCTTTCGGCAAATACCAGGCGTTCTCGCTGGATTACATGAAGCGCATCGTTGCGGGGCTCAAGCGCGAGCACGATGGACGCCGGGTGCCGGTGATCGTGTTCACCAAGGGTGGCGGCCTGTGGCTGGAAGACATCGCCGATTCCGGTTGCGATGCGGTAGGACTGGATTGGACAGTGGACCTGGGCGATGCCCGCCGTCGCGTAGGCGACAAGGTAGCGCTGCAGGGAAATCTCGATCCCAATGCGCTATTCGCGCAGCCGGCGGCGATAGAAGCGGAAGTCGGCCGCCTGCTGGCCAACTATGGCGAGGGTAGCGGGCACGTCTTCAATCTTGGTCACGGTATTTCCCAGTTCACGCCGCCGGAGCATGTGGCTGCCCTGTGCGAGGCGGTACATCGTCTTTCACGCGCGCCCCTTGCCGGCTGAGTTTACCGGCGGCACCCGAGTTGATCCGCCGCCGCCGATAAGGTGGGCCGCGGATCAGAGAAAACAATGACTTGGGCGATGTTCTTGAAGTGACGCCACCGCAATGCAGGCTAAGTTATGCACAATGAAATGCCATCTGGCTTTTTCGCTTGTCAAGTCCCGCATGGCACGAGGGTAAAATGCCACCGACTTGACAACTAATTGATAATAAACGGGTTTTTTTGTTGCTCAAATTTTGAGCAAGTCAATGCATCGCTTGATGCATCCGGGGTTTAGCGCGTTTCCCCAAACTTGCGCACAAAGTTATCCACAGGAATTGTGGACAGACCAAAAACCCTAGCAGCTACGGGCATTTAACTCGATTTATCGGTTTTAAAAATTGTTTTCTTGACACGCGATTCGTCAAACCAAGGTCCATACCGCCCGATGCCCTACCTTCGCGTTGCCCTCGATATTCCGCTTGCCCGTCTGTTCGACTATATGGCCGAAACCGCCGAGCTCGACATGGTGGGTAAGCGGGTCGTGGTGCCCTTCGGTAATCGTCGCTTGGTGGGCCTGGTGCTGGAAGTGGACGAACTGCCGGCCGATCCGTCGCTGAAGATCAAGCCGGCCGAGGGGGTATTGGACGATCTCCCGGCTTTGTCGGCCGCGGTGCTGGACCTGCTGCGCTTTTGCGCCGACTACTACCAGTATCCGCTGGGACAAGTCGTCCACACGGCGCTGCCGGGCCGCTTTCGCGAAGTTGGCTATTTCCGCGTGCCGCCGGCTTGCGCTTACCAGGCCTGTGACCCGGATGCGCTGATGGCTTCGCTGAAGCCGCAGGCCCGAACCCAGCGGCGCGTGGCTGGCCTGCTGGCGCAGCCCCGCAGCGAAGCGGAACTACGCGCGCTGGCGCCGTCCGCCTGGAAGCTGGCGCAGGCGTGGCTGGCACAAGACAAGCTGCGATCGGTGCCCTTGGCGGCGGTGACGCTGCAAGTGGCGGCTGGCCCGGCGCTCAACCCGGAGCAGGCGGCGGCCGTTGCCGCCATTGCCGCCGGACAAGGCTTTGCCTGCCATCTATTGCGCGGCATTACCGGTAGCGGCAAGACCGAGGTCTACCTGCACGCCATCGCCGCGATCCTGCGGGCCGGCCGGCAGGCGCTGGTGCTGGTACCGGAAATCAATCTGACGCCGCAGCTGGAAGCGCGCTTCCGGCACCGTTTTCCCGGCACCGCGATCGTCAGCCTGCATAGCGGCGTGGCGGATGGCGAGCGCGCTGCCGGTTGGGTACGGGCTGCCCGTGGCGAAGCGGCAATCGTCCTGGGTACGCGGCTGGCCGTGTTTACGCCGCTGCCACGGCTGGGTCTGGTAGTGGTGGACGAAGAACACGACGCCAGCTTCAAGCAACAGGATGGCCTGCGCTATTCGGCCCGCGATATCGCTGTCTATCGCGCCAGGCTGGCGGGCGTGCCCATTGTGCTGGGTTCGGCAACGCCTTCGCTGGAAAGCTGGCAGAACGCCGTGGCAGGCCGCTACCGGCGCCTGGATCTGGTCCAGCGCGCCGTCAGCGGCGCCCAGCCACCCAGCATGCGCCTATTGCCGACGCGTCGGCAGCCGCTGCAGGATGGCCTGCATGCCGCCACCCTGGCCGCGATTGGCGAGCGCCTGGCGAGGGGGGAGCAATCGCTGGTCTTTCTGAATCGGCGTGGTTACGCCCCGGTCATCCATTGCAGCGAGTGCGGCTGGATGGCGGCCTGTACCCGCTGTTCGGCACGCCTGACCGTCCACTTGCGCGAGCGGCGGCTGCGCTGTCACCACTGTGGCTGGGAGCAGCATTTTCCACCCGCTTGCCCCGGTTGCGGCAATGCCGATATCAAGCCTGTGGGGCAGGGCACGCAGCGCCTTGAAGCCACCCTGGCAAGTTTGTTTCCCGAGGCAAGGGTGCAGCGCATCGACCGCGACAGCATGCGGCGCAAGGGTAGCTTCGAAGCCGCGCTCAAGGCTATCCACGCCGGTGAGATCGATATCCTGATCGGTACCCAGATGTTGGCCAAGGGGCATGATTTTCCGGCGTTGACCCTGGTGGCCGTGGTGGGTGCCGACGGCGGCTTGTATTCGGCCGATTTCCGCGCCAGCGAACGCCTCTATGCCCAGTTGGCACAGGTGGCCGGCCGGGCTGGCCGGGCCGACAAGCCGGGTGAGGTGCTGATCCAGACGGATTTCCCGGAACATCCGTTGTACCAGGCACTGCTGGCGGACGACTATGCCGCCTTCGCTGCTACCGAGCTGGCCGAGCGCAAACTGGCCGGCTTCCCGCCTTTTCTGCATCAAGCCGTCCTGCGCGCCGAAGCCGACACCCTGGCCGAGGCCATCGCCTTCCTGAATCGCGCCGTGGCCTTGGCGCCGGAAAGCAGTGAGGTCACCGTGTGGGACCCCGTGGCGGCCAGCATGATGCGGCTGGCAAGCCGCGAACGGGCCCAGTTGCTGGTGCAATCGGCCGGCCGCAGCCGGCTGGGTGCGTTCCTGGCCGCCTGGATGCCGCGCCTGCGAAGCGAGCGGAACGCTAAGGTAAGATGGTCCCTCGATGTGGACCCGCTGGAACTTTGACGGGGCGGACGAATCGTGGCCGACTGGGCCGATAGGAGGAAGGATGGTCAAACCGCTGATGGGCCTGCTTTGGCTCTGTTTGCTGATGCAGCAAATCGGCCTGGCAGCGTTGCCGGAACCGGTGCTGGCCGGCCTGAAGGCCGCCAAGCTACCCGCCGGCGCGCTTGGTGCGGTGGTGCTGCCGGTGGATGGCGGGCCGGCACGCTTGGAACATCAGGCCGATACCGCTTTCAATCCCGCTTCCACGATCAAATTGCTCAGCACCCTGGCGGCACTGGAAACCCTGGGGCCGACCTTTCAATGGCGCACGGCCTTCTATACCGACGGCCAGCTCGATGGCGATATCCTGCGCGGCAATCTCTATCTGCGGGGCAGTGGCGATCCCAAGCTGACCTATGAACGCGTTTGGCTGCTCCTGCGCGACTTGCGGGCGCGCGGTGTGCGCCAAGTGAGTGGCGAGCTGTTGCTGGATCGCAGTTATTTCCGCCCGGATGCCGATGCGGCCGATGGCGCGATCGATGAGCAGGCCGAGCGCGCCTACAACGTCGCACCCGATGCGCTACTGCTCAACTTCAAGGCATTGCGATTCGATATCGCGGCCGATGCCAAGCGGGTCAGCGTGCGTATCGATCCACCCTTGGCGGGCGTGCAGGCGGAAAGCCGCATGAAGCTGGTGGATGGCGACTGCGAGAGCTGGACGCAAGGTTGGGCCCGCCCGGAGATCGTCAAACATGCCGACGGGCGGCTTGCCATCGCATTGCAGGGCCGCTTCCCACGCCATTGCCACGGCAGCCGCTATCTCGGGCTGCTGGAGCCGGCCGAGTTCGCTGATCGGCTGGTCCGTGGCTTGTGGACGGAACTGGGGGGCGCCATCGTCGGCGGCACCCGCGAAGCACCGCTGCCATCCCAAGCCCGTCTTTTGGTGGAACAGTATTCGCCGCCACTGGGAGAGTTGATACGCGATATCAACAAGCTATCCAATAACACCATGGCCCGGGGAGTCTACCTGACCCTGGGGGCCGAATACGCCCGTGCCAATCCCGCCGCCATACCCCTGTCCAGCCAGCAATCGGCCGACCTGGCCTTGCAGGCTTGGTTGAATCGAAAAGGCCAGTCCTACCCCGAACTGGTGATGGACAACGGCGCCGGCCTCTCGCGCATCGCCCGCATCAGCCCGCGCCATCTGGCCGGTGTGCTGGCTTTGGGGCATGCCGGCCCATTCGCGCCCGAGTACGCTGCCAGCCTGCCCATCGTCGGACTGGACGGCACCATGCGCAAGCGCCTGCCGAACAGTTCGCTGGCAGGCTCCGCCCGTATCAAGACCGGCACCCTGGACGACGTGAAAGCCGTTGCCGGCTATGTGCGCGATAGCGCCGGCCGCGACTGGGTCGTCGTCGGCCTGATCAATCATCCGCGCGCCGAATACGGCCAAGCCGCACTGGATGCCTTGCTGGAGTGGGCAGCCCGCTAGGGCCAACCGTGGCAAAGCCGTGCTTGCCTGCTTAAAACTGATATCTCCCTGAGAATGAAACTATCCGCATGAAATACCACGACCTCCGCGACTTTATCGCCCAGCTTGAAGCCATGGGCGAACTCAAGCGCATCAAGGCACCGGTTTCCACCCAGTTGGAAATGACCGAAATCTGCGACCGGGTGTTGCGCGCCGGCGGTCCGGCCTTGCTGTTTGAAAATGTCCCTGGCCACGATATGCCGGTGCTCGGCAACCTGTTCGGTACGCCCCGCCGCGTTGCCTTGGGCATGGGGGCGGAAGAGGTGGGCGCCTTGCGCGAGATCGGCAAGCTGCTGGCCTATCTGAAGGAGCCCGAACCGCCCAAGGGTCTCAAGGACGCCTGGGAAAAGTGGCCCATCCTCAAGCAGGTTCTGAATATGACGCCCAAGCTGCTCAAGCGGGCAGCTTGTCAGGATGTGGTATGGGAAGGCGAACAGGTCGATCTGCGGCGTATTCCCATCCAGCACTGCTGGCCGGGCGACGTGGCGCCATTGATCACCTGGGGCCTGGTGGTCACCCGCGGGCCGCACAAGGCACGTCAGAACCTCGGCATCTACCGCCAGCAATTGATCGGTCGCCGCCAGTTGATCATGCGCTGGCTGGCCCATCGTGGCGGCGCGCTGGATTTTCGCGAGCACGCCATCAAGCATCCGGGCCAGCCCTTTCCCATCTCGGTGGTGCTGGGTTGCGACCCAGCCACCATCCTCGGCGCGGTGACGCCGGTGCCGGACGCCTTGTCCGAATACCAGTTCGCCGGCCTGTTGCGCGGTAGCAAGACCGAGCTGGTCAAATGCCTGGGCAACGATCTGCAGGTACCCGCCAGCGCCGAAATCGTACTGGAAGGACATATTCCAAGCGCCGCCAAGGGCTGGAGCGGCAGCAGCGAAACCGGCGTGCCCATGAAGGAAGTGGGCGGCTATTTATGTGCGTTGGAAGGTCCGTATGGCGACCATACCGGCTATTACAACGAGCAGGACTGGTTCCCGGTCTTCACGGTGGATCGCATCAGCACGCGCAAGGACCCGATCTACCACAGCACCTATACCGGCAAGCCGCCGGACGAGCCGGCCGTGCTGGGTGTGGCGCTCAACGAAGTGTTCGTGCCCATCCTGCAAAAGCAGTTCAGCGAGATCGTCGATTTCTATCTGCCGCCGGAAGGCTGCTCCTACCGTATGGCCATCGTCAGTATCAAGAAAGCCTATCCGGGCCATGCCAAGCGCGTGATGTTCGGGGTATGGAGTTTCTTGCGCCAGTTCATGTACACCAAGTTCATCGTGGTGGTGGACGACGACGTGGATGCCCGTGACTGGAAGGAAGTGATCTGGGCCATCACCACCCGGATGGATCCCAGCCGCGATACGGTATTGGTCGATTCCACCCCCATCGACTACCTGGATTTCGCCTCGCCGGTATCCGGCCTGGGCTCCAAGATGGGTTTGGATGCCACCAATAAATGGCCGGGCGAGACGACGCGGGAATGGGGCGTGCCGATCACCCAGGATGCTGCCGTGAAAGCGCGCATCGATGCGCTTTGGGATACGTTGGATATCTAATTGCGGCTCATTCCGGCTACCGTCGGGATGAGGGCGTGCCAAAGCACCCGCCACCCCATTTCGGGAAGAGGGTGCTTGCGGGTGAGGGAAATCCGCCGCCTATCCAGCCATGCGTTCCGCGCCGGGCGCTGGCCCGGTGGGAACGCCTGGCGCCTTAGCCAAGAAACTGGCTGGGATAGTGCTCTTCAAGCAATTGGCGGCAGTCGACAACGCGCAGGTCGTTGTCACGGGCAAAACTCATCAAAAAACTGTACACGCGCGGGTCGATCTTTTCGAGCTGCTTGTCGATGGCGACACAGCGTACGTTCTCCATCACCATCGGCCGCACATACGGTGCGTAGGATAGTTTCTGGTCCGTGCCGAAGCTCGAAAGTATGCCGGCCAACCGTTCCGCCCAGTCTGAGGGACGGAATTCTCGGCCGTTGCGGGTAAGGCCTTGGATGATGACTTCGTAAGGGTTGCAAATCATCGTAGTGTGCTTGGGCTTAGGCTTTAGATTATTCTTGCGGGCTTGGGTGGTTATCCCACCCAGGAATTCAAAGAATAGGGGAGATACCGTGCCAAAACCGATAAGCCGCATTTTACTGGTAAACGACGAGAAGCTGGTGCTCAAAGCACTGGTAAAGGGCTTGAATGCTGCCGCCCGCCAGCTGGATAACCCGCTGGGAACCGCTTTCAGCGGCGTCGAGACTGCCGAGCAGGCCCTGGCAGCCATCAGTGAAGATGGCGATATCCAGGCCGTTGTCATCGACGATCAATTGCATCGCATGGGCGAGGCGGGCAAGGCGCGCGGCAAGAAAATGCCGATGTCGGCGCTGGAATTGATCCACGCCATCCATGAAATGCGGCCCGAAGTAGATGTTTATGTGCTGATTGCCCAGCAGGACGAGGACGAAGTCGTCAACACGCTGCTGTGCGAAGCCGTCGATGGGTATTTTTACCGCGACGATCCCGACTACCTGGGTTGGTACCGCATTCTCAGTACCCAATTGCTGGAACGCGCCCATACGCCGTTCTACGACAAGCTCAAGCAATATGTCTTCATGGCCAAGGACGCCTGGCACACGCCCGGCCACAGTTCCGGCGACAGCCTGCGCGGCAGTCCCTGGGCCGAGGACTTCTACGATTTCATGGGCGAGCATATTTTCAAGGGCGACCTGTCCTGTTCCGTCCCCATGCTCGACTCGCTGCTGCATCCCACCGGCATCATCGAGGAAGCCCAGCAGATGGCGGCCAAGGCATTCGGCGCCAAACGCACGTTCTTCGCTACCAACGGCACCTCGACCGCCAACAAGGTGATCCTGCAGACCTTGCTGGCCCCCGGCGACAAGCTATTGCTGGATCGCAACTGCCACAAGTCGGTACACCACGGCGTGGTGATTTCCGGGGCCCTGCCGGTTTACCTGGATTCGAGCACCAATCTGGAATACGGCCTGTTCGGGCCGGTACCGAAGGCGGTGATCTTCAAGACCATCGCGGAAAATACCGATGCGACGGCGATGATACTGACCTCGTGTACCTACGACGGCCTGCGCTACGACCTGAAACCCATTATCGATGCGGCCCACCAGCACGGGATCAAGGTCATTATCGATGAAGCCTGGTATGGCCACGGCCGCTTCCACCCCGAGTTCCGCCCCACCGCCCTGGAGGCCGGCGCCGACTTCGCCACCCAGTCCACCCACAAGGTGATGAGCGCCTTTTCGCAGGCCTCGATGATCCATGTGAACAGCCCCGACTTCGACGAGCATGTGTTCCGCGAGAACTACAATATGCATACCTCGACCAGTCCGCAGTACAGCATGATCGCCAGCCTGGATGTGGCGCGCCGGCAGATGAGCATGGAAGGCTACAAGCTGTTGAGCCGGACCCTGGCCCTGGCCGGCGAGCTGAAGGAACTGATCAACTCCACCGGGGTGTTCCGCGTACTGGAGCTGGACGACCTGTTGCCGGAAGAAGTGAAGCAGGATGGCGTGCGGCTGGACCCCACCAAGATCACGGTCGATATCTCCGAATCGGGCTATACCGTGGACGATCTGCAGAAGCTGCTGTTCGAGCGCTTCAATATCCAGATCGAGAAATCCACTTTCAACACCATCACGCTCCTGCTTACCATCGGCACCACCAAGAGCAAGGTGTCGCGTCTATACGACGCCTTGATGCGCATCAGCCGGGAAACCCGCGCACCGCGCCGGCTCTATCGCACACCGGCCATTCCGCACTTCACCAGCCTGCGCTATCTGCCGCGCGATGCCTTCTACTGCGCGGGTGAACTGACGCCGCTGCTGGACGAGGCCGACCAGGTGAACCAAAAATTGGCCGGCCGGGTCAGCGCCGACCAGATCGTGCCTTACCCTCCAGGCATTCCGGTGCTGGTGCCCGGTCAGGTGATCACGCCCGATATCGTGTCCTATCTGGTCAACCTGTTGCGCAGCCAGAAACAGGTCGAGCTGCATGGCGTGGTATTCGACGGCTGGCTGCCCTGCATCCGCGTGCTGACCGATGCCGACACCGCCAGTTTGCGCCCGCTGGACGGCGCGGAATGATGCGCGCATGCTGATTCCTTATGACTCCTGATGCACAAGCTCCCCTGCTGGGAGAAAGCATGGCAGGCATGAATGTGGCGACACTGAATGCCGATGCCTGGCATCTCCAATACGGCGATCCGGCCGGCGCGCGTGCGCTGGCGGAACGGGCCGCGGCCCTGGCCCGCGAGCAGGGGGATACGCTGGGCGAAGCCTATGCGCGGGTCTCCATTGCCTGCTTCGAGATGCGCCATGGCGATCAGGAATTCGCGCGCGATGAATTTCAGGTCCTGAAGAAATTCTTCGCCGCCAGAAACGACAGCCGGGGGCAGTTGCGGGCCGGATTCGGCGTATCGGTGATCCTGTCCTGGACCGGGCATTCCAGCGAAGCCTATGCAGAGCTGATCGGCTTTGTCCCGCAGCTGGAGGAGGCCGAGCAGGTTGATGTCTTCGTGGTCCGCAACGCCCTGGGCGCCGCCAGTGCCGAAGCCGGTATGCTGGATGAGGGCATGCGCCACTTCTACCAGGCGCTGGCGGCCGCCCGGCAACTCGACTCGCCCGACCACCTGGCCCTGGTGCTGTCCAATCTGGGCGATACCCAGCACGGGGCAGGCAATTACGAGGATGCCATCCGCTTCCTGATCGAAGCCGACGCCATGGTGGCGAAATCCCGCCTCGCTGCCTTGGCGCCGCTGGTGGCCAGCAACCTGGCCATGTGTCAGCTGGCCATCGGTGCGCATGAAGCGGCCTACGAGACCATCCAGCCCTATCTCGAACTGGAGCGCGGGGAAGTGCGCATAGGCAAGGCCGATGCAGCCTTTTTCCAGGCCATCGCCGCGCATACCTATACCGCCCACGGCCAATGGGATGCCGCCCGCGATATGTGCGACCGTGCCTTGCTGGCAGCCGAAGCGTCGGGTGAGTTGCGGGTAGTGGCCCACTGCCACTGGGTACGCGGCTTGGTCGAGCGCGGTCTCGGCAAGCCGATCGAATCGCTGCAGGCCTTGCAGGAGGCCTCGGCGCGGCTGGGCAATCTGCAGGACCCCTACTATCCGGTGCAGATCGCCCGGGAGCTGGCCCGCGCCCATGCCGACCTAGGCCAGTGGAACGAGGCATATCAACACCTGGAGCAACATCAGCAGCTCTACGAGCGGTCTCTGGGCAGCGCCGCCCGTGCGCGTACCCAGATCACCCGCATCCAAAGCGAATTGGCCGAGGCCGAGCGCGAGCGCGACTTCGCACTGCTGAAACAGGCCGAGGCCGAGCGGGCGCGATCCGAGCTGGAGCTGTTGAATCGCCAACTTGCCGCCAAGATGGATGAGATCGAGCACCTCCAAACCAAGCTGCGCGAGCAAGCCATCCGCGATCCCTTGACCGATCTTTACAACCGGCGCTACCTGCAGGAAGAACTGGGCAACGAGATCAAGCTTGCCGAGCGTCGGCACTACCCGGTCTGCGTGGTGCTGATCGACCTGGATCATTTCAAGGCGGTGAACGACCGGTTTGGCCATCCCATGGGTGACCGGGTACTGATCGAATTGGCCGGCATGCTGGGTAGCAATATCCGCGGTTCCGATTTCGCCTGCCGCTTCGGGGGCGAGGAATTTTGCCTGGTGCTGTCCGATATCGGCATCGAGCTGGCCCTGAGCCGGGTACGCGAGCTGCTGGAGCGTTTTCACCTGCTGGTGATCGAAATGGCCGGCCGCCGCCTGGATTGCCTCAGTTTCTCCGCCGGTGTCGCCGAGTATCCTGCTCACGGAAATAGCCCGGAGGCCTTGTTGGCCGCGGCCGATGCCGCCCTCTACCGGGCCAAGGCGGGTGGCCGCGACCGGATCTTTTCGGCCGAGTAGCGGCTGAAAAATGTCGCCTGGATATAAATAGACGTCGCATTGGCGAAAATCCTGCTTGACCATACCCCTAGCGCTCGGAGAAGCTCGAACCTTTCCGCGACGCACAAGAGGCAGCACGATGGCCAGGCATTTCCTGCAGTTCACCGACTTCACCCGCGAAGAATACGAACATCTGTTCGCACGTAGCCGCGTGCTGAAGGAACGCCTGCGCCGAGGGGAGGTATACCAGCCGCTGGTGGGCAAGACGCTGGCGATGATCTTCGAGAAAAGCTCCACCCGCACCCGGGTGTCGTTCGAAGCAGGTATGAACCAGCTGGGCGGCCACGCCATGTTCCTGGCCTCCAAGGATACCCAGCTGGGCCGCGGCGAACCCATCGAGGATGTCGCGCGGGTGATCGGCCGCATGTGCGATATCGTGATGCTGCGCACGTACGAGCAGACCATTGCCGATACCTTCGCCGCCTATTCGCAGGCGCCGGTCATCAACGGACTGACCAATGAATACCACCCCTGCCAGACCCTGGCGGATATCTTCACCTTTATCGAGCAGCGCGGATCCATCGAGGGCCGTACCGTGGCCTGGGTGGGCGATTCCAACAATATCTCGCGTACCTGGCTGCAAGCCGCCCGGATTTTCGATTTCAAGCTCAGGTTGGCTTGCCCCAAGGGTTATGAAATGAAGGTGCTGGACGGCATCGACTACGGTTCCGCGCACTTCGAGCAGACCCACGACCCGCGCGAGGCGGTGGAAGGCGCCGATATCGTCGCCACCGACGTCTGCGTCTCCATGGGGTATGAGCGTGAAAGCTTGCAGCGACGGGTGGATTTCCTGGCCTACAAGGTAAGTGCCGACCTGATGAAGCTGGCCTCCAAGGATGCGGTCTTTATGCATTGCCTGCCGGCCCACCGTGGCGAAGAAGTCGATCCGGAGGTATTGGACGGTCCGCAGTCCATTGTTTGGGACGAAGCAGAGAACCGCATGCATACCCAAAAGGCGCTGATCGAATTCCTGCTGCTGGGCAAGGTGGTGGAATAATGTCCGGCCCAATTGTTAAGGAGCGTTGATCGTGCCGCATATCGTGCTTGAGTACAGCCAACCGTTGCCGCAGCCGGTTGATTTCCAAGGTCTGTTCGCCGAATTGCACAGCGCAATGGTGGAAATGGGCGATATTCGCCTTATCGATATCAAAAGCCGCGCCATCGGCCTGAGCGACTGGCGCCTGGGTGACGGCGATGCCAGCCATGCCTTTGTCCATCTCAAGGCCTATTTGCTCGAATCCGACACGCGCGACACCGAATACAAGCGACGATTATCGGCTGCGCTGCAGCTCATCGTCGCCGCCTATTTTGCCCGCTCGCTGGCCGAGCAGGCGTGCCAACTCTGTTTTGAAGTGATCGATATCCGTCGCGACTGCTACGCCAAGATCGTTTCTCCCTCTCTTTCCTATTGATCCGCAGGAAGCGCCATGTCCGATATCAAGAAAGTTGTCCTCGCCTACTCCGGGGGCCTCGATACCTCCGTGATCCTCAAGTGGTTGCAAGACACCTACCAGACCGAAGTCGTGACCTTTACCGCCGATATCGGCCAGGGCGAGGAGCTGGAACCAGCCCGCGCCAAGGCGATCAAGATGGGGATCAAACCCGAGAACATCTATATCGACGATCTGCGCGAAGAGTTCGTGCGCGATTTCGTGTTCCCCATGTTTCGCGCCAACACCGTCTACGAAGGCGAATACCTGTTGGGTACCTCCATCGCCCGGCCGCTGATCGCCAAGCGCCAGATCGAGATCGCCAACGCCACCGGTGCCGAAGCGGTCAGCCACGGCGCCACCGGCAAGGGCAATGACCAGGTACGGTTCGAGCTGGGTTATTACGCGCTCAAGCCCGGCGTCAAGGTGATCGCGCCTTGGCGTGAATGGGACCTGCTCAGCCGCGAAAAGCTGCTGAGCTATGCCGAAAAGGCCGGTATTCCCATCGAAATGAAGCATAAGGCCGGCGGCGCGCCCTATTCCATGGACGCCAATCTGCTGCATATCAGCTTCGAAGGCCGCCATCTGGAAGACCCCAAGGCCGAAGCCGAAGAAAGCATGTGGCGCTGGACCGTATCGCCCGAGGCCGCGCCCGACCAGGCGCAGTACCTGGACCTGGAGTTTGAACAGGGCGATCTGGTGGCCATCGACGGTATCCGGATGAAGCCGCACGAACTGCTCGCCCGCCTCAACGAACTGGGCGGCAAGCATGGCATCGGTCGGCTGGATCTGGTGGAAAACCGCTACGTCGGCATGAAGTCGCGCGGCTGCTACGAAACCCCTGGCGGCACCATCCTGCTGCGCGCCCACCGCGGCATCGAATCGATCACGCTGGACCGCGAGGTCGCGCATCTGAAGGACAACCTGATGCCGCGCTACGCCGAAATCATCTACAACGGCTACTGGTGGAGCCCGGAACGCCGCGCGATCCAGGCCTTGATCGACCAGACCCAGCAGCGCGTCAATGGTTGGGTACGGGTCAAGCTGTACAAAGGCGGCGTCACCGTGGTGGCCCGTGACTCCAAGGACAGCTTGTTCGACCAGACCATTGCGACCTTCGACGATGACGGCGGCGCTTATAACCAGAAGGACGCCGAAGGCTTTATCAAGCTCAATGCCCTGCGTATGCGGATTGCAGCCAGCAAGCGCGGTTGAAGCGAAGAAAAGAACAAAAGCCCGGCTTGCCGGGTTTTTTGTTTTTCGGCGCCGCTTTCGGTGCACCGACCCACGCGTTCAGTAGGAATTCAGCGGTGCCGACTAGACTAAAGCAGCCGAAAACCAGGGAGAAGAAGATGAAACGGATGCTGTTGTTGCTGAGCGGCCTTTGGCTGGGCGGCTGCGCCGCGATGAGCGAAGCAGAGTGCCGTACCGGCGACTGGTATGGAGTAGGTGAGCGCGACGGCCGCGAAGGGCGGGAAAGCCGCCTGGGGGACTACGCCAAGGCCTGCGAGAAGGCCGGCGTGCTACCCAATACGGCCGAGTATTCAAATGGCCGGGAACGCGGTCTACGGGCCTATTGCACGCCGGAGAGCGGCTATCGCGCCGGCCGTGAGGGGCAAAGCTATGGGAATGTCTGTGCCCCCGAGTTGCAGGGCGCGTTTCTCCGCGAATATGAACGCGGCAGGGCGCGCTACGAGCTCAAGCGCGAGATCAACAACCTGGAAAACGAAATGGTCCGCTGGGGACGCGAGATCGACCGGCTCAGCGAACTGATGGGCAAGGAAACCAACGACGATAACCGCAAGAAGCTACGCCGCGAGCGAGAGTCTTATGAGCGGCAACGGCGCGATGGCCAGACCCGCTTGGTGCTGTTGCAGGCGCGGTGGATGGTGCAGGGGGATTAGCTGTTCTACTCCCAGCATATAGGTCAGCGAGCTTCACTGACCATGTTGCGGCCCTATTATCAGGGCTAAAGACCGCTTGGTCTCGGCGTAGTAATGCCGTACCTGCTCAGGGGACATGGACAGCAGGAATTCGCACCGTGGATTGGTTGAAAGGTTCGGTGTACTTGATGGCAGCAAGATCAGCGGGGGGTGCATTGAATTCATGCACAACAATTTGCTGCTCCAGGATATCAATATAGGTCCGGTCCTTTCTCTCGAAGCTTTCCCATACCGCACCGGCAACCATGTCTGCGAAGTCAAGCCCTCCCTGCATGGCTGATTCACGATTCACATGGCTTAATTCCAACGAACGACGGTCCAATGCGAGTAACCGGTAGATGAGAATTTGTTCGAGTGTACGCTGTCCCTCGTTCAAATCATCGGGGCAGTAACTCAAATAGTTCAATTCCCTTGGAAGATAAGTGGCGAGCAACTCCGCAACCATCATGGCGTACACGAGGTGGGTGCGACCTTTGTATTTCGCTTCCAGCTTGAGAAGGTCGGTTTCAGCGAGGTCTGGATATTCTGCCCGTACATCGCGTATCCTTACAAAATCAGGCGCCATTTTCTTATGGTAAACACCGACAAGAACCTTAAGTTCCGCGTTTCGTGCCAGCTCCACTGCAGCTAGCTGGCAGAATGTAGTTCTAGCTTGCGAGCCAACGGCCCCCCATTTTTTCTCTTTTGGAGACGACCAATTTTGCACTTTATGTAGTTGAGTAATTATTTTACCAAATCTACGAAACGCGTTCTGTTGACCAATGGCGATCGCTATAGCGAAATGACGGCTCGATCCGCCATTTCCATATGGTGCCTTGAGCTTCCAGCCTAAGTCTCCGCTTTCATCGAGATAGGCAAAAGCAGTCTTTTTACTCATGAAAATGGCCTCCCAAGAGGCCATTTCACAGAATTTGAGGGGGGCTACGCCAAGTAGGCCGCGCGTTTACACCGCGCTTAGGACAGCTAGATATTCACCTAACCATCCGGTATCTCCAGTGGACTCACTCAGCCCTTATTCAAATTTTAACCCTGTCTGCACTTAAAGGCAACTACGTGAGCACTTTTTGGACCGACTGGATTGGGCCATGAATCGCCTCTGGTTGCAAGAGATCCCACAAATACCCATAAATATTTTGGAAAACAGCTGCCCTGCCGCAGGGCTCTTCTTGATAGTACGTATTAACTTGATGCCCTTGTCCTTGTATGCGGTATATCCCGGCCAGAAGTCGTTGTGGATATTTAGGTTCTCTGAAGAGTTTTATTTAAATTGTGAAAATCTTTACATGCTTTCGAAAAACAACAAAAGTTATCGTGTAATGGAGGATGCTGACTGAGTCAGGTTGATTAAACCCTATTGGTTACCTGTTAACAGTGCTAATAAATGCTTGGTTTTAGTGTGGCGATACCGTACCCGCCCAAGGCACATGACCGCAAGAGCCTACACGGCAGATCGAAGAAATTACCCCGGGCAATGTTCGCTGTCGCACATACAGTCACGCCCAATCAGGCGATAAGAGCATAGGGACGAAAATTCTGTTCCAGGCCCCGGCCATCCGCGCTATTGAACGAACGCGTGGCTCTTACTACGGATGGGTCCATGCTGACAATCGCTGCCGATGTGGCTGATGGTGTTACCGACCTGGGCGAAAAGCCGGCCGGCAAGGAAGGTGTAGCCGATTTCCAGCGCCAAGCCACGCTAGTCAAGACCGGTGCCTTGCAGGACGCCATCTTCAACAGTGCTTACTTCTCCTGTATCGCGACGGATGAAAAAGGCGTCATCCAGATTTTCAATATCGGTGCCGAGCGCATGCTGGGGTACGCGGCCGCCGATGTCATCAACCTCATTACCCCTGCGGAATTCTCCGACCCACAAGAATTGGTCACGCGCGCCGCGGCGCTCAGCGTGGAATTCGACCGGCTGATCACGCCCGGTTTCGAGGCGCTGGTGTACAAGGCCGCGCGTGGGATTGAGGACATTTACGAGCTGACGAAGGTTCGTCGGGATGGCAGCCGTTTCTCCGCCATGATTTCAGTGACGGCGCTGCGGGACGTGGCCGACAACATCATCGGCTACCTTTTGATCGGTACCGACAATACGGCTCGCAAACAAGTCGAATTGGACCGCACGCTGCTTGACCAGCGGCTGCGCGACCAACAGTTCTATACGCGCTCGCTGATCGAATCGAATATCGACGCGCTGATGACGACCGATCCGCAAGGCATCATCAGCGATGTAAACCAGCAAATGATGACGCTGACCGGGCGGACCCGCGACGAGCTGATCGGCGCGCCCTGCAGTAATTTCTTTACCGATCCGATCCGCGCCGACGCCGCCATCAAACGCGTCCTGACCGAGAACAAGGTAAGCAACTATGAACTGACCGTCCAGGCCCTGGATGGTGCGGAAACGGCGGTGTCCTATAACGCCGCGACTTTCTACGACCGCAACCGCAAGCTGCAAGGCGTCTTCGCGGCCGCGCGCGATGTGACCGAGCGCAAGCGCTTTGAGCTGGCGCTGCAAGAGAAGAATGGCTGGGAACACGCCAGCCGCATGAAATCGGAGTTCCTGGCCACCATGTCGCACGAACTGCGGACGCCCCTGAATGCCATCATCGGCTTTTCGGAGGTGCTCAAGGACGGCTTGATCGGTCAGATGAGCGACGTCCAGCAGGAATACATAGGCGACATATTCAGCAGCGGCCAGCATTTGCTCTCGCTGATCAATGACATCCTGGACTTATCCAAGGTCGAGGCGGGCATGATGACGCTGGATCTCGAGGCAGTCGACTTGAATAGCCTGTTGCTGAACAGCTTGTCCATCGTCCGGGAAAGGGCGGCGGGCCAACGTATCCATCTCGAGCTGGAAGCGGGCGAAGATCTGGGCATGCCCCAGATGGATATGCGCAAGACCAAGCAGATTGTCTACAACCTGCTGTCCAATGCCGTCAAATTCAGCGCGCGCGGGGGGCGAGTGACCTTGTATGCGCGCCGTGTTGCGCGAAGCGCGGTCGGTACGCTGACCGGTGTTTGGCCGGTGCATAACTTTCCCTTAGCCGAAAATACTTACCAGGATTTCCTGGAAATATGCGTCAGCGATAACGGTATCGGCATCTCGTCGGAAGACATGGCGAAACTGTTCCAGGCTTTCAGCCAGATCGACAGCGGCTTGTCGCGTCGATTCGAAGGTACCGGACTGGGTTTGGCGATGGTCAAGCAACTGGCCGAACTACACGGCGGTACGGTCGCGGTGACCAGCGCGCAAGGCGAGGGCGCCCGCTTTGCCGTCTGGTTGCCTTTGCGCACGCTGGCGCATACCGCGGCTTCCTCTGCCGAAGCCGCGGTCATAGCGACCGTCCATGCCACGGAGCGCTTCGCCCTGGTCATCGAGGACCACGATCAGACGGCCGATCTGGTGCGGCTCCTGCTCGAAGCCGAAGACTTTACCGTGCTACGGGCATCGAGCGCCGAGGCGGCCCTGCGTTTGGTGCCGCAACAAGCCCTCAGCCTGATCACGCTGGACCTTCAATTGCCCGGCATCAATGGCTGGGAGTTTCTCCGCCAAATCCGGGAGAGCAGTGTGCTGGCGCATGTACCGGTGGTGATCATGACCGGTTCGTCCGATAGCAATATGGCCCTCGCCGGCGGTGCCGCGGCAGTACTGCAAAAGCCGATCAGCCGAGCCCAATTGAAAGCGGCCCTGGCCGATCTGGGCCTGCACCCCATCCCGGCGCGCACCCACACGGTGCTGGTGGTCGACGACGATCCCAAGGAAGTCGAACTGATTGCTGCTTTCCTGCCCGGACCGGCCTATGCGGTCGTACGCGCCTACGGCGGCGACGAAGCGATCACGCTGGCGCAGCGATTGAGACCTGACTTGATTCTGCTGGATCTGGTCATGCCGGATGTAAGCGGCTTTGAGGTAGTCGACGCGCTCCAGAGCAGTCCCAATACGATGGGTATTCCTATCCTGGTGATCACCGCCAAGCAGATTACCGAGGCAGACCGCATCGCGCTCAATTGCCATCCGGGCAAAGCCATTCAAATCGTCGAAAAGGCCGGGTTCAGTCATGCCCGCTTTATCAGGGAAGTGAGGCGCGCATTGCTGCCTCATGCCGAAAGAACCACATATGACCAAAGTATTAGTGATTGAAGACAACCCGGCGAATATGAAGCTGGCCTGTCTGCTATTGAAAACCGCCGGCCATACGGTGCTATGCGCGACGGATGCCGAAGAAGGTTTGGTCCAAGCGCGCAGGGAACTGCCCGACCTGATCCTGCTGGACATCCAATTGCCCGGTATGGATGGGCTGGCCGCAACCGCCGAGTTGAAACACGATCCGGTCACGGCCGGTATACCCGTCGTGGCACTGACTGCCATGGCGATGAAGGAAGATAGGGAGAAAACCAGGTTGGCTGGCTGTGATGCCTACCTGGCCAAACCACTGCGGTACGCCGATCTGTACGCGGTGATCGATGCCCTCCTCCTTAAAACGGACATCCCGCCACCATGACTAGCCCAGCCATCATCCTGGTCGTTGACGATGAAGTCCGCAATTGCAGGTTGGTTGAAGCGATGCTGCGATCGGAAGGCTATGTGACCAGCTGCGCCACCAGCGGTGAAGCCGCATTGGCGGAAATCAAGCAGTGCCCACCGGATTTGATCCTGCTCGACATCGTGATGCCAGGCATGGATGGTTACCAGTTGGCCGGCCTGCTCAAGGCCAATCCGGCCACCGCCAGCATCCCCATCATCATGGTGACCGCGCAAATCGATCGCCGCGCCCACATGGCGGGTCTGGATGCCGGTGCGGAAGAATTCTTGACCAAGCCCATCGACCGGGCCGAGTTGCGGCTCAGGGTCCGCAATCTACTGCGATTGAAGTCATACAACGATTTCTTGCAGAACCATAACGTCATCCTGGAGCAGCAGGTACTGGCGCGTACCGCCGATTTGCAGCGCTTCCGTTCCGCGCTGGATACCACGGCGGATGCCATCTTTCTGATCGATCGCGGCACCATGCGCTTTATCGAGGCCAACGCCACCGCCTGCAATATGCTCGGCTATACGCGCGAAGAATTGCTCAGGCAAGGCCCGGAACAAATAGGTTTTGCCACGCTGGAAGAGCTGGAGCGTGTGTATGACTCGATCATCGCGGATAACCTTGGCAACGATCTGACCGAAATCGAAATACGGCGCAAGGATGGTTCCCGCCTGGAAGTGGAGTTGCGGTGCCAGGCGCAACGCTTTGGCACGCAATTGATCATCGTCGGCGTATTGCGCGATATCACCGAGCGCAAAGCCGCTGAACAGCAACTCTATCGCCTGACCCAACTGCGCCTGAGCGAGGCAGCCACCCAGGTCGCCATTCTCAATGCGCTACCCGCCAATATTGCCTTGCTCGATACGCAAGGGACCATCGTCTCGGTGAACGAGGCATGGCGCCGGGTTGCCAGCACAAACCTGCTGCAAGGCCAGACCTACGGGATCGGGCTGAACTACCTGGCTAGTTGCGACAGCGCAAAAGGCAATGAAGCCGCTGTGGCGCAAAAGGTGGCGGCCGGTATTCGTTCGGTGCTGGCGGGAGAGGTCAAGCACTTCGCCATTGAATATCCTAGTCACTTACCCAGCGAACGGCGTTGGTTCCTGTTGATGGTATCCCCGCTGGCGGACGATGGTTCGAATGGCGCGGTGGTCATGTACCTGGATGTGACGGCAGAGCGGCAGGCCAAGGAAAGTCTGGAAGCCAGCGAATTGCGCTTCCGCCAAATGGCCGAAAACATCCGCGATGTGTTTTATCTGATTGAAGCGGACAGCAACAGCGTGCTGTATGTCAGCCCCGCCTACCAGGATATCTGGGGCCGCAGCTGCGAAAGCCTGTACGCCTGCCCTGGGTCGTGGATCGAAGCACTCCATCCCGATGACCGGGCAGCGACCTACGAGAAGTATAAGCAAGGCATGGCGGCCGGATCCTATGAATTCGAATACAGGGTAGTAAGGCCGGACGGCTCCATTCGCTGGGTAAAAACCAAGGGTTATCCGGTTCGCGACGATGCCGGCAAGATGATACGCATCTGCGGCGTGGCCGAAGATGTTACCGAACAGATGTTGGCCTCGCAGGCGCTGCGTGAGAGCGAGCGCCGCTTCCGCGACCTGCTCGGTAGTGTGCAACTCGTTTCCGTGATGCTGGATCTCGAGTCCCGGATTACCTATTGCAACGACTACTTGCTACGCGTAACGGGCTGGCAGCGGGAGGAGGTGATCGGCGCCGACTGGTTCGAGCTGTTCGCGCCATCGGCGCTTGGCGACATGAGGCAGGTCTTCATGACGCTGCTCGCCAATCTGCCTGAGGCATCGCATCACGAGAACGAGATACTCACCCGGGCCGGGGAGCGGCGTCTGATACGCTGGAACAGTTCGGTACTCCGCTCAGGCGTGGGCGACGTGATCGGTACGGCCAGCATCGGTGAGGACATCACCGAGCAAAAGCGGGCCGAACTGGAAATTCTGGATCTCACCGTCAAATTGGAGCAACGGGTCCTCGATCGTACCGCTGATCTGGAACAGGCCCGCAATGAGGCAAATTTGGCCAGCCAGGCCAAGTCCAGCTTTCTGGCCACCATGAGCCATGAGATTCGCACGCCGATGAATGGGGTGATCGGCATGGTGGATATCTTGCAGCAGACCTGCCTGCAAGACTACCAAACGGAGATGGTCGATCTGATCCGCGATTCGGCCTATTCCCTGCTAACGATCATCGACGACATTCTCGATTTTTCCAAGATAGAAGCCGGCCGCCTGGAAATTGAGTCCAGCCCCATCTCGGTGACCGAGGTGGTTGAGAAGGCCTGCGCCATGCTGGCGCCCTTGGCAGCCAGAAAGAGCGTGGAATTGGCATTGTTTGTCGATCCCACGCTGCCCGCCACCGTCCTGGGCGATGGCTTGCGCTTGCGCCAGGTGTTGTTGAACCTGGTCGGGAATGCCATCAAATTCTCCAGCGGCCGCGAACAATGCGGACAGGTGGAAGTCAGCATGGTGCCCACCGAGCGGAGCGCGACACACCTGGCGCTCACCGTGCAGGTGCGCGACAACGGGATAGGGATGGATGAGGAGACGCAGGCACGCCTGGTCTCCGCATTCAGCCAGGCCGATACCTCGACGACCCGGCGTCTTGGCGGGACCGGACTGGGACTGGTGATTTCACGCCGCTTGGTGGAGCTGATGAAGGGCGACTTAACCCTGCATAGCAGGGCGGGGCAGGGTGCCGCCTTCACGGTGAACCTGCGGTTCGAGATACCGGCCGACGAGGCGAATGCAAGCAACCCGGTCTCTGAAGTGGCAGGGCTGGCCTGCCTGGTGGTGGGCGGTGCGAGCAGCCAAGCCGCGCATATCGCTACCTATCTATCCCATGGCGGCGCGCGCGTAGAACGGTCCGCCACGCTGGTCGAGGCACAGCGCTTGCAGGCACGGCTGCCGGCCGGGTGCTGGATATGGGTCGTCGATGATGCGGATATCCCTTCGTCGCAACACGATCATGCCGCCATGCGCTTGCAGAATCCGGCGCAGGACATTCGTAGGATCACCATTGCGCGTGGCGCACATCATGCCCTGCCGGACCAGTTCCCGGACCAGGTACGGTTGGACGGCAATGTCCTTACCTACCGCCGATTGCTGCATGCCGTGGCATCGGTGGCGGGCAGGGTTGCCGAAAAGGCAGTGTCGCAGCAGGCGAAGCCGCCCTGCCAGAAGGAGGAGGCATTCAGCCCCCCTGCGCATGGCGACGCGCTTCGCCAGGGCCGGCTTATCCTGGTGGCTGAGGACAATGAGACCAATCAGAAGGTGATCTTGCGCCAGTTGGCCTTGCTCGGCTTTGCTGCGGATGTTGCCGCTACGGGACGCATCGCGCTCGAATGTTGGCAAAGCAGGAATTACGCGCTTTTGCTGACCGACTTGCATATGCCTGAAATGGATGGCTACGAACTCGCTACCAAGATTCGGGCGCTGGACGATGACACCTGTCGCCGCCCCATTGTGGCACTCACCGCCAATGCGCTTAAGGATGAAGCCGATCGCTGCCGGGCTGCCGGTATGGACGATTATCTGAGCAAGCCGGTGCGGTTGACGGATTTGCAGGCAATCCTTGCCACGTGGCTACCCGCTGTCCCGGTTGTCCCCTTGCTACAGCCCCCCCCCATTGCCGCCGAAGCCCCGGCGGCGGATGTGCGGGTACTGGCCAGCCTGGTCGGCGACGATCCGGCCGTGCTCCTGGAATTCCTGACGGATTTCAGGGCCGCTGCCATTGTCATTGCGCAGGCATTAAAGATAGCCTGTGCCAAGCAACACTTGGCACAGGCCAGTGAGCAAGCCCACAAATTGAAGGCTGCCGCCCGAAGTGTCGGTGCGGTGGTGCTCGGAGAGCTATGCGTACAGATCGAGGTAGCCTGCGATGCCGGCAGTACCGAAGCGGTGGCGGTGTTATTGCCGCTGTTCGAGCTTGAGCTCGAAAAGGTATATGCCTACCTGGACGCCGGTCCTGCTTTGCATCCGGTGCAGCACCTCTACTGACGGCAATGCAGCCGCACGAGCAATACCGCCGTCGCAACCGGTGTAGCTATCCGGCTACTGAGTTCATGTCGGCAATCATCCGTCTTTGTTGGCTACCGGACCAGGCTAGCCGACCGTTGGAGCGTTGAAAGCATGAAGCAGAAATCAGACATCAAAGTACTTGTGCTCGACGACGAGCCATTTACCCTTAAATTGCTGGCGCGCGTACTGACCAACCAGGGTTTTACGCAGGTCGTCACTTGTGGCGATGGGGAGTCGGCCCTGGCTTGGGTGGACAGCGATAAAGGTCGGCCCGATGTGATCCTGTGCGACCTGAATATGCCGCACATGGATGGGATCGAGTTTGTGCGCAAACTGGTCGAGCACGGCTATGCCGGCAGCCTGGTCCTGGTCAGCAAGGAGGATGAGCGAGTACTGCAATCGGTCGAGATGCTGGTGCACTCACACGGTATTTCGGTGTTGGGCTGCTTGCACAAGCCGGTTTTTCCTCAAGCGCTGGCCATGTTGCTGGATAAGCAACTCCACCGCGTCGGCACTCAGCACGTGCCGGCCGCCAAGATTTATAGTGCGGACGAGTTGCGTGTTGCCCTATCGAAGGATGAATTGATCAACTACTACCAGCCCAAGGTGAGCCTTTCGATCGGTGAACTGGTTGGCGTAGAGACCTTGGTGCGCTGGCGCCACCCCGTCGACGGCATGGTATTCCCCGATCAGTTTGTCGGCGTTGCCGAGGAGCACGGCTTGATAGACGAGCTGACGCGAGTGGTGCTCCAGGCTGCGCTGACACAAGCCAAACGGTGGCAGGAGATAGGACTGCGGCTGAAAATCGCCATCAATGTCTCGATGGATAATCTGACCTCGCTCGACTTCCCGTCTTTCGTGTCGGAGCAAGCGATGCTGGCCATCGTCAGGCCACAAGACGTGGTGCTGGAGGTGACGGAAAGCAAGTTGATGAAAGATCAGCGGGCCTCGCTCGAAATCCTGACCCGGCTGCGCCTGAAGCGCTTCCGGCTCTCGATCGATGACTTCGGGACCGGCCATTCCTCCTTGGCGCAGCTGCGCGACATCCCATTCGACGAGCTCAAGATCGACAAGAGTTTTGTGAATGGCGTGCATGCCAATGAGACGATTCGCGCGATTTATCTCGCCAGCGTAAGCCTGGCAAAGCAGCTGCGCATGGAGGTGGTAGCCGAGGGAGTGGAGAGCCGGGATGATTGGGATTTTCTCAGGCAGACCGGATGCGATCTGGCGCAAGGCTACTTCATCTCGCCGCCGATGCCGGCAAGTGAATTGCCTGCCTGGGCCGCTGGCTGGACCCAACGCATCAGGCAGGGTTTGCTCCTGGGGGCGGCCGCTACGCCATGTCAAAACCCATAACCGCTTCGCTCCTACTCCATCGGTGTGCGTACTTGCAGTTTACGCCCGCTAGGATTTATCCACCGCCGCCAACTGCGTCGGACTCAGCATCTGCCTCAGCTCCGCCAAGCGCGCGCGGGCGCTGTTGTCCTGCTCCGCCGCTTTCTTCATCCAACGGTAGGCTTCGAGCTTGTCCAAGGCGACGCCGCGCCCAGCCAGGTAGAGCAGGGCCAGGTTGTACTGGCCGGTGCCATTGCCCTGTTCGGCGGACAGCCGCGAATAGCGTACCGCCTCGGCGAAGTCCTTTTTCACGCCGCGGCCGGTCATATACATAAATCCCAGATAGGCCTGGGCTTCCGCATGGTTTTGCTCGGCCGCCTGCCGATACCAGGCGACGGCCTGCACATTATCCGCCGTCACGCCTTGGCCCTTGCGATAGCGCAAGCCCAGTTGGGTTTGCGCGGCGGGGTCTCCGCCTTCGGCGGCCTTGCGTAGATCGGCCAGTTGCAAGCCGGCCATGGCGCTGCTTTCCGGCGCGATGGCGGGGGGCTCGCCGCTGTTCTGTTCATTGCTTGCCGTCGAGCCGGCCAGCGCCGTCGAGGTGGGATCGATAGGCAAGGCCGCTGTGCTCGCCGGCTGGTCCGGGCTGGCATGCTGCTCCTTGGAGCTGAGCAGCGCCGCGCCTACCGCCGCGACGACGATCAAGCCTATGCCCATGCCCAGCAAGCGGCCGCGACCGCTGGGTGCTTCCTGCTTGGCTTCCCGCCGGGTCATACCCAGGGAGCTGGGCGCGAATTCCTCTTCGCCGCGCGCCGTGGCCGTCGGCCGCAGTCCCAAAGTAGGGTGTAGCACCGGAGTCGGTTGCATGGTGAACACCCCGCTGGTCTGCGGAGCTTCGGTGATGGTGAGCAGGCGATCATCGACTTCCAATACCTCGAATGCCTTGATACAGGCATCCAGGCTGGTAAAGCCGCCTTGCAGCACCGGTTTTTGCATCTTCTTGACCAGGGCCGGCAGGATCTCCTGATGGGCATCCTTGAAATAATCGATGCGATGCAGGGAAATCTGCTTGAACCAATGCCCAAGCGCATACAGGTCCACTCGCCAATCGAGGTTATTGATGGCCAGGTCGGGCAACAGCACGCTGCCGTATTGCTGGCGGGCCGTTTCGGAGAGTTCATACCAGCTGGACTTGCCCGATTCACCCACCAGCTTGGCGTAGGTCTGCCAGTCGCGCTGGATGGCCTCGCGCATGCTGGGCGCCAGGTAGGCGGCGTCCGGGCTGGCAAGATCGATGAACAGGGGTTTCTCGATCCGCTGCTGGCTGTTGCGGGCTACCCCGAAATCGATTAGCGCGAGGCTATCGAAGTCGATCTGGTATTTATCGTTTTGCCGCAGCACGATCAGGTCGGGACGCAAGCCGCCGTGTACCAGGCCGGCCCGGCTGAGATGCGCTAAAGCGCGCAGGGCCGCCAAGATCAGCCGGACCAGATCACTGGAACGCTGGAAGGGGTGTTCCAACTGACCCACCGGCGTAGCCAGCCAATGCGTGAGCGGATGGCCGGCCGCTTCCGAAATCAATACATTGCGGTCCAGGTCCACCCCGATAAAGCGGGCCGCGTAACGCGGATCACGTTGGAAACCCTGCAGAATCCGAGCCTCATGGCAAAGCCAATATTCGGCGGCTGGATAGTCGGCGGACAGGCGTTTGCACCAGCGTTCGGTGGCGCGCTGACTGAGGAATTTTTCGAGCTGGATCGGGCGCTCGGGGTGTGTATTGACTTCTGCTTCGTCGGTCATGGTGTTCAGTGTGATATCCCGCTCTCTGGCTGGCTTTGGCGGCGAGTATGGCAGCAAAAAAGCCGGGTGATGCCCGGCTTGATAAGACGGACCCTCGCTATTTGCATTTACGCGACGTTTGGCGCCCATCCCCCCGCCTTCACGAGGGGGTGCCTATGTCCGCCGGAAATGCAACTCGACGCTACCTTTGGATTTCAACCTACCGTTTTACCGTTTCCGGCAGGACGATATTGACCTCCAGCACATCGTAGTCATCCTGGCGTTCCAGCGACACCTTGATGTCGTCCTGGCCCACCGAGACATATTTGGAGATGACGGCGATCAACTCCTGCTGCAAGGCAGGCAGGTAATCGGGTCCGCCACGCCCGGCCCGTTCATGCGCCAGGATGATCTGCAGCCTTTCGCGCGCCACCGACGCCGACTTCTTCTTGCTGCCAAGCAAATAATCGAGAAAAGACATGGCTTACCCTCCGAACAGGCGCTTGAGCCAGCCTTGCTTGGGCGTCTCGATAAAGCGCAATGGGCGATCTTCGCCCAGGAAACGTGCCACCACATCCTTGTAGGCTTCGGATACTTCCGAGCCTTCCAGGTGAACGGCCGGTGTGCCGCTATTGGAAGCCTGCAGGACGGATTCCGATTCCGGAATGACGCCGATCAGTGGAATGCGCAGCAGATGCTTGATATCGTCCAGCGACAGCATTTCGCCGGCATCTACCCGCTTGGGAGCATAGCGGGTAATCAGCAGGTGGGCCTTGAGGGATTGCCCCTGCTCGGCCTTGCGCGATTTCGCATCCAGAATACCCAGGATACGGTCCGAATCGCGTACCGAAGAGACTTCCGGATTGGTCACCACCAGGGCTTCGTCGGCGAAATAGAGCGCCAGCAGGGCGCCGGTTTCGATGCCGGCCGGAGAGTCGCAGATAATGTAGTCGAAGCCGTCCGCCGCCAGCTCGTTCAACACTTTTTCCACGCCTTCGCGGGTCAGTGCTTCCTTATCCCGCGTTTGCGAAGCGGGCAGGACGAACAAATTGTCGCAATGCTTATCCTTGATCAGCGCCTGGCTCAGCTTGGCTTCACCCTGGATCACATTGACGAAGTCATATACCACGCGGCGCTCGCAGCCCATGATGAGGTCGAGATTGCGCAGACCCACATCGAAGTCGATGACGGCGACTTTATTGCCGCGTAGCGCGAGGCCGGATGCGAAGCTGGCACTGGTGGTGGTCTTGCCTACGCCACCCTTGCCGGAGGTCACGACGATGATTTTTGCCACGTTTTTTCCCTGAAATATTCAACGAATCAATCGAGCGCCAGCGCTTCGATCACGAGTTTGTTGCCGTCCAGCCTTACCTGGGCGGCTTGGGCCTTAATGCTCTGCGGCAACGGCTCATCCAGGGAGCGATAGATGCCGGCGATGGAGAGCAGTTCGGCTTGCATGCAATGGGTAAAGATACGGACGCCGGTATCGCCGCGCGCACCGGCCAGGGCGCGACCGCGCAAGGGTGCGTAGACATGGATATTGCCGTCGGCGATGACCTCGGCGCCATGGCTCACCAGGGCCAGCACGATCAGGTCGCCGCCGCGCGCGTAGACCTGTTGGCCGCTGCGCACGGGTTTATCGATGATCAGCGTCTGATTGACCGCGGCCACCGGTGCGGGTTTCGCCTCGCAGGTTCGGCTATCCACGGCCGTGTCGCGCAGGGGCGTGTCGGGCAATAGCGCCAGGCCGGCCCTGATCACCGCCTCGCGAGCCGCCGCGCCGACCCCGCGCGCTGCTACTGCTTGCAAGCCGGATTTACGCAGAATGCTGATCAAGCCGCTCAAATCAAGCGCGGTGGCATGGGGTGGCCAATCAGCCAGCTCCAGGACCACGGCATCTCCGCCGAAAAAATCGGCCCTGCCACCCAGTTTCTGGCTGAGTGCCGCTTCGAGGCCGGCAAGATCGGCAGTCTTGGGAGCAAAGGCGATCAGATTGAGCGCAGCGCTCTTGATTTCAAACAAGGCGGTACTACGGGCGGGGGCCGGCTTGATGGAAGCAGTCATCGAATGCGCTCGGCGGCGGTTGACAAAATTGTTGCCGAGTTTACTAGGTTCACGGCGCAAGCTTCAACAGAAGGTGCTGTGGGTAACTTTGTGGACAGACTCGCGGCAAAATCAGAGTGATTACTTGAATGCCCCATACTGCTTGGGGTGAAGTAAAGCAAGGATTTTAATATTTTCATATAAATCAAGGAATTGAACTTGCAAAGCAGATCCTTGCAGGCCAGCGTGTTGCTGAGGCAATACAGTGCCGGCAGGTGGGGGAAAAGTGGATAAGTACTTCTGTATGTACCGATCACAAACTGCGCCGCTCCAATAAAGCTTGCGCCAGTGTACTGCTATCCACATGCTCGAGTTCACCGCCCGAGGGCAGGCCACGGGCAATCCGGCTGACCCGCAAGCCCTGTGCGCGTAGTAATTCGGCCAGATAATGGGCAGTTGCTTCACCCTCCACTGTGAAGTTGGTGGAAAGAATCACCTCCTCCACTTCACCATCCTGGGCGCGCGCAAGCAACTTGTCGAAATGAATATCGTCGGGGCCTACCCCATCCAACGGTGAAAGTTTGCCCATCAGCACGAAATAGCAGCCCTTGAATGCCAAGGTCTGTTCAATACGCAGCAAATCGGTAGGCATCTCCACCACGCAAAGCTGGCGTTTGTCGCGGGCCGGATCGGCGCATAGCTCGCAAAGATCGAATTCGGTAAAGGTATTGCAGCGCTGGCAATGGCGCAGCTTGGTCAAGGCATCGGCCAGGGCGTGGGCCAAGGCGGCCGCGCCCGACTGATTGCGCTGCAGCAGGTGATAAGCCATGCGTTGCGCCGATTTCGGACCCACGCCGGGAAGAATGCGCAGCGCATCGATCAGCTGGTCAAGCGAAGAGGGGATTTTCATGGGATGCCAGGCGGTGCTTTGGGAATGGGGTCAGGTCCATCGATGGACGCCCCGCAAGCCCGTCAAATCGGTTTACACCGCGTGACGGGCTCGGCCCTCGTCAGGAGAGGCCGGGGGTGGCGCCTAGCGTGAAATCAATCAAAAAGGCAGCTTCATGCCTGGCGGCAGGTTCAGGCCGGCGCTGAAGCCGGCCATCTTGTCCTGCGAAGTCTGCTCGGCTTTACGCAAGGCGTCGTTGAAGGCCGCGGCAATCAGGTCCTCCAGCATTTCCTTGTCGTCCATCACGCTGGGGTCGATCTGAATGCGGCGCACCAGGTGGTGGCAATTCATGACGATCTTGACCATACCGCCGCCGGACTGGCCCTCCACGTCGACCTCGGCCAGTTGCTCCTGGGCCTTCTTCATATTTTCCTGCATCTGCTGGGCTTGCTTCATCAGATTGCCCAGTCCGCCCTTGTTAAACATGCTTGCTCCTTGAAACTTGAATGGGAAGGGATGGAAGAAAATCGCGCTCAAACAGGGTCTGTGCGCGTTTGTATCGTGTCGGGCAGCACTGTGGCGCCAAAATCGGCGATCAGCGACTGCACGAAGGGATCGCTATTGAGCGCATCGGCCGCATCGGCCAGGCGCGCTTGCCGCTCGCGCTGTTGCTGTGCGGCCGGCGTGGCGTGGCTGACACCGCCGACCGAGATCGTGACATGGGCCCGTTGGCCAAAATGCTGGCTCAAGGCCTGTTCCAGCTTTTCACGATAATCCGGCCCCGCGACCACTTTGTGCGCATCGGGCACGGCCAACTGGAAGCTGAGGCCCTCGTGGCTTTGCAATTCGGCATGCTGTGCCAGCATGACCGCCAGGCCACCCAGCTTCAGGCGACCCACCAAGGCAGCCCAGTCTCCGGTGAACTCGGCCGGTGCTTCGGGAGGCGCCTCTTCCGGCATCTCCTGCGCCACTTCGGCTACCGGCGCGACAAATGGCACGGGAGGGGTTTCTAGCGCGTCCGGCAGTTCTTCCCAGGGTGGGGTAGGCCTGGTCTCGGCGATCGGCGCGGGCGCCGGTACCGGTTCCGGTTCCGGTTCCGGGGAGGGTATTGCCAAAGGCGCAGCCGCCATCGCATCACTCCCTGCGGAGGAGGTTTGCGCAGTCTTCACCCCGGTATCGCCCGGGGAGGGGAGGGGAAGCGCTTCGCGGGCAGGGGGGGGAGAGGAATCCGGCCCTGTGGCCACGTACTGTTTGCGTGCAGGGGCGAAAGCCAGCATGCGCAGCAGCGTCATACTCATTCCGGCGAACTCGTCGGGCGCCAAGGAAAGATCGCGCCGGCCCTGCAGGGCGATCTGATAATAGAGCTGTAGATCTTCGGCGCTGAACAGCGGAACTAGCCGATTCAGCTCACCATACTGTGGGTGGTCGGTCGAGATGGTGCTGGGCACGGCTTGCAGCAGCGCCAATTGATGCAGCAGGGAAGCCAGTTCCTGCAGGGCTGCGTCGCTGCCGACCCCGCGCGTCACCAAATCTTCCGCCGCCGCCATCAAGCCTGCGCCATCTTGAGCCGCCAGCCTGGTCAGCAACTCAAACAGATAGGATTGATCCACCGCGCCCAGCATGGCTCTTACGCCGGCTTCCTCTACCGTGCCCGCGCCATATGCGATGGCCTGGTCCAGCAGGGATAAGGCATCCCGCATACTTCCGGCTGCAGCGTGACCCAGCAAGGTCAGGGCGCCGGCTTCGTAGCCCACCGACTCGGCTTCCAGCACGTGCCGCAGGTGACCGCTGATCTGGGCTGGCAGCATTTGCCTTAACGAGAACTGCAGGCAGCGCGACAATACGGTGACCGGCACCTTCTGCGGATCGGTGGTGGCCAGGATAAACTTCACATGGCTGGGCGGCTCTTCCAGCGTTTTCAGCATGGCGTTGAAGGCACTCTTGGACAGCATGTGCACTTCGTCGATGATGTAAACCTTGAAGCGGCCTTGCGTGGGCGAGTACTGGGCGTTATCCAGCACCTCGCGGATATTGTCGATACCGGTGTTGGAGGCAGCGTCGATCTCCAGCAGATCGACGAAGCGACCCGCATCGATCTGCTTGCATGCATCGCATACGCCACAAGGCGTGGCGGTCAGGCCTGTTTCGCAGTTGAGCGATTTCGCCAGAATGCGGGCAATAGTGGTCTTGCCCACCCCTCTGGTGCCGGTAAGCAGGTAGGCATGGTGCAAGCGCTGGTTTTCCAGTGCGTTGCTCAAGGCCTTGACTACATGCTCCTGCCCTACCAGGGTTGCAAAGGATCTCGGTCGCCACTTACGGGCCAGTACTTGATAGGTCATGTCGGCGATTCTAGCAGAAGCACTCGCGGACATTGTGCCGAGCGCCACCACAGTAGAACGAATTGGCTGATTGCCAATATGCAGTACAAAGGAGAGTAGATACCGTGATGTCCGATTCGCCAAGTGCCTGGCCGGCAGATGATCCGCCGCCCGAGCCACCTATCGCGCCGCCACCCGAAGCATGCTGCGGGAGCGGTTGTGACCCCTGTATTTTCGATTTCTACAGCGAGGAGGTGCAGCAGCACCGTCTCTTGCTGGCGCAATGGCAGGCGCGACAAGCCTTGCGTGAGCACACTAAACCTATATAGCAAATTTTCTTCGCATCAAGCAAAGCGCCCCGTTTTACGGGGCGCTTTGCTTGTTTGGTGCGGGATTTGCAGTGGGGCCTGAACCTGCCGTTCTGCGTAGTCACCGGCCGCCATGAAAAAAGTATTCATGACGGGTATATTACGGATCAATGACTTATTGAATTCTCGCGCCGTTCCCCGGTAAGTTTTACAGAAGGGTGTTGACGGCCGGCGGGGTGGTGCGTATAGTTCGCTTCTCTGCTGCTGACGCAGACAAAAACGAAGCGAAACACACGATGTTAGCCGAGTTAGTCTGAACAAGCAAACGCTCTTTAACAAGATACAACCGATAAGCGTAGGCACTTGGCTTTAGGCTAAAGGCTTACGAGATTTGACGGCTTAGGCTGTTGAATCAAGCAATGCCAGTTTTGTTTCAAAAACAGAGATTGAACTCAAGAGTTTGATCCTGGCTCAGATTGAACGCTGGCGGCATGCTTTACACATGCAAGTCGAACGGATTTGAGGGGCTTGCTCCTCAAGTTAGTGGCGAACGGGTGAGTAATGCATCGGAACGTACCGTGTAGTGGGGGATAACTATCCGAAAGGATAGCTAATACCGCATACGATCTACGGATGAAAGCGGGGGCTCGCAAGACCTCGCGCTATACGAGCGGCCGATGTCGGATTAGCTAGTTGGTGGGGTAAAGGCTCACCAAGGCAACGATCCGTAGCGGGTCTGAGAGGATGATCCGCCACACTGGGACTGAGACACGGCCCAGACTCCTACGGGAGGCAGCAGTGGGGAATTTTGGACAATGGACGAAAGTCTGATCCAGCCATGCCGCGTGAGTGAAGAAGGCCTTCGGGTTGTAAAGCTCTTTTGTCCGGGAGCAAATCCTGCCTGCTAATACTAGGTGGGGATGAGAGTACCGGAAGAATAAGGACCGGCTAACTACGTGCCAGCAGCCGCGGTAATACGTAGGGTCCAAGCGTTAATCGGAATTACTGGGCGTAAAGGGTGCGCAGGTGGTTGTGCAAGCCAGATGTGAAATCCCCGGGCTTAACCTGGGAACTGCATTTGGGACTGCACGGCTAGAGTGTGGCAGAGGGGGGTGGAATTCCGCGTGTAGCAGTGAAATGCGTAGAGATGCGGAGGAACACCAATGGCGAAGGCAACCCCCTGGGTTAACACTGACACTCATGCACGAAAGCGTGGGGAGCAAACAGGATTAGATACCCTGGTAGTCCACGCCCTAAACGATGTCTACTAGTTGTTGGAGCAGCAATGCTTTAGTAACGCAGCTAACGCGTGAAGTAGACCGCCTGGGGAGTACGATCGCAAGATTAAAACTCAAAGGAATTGACGGGGCCCGCACAAGCGGTGGATGATGTGGATTAATTCGATGCAACGCGAAAAACCTTACCTACCCTTGACATGTAACGAACCTCGCAGAGACGTGAGGGTGCCCGAAAGGGAGCGTTAACACAGGTGCTGCATGGCTGTCGTCAGCTCGTGTCGTGAGATGTTGGGTTAAGTCCCGCAACGAGCGCAACCCTTGTCCTTAGTTGCTACCATTCAGTTGAGCACTTTAAGGAGACTGCCGGTGACAAACCGGAGGAAGGTGGGGATGACGTCAAGTCCTCATGGCCCTTATGGGTAGGGCTTCACACGTCATACAATGGTCGGTACAGAGGGTCGCTAACCCGCGAGGGGGTGCCAATCTCAGAAAGCCGATCGTAGTCCGGATTGTAGTCTGCAACTCGACTACATGAAGTCGGAATCGCTAGTAATCGCGGATCAGCATGTCGCGGTGAATACGTTCCCGGGCCTTGTACACACCGCCCGTCACACCATGGGAGTGGGTTCTACCAGAAGTTGCTAGGCTAACCTTCGGGAGGCCGGTTACCACGGTAGGGTTCATGACTGGGGTGAAGTCGTAACAAGGTAGCCGTAGGGGAACCTGCGGCTGGATCACCTCCTTTCTAGAGAAAGGCCGACAGGCCAAGTGTCTACACTTATCGGTTGTGTGTTGAGAAGTACGGAGTGCTGTTCGGGGAACCGGACAGAGACTTCAAAGAGAAAGCTGGGTCAGTAGCTCAGTCGGTTAGAGCACCGTCTTGATAAGGCGGGGGTCATAGGTTCGATTCCTATCTGACCCACCAGTCGTTATAGGGGGTTTAGCTCAGCTGGGAGAGCACCTGCTTTGCAAGCAGGGGGTCGTCGGTTCGATCCCGTCAACCTCCACCATTCTTTTTGAAGGTAAGGAAACAAACAACAGCGAATTCGAGCATCCTGGGTAGGTAGAGGAGGGTTTGAGTTTCTTGTTGCTTGGCTTCTTTAGCCAATCTGTACTTTGCTCTTTAACAAGATAGAAGAAGTAATCAATGTAGTTCTAGTAAAGAACTGCAATGGGTTGATTGTATCGAAACTGGATTCATGACTAGTCGCATGGATCCGGGCAAACGCAAAAGACCGATAACCAGGCATTTTTGGTTATAGGATCAAGCGAATAAGTGCATCTGGTGGATGCCTTGGCGATGATAGGCGATGAAGGACGTGTAAGCCTGCGAAAAGCTTCGGGGAGCTGGCAATTGAGCTTTGATCCGGAGATGTCCGAATGGGGAAACCCACCCGCAAGGGTATCCCAGCCTGAATACATAGGGCTGTGGAGGCGAACTCGGCGAACTGAAACATCTAAGTAGCCGAAGGAAAAGAAATCAACCGAGATTCCGTAAGTAGTGGCGAGCGAACGCGGAAGAGCCTGTACGTGATAATTCAATGCTTAGTAGAACGGAATGGAAAGTCCGGCCATAGTGGGTGATAGCCCCGTATACGAAAAGCACTGGGTGGTACTAAGCGTACGACAAGTAGGGCGGGACACGAGAAATCCTGTCTGAAGATGGGGGGACCATCCTCCAAGGCTAAATACTCATCATCGACCGATAGTGAACCAGTACCGTGAGGGAAAGGCGAAAAGAACCCCGGGAGGGGAGTGAAATAGATCCTGAAACCGGATGCATACAAACAGTGGGAGCGGACTTGTTCCGTGACTGCGTACCTTTTGTATAATGGGTCAGCGACTTACATTCAGTAGCGAGCTTAACCGAGTAGGGGAGGCGTAGCGAAAGCGAGTCCGAATAGGGCGTTCAGTTGCTGGGTGTAGACCCGAAACCAAGTGATCTATCCATGGCCAGGTTGAAGGTGCGGTAACACGCACTGGAGGACCGAACCCACTAGTGTTGCAAAACTAGGGGATGAGCTGTGGATAGGGGTGAAAGGCTAAACAAACTTGGAAATAGCTGGTTCTCCTCGAAAACTATTTAGGTAGTGCCTCATGTATCACTGACGGGGGTAGAGCACTGTTATGGCTAGGGGGTCATCGAGACTTACCAAACCATGGCAAACTCCGAATACCGTCAAGTGCGAGCATGGGAGACAGACATCGGGTGCTAACGTCCGGTGTCGAAAGGGAAACAACCCAGACCCTCAGCTAAGGTCCCAAATGATCAGTTAAGTGGAAAACGAAGTGGGAAGGCATAGACAGCCAGGATGTTGGCTTAGAAGCAGCCATCATTTAAAGAAAGCGTAATAGCTCACTGGTCGAGTCGTCCTGCGCGGAAGATGTAACGGGGCTCAAACTGATAACCGAAGCTAGGGATATGTACTTTGTACATATGGTAGAGGAGCGTTCCGTAGGTCTGTGAAGGTGGCTTGTGAAGGCTGCTGGAGATATCGGAAGTGCGAATGCTGACATGAGTAGCGATAAACAGGGTGAAATTCCTTGTCACCGAAAACCCAAGGTTTCCTGCGCAACGTTCATCGGCGCAGGGTGAGTCGGCCCCTAAGGCGAGGCAGAAATGCGTAGTCGATGGGAAACGGTTTAATATTACCGTACCTTATTGCAATGCGATGCGGGGACGGAGAAAGCTAGGCCAGCCGGGTGTTGGATGTCCCGGTTTAAGCGTGTAGGCGTACTCTCTAGGCAAATCCGGAGAGATTAGCTGAGGCGTGATGACGAGCGAATTTATTCGCGAAGTGGTTGATGCTCTGCTTCCAGGAAAAGCCGCTAAGCTTCAGTTGCAATAAGACCGTACCGCAAACCGACACAGGTGGGTAGGATGAGAATTCTAAGGTGCTTGAGAGAACTCGGGTGAAGGAACTCGGCAAATTGACACCGTAACTTCGGGAGAAGGTGTGCCCCGGTAGTGTGTAGCGACTTGCTCGCGAAGCACGATGGGGTTGCAGTGAAAAGGTGGCTGCGACTGTTTATTAAAAACACAGCACTGTGCCAACACGAAAGTGGACGTATACGGTGTGACGCCTGCCCGGTGCCGGAAGGTTAATTGATGGGGTGCAAGCTCTTGATCGAAGCCCCGGTAAACGGCGGCCGTAACTATAACGGTCCTAAGGTAGCGAAATTCCTTGTCGGGTAAGTTCCGACCCGCACGAATGGCGTAACGATGGCCACACTGTCTCCACCCGAGACTCAGCGAAGTTGAAATGTTTGTGAAGATGCAATCTCCCCGCTGCTAGACGGAAAGACCCCGTGCACCTTTACTGTAGCTTTGCATTGGACTTTGAACAGACTTGTGTAGGATAGCTGGGAGGCTTTGAAGCGGGGACGCTAGTTCTCGTGGAGCCGACGTTGAAATACCAGCCTGGTGTGTTTGAGGTTCTAACCTAGGTCCCTAATCGGGATCGGGGACCGTGCATGGTAGGCAGTTTGACTGGGGCGGTCTCCTCCCAAAGTGTAACGGAGGAGCTCGAAGGTATCCTAGGTACGGTCGGAAATCGTACTGATAGTGCAATGGCATAAGGATGCTTGACTGCGAGACTGACAAGTCGAGCAGGTGCGAAAGCAGGACATAGTGATCCGGTGGTTCTGTATGGAAGGGCCATCGCTCAACGGATAAAAGGTACGCCGGGGATAACAGGCTGATTCCTCCCAAGAGTTCACATCGACGGGGGAGTTTGGCACCTCGATGTCGGCTCATCACATCCTGGGGCTGTAGCCGGTCCCAAGGGTATGGCTGTTCGCCATTTAAAGTGGTACGTGAGCTGGGTTTAAAACGTCGTGAGACAGTTTGGTCCCTATCTGCAGTGGGCGTTGGAAGTTTGAAGGGGGCTGCTCCTAGTACGAGAGGACCGGAGTGGACGAACCTCTGGTGTACCGGTTATGACGCCAGTCGTATCGCCGGGTAGCTAAGTTCGGAAGAGATAACCGCTGAAAGCATCTAAGCGGGAAACTTGCCTTAAGATGAGACTTCCCTAGGAACTTGATTCCTCTGAAGGGTCGTTCAAGACCAGGACGTTGATAGGTCAGGTGTGGAAGCGCAGTAATGCGTTAAGCTAACTGATACTAATTGCCCGTGAGGCTTGATCCTATAACCCAAGATGCCTGAGCATCGGGTTTGCGGGTACAACCAACCCAAAAGATTACTTCTTCTATCGAATGGTTTGCGACGCTTAAGTGCGAAGCGAGCCACAGAAATGCTAGAACGATGTGCAAACACATTGTTCGCCCCAGTTTTGCTTGGCGGCAATAGCGCGTTGGACCCACGCCTTCCCATCTCGAACAGGACCGTGAAACGACGTTGCGCCGATGATAGTGCGGACTACCCGTGTGAAAGTAGGTCACCGCCAGGCTCCCCATAGAAAACCCCGAACTCGATGAGTTCGGGGTTTTTGCTTTTGCATCGTCAGCGCGTTAATCGACCTGAAGACAATGCAGTTGAACGATAAGCGGTCCATCCGATAAGTACAGTGTACGAATGCTTTACTGTAGGATTGATCGACCATCCGCAGGGAGCCGCTTATGCAAGTCGCCGTCTTCGATAGTCACCGCTATGACCAAGCCGCGCTGACGCGGGCCAATCGACGCTTCGATCATTGCTTGCAATTCTTCGAGCCCCGCTTGAATCTCAGTACGGCGCCTTTGGCACATGGATTCGAAGTGGTTTGCCCATTCGTCAACTGTCGGCTGGATGCGGCGACGCTCGGCGTGTTGAACAAGGGTGGCACGCGCATGGTGGCATTGCGTGCGGCCGGTTTCAACGGTATCGATCTCCCCGCCGCCCGCCAACTTGGCATGGTGGTGGCTAGGGTACCAGCCTATTCGCCGCACGCGGTGGCGGAGCATGCCTTCGCATTGCTGCTCAGTTTGGTACGCAAGACCCACCGAGCCTATAACCGTGTCCGCGATGCAAATTTCTCGCTGGATGGTCTAGTGGGATTCGATCTGCATGGCAAGACATTTGGCCTTGTCGGTGCGGGGCGAATAGGCAGGGTTGCGGCGAAGATCGCTGTGGGATTCGGTTGCCGCGTGCTGATCTGTGATCCACAACTATCGGCGGAAGACGCGCGAATTTTGTGCAGCGAAAAAGTTGATTTTTCCAACCTATTGAGCAGGGCCGACATCATTTCATTGCATTTGCCATTAACATCAGACACCCAGCATCTATTTGATAGCCAAGCATTTTCCCAATGCAAATCGAACGCGTTGCTGGTTAATACCAGCCGAGGGGGATTGATACATACCAGCGCATTGATTGATGCACTTAAGTCCAAGCGCTTGGGTGGTGTCGCACTCGACGTCTACGAATTGGAAGAAGGCGTGTTTTTCGAGAATCTCTCCGAATCCGGCATAGCCGATGACCACTTGGCCCGGCTGATGACATTCCCGAATGTGCTGATCACTTCACACCAAGGTTTTTTGACCGAGGAAGCCTTGGACAATATTGCAGAAACCACGCTGGAGAATATCCGTGCCTTTGCGGCAGGGGATGCAGTGGTCAATGCCATTGCCTGAATTGCCTGCATGCATGGTGGAATCGCCACAGTCGGGGCAGGCGCTGTGGCGACGGTCTTTCTCGCTGGTCTAGCGATACTTACGTACCAAGCCCACCATCACCCCAAAAATCTCCAGCGCCCCTTTGGGACGTATCACCGGGTAGGCCGGATTGGCAGGGAGTAGGACAAATTTGCCTGCTTCCTTGCCTAGCGTCTTGAGGGTGAATTCATCATCGACGATGGCGACGACAATATCGCCCACATTGGCGATGGCGCGCCGCTCGACCACGGCCAAATCGCCGGAATGTATACCGGCATCGATCATCGAATCGCCTTTCACCGGGATCATGATGGTGTGCGAGGGACGATTGACCAGGTACTGGTCGATGGCAAAAGTGTCATTGGCCACATCCCGTGCCGCCACCGGCATGCCGGCGGGTACCGGCTCGCTGGCCATGATGCGTTCGAAGAAACGATCGGTTGGTGCCCAGTCGCCGTCGCTGCTACGGGACAGAAAGCCTTGCAGCTGCAAGCGGGCCAGCAGTTTGGAAACAGCCGATTTGCTGGCGAAGCCGAACAGGCTCATCAGGCGGGCATAGGACGGCAGGCAGCGCTCATCGGCGTAGTAATCCTGCAATCGACCCAGATAGTCGAGGTCTCGCTCAAATTCGCTCATGGTGTGTATGGATAGAGTTCCGATGGCACACTCTAGTGAACGATCGTTCTCTTGGCAAGTCCTACGTAAGTTGGATGCTGGACGTTGCGGAAATGCCCCGGGCTGCCTCGCGAATACCTCGCCGGCATGTGCTATACCGAAATCGAACCGGCGCCGACTGCTCGCGCGAACTTTTGCCCGCGCAGCGCTCCAACCAATTTGTCGGTGTTCGACAAGCCTGAACGAGAGGGATCGCCATGGATATTTTTGCCAACTTCAGCAGCCGCTATGACCGCACTCGCGAAGAGGAAATCAGTCTGCGCGAGTACCTGGATCTATGCAAACGCGAGCCGCTGGCGTATGCCACCGCAGCCGAGCGCATGCTGATGGCAATCGGAGATCCGGAAATCGTCGATACGCGCAACGATTCGCGGCTTTCGCGGGTTTTTGCCAACAAGATGATTCGCGTCTATCCCGCTTTCCGCGAGTTCTACGGCATGGAGGAGGTCATCGAGCAGGTAGTGGCCTACTTTCGGCATGCGGCGCAGGGCCTGGAAGAGCGCAAGCAGATTCTTTACCTGCTGGGACCGGTAGGCGGCGGTAAATCGTCCATCGCGGAAAAGCTCAAGGAGCTGATGGAGCACGTCCCCTTCTATTGCATCAAGGGCAGTCCGGTAAATGAATCACCGCTGGGCCTTTTCAACGATGGCGAGGATGGTCCCATCCTGGAAGAGCAGTACGGCATCCCTCGACGCTATCTGAAGTGCATTCCCAGCCCTTGGGCGGTCAAGCGTCTGCAGGAGTTCAATGGGGATATCGATCAGTTCCGGGTGGTGCGTCGTTATCCGTCGGTGTTGAAGCAGGTGGCGGTGGCCAAGACGGAGCCTGGCGACGAGAACAACCAGGATATTTCCTCGCTGACCGGCAAGGTCGATATCCGCAAGCTGGAGAAATACGCCCAGGACGATCCCGATGCCTACAGCTATTCGGGTGGCTTGTGCCTGGCCAACCAGGGCCTGCTGGAATTCGTGGAAATGTTCAAGGCGCCCATCAAGGTGCTGCATCCACTGCTGACGGCCACCCAGGAGGGCAACTTCAAGGGGACCGAAGGCTTCGGGGCCATTCCCTTCGACGGTATCGTCCTGGCCCACTCCAACGAGTCGGAGTGGAAGCAATTCAAGGGCAACAAGAACAACGAAGCCTTCCTCGACCGTATCTATATCGTGAAGGTGCCTTACTGCCTGCGGGTCGGCGAGGAAGTAAAGATCTACGAGAAGCTGGTGCGCAACTCGTCGCTCAACAACACACCCTGCGCGCCGGGCACATTGAAGATGATGTCGCAGTTTTCCATCCTGTCGCGCCTGAAGGACCCCGAGAACTCCAGCGTCTATTCCAAGATGCTGGTCTACGATGGCGAAAACCTGAAGGATACCGATCCCAAGGCGAAGTCCATCCAGGAGTATCGCGATTTTGCCGGTGTTGATGAGGGGATGGATGGTCTCTCCACCCGGTGGGCCTTCAAGATACTTTCCAAGGTATTCAACTTCGACCATTCGGAAGTGGCCGCCAACCCGGTCCACTTGCTCTATGTGCTGGAACAGCAGGTGGAGCGCGAGCAGTTCGCGCCCGAGACCGAACAGAAATACCTCGCCTATATCAAGGAATACCTGGCCAGCCGCTACGTTGAATTTATCGGCAAGGAGATCCAGACCGCTTACCTCGAAAGCTATTCCGAATATGGCCAGAACATATTCGATCGCTATGTCACCTTTGCCGATTTCTGGATACAGGATCAGGAATACCGCGACCAGGACACCGGTGAAAGCTTCGACCGCAACGCGCTCAACAATGAACTGGAAAAGATCGAAAAGCCGGCCGGTATCAGCAATCCGAAGGACTTTCGCAATGAGATCGTGAACTTTGTCCTGCGGGCACGGGCCAACAATGGTGGCAAAAACCCGACCTGGACCAGTTACGAGAAGCTGCGCGCGGTGATCGAGAAAAAGATGTTCTCCAATACCGAGGAGCTGCTGCCGGTTATTTCCTTCAATGCCAAGGCAAGCAATGAGGACGCCCGCAAGCACGAGGATTTCGTCAATCGCATGGTTGCCAAGGGCTACACCGCCAAGCAGGTCAGGCTGCTATGCGACTGGTATCTACGCGTGCGGAAGTCTTCCTAATTCGGCACCTGCGTGCATGAAGCATCCATGCTGGACAGGCCCATGCATCCTTGGGGCCTGCGGCGGAGTACAAGATGGCTCACTTAATTGACCGACGGTTGAACGGCAAGAACAAGTCCGCCATCAATCGCGAACGGTTTTTGCGTCGTTTCAAGGGACAGATCAAAGAGGCGGTGACGCGGGCGGTAAAAGGGCGCTCCATCACCGACATCGATAGCGGCGAGAATGTCTCCATTCCGGTGAAGGATGTTTCCGAACCGGTGTTTGGGCACGCTCGCGGCGGTGTTTGGGAAACCGTCCATCCCGGCAACAAGGAATACCAGAAAGGCGATCAGATCGACCGGCCCGAGGAAGGCGGTGGCGGTAGCGGCTCGGGCAAGGCCTCGCAGGATGGTGAGGGCGAGGACGATTTCGTATTTCAGCTGAGTCGCGAGGAATTTCTCAATTTCTTCTTCGAGGATCTGGAGCTTCCCAACCTGGTGAAGACCCAGCTCACCGCTACCCAGGCCTTCAAGCAGGTCCGGGCCGGTTACAGCACCGACGGCACGCCATCGAATATCGATGTGATGCGTTCGCTCAAAGGCGCGCTGGGCCGCCGTATCGCCTTGACCGCCGGGCCAATGGCGCGCCTGAACGAGGCGCGCGAGGAGCTCGACGAGCTGCTGGAAAAATGCGAGGAGGACGATCCTCGCTTGAATGCCTTGCGTGCGGAAATCCATTCGCTCAAGACGCGCATTATCGGCATCCCGTTTATCGACCCGTTCGACCTTCGCTACAGCAACCGCGTACGGCAACCACGGCCTCATACCCAGGCGGTGATGTTCTGCGTGATGGATGTGTCGGGCTCGATGGACGAACAAAAGAAGGATACCGCCAAGCGCTTCTTTATCTTGCTCTACCTGTTCCTTACCAGGGCCTATGAAAAGATCGAGGTGGTATTCATCCGCCATCACACGCAGGCGCAGGAAGTGAATGAACACGACTTCTTCCATGCACGCGATACCGGCGGGACGGTGGTGAGTTCGGCGCTCAAGCTGGTAGACCAGGTCATCGGCGAGCGCTTTCCCACCAGCGACTGGAACATCTACATTGCCCAGGCATCCGACGGCGACAACTGGGATAGCGATTCGCTGGTTTGCAAGGATCTATTGCTCAAGAACATCCTGCCCATGGTGCAGTACTACGCCTATATCGAAATCACCGATGGCGAGCCGCAAAACCTGTGGATGGAGTATGAAAAAGTGCGGGATGCCTGCAAGCAGTTCGCCATGCGCAAGATCCAGTCTCCCGCGGATATCTACCCTGTCTTCCGCGACCTGTTCAAAAAGAATACGGCGAACGTATGAGCGATCTGATCATTTCTCCCAGCAGTGCCAAGCGTAAACGGGCCAAGAAGACCACTGGGCCGCTTTCGATCGGTTCGGAATGGACCTTCGAACTGATCGACCGCTACTACAAGGAAATCAGCCGGGTAGCAGGCGAGTTCCAGCTGGATACCTATCCCAATCAGCTGGAAATCATCACTGCCGAGCAGATGATGGACGCTTATGCCTCGGTTGGTATGCCGGTCATGTACCACCATTGGAGCTACGGTAAACATTTCCTCAGCACCGAGAGAGGCTACAAGCGGGGCCAGATGGGGCTGGCCTACGAAATCGTGATCAACTCCAATCCTTGTATCTCGTATCTGATGGAAGAAAACTCCATCACCATGCAGGCCCTGGTCATCGCGCATGCCGCTTTTGGCCACAATAGTTTCTTCAAGGGTAACTACCTGTTCCGTTCCTGGACCGATGCCAGCGCCATCATCGATTACCTGGTGTTCGCCCGGCAGTACATCCGTCAGTGCGAGGAGCGCCATGGGGTGGACACGGTCGAGGAGTTGCTCGATTCCTGCCATGCGCTGATGAACTATGGCGTCGACCGTTATAAGCGTCCGCCCAAGCTCTCGGTGGCCGAGGAACAAGCCAAGCAGGCGGATAGGGAGGCTTATCTGCAAAGCCAGGTCAATGACCTGTGGCGCACCCTGCCGCGCCGGGCAGAAGAAGCGGAAAAGACCGAGGCAGCCCGCTTTCCACCCGAGCCGCAGGAGAACTTGCTCTACTTCATCGAGAAATACGCGCCCTTGCTGGAGCCCTGGCAGCGTGAGCTCGTGCGCATCGTGCGCAAGGTAGCGCAGTATTTCTATCCGCAACGCCAAACCCAGGTGATGAACGAAGGCTGGGCCACCTTTTGGCACTACACCATCATGAATCGCCTGTATGACGAGGGGCTGATCACCGATGGCGCGATCATGGAGTTTCTCCACTCGCATACCAATGTCGTCTACCAGCCCCCGGTCAGTAGCCGCTGGTATTCCGGTATCAATCCCTATGCGCTTGGCTTTGCCATGTATTCGGATATCCGCCGAATCTGTGAACATCCCACCGAGGAGGACCGCCGCTGGTTCCCCGACCTGGCCGGCACCGAATGGCGGCCTGCCCTGGAGTTCGCCATGAAGAACTTCAAGGACGAGAGCTTTATCGCCCAGTACCTGTCGCCCAAGCTGATCCGCGATTTCCGCTTGTTCGCGGTGCGCGATGACGACCACGAAGCCAAGCTGGAGGTCAGCGTCATCCACAACGAAGACGGCTATCGCGAGATTCGGCGCAAATTGGCCGATCAATACAATCTGGGCAACCGCGAACCCAATATCCAGGTCTGGGAGGTCAATACCCGCGGCGACCGCTCGCTGACCCTGCGCCATATCCAGCACAATCGGCGGCCGCTGGCCAATACCGTGCATGAGGTGTTGAAGCATATCTCACGGCTGTGGGGATTCTCGGTCAAGCTGGAAAGCTGCGATGGGGAAGGGCGGGTGATATTGACTTATGACTGCAAAATGGAGAAGCGGCACGGGTAAAATAGTCAATAAAAACAAAAGCTTTTTAACTTTACTCAATATTCATTCGAAACTTTTCCGAAACGGGGCCTCTGCAACCGTCCATTCCGACCCTCTGTTGTCTAGATACACGGCGGTCATGTCCGCACTTTTGTGGCCTAGAACCAGTTGAGCAAATGCCGGGCTGTATGCCTTCGCGTACAGCCTGGCCGCCAAGCTACGAATTTCGTGCAGCGTTGGCGGGTTTACACCTAGACCAAGCTCGTCTCGTTGATCTGCGAAGCCTCGGGAGATCGAATCGGGGTGTAAAGAGTCTCCCGGCAACGACGGACCGTTATGCCGAGTTTGCTGCAAAATCGTCTCTGCTTTGAAATTTTCATTAATCCATCCGGCAGACATGGCTTCACGGAATACGTCGGTTAAAATGCTGCTAGTCAAGTTTGCCATACGAAGTTTCCCTTCCTTGGATTTTGCTTTTAGTAAATCCGCTACGTCTTTTACTTGTATGTTGCCAATTGGCCATGATTCCCACAGTGCTAATCCTATACGTAGCACCACTTCACGCAAGGCAAGGGTTTTCGGCGCCAATAGTCTTTCGCCGATAATTTCACGATAGTTGGTGCACCAATCTCCGAAACTACGATCCGCAATGCCGGTGATCCGGTCCACCAGGCGAGCTTGTTTTAAAAGGTCTGACGCGCTCGCGCAGGGCTTTGACTTGGGCAGTGGTGGCGCTGCTTTTGGTGCGGACGCGGCGCAGCGGTGCCGTGACCCGCTCGACGGCGGAGAGGATGACTTGCCCTTGTAGATTCGATTGGCTCATGGCGTGGGCAAGGAAGGGGATGAACCATCTTGCCGCGCGCGTGCGGACATTGATCCGAAGTTGTGCCAGCATCGGAAACAATGCCTCCTGTTCCGAAGATATTGGCGGTCCCAGCTTGGATATCGGGCGATCACAATCTATTGTTGTTAAATCGAAACTTATAAATGCAACGGAGGATAGTGTGCCATCATCTGATTTTTCACAGGAAAAGATAAATTTCAATTCATATTACGAGAAAAATCTGGGCATTTTAAAAGAGGCGAGGAACTCATTTATTGCGCTTATTACGGCGCTTCTGCGTCAAAAACCAGATATTCGCATTTCAAAGGTAGAGGGCAGAATAAAAGAAGAGGGTGAGTGTATTGCCAAATTCTCAGAAAAATACCTGCCTGATCTTGAGAGGAATAACATAGACTATGAAATACGTGATCACATTACAGACTTGGTCGGGCTTCGGATAGTTTGTCTTGATGACGAGGATGTCGAAAAAATATCTGCTCTTGTGCAGGAGCATTTTGATAAAGCCAGGCAAGTTGAAGATGCAGCCCCTGAAAATGGCGATGTATTGGAGTACAAAGGGATTCATCTGGATTTAAAGCTAAACGATCGCCGAAGTGATTTATTCGAATATCAGTCATGCAAAGATGTTGGATTTGAACTTCAGATTAGATCGATAGCTCAGGATTCCTGGAGTGTTTTGCACCCCAAGATAAAGTTAAGGAACCTACTTCCCTTCCATTAGCAAGGCGAATAAATTACTTGGCTGCACTGTTTGAAATATTAACCCGGCAATTTAATACCCCAAATTGGCGGCATAGGCGATTTGGGGATGTCGGGAATACGACTGAATGCACTTTGGCCGTAGTTGCAGCCGCTTCATCACCGAGCGGACTCGCGTCTTCAGTTCCGCAAGTCTGCGAGCTGCACGGCCGCTACGGACTTGCTGCTTCAAATCGCCGTTCAGATATTCGTCGGGGTTCAACTCGGGGGCGTAGGCTGGCAGGTAGAACACTTCAATGGCTTCTTTATTCTCCTTCAGCCACGCTCGAACCAGCTTGGCATGGTGCACCCGCAGATTGCCCAGGATCAGAAACACCTTGCTGCCGGTCTCCCGCACTAGTCGCTTGAGAAAGGTCAGCAACACCTTGGCCGTCAGCGTCTCTTCGTACAGCATGAAGCGCAGTTTGCCGCGGTTGGTGACGCTGGAAATCATGTTGATCGAAAAGCGGCTGCCCGATATGGTCTTGATTGGTGTTTGTCCTGCTGGACTGAAACTACGGCCAGCGTGGCTGTCGCTACGCAAGCCAGTCTCGTCTCCCCATTGAATTTCCGCCCTTTCTGCTTTGGCACGGCGTGCAATTTCGGGATACTCCTCCTGGAGCCAGCGTTCGACCCGCTCCGGGTATTGCTGGTAGGCCCGCTTCAAGGGGCGCTGTGGGGTGTAGCCCCACCGGTCAGGTATTCGCCGACCGTGCGGTTCGGCATCTCGAAACCGCATTTCACTCGGATCAGTTCCCGAATGGCATCGCGGGTCCATAGCGCAAATATGAGCTTCAATTGATCGGGTATCTTGTCGACGATCAATCGTTAAATCAAAACCGCCTGCTCTGCCTTCAGACTACGGCTTGCGCCCGTTCGGCGTCCGCCCTCGATAGCGGCATCAATGCCTTTGGCTTGTGCGATCTTGGTCTTTTCGGCGACGCTGCGGGTATGCACACCTACCGCGTCCGCGATCGCTTGCTGTGTGTAACCCTGCTCCCACATTCGCAAGGCGTTACGCCGCTTTTCCTGCTGGGCGTCGGGGCTGAGTTTTCGTGAGTCTAGGCCATGCGGGCATTATATTATAATGCCCCTGTTATTTGCCGAGTTAATACTAAAACGCTAAATGGCGTCGATGACGGTTCTAAGGCAAGCGAGTGCGTATGACAAACTTTGGTACCGCTACGCTAGGTATCCAACACGACCGTACCCAGCCCATGCACGCTTCCCCCGCGTCTCAGCTTGTCGATACGTCCCCGCCAGAAGAAGATCGGATCGGAGGGGGGCGCGTCGAACTTATGGTGCGCGAGGGGCACACCTTCTTTCAACAGGATTGCCCTGACTTGCTGCTCATCGAGATCGGTTCGATTGACCAGGGCCTCGAACGCGGCAAAGGCGGTTTGTGGATCGAAGGTGGTGGTCTTCTCGGTGATCAGCTGATTTTCATCGCGCAAATATATTTTAAACATGCATTTCCCCGTACATGGCGACGGTCTCTAGGATAATCCGCCAAGGCGGAGTCTTAGGCATCCAGTGTGTGAAAACCGAAAAAGGGTGACGTTTTCGCCATGTATGCAGGGGAAATGCGGCCAGGTGTTAGGCGAACACCCGGAAGTCGATCTTTTCGCTAGCCAGTGCCGTAATCTTGACGCCGAAGCTGGTCATATTCGGCAGGGTGGCATTGTGGTGCGCCCGAATCAGCTGGGCATCGGCGTGCTGCTTATCGTGAGTCGTATGGGCATCGGCCGCCAGCACGATCTCGTAACCCAACGCCGCCGCGCGCCTAGTGCTGGTGTCGACGCAGAACTCGGTGGCGTAGCCGCAGATGACCAGGCGGCCGACGGCCTGCTCGGTCAGCCAGGCCGACAGCTCGGTATTCAGGAAGGAGTCCGGGGTCGTCTTGGCAATGATCTTGTCGCCGTCCTGTACCACCAGCTGCTTTGCCAATTCCCAGCCCGGCGACTGAAAGGCCAAGGGTCCATTCGGGCGCTGATGCTGAACAAATGCGACCGCGATATGCGCTGCGCGCGCTTGTTCGCTCAGTGCGTTGATGCGTTGGATCACCGCATCGGCTTCGTACGGACGGGGGGAGGGGTCGAACAGGCCTTGCTGGACGTCGATGATGATCAGCGCTGTTTTCATAGTGGGCAATGGCTTTGAAGGATGGGTAGGACCAGTATAGAGGCGGTCTACCTCGCGGGTGGAGATGCTGTATCTATGGCTTTCAATGTAAATTAGCTTGCGCTAATGTAGATTTGAGGAGAGAATGAACCATTCCTCCTCCTCTGGCCACCCTTCGGGGTGGCCGTTTTTTTCTTGCGGATTCAGCTACCGGTCTGCATGCTGCGAGGTAGCCATTGGCTAAGCCGGCTGGCCCAGTCGGGTTTGCCGACGGGCCGGCGAAGCTTGAAGCGGCTATCGGCCAGCGCCTGAACCAGGAGCACTTCGCTAACGGGCAGGCAGAATTGGTGGCCACGGCCCAGTATCACGTCGTTTCCCGCTGCGGTCAGCCAGATGACGCCGCTTTCCACCTCGATGGTGGCGCCCATTTCGGCAGGTAAGTTCAGCAGGGCGTTCTTGTGCAGTTGATACGGGCTTTTCATGGCTGCTCTCCAGGGTGGTGACTGACCCTAAGGCTACGCGAAGGACAGATCGATTTTCAGACCCAGACTGTTACCTTTGCAGGCGTAACAGCTGGCGGTTTCCGGCAACTGTCATGGTCCATTTCAATACCAACTGTTTCTTTGCCATGGTCCGAAGCCGGCGCAAGATAACGGCCCGCCTCCCTTGCCGGTCAAAACCCATGAAAAGTGATCGCCGTTCTACGCTCTATGCCGCGCTAGCCGATGAGATCGCCGGCATGATCAGTGCCGGGACCTTGCGATCGGGCGACAAACTGCCGAGCTTGCGCGAGTTGCGCGACCGGCGTGGCGTCAGCCTTTCCACCGTGACCGAGGCCTTTCGCATGCTGGAGGATCGCGGTCTGATCGAAGCCCGCCCGCAATCGGGCTTTTTTGTCAGGCAGAAACTGTCGGAACCGCCGCCACGTTCGCGCCCCTCCACCACGCCCGCGGCGGTAACGGTAAACCGGCGCTTGTGGGACTACCTGCAACTGACCCGTGGCCGGCAACAGGGCTTCTGCTACGCGGTCATGGCGCCGCAATGTTTTCCCAATGTGCAGCTGCAGAAGCTGATGAATGAGGCCTTGCGCGACTCGCCCACGCTTTTGTCGAAATATGGCGGCACCCGAGGCTTGGAAGTACTGAGGCGGCAGATCGCGCGCCATGCGATGGAGTGGGGCGGACGCTTCAACGCCGACGATGTGCAGATCACCGCCGGTGGCATCGAAGCGCTCAACCTGGCCCTGCGGGCGGTGACTCAGCCGGGCGATGTGGTGGCGGTGGAGTCGCCGACCTATTTCGGCTTGTTGCAGCTGTTCGAGTCGATGGGCCTGAAGGCACTGGAAATACCGACGGACCCGGAGCAGGGTGTTTCCCTGACCGCGCTGGACCTGGCTGTTCGCGACGGCGCCGTGGCGGCCTGCGTGCTGATGCCGAATTTCAGCAATCCCACCGGCAGCCTGATGAGCGACGAGGCGAAACAGCGCTTGGTCAAGCTGCTGGACGAACATTCCGTGCCGCTGATCGAGGACGATATCTACGGCGAGTTCTACCAGGGACGCGAACGGCCTCGTCCAGCCAAGGCGTTCGATGAGACGGGCAATGTGCTGTATGTGGCCAGTTATACCAAGCTGGTTGCCCCCGGTATGCGGGTGGGCCACATCATTCCCGGCCGCTATCGCTCGCAAGTCGAGATCCTCAAATACATCAATACCTTCTCCACCCCTGCCGTGATGCAGCTGACGCTGGCGCGCTTTCTGGAAAGCGGCGGGCACGATCATCATATGCGCCGCATGCGGCGGCTTTGCACCGACCAGATGGCAAGGCTCAACGACGGTTTGGCGCGGTACTTTCCGGAAGGCACCCGCTGGACCCGGCCCAAAGGCGGATATATGTGCTGGGTCAAGTTGCCGGCTGGCGTAGATAGCACGCGCCTGTTGGAAACATCGGTCGAGGAGGGCATCAGCTTCGCCCCGGGGCCGCTATTCTCGGCCCGCAATGCCTACCGCAACTATTTGCGTCTATGCGTCGGCGAGCCTTGGTGCGAGGCGACCGAAGCCAAACTCAAGCGTTTGGGTGAACTGGCCCGGCAGCAATTGGACAATGGCGCAAAGGCGCCTTTCGCCGATACAGGCAATCTGTTTGAACTCGGTTAGGAAAGCGGGCCGCCTGCGCTAGACTAGGGCGCATGAGCACAGATACCCTAGACCAGGGCGTTCGTTACGACGCCAAGCACGCCGCCGCCTACGATCGCAAGATTCGCCAGCTGATACCGGGCTACGACACCTTGCATGAACTGAGCACCAGCCTGCTGGCTGAGCTGCTGCCAAACGAGGCCGCCGTACTGGTGGCGGGCAGCGGTACCGGTGAGGAACTGCTGCGGTTCGCCACCGCCATGCCGAATTGGCAATTGAGTGGTATCGAACCCTCCGCCGAGATGAACCGATTGGCTGCCGACAAGTATGTCGCCGCCGGTCTGGGCGGACGCATCCAGCTGATTGAAGGGCGGCCGGGGGACGTGGTGATCGAACCGCCTGCCGGGCACGCTGCCTTCGATGCCGTTACCGCCCTGCTGGTCATGCATTTCCTGCCCGACGATAGCGCCAAGGCAGCTTTTCTGCGGGCATTGGCGGCGGTGCTGAAACCTGGCGGCTGGCTGCTGCTGGCGGACCTGGGTGGGCAGCGCAATGAGCCGGGTTATGAGCAACTGTTCCGTTGCTGGCGCCGGCAGCAGGATAGCAGCCGGGATAGGCCGGAGCAGGTCGAATTGGATTTCAGCCACCTGGCCCGCAATGTCCATCCCCTGGCGCCTGCGCGCCGGGATGCCCTGTTGCGCCAGGCGGGGCTGCAAGTATGCCAAGAATATTGGCGTGCCCTGGGCCTGGCCGCGGTGCTGGTGCAAAAGACTGCCCAGGCATGAATCGTTTGCATAAAAAAAATGGACCGGCCTCGGCCGATCCATCGAAGTAGGCTGTAAACGGGCGCTTACAACCTCCAGGGAGAGATCCCGGGCGGGAAGGGGAACCAACGCCCGGGGTAATGCATGCTGCAGCAGTCGTTTAGTTGACCGCGGTCTTCAGTTGCAGCTGGCTGTTCACGCTCTTCACGCCAGATACCGCTGCGGCCAATTGTTGGGCGCGGTCGTTGGCTTCTGCCTTGTCCACGGTGCCGGTCAGAGTCACCACACCTTGTTCGGTCTTCACCTTCACATCCAGGGCGGAGACTTGCTTGTCGGCCATCAAGGCAGCCTTCACCTTGGCGGTGATGGCGGTGTCATCCAGTGCTTGTCCGGCGCTCGCGGCTGGGCCGGCACCGGTGGCGCCGGCTTCGGCGGCCATGGCTGGAGCGGCGATGAACAGGGCGGCGAGCAGACCTGGAATCAGATGACGGTTTTGCATGGTGGAATCCTTTCAATGTAGTTCGGAAAGGCAACGCGGAAACTGCGTTACAAAGCTAGTTGAGCAATAGCCGTGCCAGGTATTTTTTTCCCAATGGATTCAACGAGATGGAGCGTGTCGGTAGAGGAGGGGGGAAGGTTGCCGCGCTGATGAGGCGGCTTTCTCATGGTTCTTGTCGCCTGGTAGCGACGCATTGTGGAGTGTGTTTGTTAAGTATCTGATATTAAACGGAAATATGCTGTCGCTAATCCGCGACTGGTGGCTCGCTGCGGAATAATCCGGGGCTAAGGTCATGTTTTTGCAGCAATCGATAGAACTCGGTCCGATTGCGTTCGGCCAGGCGCGCGGCATCGGCTACATTACCGTCGGTGAGCTTGAGCAAACGCACCAGGTAGTCCAGCTCGAAACGCTGTTTCGCCTCGGTATAGCTGAGCACCTCCACCGCCGCGGCGCGCAGGGCCCGTTGAACCAGGGAGAGCGGGATCAAGGGGGCGGTGGCCAGCGCACTGACCTGTTCCACGACGTTATACAACTGCCGGATATTGCCGGGCCAGGGCGCGGTCGCCAGTGCTTCCAGCGCATCGGGGGCAAAGCCGTTCAGCTGCTTCTGGTATTTGGCGGCCAGCTTGGCCAGGAAGTGGTGGGCGAGTAGCGGCACATCCTCGCGCCGCTCGGATAGCGGCGGCAGGTAGAGCGTGACGACGTTCAGGCGATAGTAGAGATCTTCGCGGAACTGGCCCTCCGACATGGCCGCTTCGAGGTCACGATGGGTGGCCGACAGCAGGCGTACATCGATGGGAATGGGCTGGCTGGCGCCGACCGGGCGCACCGAACGCTCTTGCAGCACCCGCAATAGCTTCACTTGCAGGGCCAGCGGCATATCGCCGATTTCGTCGAGGAACAGGCTGCCGCCGTCGGCGGTCTGGAATAGCCCGCGATGGTTGGCCACCGCCCCGGTAAACGATCCCTTTACATGGCCGAACAATTCGGATTCCAGCAACTGCTCGGGAATGGCCCCGCAATTGACCGCCACAAAGGGCTTGGTTGCCCGTGGGCTGGCCTTGTGGATCGCCTGTGCCAGCAATTCCTTGCCGCTGCCGCTATCGCCGCGGATCAGTACGCTGGCGTCCGAGCCGGCCACCAGCCTGGCTTCCGCCAGCAGTTCGGCCATATGGCTGGAACGGCTGACGATCTGGGCACGCCAGCTGTCATCGTCGTTCTTGCCGGTACTGGCCGGCGCACCAATCGCCAGCGCCTGGGCGATCTTTTCCAGCAGTACCTTGCCGTCGAATGGTTTGGTCAGATAGCCGAACACGCCTTTTGCCGTGGCCGCCACGGCGTCGGGGATGGTGCCGTGGGCCGTGAGCAGGATGACCGGCAGGGTGGGGTGGTGGGCGTGGATCTCGCCAAACAGCCACAGGCCGTCATGGTCGGGCAGGCGGACGTCGCTCAATACCAGCTGCGGCAGTTCGATGGCCAGCCGGGTCAGCGCCGCTTCGGCGCTGGACACGCTGCTGACGCGATAGCCGGCTGCGGTCAGGCGCATGGCGAGGAGCTTGAGCAGGTCCGGGTCGTCGTCCACCAGCAGGATATGCGCACTCATGGCTTACTCCCGGCCGTCGGCGCGACCGGCCGGCTGGTAAGGCTGCGCTCGATGGCTTTGAGCGCTTCAAGTTTCTCGGTCAGCTGATCGAGCTTCTTCTGCTGCTCTTTTTGCTGCTCGCGCTGCTGATCCCGTTGTTGCTGTGCCAAGTGTTCGATCTGGTCCTCCAGCTTGCGTTGTTCATTCAGCATGCCAAGCAGCAGCCGTGCCAGCGGCTGATAAAGCTGTGCTTCGGTGCTGCTGTCGCGACCCAGGTTTTCCAATTGGGCAGCCGCACGGGCCAAATCGCCGGGCGCGCGATTCTGTAGATGCACGAAGGCCATTTCCAACATGGTCTTCGGGTTGGCCGGCGTCTCCGCCAGGCGACTCGCTTCCCGTCCCAGTTCGGCCGGGCTGAGCTGGCGTAACTGCTCCTGGTATTGCATGGCGGCCCGTAAGGCTGGGCCAAGCGGGTCGATCTCGCGTACCGGAATACGTACCTCGCGGACGGGCAGGGCGCAGCCGGCCATGAGGGCAGCGCACAGTAGGCAATAAAATGATTTTTTAATTTTCATGGGGAATTTCGATACGAAAACGACTGCCGGGTTCGTCGTCCAGCAGGCTTACCCGGCCGCCGTGGGCGGCCACGTATTCCTGCACGATGGAAAGACCGATACCGCTGCCGCGGCGGGCACCGGGAGCCTGGCGCTGGCCTTGATAGAAAGGTTCGAAGACCCGATTGCGGTCCTCGGGCGCGATGCCCGGTCCCTGGTCGCGGATATCTATGCGCGCCAAGCCGGGCGGATTGGCAAGGGTGAAAACGATGGTGCCGCCGACGGGACTGAAGCGGATGGCATTGGACAATAAATTGCCCAGGACAACGGCCAGTTTGTCCGGATCGGCCTGGGCGAATAATGGCTCGCCCTCGATGGCCATGTGCAGATCCTTGGCTTGCCACTGCAGGCGCTGCAAATCGATTACCCGGTCCAGCAAGGGCCGGAAGGCGACGCGCTGGCGGTGCAGCTGGCGTGCCTCGAAGGCGGCGGCATGAAAGCGCAGCAGATCCTCGATCTGGCTTTGCAGCGCGACGACATTCTGCGCCAGGATGGCAGCGATTTCCCGCTGCTGCTCGGTCAATGTGCCGGCGACACCGTCTTCCAGCAGGGCGACACCCTCACGCAGCGAAGCCAGGGGGGTCTTCAGTTCGTGCGAGATATGGCGCAGAAAACGGGTCTTGTCGTCATCCAGCTCGGCAAGGCGCTGCCGCAGCCAGTCCAGTCGTTGGCCCAGCAGGCGCAGGTCGGCCGGACCGCGGATATCGATGGGGGTATCCAGATGGTTTTCGCCCAGGGCAATGATGGCGGCTTCCAGGCGCTTGAGCGGGCGCGCCAGCCACAGGCCGAAGATCAAGGCTAGCCCGACCGCCAGCAGCAGTGCCACCAGTAGCTGGCCGCTCAATTGCAGGCGACCGTCTTCCAATCCATCGCGCAGCTCGGTATTGCTCTGTTCGATCCGGCTGCGTACCTGGTCCGCCAGCTTGGCGTTGATGGCCGACAGCGCGCGGAAATTGGCCGCCAGGGCAGCCTCGCGCTTGCGCGCGGAAATATGGGTGGCGGCCAGATGGTCGGCGATCATGGTTTGCTGCGCGCGCCAGCTGCGTACCGCATTGCTGCGCGGCAGGGCGGCTTCCAGTTGCCGCAGGGCGGTATCGGTGTCGCGCCGCGCCTCGTCGAAGCGTTCGTGCAGGCTGGGGTCGTCCAGGATGAGGAATTGCCTGGCGGCCCGCTCCATGGTCACGCTGCGCTCGGCCAGCAGTTGCGTGGCCGCGCTGAGTTCCACCGCATGGGTGGCACTGCTGCGGCTTTGCGCCAACAGTTTTTCCAGCGTCAGCAAGGCGCGCAGGGAAGCCGCGCCCAGCAGTCCGGCTATCAGCAGGAAGCCCAGCAACAGAAGCTGGCGGAATGAGGGGCGGAGAAAGCTGAGCATGGGCCGCAATGATGCCTGTATAAGGCGTCGAGCGGCAGGGGGAGAACGGCTACATCTGCTTGAACAAGTGCAAATACGCGCGGCTTACCACCAATTGTTGTGGGTGTGTTTTCAGCTTGAGCAGGGTCCGGCCACGAAAATCGCGCAAAGTGCCGGCGATATGGCGTACCGCCACGATGGTGCCGCGATGCACCTGCCAGAAGCGGGCGGGATCCAGGCTATCCAGCAATTCTTTCAATGGCGTGCGTATCAGCGACTCGCCATCGTTGGTAAAGACACTGACGTATTTGTCGCGGGCTTCGAAGTAGATCACTTCATCCACCGCGATCAGGCGTGTTTCATTGCCGTGTGCGGCGCGGATCCATTCCAGGCGCGGTGCTGCCGGGGCGACTTGCAACAAGCCTGCCAATTTCGCCAAAAGATCGGTCGATGGCGTGGCGGGCTGGCTGTGCCGCGTATTCAGATGGCGCTGCAGCTTGGCGACCGTGCGTTGCAAGCGTTCCAGTCCGGGTGGCTTGAGAAGGTAATCCACGGCTTCGCCTTCAAAGGCATCGACCGCGTATTGATCGTAAGCGGTAACAAACACGATATGCGGCGCCACCGCCGTATCGCGCAGCTTGGCGGCCACTTCCAAGCCGGTCAGCCCCGGCATGCGGATATCCAGAAAGGCGATATCGGGTGCCAGTTCGTCGATCAGGCGCAATGCGTCCAAGCCATTGTGGACCAGCGGAAGAATGGTCAGCTCGGGCCACAGCTCGGCGAGCTGGGTGCGCAGATATTCGGCCAGGGCGACTTCATCGTCGGCGATCAAGGCGGTCGGCATGGTCTAGTTATCCGTCTCAAGGGGCAATCGCAAACTGACCTTTACGCCGCGTGGCGGATGGTCGGCAATCGTCAACAGCGCTGCGCCGCCATATAGGCTGTTCAAGCGGTCGCGTAGATTGGCGAGGCCCACGCCGCCGCCGGCGCGTGGCTTGGCAAGTGGGTCGAAGCCGCGGCCGGTATCGTACACGACGATATGCAGCGTGGGTCCCTCGCGACGCGCTTCGATGCGAATTTCACCCCCTTCGACACACGGTTCCAGTCCATGCTGGATGGCGTTTTCCACCAAGGGTTGCAACAGCATGGGCGGCAGCGGTACTTGTTGCAGGGCCGGGTCGCACTCGATCCGGTAGGTCAGGCGTGGCCCCATGCGTATTGCCATCAGGCCGAGATAGGCGCGCAGGCTCTCCAGTTCGATGCCCAGTTCGGTTCGGGCAGCGCGGCTGCTATCGAGGGAGGTGCGCAGATAGGCGATCAGATGTTCCAGCAGCAGACGGGCCTTGTCCGGCGAAGGTCCGATCAGTCCGACCGCATTGGCCAGCGTGTTATAGAGAAAATGGGGTTCTATCTGCGCCTGCAGCATCCGCAGTTGCGCTTCCAGGGCACGCCGGTCGGCATCCGATGCCTGTTGCCGGGCGGCCGCCAGGGCCGCGTCCGCGCGACTCTGCCTTTCGTGCAGGATAAATACGCCAAGCAGCACACCTGCCGTCAAAACGGATAGCACCGCTACCGATAGCGCCCCTGTCGCACTGAACAGCCAGCGCAATGCCCCTTGCAGATCCAGTATGGAGAAGCCCAGACCGTAACCGATGAAGACGCCTAGTATCGGGATGCCGATGTGATAGCTCTTGCGGACCCAGCGCGGTGCGCTTTGCAGCCAAGCGCCCACCAGCCAGCGGCCCAGATCGAACAGCAGGTGGATGCTGTAGCCGATGGTGTTGGTCAGGACGAAGCTTTGCCATAGGAAGACCGCCAGCTTATCCACCCGGCCGGAAAGCAGGCTGACCATGGCCATGACCGAGCCCAAGCCCATATTCCAGATAAAGGTATAGAGCAGGTTACGCAGTGGGCTGTTGGGCCATTGCCGGAACCAGGGGAAGAGTTCCAGCGGGTGCCAGCGGTCTATCGTCGGTGGGGCGGGCGTTGGATTCATTTCGACTTGCTCCGGAAGATCGGTGTGAAAAGCCGGTCGCGCAGCATACGGCAAACCGGCGCAGGCCGGCATTCCGCAGCGGCTTACTGCCGGGAGAGGGCGCCGCCTTATTTACCGTCCTTACCGTGCCGAACAGCAGCCATCTCTTGCGCTACCCGTTTCTCGAACTGAGCATCGCCACTCAAGTAAAACCTGGCGGTCTGCATCGTCAGCACGAAGCCCATTCCCAGCATCGGCCAGGCGGCCCAGCTGATGCGGCCCTGCGTCTTCCAGTTGATGGCGCACAGCAAGGCGCTGGTCGCCAGGAAACCGATCGCACGAAGATGGAGGTCTAGCCTGTCGCCGACGACCTGTTCCGCGCCGCGCCGTAGGGCGGCTTCATCGATCAGCTTGATGCGCTTGCCGAGGTCAAGGGTGTTGCGGGATTCGGACAAAGGCTGCGAAGTGGAGAAGTCGGACATCATGCATTCCTGTTTGATTACGCGTTGCGATGGCGTGCATGGTGGATGAGGCTGCCTGGCGGTAAGGCGCAATGCGATGAATCGACTGCTTCGCGTCGCCAGTTGCAACCGGTGGGTGTCGTTGTACGGGACCGCATGAATGAAATGGCGGCAGGCTGTTGTCCCTGGCCTGCCAACGTACCGCCAATTTGACAAACAAGCGTTTGCTTGACACTCTCGTGGCCATCATCCACGGGAGTTAAATTGGCATGAAAGCCAGCACCTTCAAACGCCTGATCAATCTCTGGCCGCCTTTTCTGCTGACAGGTATCCATGCCAACCATGTCAGTGCGGACTACCGGGAAGTCGATTGCACGCTGACCATGCATTGGTACAACCGCAATGCGGTCGGCACCCACTTCGGCGGCAGCCTGTTTGCCATGACCGACGCGTGGTACATGCTGATGCTGATGGAAGTGCTGGGGAAGGATTACTACGTGTGGGACCAGGCTGCGGCGATCGAATTCATCGCTCCCAGCCGTGGTGTGATCACTGCCAGATTTCGCCTTGACGACAATATCATCGCGGATATCCGCGCCAAGACCGAGGGCGGCGAAAAATACCTGCCCAAATTCACCGTTGAATTGCTCAATGAAAAGGGCGAACGGGTGGCCCAGGTGATCAAGACCCTATATATACGTCGTAAGCCGGCCAAGCGCTAGCCTCCAGATCCACAACACGCATGGACCCGTTGGTGCCTGGGCGGTCCTCCGCGGTCTTATTTGCCATATGACATGGAAATTTTATTTGATATAAGAGGCGGGTAGTCGATTCGCTCCCGGCGAGCGTCACCCACCCAAAAGGTCTAGCTATGGATTTGCCCGAAATTTCGCGTGATCGTGATGTCGCAGCAAACAAACGTAAACCGACCCGAACAACCCTGGCGCTTTTGGTGACGCTGTGTTTCATGCCGTTGGCGCAGGCGACCGAGTATTACGTTGCCCGTACCGGCAATGACACAAAGAATAATGGCGAGTCGGCCGATACGCCATTCGCCACGATGGACAAAGCCCTGAAAGTCATCCAGCCGGGCGATGCCATCAATTTGCTGGGCAAATACGTACTGGCCAAGGAAATCGCGCTGACGGCGCCTGCAAGCAGCGCCTATATCACCCTGCGTGGCGGGCCGCTCATGTCCCAAGGCAAAACGGAAGCAAGCGAAGTCCGCTGCGAGAACTTGCCGCACTGCATCAAGATCAGCCGCTCCAATGTCCAGGTCGTCGATATGCGTTTGGTGGGAAGCAGGGAAAGCGCCATCTACAGCAACGGTCACTCGTATCTCCGAATATTGAATAACCAAATCGACGATGCACAGAGGTATGGCGTCCACTTCGAGGGGAAAACGGCGGATGTCGCGGAGGGGCAGGGCATCGTCGTGCAGAAGAATCGGGTGAGAAATGGCGGCAATACCGCTATCTATGTCCTCTTCCAAGCGCAACTGAGCATCCACGGCAATGAGGTCACCGGCGTGCGCGAGGGTGACGGTATCGTTGCAGTGCAGGCCAGGGGAGCGACGATCAAGGAGAACACCGTGCGTGGTTTGGTGAAGCGCCAATCCAGCGGCATCAAGCTGCGCACCTCCAAAGATGTCGTGATCGAGCGCAATACCGTCAGCGACAGTGCCGGCGCCGGTATCCAGGTCCGGCGGATGGATGAAGCTTCCGACGGCTGGCTGCCGAACCGGTCCAGCAATATCCGCATCGTGGGCAATACCATCAGCAATACCGTCACCGCCAACAGCAATCAGCCGCCGCAATGCGATGGCAGCGGTTGGCCCGGCGCCATTGTCGTCAGCCGTACCGATGGTTTTCAAATGAGCGGTAATCTGGTGTTTCGGAATTGGGGGGAAGGGCTGACCTTCAATAGTTCAACCGGCGGTCGTATTGAACAAAACGTGATGTACGACAACTATGGCGTGAATGTCTATCTGAACAACAGCAGCGATAGTGTGGTGAGGCGCAATTACCTGTCCTACAGCGACGGTAGCGAGGGGGTGCCATATTATCGTTGCGCCGCGCCGCCCGGTGGGGTCACCCTGGCCAACGAAGTCAGCACCCAGGCGTATGACGCCGATAACTTCCGGCCACTGCGTAATCTGAATGTGGACAACAATATCATCCGTGGCGGCCGCGGCGGCATCAACTACTACTATTCCGCCGCCATGTCGCAACCGCCGAATCCCCATCCGCTTTACTTCCCCGGCGGCCTGCAGAATGTCCGCATCTACAACAATACCGTCTACGGTAGTTTGCAGAATGCCATTCTTGCCATCAGCCACTCACCCTATGGCGGTCCCGGTACGCCAGGCAATAGCGGCGGTGGGCCGGGCCATTCCGATAACCATATCAACGCCAATATTTTTTACCAACCGACCGACAGCTACCTTTTGCGCAGCCTGGATGGGCGAGATGCAGAGGCCTTCCTTTTCCGCGCCAATCTCTGGCGCGGCGGCAATCCCGGTACACCGGCGGAGACGCCGCCGGGCGATATCAATTACCCGCTGACTGCCGCACTGTTCGTCGCACCAGGGTTGGACAAGGCGGACAGTTACCGCATCCTGCCCGCGTCCGGCGCGCGCGATGCGGCGTCCTACACCTTCGAAGATAATCGGCTGTGGCCAACGATGGATTATTTTGGCGCCCGCAGAATGTGGGGGCAGGTTTGGGACATCGGTGCGCACGAGTATCTGCCGCAACCTTGAGCTTCGCGGCAAATTAAGCACACTCCGGCCGCTCATTCGCACTTAGCCGGGCGGCCGGCCGCTTCGCCGTCGTATCCTCGTCCCGCTTGCAGAAGCGAAAGGATAAGACGGCGCCATGGCTTCACAAATCAGTTTCGATCTGAAATCGCTGGAGATCTTCGCCGCCATCGTCGAGGCCGGCGGTATGACCGCTGCCGGGCAAAGGCTGGGGATTACCCAGTCGTCGGTATCGCAGAGCCTGGCCGGCCTGGAGCAATCCTTGCATATCCAGTTGCTCGATCGCTCGCAGCGCCCGCCGATGCTGACGCCCTGGGGCCGGCAGTTCTATCAGCGCGCCACCAAGCTGCTGGATGCCGCCCGCCAGGTCAGCCATGACTTTCGCCGCCAGGAGGCATTGACCCTCAAACAAGTGCGCATCGCCCTGGTCGATTCGCTTGCCACCAGTGTGGGACGTGAGCTGTTGGACGTGGTCAAGCAGCGCAGCGCAAACTGGTCGCTGGTCACCGGACAATCGCACCGGCATGCCGAGGCGCTGCTGTCGCGCAAGGTCGATATCATTATTTCCGACGATGCGGTCGCCAATCACCCCGAGCTTTACCGCCATCGGATCATCCGCGAACCCTTCGTGATGGTGGTACCCAAGGGCTTTGCCGGGCCCACCGGCAGCCTGCGTACCCTGGCCGGGGCCGGCGACTTTATTCGCTATAGCCATGGCACGGTCATTGGACGCTCGGTCGAGCAGCAATTGCAGCATTGGGGCATCACCCCGCCGCTGCGGCTGCAACTGGACAATTCCTACGCCATCCTGTCCATGGTCAAGGCCGGCGTGGGTTGGACGCTGACCACACCGCTTTGCCTGTTCCAGGCAGGTTTGCTGAGCGATGAAGTCGATTTTCTGCCGATACCCGAGGGCGAATTCCACCGGGATCTGACCCTGGTAGCCCATGGTCAGGAACTGGGTACCCTACCGGACCAATTGTCGGAGGATATCAAGCAGGTATTGCTCAGCCGCTATCTGCCCATCCTGCAGCAGCGCGCGCCCTGGTTGGCGAACGCGATAAGGATGGGCAAAGCGACGGACTGATCAGGCTCCCTCGGTCACCGGCCGCGCAGTGGGCGCTACAACCGCGTCGGTCCGCTGTATGGCGGGCGGGCCCTGGAAGCGCTTACGCTCGCCCAATCCCCACCACCCCACCAGCATCATCACGCCCAAGCCAAGGATCAGGTACAGCACCTTGTCGTTCGGCGGCTGTATCCCGACAAAAGCCAGTGTTGCACCGCCCAGGGTAGCCAGGACCGCGATGGGTTTGGACCAGACGCCCAGGTCGAAAGGCCCTTTCCGCGTCCAACTGCGGCCTTCGGCAAAGATGCCTGCGGCAATCGGCATGACGTAGGAGATATACAGAAAGACCGCGCAACCGGTGGACAGCACCACAAAGGCATCGCCATACAAGGTGGCGACAAAGGCGAGAAAGGCGCTGACCCAAATGGCCGCGCCCGGGGTGTGATGGGTTTGATTGACCTTCCGCAGCAGGCTGGAAGCGGGCAGGCCGCCGTCGCGGGCAAAGGCGAACATCATGCGCGAAGTGGAAGTCAGGCAGGCCAGGGCACATAGGTAGTTGGCCAGGAACAAGCCGATACCCAAGGTGACCTTCAGCGCGGGCGGCAGCGAGTCGAGCAGTATATTGAAGAAGCCGCTGCCTTGTTTGACACCGGCCGCCAGGTCGGGCATCACCAGCACGAAGGTGCAGATCATCATGTAACCGAACAGGCCGGACCACAGCACCGCCCGCAGAATGCCCTTGGGCACGTTGGCGGCGGCCTGGTGGGTTTCCTCGGCGGTATGCGCAGAGGCATCGAAGCCGGTAATCGTATAGATGGTCAGCAGCAGGCCGGACAGGAAGACCATGGCGGAATTGCCGTTTTGCGGCCACCAGCTACCCTCGCTACCGGACAGGTTGGTGAAAGTGACGAGGCGGGAGAAATCCAGCGGCACCGGCGAGTAGACCAGCAGCGAAACGGTCAAGGCTGTCGCGATGATAAAGATCAGGTAGCCCGACAGATCGGTGAGCTTGCTGGTGAGCTTGATGCCGCGGTGGTTCAGATAGGCTTGGCTGCAGGTAACGGCGGCGATGAAGCCGGTCTGGAACAGATTGATCTCCCACCCGCCCAGCTTCAGGGTCGGCGCCATCATCTCCGGGGTGATGCCCAGCAGGGGCGCGATCAAGGTTTTGAAGAAGGGGTCGTAGACGCCGAAATTGACCGAGGCAACCACGAAGATCAGACCCAGCAGATTGAACCAGGCGGTGGCCCAGCCATAGCCCTTGCCACCCAGGATGGAGCCCCAGTGGTATAGCCCGCCGGAGGTGGGGTAGGACGAAGAGATCTGCGCCATCGCGGCGGCGACGATCAGCGCGAACAGTGCGCCCAGTGGCCAGCCTATGCCGATGGAAGCGCCGCCGCCCGCGCCCAGGCCGCCCTGGAAGGCAGTGATGCCGCCGGCCAGGATGCAGATGATGGAGAACGAAATGGCGAAGTTGGAAAACCCGCTCATGGTGCGCGACAACTCCTGCGCGTAGCCCATGCTGTTCAATAGCTTGACGTCGTCGTGCAGCGCGTCGTCGGTACCGGCTTGCAAAACAGGATTCATTGTTTTTCCCCTGGCATGCGGCGTGGATGGAAGGCATCCGTTTTCGGGCGGCAGCAATGACGACGTTTGACGCCTTGCGGAGCGGCCAGAGTGTGCGATTGGCCGCATGGCCGCTACAACAACCATTACATCCGCTAATACGCAGCATTAGCGTTGACGATGTTGATTGCCGGCGGTGCGGGGTATCCGCGACATTCTGGGCCGCGGACGTGAGGCGCTCAAAACCTGGGATCGGGGAGAAATACATGGAGGCACGCGAGGTTAGGGATATCGACGACGCGATACGGCTGGTCGAGCTGCGCGGCTTGAGCCATGTCAAGGTAGGTATCGCCGATATCGACGGGGTAATGCGGGGAAAATACCTGTCGAAGGAAAAATTCATCGGCGCGCTGCGTGGCGGCTTCGGTTTCTGCAATGTGGTGCTGGGCTGGGATCTGAACGACCAGCTGTACGACAATGTGCAGTACACCGGCTGGCATACCGCCTATCCGGATGCCATGGTGCGCATCCTGCCGCATACCTGCCGCGATCTGCCGATGGAACAGGTCAACGGCCAGAGCATGCTGTTCTTCCTGTGCGAATTCGTCGAAAGCGCGGCGGCGATCTGCCCGCGCAACCTATTCCAGCGCGTGCTGCAGAAAGCCGACGACATGGGCTTTTCCGCCCTTGCCGCGTTGGAGTACGAATTCTTTATGTTCCGCGAAACGCCGCAGTCGGTACGCGACAAGCATTACCAGAACCTGACGCCATGGACACCAGGCTATTTCGGCTACTCGGTGCTGCGCAGCTCGGTGGAGTCGGACTACTACCATCAACTGCTCAAACTATGTGAAGACATGGACATGAGCATCGAGGGCCTGCATACCGAGACCGGGCCGGGCGTGCTGGAAGCTGCCTTGGCGGTGGACGAAGCCGGCGCGGCCGCCGATAAAGCCTTTCTGTTCAAGACCTTCGCCAAGGTACTGGCCCAGCGCAATCAGCTGATGGCCACCTTCATGGCCAAGTGGTCGCATCAGTTTCCTGGCCAGAGCGGCCATATCCATCTCTCGCTGAAGGATAGCCAGACCCGCCTGCCGGTATTCCATGACCCTGACCAGCCTCACAATATGAGCAAGGTGCAGCGTCACTTCATGGCGGGCGTGCAGCAATTGCTGCCCGAGCTGATGGCCATGTACGGCCAGACGGTCAATAGCTATTCGCGCCTTGTACCGGGTTATTGGGCCCCGCTGAACGCCACCTGGGGCCTGGAAAACCGCACCACCGCCTTGCGGTTGATCCCCGGCTCGGCCAAGTCGCAGCGTATCGAGGTCCGTATCGGTTCGGCCGATGCGAATCCCTATATCGCCCTGGCGGCGGCCCTCGGCGCCGGCCTGTACGGTATCGAATGGCAGATGGAGCCGGAGCCCATGGTGGAGGGCAATGCCTACACCCAGACCTTTCCCGACCGCCTCAAATTACCCAATACCTTGTGGGAGGCGGCCCAGCGGCTCAAGCAGAGCGAAGCCGCCCACGCACTGTTCGGCGCGGAATTCGTCCAACACTACGCCGCCACCCGCGAATGGGAGGAGCGCGAGTTCCGCCGCCATGTGACCGATTGGGAATTGAAGCGCTACTTCGAAATTATCTGAATCCCCAACCGAGGACGCCATGGCCGCAGAACTGATTACCCTCAGCCCCATAGACGGCAGTGTGCTGGTGCGCCGGCCCTACGCCGACGAGCAACAGATCCAATCCGCCTTGCGCCGCGCCAAGGCCGCGCAATTGGCCTGGCGCGAGCTTGCGCTGTCGGAGCGGGGTGCCCTGCTGGAGCGGGGCGTGGCGGCCTTTGTCGCCCAAAAGGCCGAGATCGCCGAAGAACTGACGCGCCAGATGGGGCGCCCGCTCCGCTATACGCCTGGCGAAGTAGCCGGATTCGAAGTCCGGGCCCGCCATATGATCGGGCTGGCCGAGCAAGCCTTGCAGCCGGTGGTACCCACCGCGCTGCCCGGTTTCACCCGCTTTATCCGGCGTGACCCGGTCGGCCTGGTGCTGGTGATCGCGCCCTGGAACTACCCCTTGTTGACGGCCGTCAACGCGGTGGTGCCGGCGCTGATGGCCGGCAACGCGGTGATCCTGAAGCATTCGGCGCAAACGCCCTTGGCGGCCGAGCGCATGGTGGCGGCCTTTGCCGGCCTGGGTCTGCCGGAAGGGCTATTGCAGTTTATCCATACCGATCACGACGGCACCCGGCGGATGATCCGGTCCGAGGAAGTCGATGCCGTCTGCTTCACCGGCTCGGTCGCCGGCGGGGTGGCTGTCGAACAGGCGGCGGCTGGCCGATTTATCGGGGTCGGTCTGGAACTGGGCGGCAACGACCCCGCCTATGTACGCGCCGACGCCAGCCTGGATGCCGCGGTGGAAGGTTTGGTGGATGGCGCTTTCTTTAATTCCGGCCAAAGCTGTTGCGGCATTCAGCGGATCTATGTGCACCAGTCGCGCCACGCAGAATTCGTCGAACGGGCGGTCGCGCTGACCCGCCAATATGTGCTGGGCAACCCGCTCGAAGCGGCGGTCACACTGGGGCCCCTGGTTCGTCCCGCCGCCGCCGAGGCGGTGCGCGCGGTGATCGCCGAGGCGCGGGCCAAGGGTGCGCGAGCCTTGATCGATGCACGCGAATTCGAATGGGACCAACCGGGAAGCGCCTACCTGGCGCCGCAGATACTGGTCGATGTCGATCACGGTATGCAGGTGATGAAGGAAGAATGTTTCGGTCCGCTGGTCGGCATCATGCCGGTGAGCGGGGACCAAGAGGCCTTGCGGTTGATGAACGACAGCCCCTATGGGCTCAGTGCGGCTATCTACACCGAGGACGCGCAAGCCGCCCTGGCCCTGGGCGAGCGGCTGGAGACCGGCACGGTGTTCATGAACCGCTGCGACTACCTCGATCCGGCCCTGGCCTGGACCGGCGTCAAGCAGACCGGCCGTGGCGCGACGCTATCGAGCATAGGCTACGAACACCTTACCCGACCCAAGTCCTTTCACCTGAAATTGCCGAGTGCCGGTTAATACCGCTGGGGTGGTTTTTCATCATGCTGAGGCCACGCTGCTACGGAGAAATGCCATGAACGATATCAGCGCCATGCGCGCCAACTGGAATTACCCAACCGCCGTCAAGGCGGGAGCCGGGCGCATCGCCGAACTGCCGCAGTGGTGCCGCACGCTGAATATGCGGCGACCGCTGCTGATTACCGACCCTGGCCTGGCCGGGCTGGCCATGGTCGCCAGCGCGGTCGAGCGCTGCCGTCAGGATGGCCTGGATTGCGGTCTTTTCAGCGCAATCAAAGGCAATCCCACCGGGCGGAACGTGGAGGACGGGGTAGCCGCCTATCGAGCGGGCGACCATGACGGCGTGATCGCCTTCGGCGGCGGTTCGGCGTTGGACGCTGCCAAGGCGGTGGCGCTGATGGTGGGGCAGGATCGCCCGCTATGGGATTTCGAGGATATCGGCGACAACTACCTGCGGGTCAACGTGGCCGGCATGGCCCCGGTGGTGGCGGTACCCACTACCGCCGGCACCGGCTCGGAAGTGGGGCGCGCCTCGCTGATCATGGACGAAGCGGCCCAGCTCAAGCGCATCATCTTCCATGCCCGCATGTTGCCGGCCGTGGTGATACTCGATCCGGAATTGAGCACCGGCCTGCCCGCCGGCCTGACCGCCGCGACGGGACTGGATGCGCTGAGCCATAGCCTGGAGGCGTATTGTTCGCCGTTCTACCATCCGATGGCGGCCGGCATCGCCCTGGAAGGCATGCGGCTGGTGAAGGACTACCTGCCGCGCGCGGTCGGCGATGGACACGATCTGGAAGCGCGCATGCAGATGCTGGTCGCCAGCAGCATGGGCGCGACCGCCTTCCAGCGGGGGCTGGGCGCCATGCATGCGCTGGCCCATCCCCTGGGTGCCCTGTTCGACGCCCACCACGGCATGTTGAACGCCATCCTGATGCCCTATGTGCTGAAGGCCAACCAAGCCGTCATCGATGAGCGCATCACCGCACTGGCGCGCTATCTCGATCTACCCAACCCATCGTTCGGCGCTTTTCTAGACTGGGTACTCCGGCTGCGCGAAACGGTCGGCATCCCGCACACGCTGGCCGCGATAGGCATAGATGAAAGCCAATTGCAGCGGGTCGGCGAGATGGCGGTGCAGGACGGTTCCGCCGGCACCAATCCCATCCCGTTCACGGCGCTGCAATACAGTGAGCTGGCACGCCGCGCGGTGGTGGGTTTGCTGTAGCAGCACCGCACCGTGCGCCCAAGACGCCGTCATCCCTCGGCAAGGAGCCTCTCCCATGGCACGCATCGGCATTGCCGGCTTTCTGCACGAGACCAATACCTTTGCCGCCAGCCTGGCGCGCTTCACGACATTTGCCGAAGCCGACGCCTGGCCCGCCCTGCAATGGGGTGAGGAACTGTTCGCCAGCGTAGCCGGCGTGAATATCCCGGTGGCCGGCTTTGTCGATGCCATCCGTGCCCAGGGCCATACGCCGGTACCCTTGCTGTGGGCCTCGGCCAATCCCTCCGGCCCGGTCAGCGAGGACGCCTTCGAGGCGGTCTGGTGGCTGCTGCAGCGGGCGCTGGCGGAGGCCGGTCCGCTCGATGCGCTCTTTCTCGACCTGCATGGCGCCATGGTGTGCGAGCACCTGCACGACGGCGAAGGGGAATTGCTGGCCCGGCTACGGAAATTGCTGGGCTCGGCGCTGCCTATCCTGGCCAGTCTGGATTTCCACGCCAATATCAGCCAGGAGATGGTGGCCTTGAGCGATGCGCTCCTGGTCTACCGCACCTACCCGCACGTTGATATGGCCGCTACCGGTGGCCGCGCTGCTGCTTTGTTGCCGGCGCTGCTGGGCGGCGAACGTTTCCACAAGGTTCTGCGTCCCTTGCCCTTCCTGATCCCCATGCCTTGGCAATGCACGCTGGTCGAACCCATGCAAAGCCTGATGACGCTCAGTGCCGACCTGGAAGGGGAGGGCATAGCGGCAGCCGCCTTCGTGCCGGGATTCCCCTTGGCCGACACGGTCGATAGCGGACCGGCCGTACTGGTCCATGGCCGCGATCCGGCGACTACCGATGCAATCGCTGCGCGGCTGTTCGAGGCGGTGCTGGCCGTGCGCGACCGCTTCGCCGGCAAACTGTGGCAGCCGGCGGCAGCCGTTGCCCATGCCATTCGCCATGGCCAGCCTGGCAGGACCATCGTCCTTGCCGATAGCCAGGACAATCCTGGTGGTGGTGGCGACAGCAATCGTACCGAGATGATCGACGAACTACTGCGCCAATCCGCCCATGCCTGTGTCGGCCTGCTATGCGATGCCGAGGCCGCCGCGGCTGCGCATGCCGCTGGTCCGGGTGGGTTCGTACCGGGCGGCTTCGGCGTCGGCGTGCCGCTCCCGGGGCCCTGGCGGGTAGCCGCGCTGGGCGATGGCCGCCTGGTCGGTACGGGACCCTTCTACGCCGGTTGCCATATGCAATTGGGGCCCATGGCCAGGCTGGAGCGGGACGGCGTCAGCGTGCTGCTTTCCAGCCGCAAACAGCAGGCCGCCGACCAGGCCATGTTCCGTCATCTCGGCATCGAGCCCTCCGAGCAGTCCGTGTTGGTGCTGAAAAGCTCGGTCCATTTCCGTGCCGATTTCGGTGCCCTTGCCGCGGAGATATTGTTGGTGGCGGCCCCTGGCGCCAACGTCGCCGATTTGCGGGAATTGACCTACCGGTATTGCCGCCGCAGACCCCTGGCTTAGTTTTCCCCGGCAATTTCGGCCATCATATTGCCGGCTGCGGCACCGCCGAAACCCCGCGCGCGGTTTGCCGCTGCTCCCGCAAGCCAGGCGGGGCGTGCCTTGCGGCTTGCATGGCCATTTCGGCCCGGATATTGCTTTAAACCTGTCGAGCGTGCGGCGTTGCCGCTCTCATCTATTGCCAGCAGGAGGAGATATGTCAGTCAAGGGTATCAGTGAGGCCGCCTTTTTACAGCTCAATCAGGCCAAGCGCCCCGGCGCGGCCGGAGGCGCCAGCTTGCCGAACGCCGCGGATTCCTTCGCCGTGCAGTTGGCCCAGTTCAAGACCCAGACCATGGGCGCATTGATGAGCGATAAGGGAGCCAGTAGCGTCGATGCCCTGGGGGGCAGCAAGCCGGCGGGCGGTAGCGATCCATTGTCGGCGCTGACCGGCAGCCGGGCCAGTACGGCCACCACCGGACTGAATCCCGCCTTGTTCGACCCGCAGGCGGGCTACGACATGATGAGCCTGATCAATAAGAAGGACGTCAACTACCAAGCCCAGTTCGCCGAATTGAGCGAGATGAAGACGCATTTGCTCGGTATGCAGCAGGCCGGCAAGTATCTGGGCGATATCAAGACCTCGACCGGCGACGACGCCATCAAGGCGCAACTGCAGGAATTCACCACGCAATACAACCGCTGGGTCCAGCGCTTCGACGGCGATATGCAGGCAGGCGGAGTACTGGCGGGTACGCAGGCGGCCCAAGTGTCGCGCTATGAGTTGGAGCAAAATATCAAGAATATCTTCTACGGCGCCAAATCCGGTATGCATGGCATGGCCGATCTGGGGGTGACCATAGACCCGGACACCAAGCTGGCCAGCCTGGATGCCGACAAGCTGGCATCCGCACTGAAGGGCAATCGGCAAGGTGTGGTGGATACCGTGCAGGATTTCAGCGGCCATTTCGTTCATTCGGCCGAGCTGCTTAATTCGGATGGCAATTTCATTCTCAAGCAACTCGCCAACCTGAACAAAGCGATTCACTACATCGCCGATAACCGCACTTCGCTGCAAGCGGAATTCGGTAGCGGCGATGCCGCCCAGCCCACGGGCAAACTGGCCGAGGCCCTGGCGGCCTACCAGCGTAGCTATCGAACCTGATCCTGGTCGAAAGCGTAGGTATCCATGGCCAGCCCGCCTTCGGTGATGCCGCTGTACAGGCGGCTGGCCCGTCTTTTCTCTCCGGCAGCGCCCAAGGCCACAAAGAGCGGCAGCAGATGCTCGTCGCTCGGATGGGCGCGTGCGGCGGCGGGAGCCTGTTGGCGATAGTCCAGCAGCGCGTCCAGGTCGTCGGCTTGCAATCGCTCGTGCACCCATTCCTGAAAATCCAATACGTATTGCGCATTGGCCACGCCTTCCGGCGCGCCAAAACTCAGCTCGCGCAGATTGTGGGTCAGGCTGCCCGACGCCAGCAGCAGTACGCCTTCGTCGCGCAGTCCTGCCAACGCTTTGCCCAAGCGGAAATGGTGCCCGGGATTGGCCCGTGGCTGGATGGATAATTGCAGCACGGGTATATCGGCCGCCGGGTACATATTCATCAGTGGCACCCAGGCGCCATGATCCAGGCCGCGCACCGCATCCAGGGATACCGGGAAGCCGGCAGCGGCCAGCATCGCGGCGGCCCGGGCCGCCAGATCGGGCTCGCCGGGCGGGCGATATTGGATCTGGAACAAGTCCGCCGGAAAACCGCCAAAGTCGTGGATGGTGTCCGGCTGGCCCACGCTGCCCAGGATAGGTTCGGCGCTCAGCCAATGGGCGGACACGACCAGGATGGCGCGGGGCTTGGGCAGGGTGGTGGCAATACTGTGCCAGGCCGCGCCGGTACGGCCGGGATTCACGGCCAACATGGGTGAGCCGTGCGAGACAAAGAGCGTGGGCAGGCGTGACATGAACAGATTCCTTCAATGCAATATGTCCAGTATTGCTCTGGTATATCTGCGTTGATAGCGGAAATAAATCAATACAATGTTCTGTTAATTTGAACATGGCAAAGCGCCAATCCACGGCTATGCATAGCTATGTAGATTGTCTTTTCCGGGGAGTGGAGATGAGCGATGCGCAAGACCGATTGAGCCAGATGGGCGAGCTGGCCCAGCGCTGGCAAAAACTGTGGCAGGCGCAATTGCAGCAGCAGCTCAGCGGCCAGCCACGTGCTCAGGTGCCCGATCCGCAAAGTATCCAGCATACCTTCGAGGCACTTTGGCGGGCTGTGCTGGAAAAGCCGGCGCCCATGCTGCAAGCCCAGGCTGATTTCTGGCGCGACTATGGGGCACTGACCGAACAAGCCATGCGGCAATACTGGCAAGGCGAAGCGGTACCGACTGGCGCTGCCGACAAGCGCTTCAAGGACGAGCTGTGGAACAGCAATCCCTTGTTCGGCTTTATCAAGCAGGCCTATCTATTGACCGCCCGGCATATTCAAGCGAGCGTGGACGCCGCCGAGGGGCTGGACCCCGGCACGTCCCGCCGGGCCGCCTTCTACACGCGCCAATTCGTCGATGCCATGGCCCCCACCAACTTCCTGGCGGGCAACCCGACCGCGCTGAAAGCCACGCTGGAGTCCGGCGGCGAAAACCTGTTCAAAGGGTTTACCCACCTGCTGGAAGACCTGGAGCGTAACGATGGCCGGCTGATGCCGCGCATGACCGACTTGGGCGCCTTTCGCCTGGGCGAGCATATCGCCACCACGCCAGGCAAGGTGGTATTCCAGAACGCGCTGATGCAATTGATCCAATATGCGCCCGCCACCGGCAAGGTCCACCGCACGCCCTTGCTGGTGGTGCCGCCGTGGATCAACAAGTTCTATATCCTCGACCTGAAGCCGAAGAACTCGCTGCTCAAGTGGCTGGTGGAGCAGGGGCATACCGTCTTTGTCATTTCCTGGGTCAATCCGGATGCGCGCCACCGGGACCAGGGTTTTGAAGACTATATGCGGCGGGGTGTATTAGCGGCGCTGGATGCGATTGCCGCGGCCACCGGCGAGCAGCGCGTTAACGCGGCTGCCTACTGCATAGGCGGAACCCTGCTGGCGGCCAGCCTGGCCTATATGGCGGCGGCCAACGATAAAAGCTATCCGGCCAGCCGCATCAAGTCGGCGGCGTTTTTTACCACCATGATCGACTTCAGCGAGCCGGGCGAACTAGGCGTGTTTATCGACGAGGAACAATTGGGCGGCCTGGACCGATACATGGAGGAAAAAGGCTATCTGGAAGGGCACCAGATGGCGGGGGTATTCAATCTGCTGCGCGAAAACGACCTGATCTGGAGTTTTGTCGTCAATAACTACCTGCTGGGCCGGGAACCCATGCCCTTCGACCTACTGTATTGGAACTGCGATTCGACCCGCATGCCGGCGGCCATGCATCGCTTCTACCTGCGCAAGATGTATCTGGAAAACGTTTTGAAGGATGCGGGCGGAGTGGTGCTGGGCGGGGTGCCCATCGATATGCGCCGGATCAAGACGCCCGCGTACTTTATCTCGGCGCGCGAGGACCATATCGCGCCCTGGCAATCGACCTATGCCGGCGCGAGGCTGCTGCAAGGGCCGGTCCGCTTCGTGTTGGGTGGATCGGGCCATATCGCCGGCATCGTCAACCCGCCCAGCGCCAACAAATACGGCTACGCCATCAATCCGGCCTTGCCGGCCACGCCGGCAGAATGGCTGGCCGGCAGCAGCGCGCAGGAAGGGTCGTGGTGGACCGATTGGCAAGCATGGCTGCAGCCCTTCGTGGGTAAACCGATAGCGGCGCGCGAACCGGGCGGCGGCGGCCTGGCGGCAATCGAGGATGCGCCGGGCAGCTACGTGCGGGCGAAGCTGGACTAGCAGCCCTACATCCCCCAGGCAACCAGCCACGCCAGCACCAGCATGGTGGTACCCGTCAGGGCATCGATGCACTGCCACGCCCGTGGCCGATTGAATAAGGGGGCCAGCAAGCGGGCGCCGAACCCCAGCAGGCAGAACCAAAGCACCGAGGCGGTCATGGCGCCGGCGGCAAAGCTGGGTTGGTCCGCCGGCGTCTGGTTGGCGCCGACGGCGCCCAGCAATACCACGGTGTCGAGGTAGACATGCGGATTCAGCAGCGAGAGCGCCAGCACGGTCCCCAGCGCCTTGCCGGCACTGATGGGCGCATGCTCGCCGGCGACGGACAAGGATTCGCTACGCCAGACCGCCCGCCAGCTGCGCAAACCGTAGCCCACCAGAAACGCCACCCCGCCCCAGCGCGCCAATCCGAGCAAGAGCGGCGAGGCCTGCACCAGCGCGCCCATGCCGGCTACCCCCAGGCCGATCAAGAGGGCATCGACCACCACACAGGCTGCCACGCTCAACGCCACATGCTGGCGTTTCAGGCCCATGCGCAGCACATGGGCATTCTGTGCGCCTATCGCCATGATCAGGCTGGCGCCCAAGCCCAGACCCTTGAGATAAACGGTGGAGGCAAACATGGCAATTTCCTGCTGTGGTTGGATAGCGCATTGTGCGTAGTCGCTCGTCCGGAATGAAGCTGGTTTAATATTTCTCCTGATAGCTGAATTATTCTTAATCAAGGAGGGACCATGCTGTTGGATGCGCGCAAGGGTGAAGCCTTGCTGGCCGTGATCGATAGCGGCAGTTTCGAGCAGGCGGCAATCCATCTGCATCTGACGCCCTCGGCGGTTTCTCAGCGGGTGCGTGCCATGGAGGAGCAGCTGGGCATGCCGCTGGTGCTGCGCGGCCGTCCTTGCCGTGCCACCCCGGCCGGTCAACGGCTGGTGCAGTACCTGCGGCGCAGCAGTCTGCTGGAGGATGAGTTCGTCAGCCAATGGCAGGAAGCGAGTGGCCGGCATTTGAGTGTGCCCCTGGCGGTCAGCAACGACACGCTTGCCACCTGGCTCCTGCCGGCCCTGGCGGAGTTCCTGGTGGCGGAGCAATTGCTGGTGGATATCACCGTGGACGACCAGGACCACACTTACACTTGGTTGCAGAGCGGACATGCGGTGGCGGGTGTGTCCAGCGAGCCTTTACCCATGCGAGGCTGCCTGGCACATTCCCTGGGCATCATGCGCTACCGTTTATTGGCTACGCCGGCTTTCGTGGCCCGTTGGCTGCCGCGTGGCCTGGACCGTGAGGCGGCACGGCAGGCGCCGTTGATGGTATTTGATCGCAAGGATGGTCTGCAGGCCGAATTCCTGCAAAACCAGTTGGGCCTGCCGCCGGGTAGCTATCCCTGCCACTACGTTCCGGCCAGCGAGCCCTTCCTGCAGGCGATACGCCTCGGCCTGGGCTATGGCATGGTGCCGGAGCTGCAATTTGGCACGGCCTTGCAAAGTGGAGAATTGATCGATCTGGCGCCCTCGCAGCCCTGCGATGTGGCCTTGTATTGGCATTGCTGGCGGGTGCAGTCACCCAAGTTGGAAGCGCTTAGCGCGGAGGTATTGCGTGCGGCTAGAACGGTTTTGATACAGCTTTAACGGTATTCATGGCGCCACCTATACGCACGTATTGGCCGGAATAATATGAACTGCCTCGCTTCTACGCCAAACCAGCGCATTGTAAATGGAATAAGCTGGCTTGGCACGGGGGCGATTGACGACAGCGGGCAGGGCGGCGAAAGCGCTAGTGGGGCGTGTAGGTTTTCAATATGATCTATAATAAGCGTCGATGCTCTCTAAATGGGCCTTCACATGTGGGTATTTAACTTCCAGCTGGGTCACGGGGCTGTCGTATGGTGTTTTAAGTCGGGAGTAATCGCCTCTGTCTGGCCTTAAGGATAGCCTTACTTTGTCAAGATCTTCAGCGGAGAGTTTCTCCTTTCTGTTGTGGCGTACATTAAGAACTGCGTCGGAAATGTCTTCAATGAGCTGGCTGGTATATTTGGGGAAATCATCTCCTGCTGTTATGGTGAGGCGAGTATTATCAACGTGCTTGATGTTATATGAACGATTGCGCTTTTGGTATGCTGCATTTGTTTGAATATGCAATTGATCGGCCAGGCAGACCAACTTCTCGGCGGGTGTTTCCGCCAAAGCCGCAATCCGGGCGTTGGATTCGGTTAAATCTAAATCTTCGCCGGGAAACCTGCTTTTAAGCTCTTCCTGAAAAGATTTCAATTTTTCGAATTCTGAATTTACCCAGTCGAGGTCCAGGTTTTCTATTTCAACCGGCTGCCTGGCGAGGGATACGATGCAATTCTGAGGTTTGTGCACCGAGGTGTCGGTGAAAACCAAGTGTTCGCCAGTGGTTGATTGGTGGTTATCTCTCTGGATTCCCTGGCGGTCTTTAATACCGGGCCTGGTAGGATTTTTAAATAAGTACCCAATTTTTTCAAACAAACTTCTTGGGCGAGCGGAAGTGGTCTGTTCGCTGTGGACGTTAACGTTGCTAAGGCGGTAGTTTTTTTCGCCAATCTGTACGGCTTTTTCATTGGTCGCTGGATTTGATTCCTCCGCATTACGCAAAGCGTCATGTGCTTCGTTGCGGCTGATATTATTTCCTGTGGAAATTTTAGTCGTCAACATTGTAATTTAACCTATTTGTAAAAGTGATGTAAGACTTACTCATTATGAATAACTTAATGATATGGTTTGTCGTAGTTGTCCCGTGCCTGTCGTAATTTTATTTTGCAAGGCCCCGTGCGGCATTGATCTCTACAATACGCCCGCCTGACGGGTAAGTCAGCAATCACGCTTCGGTAAAGCGCTCGCGATTACAGCGAAAGCCGAATTCGTAGCGCACCCCTTGCCCTACAAAGCTGATAAGAACTTGCTATTCGCCGCGCGCGATTCAGCGGACGGTTTGATGGGCGGTATATCAATAGGCTTACCCGCCCACCGGAGGCTGCCGGTCCAACTCTCTGGGGACCTAGGCCGCGCGCCGCAACCGCCTGATCCGCAAAGCGTAAAGAACATGCAAACGCCACCCCCACTGCACCAGGAAGTAGCCGGCCACCGCCAGCAACGCGGCCATGGCGACCAGGCCGATGGCCAGTGGTGCGCCCATCGATAGTCCCCAGGCTATCCACGCCGACAGGGTATCGCCCAGGTGCGCCCAGTCGGTCTCCGGCAGGGGAGGCAAGGTGCCGGGTCCGCTGCTTACGCCGGTAAGCAACCTGCCCAGCCCAAACGCCGCGACATAGATCGGCACGATGGTGAAGGGATTGCTGAAGAAGGTGCCGAAGACGGCGACCGGAAGATTGACCCGGAACAGGATGGCCAGGGGCGTGGCGGCCAGTATCTGCAAGGGGCCGGGGATCAGGCCGCAAAACAGCCCCACCGCGAGTCCGCCGGCGACGGAATGGCGATTGAGGTGCCATAGGTTGGGATGGGACAGGTAGGGGCTGCAACGGCGCAGCAGTGCGTTGCGATCCAGCGATTCACGGGTGGGTAGATAGCGGCGGAGGAGTTTACGTGGCATCGGATAAGCGGGACCGTTGATCGTCAATTGCAAAAGTGTGGCGGATTCATTGCCAACATACGCTATCTCTATGCGCTCGCACCAGCTTTGCTCTGCGCCTTTGCCGCGATGGGCTGGGCCGGCGGTTCGCCCTCGGCGGGTTTCGACGGCTTGGCATGCGCTTCCGCGAAGGCTTTGAGCCCTTGCTGTACCAACTCCCAGGTCTTGTCGATATTATCGGCCACCTCGTCCTTCAGTACACCAAGGCCGTCGAGGACCTCGCGCGCTTCCTGGAAGCCCTGGGCGATGCCCTTGCCGATGGTTTCCATGAAGCGGTTCAGCACCTTGTCAGGGTCCTCGTCGGGGTACTGTTGGCGGAACAGTTCGAAAAAGCCGGTGGTCAGGTCGACAATGCGCTTGGCGGTGGCGGGGGGGGTATTGTCGACTTCTTCCTGCTCGACCGGCAGTGCCTCCACGGCTGTTTCAGGCGCCTCGATACCCAGCGCGCTGCCGACCGACTCGAAGTTGGCCTGCACCAGCAAGCGGTAGTAATTATCGCCTTCGCTGACCGATGCGCTAAAGCGGTAACTGGCGCGGATCTGTTGCACCTGCAGATCCTTCTTCTGCTCATCGGTCATCTTGCCGGTCGGTACGTGCGCAATCGGGCGAGGCGCCGACTGGGCGACATCAACACTGGGAAGTTTCATGGCGGCTCTCCTGGCAATGCACGGTCTATTTATTCCATCACCGTGCTAGTACTACTCCTGATATCGGCAAAATATCCAGACAACGCAGTGCGGTAGGGCATAAATCTGATGAATGGCAAATTCCGCGCCTACTTTGTTTACCGCGCCCGTGTCGGTCGCATACGACAAAATCTGTGGGCAGGATGACTCAGTTTACGCCGAACCCAACTAAGGAATTCGACTGGGGCAAGCGCTTGTTACACTCTTGCCGCGGGGCTTGCGCAAGATGGGAACGGTAAAAACACTTATCTGCGACAAGCCGCTGATTGCATTGTTCAAAAAATATTGGCCGAAGACCCATGGGTCCGGACCACTGCGGCAATGCGAATCTTGTAGGGGGGGGTGTTTCGTGAAGGCTGGTCCCGGCGGATGCGCAAGGCATCCTGGCCGGGCGGCCGTCGTCGAAACACGGTGTACGAATGCATCAGGGAGTCCTGAGAGTGCCGTACCTGGAAAAGTATCAAGCTTTCGTCGAGGCGAAAACCGAGATGGATGCCGTGTTTCAACTATCGACCGTGGCCAAGCGCTTTGGCTACGACAAAGTAATGTTCGCTGCCGTGCCCAAACCCGGTGCACCGCTGGGTGGAGCCTATCTGCGCAGCACGTATCCGGAGCGATGGCGCGAGATCTACGATCGGCGCGGCTTGGGCCGGCTGGATCCCACCGTGGCACATTGCTTCAGCCACACCATGCCCTTGGTGTGGGCGCCGGACAGCTTCCGGGGCAAGGAACAGCGAGCCCTTTATGAGGAAGCGTGTTCCTATGGCCTGCGTGCGGGCGTGACGCTGCCTTTTCATGGTCCGACCGGCGAGGTGGGCATGTTGACGGTCGTGCGGGATCAACAGCCCGGCAAGGCCTTCGTTGCCGACCTGCAGGACAATATCGGCCACCTTGCCATTCTGCGGGACCTCGCCTTCGAGGTGTTGCGCGGCTACATGCAACCGGCCGAGGCGGCGCGGCAGGCGCCGGATTTGACCAAGACCGAACTGGAATACCTGAAGTGGCTGGCGGCCGGCAAGACCGACTGGGAGATCTCACGGATCATGGATGTGTCGATTGCCGGTGCGCGCTTCCATATCGCCAACCTGCGGCGCAAATTCGATGTAGGCCGGCGCACCGACGTGGTGGTGCGGGCCATTCAATTCGGCTTGGTGTCGGTGTAGCGCCCGCGTTCAATCGTTGCTTGGGTCGATTTGCGCCAAGGATTCGCTGAGGTCGCGGTCGTTGATACGGCCCGCGAGATAAAGATGCAACAGGATCTGCACCGGAGCGGGCAGGGGTAGTCCCTGCTCGAAACGGCTGCCGCGCGACTGGCTGACGCCGAAGCGCCGCCAGAAAATCGTTTGGCTTTCCTTCATCGCTTTGCGGACTCGGCGCAGCGCATATTGGCAGTAAAACACCGTGGACAACGCCCCTGCGGTGCCCACCGCGTTCTCTGTTTGCATGTACATGCTGTCTTCCCTGGCTTTTAAGAGGAATGAGCCACCGAGTCTGTCATGGCTAGTCCGGGGAGGCAGCTAGCAAGGTAGCTAGTAGCCCATATTGCTGAACGGCATATATTTATGCGTTTCGGGTAGCAAGCCCTTAGGAGCACGCAATGCAGAACTCTATTCAAATGATCCAGATCGGACAGCGTCAGCAATTCAACCGTGGCGATCTCCATGCCATCCACAGCCTGCGCGCCCGGGTGTTTCGAGATCGCATGGGGTGGGAGGTGCCGATCCTGGCCGGCATGGAGATAGACGGTTATGACGCATTGGAGCCGCACTACATGGTGATCCGCAACCAGGAGCGGCAGGTGTTTGGCTGCTGGCGCCTGCTTCCCACCCTGGGGCCTTATATGCTGAAGGACACATTCCCGGCCTTGCTCCACGGCAGTCCGGCACCGGAAGAGGAGGGTGTATGGGAACTGAGCCGCTTTGCCATCGAAACCGATGGCTCGCCCAGCTTCGGCTTTGCCGACCAGGCGCTGGATGCCATGCGCGAAATCGTCAGGTTTGCCGATGAAGGCGGCATCAAACGCTATGTCACCGTCACCACCACCGCGATCGAACGCATGCTGCGCCGAGCCGGCATCGAAATCAGCCGTTTCGGTCCGCCCATCCGCATCGGCGTGGAAAATGCCGTGGCACTGACCATCGAGCTGGGTGAGCAGACCCACAGCGCCTTGTTTGGCTTAAAACATTGAACAAGCAGGAATAGGGAATTAGTAAGCAGTAGTTTGCATGCGCCTTGGCTATCCTTCCGACAGGGCATTGCATGGCCGGAACGGATACGCCCATGCCGCCCACCGTAGCGGCCAGAAACAGGAGCCGGAGATCGGCCCAGAAAATGGGGCGGACGCCGAAGGCCGAGGCGGCCATCCTTCACACCGCAGGTCGAGGAGGAAATATGGCATCACTCAAGCTTCAATTCAGCAATCAAAGCGGCGTCGCGCCATCGCAGGTATCGATAGGGTTCGTGCCCGGCGCGTCGAACGACGGCTTCGACATCAAGAGCAACCAGGACCAGACGGCACTCAAACCGCTGAATATTGCCGGCGACGGGAACTATCCATTCGCCGGCCATTGGTACTCGCTGGCCGATCTGGTCGAAGGGGTAACCATCAGTGCCTTCAGCGGGCGCGTCTACGTGGCTTATGGCAGCGCCTGGGCGGTGCAGCGCAAATCCTACGAACCGGCGCAGGCCGTCACCGACCCCAATTTCTTCCTGCGCTACGACAAGATGGAGATGACCTTTACCGGACAAGCCGCCGACGTCGCCAACTTGACCAGCATCGACTATTGGAGCATTCCCCTCACGCTGACGACCACCTGGCGCGGCCAGGCGGTGCAGACCGTTGCCGGTCTGCTGGGCAATACCACGGCGCAGGATGTGTTCGATGCGCTCGATACCCTTACTACCCCGCCGGTTTCCGGTGTGGTGGGGCCCGGTGGGGTCGATGGCGCACCGCTCCCTGCCCTGGTGCCGGGGCAGTTCCAGCAATATCCGGGCGGCCCCGCCCCGGGAAGCGCGTTTGCCCGCATCATCGGTCCTTCGTCCTACCCGCCCATCGCGCCGACGGTCGCCTTGCCGGTGATGCCTTACGATATCTGGACGGCTTACCTGGGCAATCTGCTGGAGTGGTTTGGTCCGGGTACCCCGGCGGGGAAGAATGTCCCAACGCTTGGCAACGGTACGATCGCCAATATCGCCGGCAACTTCGGCGGCGTGGGCCCCAATCCGCCCAGTACCGGCCCGCTCAGCCCGCAAGCCTATGCATTGACCGCGAGCATAGACAGCAATCTTGATATCACGCTGAGCGGCACGCTCGGCGGCGTCGCAGGCACTACGACCATGCTCTACAAGCGGGCTGACCTGAGTAATCCGTCTGGCATCTACGGCGGTAATACGCCTTTCTACTTGAACAATGCCGGTTCCAGCACGAATCCGGGAAACGATGTGTACGGTTGGGTGGGCGGCGATCTTTTCTCGGGCCTGAATATCGGTGCGGTCGGTAGCCAGACAACGGTCGGCAATGTTCATGGGGTGTTTCCGCCAGCCATGGTCGGCTCGCTCCCCAGTCAAACGTGGTTCGGTATTCCCGGCAGCTTTTTCTTTGCCGGCCTGCAACCCACGACGTATTACAACCAGTGGGCGGCCGCGTTGGCGCCGCTGTCGCAGGCCTATAATTTTGCCTATTCGGACCGCTTTGCCGCGGTTTTCGCCAGTCTGGACCCTGGCAAGGTGGATACGCTGACGCTGACCCTGGAGCCGGCAACCGTAACGATGGCTGCCTGAAGATGCCACCCTTGCCGGCCAGGCCGGCGAGGGTGGCCGATTCGCATACGATCACAGCAAGGACTGCGCGACTTCCGCTTTGTAGCTGATCGGTTCATAGCTCCCCAAACGCTTGAAATCCCGATAGAGCGCGTCGTAATCCTTGTTCCAGACCAGGAAGGTGCCGGCATTGGCCATCAATGAGGTGGATTGCCGCAGTCGTTCGCCCTTGGCGACCTTCCAGTTCATCTTTACCTGGCTTTCCAGGGCCGGCGTGTTCAGGGCGTCGATTTCGCCGCTTTTCTTGGGCAATACGCCATCGAAACAGTAAGTCTGTTCGCGTTGGTAGGGGAGGCTTTCGATGCCGGTCTCGATTTCGAAAACCAGGTTGACCAAGGCGATGCCGTAATTACGTTCCATGGCAGCCAGCCCCGCCATGCCCTTGAAATGGGCGGCCACTTCCAGCAAGACCAGCTCATCGCGCTCGGTAAGGAACAGTTCCAGGTGCGCGCCACCCTCCAGGCGGCCCAGGGCATCCAGCGCCTGTTCGGCGAAGGCCAGCATGCGCGGTACGCGGGGGTCTTTTTCATGCAGATTGATATCGGCATTGACCTTGCCCGCCTGTGCATCGAAGGCGTTGACCAGGTGTTCGCTGACGCCGCCGAACAGGGTATGCCCCTTTCGCGACACGATATTCACGCTGAATATGGTGCCGCCGATGTACTCCTCGTACGCATACTGTCGACCCAATTCCCCCGGTAGATTCTTGAAGTCGCGCAAGGAGCCGATTTTGTGGATGCCCTCGGCGCCAACCGAATCGACCGGTTTGAGAATAAAAGGCAGCCCCACTTCCGAGGCGATCACGTCGAAGTAGGCGGCGGCGCCGCGCCGGAAGCGGTCTGGCAGGAAGCGGCCAAAGCGGGGTACCCGAATATCCCTGGCCTGCAGTTTTTCCTTCATCATGCATTTATCGCGGTAGGGAAGGATGGCTTCGTAGTTGGGGCCGCCAATGCCGAAGGAACTGCGCAGTTTAGCGGCAAGCAGCATGTTCTGTTCGTCGTGGCAGTGGATGGTCAAGTCTTCCAGCGCCGTGGTTTCCAGCGTGGTGGCGATGATGTCGTAGGCGGACTCGAAGTCCACCAAGGCGCTTTGCAGCGTGGACGGATTTTTGACGGCGCAGGGCACCACATGGATGCGATGGAAATGCGGCAACTGTTCGTAGGGCAGGTTGCTGGCGTCCGGTTCGGCGAAGATGCCGATAATACGTACGCTGTTCGGCTGCTTGAGCAGCGTGAAGTCAAATACACCATAGCCACGCGTCGAGATGATGATTGCCGTTTTCATATTTGCTTTCAGTATGTGAAACGCTGTCACGTTAATCCGCCACGCCGGCCAGCTCCGGCTGGGCCTGCCGTAGTTGCAGCAGGCGGGCGCCGATATCGACGCGGTAACGCATGCCCCGGAAGGCAATGCGTCCCACCTGGCTGTAGGTCCGTTGCATGGCTTCGCTCAGGGTGTCGCCGCAGCCCACGACATGCAGTACCCGGCCTCCGCTGCTGATCGGCCGGCCCAGGTGATCTTTCTTCAGGCCGGCGTAGAACAGGGTGGCTTCCTCGTGATCCACGGCGCCCAGCCCGTGTACCAATTGGCCCACGGCAAAGTTGCCGAAAGGCCAGCCCGGCAGGGCGGCAGGGTCGTAGCGGTCCAGGCAGCCTTGGGTCAGCGCCACCGAGCAGCGTATGCGGCCATCGGTACGCAGGCGTTGGCCATGCAGGCTGCGAGTGAGGATGGCGTGGCATAGCATGGTGAAATTGTTTTGCACGCTGGGCAGTACGGCCTCGGCTTCCGAATCGCCGAAACGGGTATTGATCTCCAATACCCGTAGGCCCGCCTCGGTCAGCATGGCGCTGATATAAACGAAGCCGCTGAAATCAAGCCGGTCGTGGCGTAGCCCTGCCAGCAAGGGTTCCATCAGCGCGGTGTGGATTTCCTCGCGCAGTGCTTCGTTTTCGAGCGGGTGGGGCGAGATCGAACCCATCCCGTCGCAGTGCTTGCCGGCATCTTCCTCCAAGGAACGTTTGAAGTCGGCGGCGGTGGGGAACAGTAGGTAGCTATCTCCGTCGAGTAGGGCAAAGACGGAAATCTCCTCCCCATATAAACGCTTCTCGACCACTACCCGGAACTGGCTGCCGGACTGGCGGGCGAAGCCGGCGACCGCCGTCAGCGCTTCATCGGGCGTGCCGCAGATAACCGTACCGTCGCCGTCGGGACGGAGGCCGTCGGCCTTGACCACACAGGGGTACGGCAATGCCCGGATATAAGCGCCGGCTTCAAAGGGATCGGTAAAGGTGCGGAACGGCGCAGTGGGCAGTCCGTGCGCATTGCAGAAGCGCTTGCCGTAATCCTTGCTCGACTCCAGCCGAGCGGTGGCGCGGCTGGGGCCGATGACCGGGTAGCCGTACTGGCGCAGGGTATCGACATATCCGCTGGAGAGTGCATCGATATTGGCGACGAAGACAAAGTCCACCGCATGCCGGGAGAGAAAGGCCAGTGCGGTACGAGGGTCGGTCAGACTGATGCTGCTCACCGGGATGATACGCGGGTGGTCTATCAGTTCGCAGCCGGGCCCGTAAAAGACGATGGCGTTGGGATCGGTACGGATAAGCAGATCACAGATCGCATGGCCGCGACCGGTGCAGTCCACCACCAGAATTTGGGCGGCGGCAGCTGAGCGAGACAGTTGCATGTCGTATTCCTATTGGATGGGGTAGCGCGGGGTGTGCGGCTTTCGCATCTCTGCCTAAGCTCTCTCGCAAGCGCTGGTCGAGCCGGCCGCCCCGTCGTGGAACCCGGCGTGCCTGGTTTCGTGGGATTTGGGTAGGCGCAGATCCTGGCGGTTGGCCCAGGTGGTATGGATGAGGGTGCGCCGCGCATCGCCCCGAATGGAATAGACGCGGTGCATGGTGGTGTCGGTTTTGACGAGATAGGCATCGCCCGGCTCCAAGGCATGGGCATACACCTGGTTTTTACGCAGTGCGCCGTGCACATCGGGATTGCGCTTATCCCAGCTGGTATGGGCGACACCCTGCACCAACCCACCGTCACGGTAATGCGGCGCTTCGAGTATCAGAACGAAGCCATAGGCGTAATCGTCCCAATGCCAGCCATGGGTATCGCAAGATTTGCGTAACTGGCTGATCCGATAATGTTCCCCGGCATGGGGACAGGTGTATAGCGCCTCGCCCGCCACTTCGGACAGCGTGTCCTTGAGTACCGGCGAGAAATAGGTGGCATGGATCAGCGGCCCCTGCTCCACGATGACAGGCTGGTCCACTGTGGCTATTTGGCTTGGTGCGCCCTCACCGTGCCCCAAAGCGGTATCGCACACCACGCCATACCGTTCGATCAAGCCCAAGGCCTCTGCCTTTAGCGCTTGAAATAGGATCGGCGGGCAAAAGCCCCGCAAGGGCAGGAAGTGTTCACTGCCGAACTGCTCGCGCAATTTCGGCAGTGCGGTTTTGGAAAAATACCGGGCCAGATGCTGGCGAAAGTTCGAGTCCACCCACGATTGGCTGATGCTTATGCGTGGGCGGACCGCTACCGTATCGCTAATCACCATGAGATGGAAAACCAGCAAACAGAGATATTTTCGGAAGGACAGGGAAGACGCCGGCTGGAGCGCACGGTGAGCTGCCAGAACGACGGTTTTACGGTACGGCTATTAACGGATGTGGAACAAATCGGATTCATCGTATTCATCGAAATTATCTAAATCGCCTCGTGTATTTCAGCAAGGCGGCCAACGCGCCCGCCTTGAAAACGTGGCCAATTTAGACGCTGCCGCGTGGCTCCACACCTAGCAGCAGTAATAGTTTCGATGTCCGGCTATTGAGATCCCGGCCGGTTCGGGCGGCGCATATAGCGCTGTGGCATAAAGCCGGCTTATAACCAATGCTTTTATGCTTATTCCATCGCTGGCGAGTTCGATGTGCCGCCTTCAACCCTGTTTAGGGCACTGGCTGGCCAGCGATTCCGGTTTTTCCACATAGGGGTTGCCCTTGCCCTGCACGGCCTTGATACGGCCGTTGCGCTCGCGTTCCCAATCATCGATGGGATAGGTCTTGGCCCACGCGCACATCAGCTGGCGGTCCTGCTTGCTTAAGTTCAGCGCGTAGCGCTCATGCATATAGAAATACACACGGGCGATACGGCCACGAACTTCGGCACGTGGTTGTGCCCGTTTCAGCTTGAAGTCCACCACGGTTTGGCATTGACCGTAAATCGGCGTGGGATTGCGCGTCCAGGCACCGTAGGGAAAATTACTGCGATCGCCATTGACCTCGCCGACGGCCGGCACCAGGTTGTTCAAATCGCCTTCCGCCACCTGGTATACCGGGTCTTTGTCCGAGCACTGCTTACGGCCGCCATTTTGCCAACACTGGCGTTGGTGACCCAGATTCCATGCCGGCACGATATGTTCCCATTCGATGCGGCTGGCGCGTGCCGCATTCTTGCGCGGGGTATATCCACATGAGGCAAAATCGACTGTCTTATCCTTGTATTGGCAGCCGCAATAGAACTCGTCCTTCAGGCTACCCCTGAAGATATCCGGCAGCACCTGCTTGGCGTGATTGAAATCGCGATGGCCGACCTGGCCTCGGCGCGTGACCAGATTGGCACGGCCGGCCTGGCTGTCCGGCTCCCTAGACGTGGCAGCTTGGTCTTGCGGCTTCTGCCGAGAGGTCTGCTGCTGCTCTTGCAGCAACTGTTCGCCCAGGCTGGCGATTTGTTTGACACCCTTGCTGTGGGCAAAGTCATTGAGCTTTTGCGCCGTATCGTCGGTACAGGCGGACAGGATGACCGCGCAAAGCGGCGCAAGGTAGCGCAGAAAGTAGGTAGGCATTTTCAAAAGGGGTATTTGCTTGGTGACTTGCGACACCGGACAATCCAAGAAAGGCGTGGGAAACGGCCGGCGTATTTTTACTTTGCGGCCTTGCCGTGCGCTGGGCACGGTGGGGGATGATAGGTGATTTTCAGCCGGGACAGTGCTTAGTGGCCGATTCCGCCATGACGGTTTTGCCGAAATGGCGGTCGGAGACCTGAAAGATACCCAGCCTCGCTCGGTCAACGATACAAGCTTTCAATATCCCGTATCAACTCGCTGCTGGCGATTTCGTCCAAGGTACCCAGCTTGACGGAAGCGCCCGGTTGCTGCCAGTGCGCACTTTCGCCGATGACGATTTCCCGCAAGGTTTGTACGGGATTTCGTTCCATCAGGCTCATCACGATGCCGGGATCGAGTAGCAGGCGAATGACTTGGCCCTTGGCGATCTTTTTAGTGAAGTAGCCAATACATCCGTCATCCAGGGCCCTGCCGGCATGCCAGCCTAATTTGACCAGATCGAGCACGCGTGGACTGGATAAGGTCAAGCCCTCCCAACGGGTTAATTTGACGGCCTCTCGCTCATCCGTCTGCAAGGCGTAAGTCTCCCGTCCCAGTTGTATAAATGGCTGTTTCGTTCCCAGCGCGGCGAAGCGTTGGGTAAATAGCGCTACCTGATCGCGGGGTAGGTCGAGCGTGTGGGGGAGACCCACGCGAATTTGCTCCCCGACCGGCAAATAGAAGGGCGCCTCGGTGGCGGTGACATAGCTACCGCTGTCGGTTACCCGGAAGCAATCGCGCAGTTGCCCGCCATAGTTGCCTGCGTCGCTCAGCATATAGACCCCCCATACCAAGCGCCGTACCAGATTGCGTACCAAGGGATGCTGGACCAGCAGGTGGATGAACAGGTTCGGCGTCCAGCGGCGGCGTACGCACATGGCCATTTCGAGGCGCATCAGTTGCTGGCTGGCGACGATGCCCGCTTCTTGCTTCAGTTGCGCGAAGATTTCGGCGGCCGCTTCTACCTTGTCCAAGTCGTCATCAGGATCCGGGAGGGGTAGCGCGGGCATGGTTCTGCCTTCGCCATCGCGCACCTGCGGTTTAAGCGATTCGTCGAATTCGATACGAAACCGGCGCGGCCCGTAGTCCAGCGACAGGTTTCCGTCATCGTCCAAACCCAGGTCGGGTGCCAGCCGGTCCTCCAACTCTTCGGTGGTCAGATTGCGTGCCTCCGCGATCAAGGTGATCTTTTCGCGTGCCTTGTCCTGCAAACCCTTGAACTTCACTTTTTGGGCAATGCCGTTCAGCAGCATCAAAGCGGTATCGCTTTCAATCATGCTCAAGACATCAAGGCCGGCCACCGCGCGGGCATGCTGCGACTCGCCCGGCCAGGCGCGCAGATAGGGGGTGAGACGGCGCGCTGTCTCGTCGTTTCCGAGCAAGCCCAGTACCCGCATCGCCCAGGCATCCTTGGGAGGCGCAGCCGCATACAACCAGGCGGAAAAACAGTCCCAGGCGAAGTCGGCCAGGGATTCCGGCGTGCAGACGTCTTTCACGTGCTGAATGCCTGGGTAGATAGCTGCCTCGGAGGGAAAGCGCAGCATGGTGCCCAGGTGCTCCATGGCGGTATCGGATAAAGCCTTATTGCCGGTAGACAGTAGGGGCCGACGCCAATGACCGGGTTGCCAGAACTCGGGAGCCTTGCCGATGCGACAGGGGAAGCGATCGAGCGGGTCTTCCACCAGCACGGCGCGCAGTGCGGCGCTGACGGTGGGGTCGCTGTATCGCTGGGCGACCCGCATGATCAGCGCCTCGTGGCCATGCTCGGCCAATAGCCGCAGGGCCACCGCCGCGCAGACCTGCATTTCGTCTTCCGGACCGATTGCGGCGGGAATCAGACCCACGGCGGCATGCTCCGGAAACTTGAACAGCCAGCTGCGGGCGATATCGCGCGCCATCTTGAGCTTGCGATGGGCGCGCGCGACAATGGGCGCCAGCTCGATCGTGCCGAAATTCAGCACATGGACCAAATCGTTGCCGGGGCGCTGCAGCACCGTGAGCAACAGTCCGGGTAGCGCCTGCAGGCCATACTTGGCCAGTACATAGGCGGTGTTGCTATGGCTTTCGGCCGCCAACGAATTCCATACCACCAAACCCATATCGTCGGGCAGATTGGCCATTACGTAGCCGTCGAGAAAATACCAAAAACTGATATTGGCCTCGCGATATTCGCGCCAGATGGCCACCAGGGCAGCGCCGTCCCGCTCGCGGATCGCCTGGGCGGCGTCTTCGTGGAAGGTGGCCCGCTCTTCCGTCTCGAAAAAATAGTGGTATGGTCCAAATCCCAGCATGCGCACCATGGTGCGCAAATCCTGCAGCGCCGTCTGTAATTGCTTTTGCTGCCATTCGGATACGCCGAGGTAACGTTCGCGAACACCGTCGTCCCATTTCTCCAGCGGTGGTAGCGTCAAGACCGGAACGTTTAGCGGCGTTCGCATCTTGCGCTTGGGGGCAAGCCAAGGGGGATCGGTCAGGACGCGCGGCAATTCATCGCTCGTGGCTACGATGGCAGGTGTTTCCTGCTGTTTTATCAACCGATCGATCAAGCCTTGCCCATTCGGGCTTATCCATGACTGCAAGGTCGGAAGTTTGTCGCGGTGTTCCATCAGCAGTTCGGCCAGACACATGCTCAGCAGCCCGGTATCCCGCCCGCCTTTGACGATCAGCTCGGCCAGGGCAGGGATGGACGCATTCGGCCAGCGCTGGCTGGCACGGGTGAAATTGGCCAGCGCCGACTTGCTCTGGCTGGCATAGCGTGCCAGCACCGTGATCGACTTCGGCATACCGATTTGCGCCAGCGCTTCGGCACTGATTTCCCGAAAGGCATCGCCGGCCAGCACCTCCACGGCAGCGCTGCCGCGCTCTTTCAACAGTGTCGCCACCGCCATCCGTGAACTGGTGAGTGTCAGGCCGAAGTGAGCGTTGCCCGCCACGCGGGCGGCCGCGACCTGGGCTTCCGCGTCGTCGGTCACCATCTGCAGCCAGCTGACGGACTCGTCCGCCTGCGGGCCAGCCAATTGCAGCGCCAACTTGTTGGCGATGTCGGGGCACTCCGGCAAGATCAAGGCAAGTAGCGATTGGCGGCAAGGAGGCACCAAGGGTAATCCCCGGCGTATTCTGCCGACGCATTCACTCCAGATGGCCTCGTCCGTCCATGAAAGTGCCCGCCGAAAGGCCCATTCAGCGGGACAAAACGGGCCGCACCAGTAGGTGGGACATAGCTGGCCGCCAATATGGGTGCTCAGGCGCAGCTTGCAGCGGTTGCGGCTTCTCGATGCCTCCACCGTCACGCCTTGCGCCGCCAGCATGACATCTACCGCGTAAGGCAATCCTTTTTGTTCGATCAGGAAGTCCGTCATGTCGTTGTTGCCGATATAGCCTCGCTCGCTTGCAAAGCAGCACAGCGCGAACAGCACGGCGTCCGATTGCGGCGAGCCGTGCTGGTCCTTGTCACGCAGTCGCGCCAGCGCTTCCTGATAGGGGGCCTGCCAGTCGTAGGCGGATTCGCTTACCTCATGCACGAATTCCTTGCTGGTGAGATGGCACACCACGCCCTCCCAATACTCGCGGCCCGGATGTTCGCTGGCACGGGCCGGGAATCGTCGGCTAGGCAAGACGCTGGCCAGCATGGCAATGGTCAATTCAACCGGATCGCCGTCGGCAAGCCACGGCGGCATGCATCCGCTGGCGCGGTAGCCCTGGCGGATCTTTTCGGCTATCAGTCGATCAAGTTCTTTCCGGGCCTGGTTATCATGATTGAATTGTTGAGTCTGATTATATTCATCGCTACCCAGTTTTCCCCATCGCGTTATCAAATTACTGCCGTCTTGCTCGATTTCCCAAAAGTGGACCGAATCATTTTCGGTATATTCATATCGTCTCATTTATGCCAATCAATTCTAATAAATATAAAATAATAAAAAGCCTGCCAGTTCAGACGCTTACGCGATGCCTGGAAGGCGCGGTACCTGCATGCGTAAAGTGGGCATTTGAGTAAAGGTGACTGGCGAAGTTTCCGTTGCGGGCGATTGTTTTAAACATTTCAAGCTGGCGTGACGAATTTGCCATGTGCCTTTTAATGGCTGGGGCTGCTATCGTAGTGCTTGCGAAATGCTTAACTTTCCGGCCTCCCTCATGCGGGGCTAAACTGGGCCGGATTTCACCAGAGGAGACAACACCATGAGTACTGTCGGCAAATGCCTGCTAGCCGGCCTGATCAGCTGCGCGTCGCTGAGTGCGGTTGCGGCGCCGGAGCGCTATATCGTCGATCCCAGCCATACCTATCCCAGCCTGGAAATGTCGCATATGGGCCTTTCCATCTGGCGAGGCAAGTTCAACAAGACCAGCGGCAAGATACTTTTGGACCGGGCGGGCAAGAGCGGTACCGTCGATATCCAGATCGAGGCTGGCAGCATTGATTTCGGCCTCGACAAGATGAACGAATTCGCGGTGACCGCGGATTGGCTCAACGTGGCCAAATTTCCCACCCTGAGCTATCGCGGCAAACTTCGCTTTCAGGGTGAAGCGCTGGCCGGCGTGGATGGCGAATTGACGCTGCTGGGCAACACCCGGCCGGTGAAACTGACGGTCAACTCATTCAAATGCATGCCGCATCCCATGTTCAAGAAGGAAGTTTGCGGGGCCGATGTGGAAGGCGACCTGAATCGCGCCGATTTCGGCATGAGCAAATACAGCGAAGGGGAAGCCGGCAAGATCCACCTGCGCATCCAGGTGGAAGCCGTCAAGGAGGACTAGAAGTCGCGGCATGGCACTGTCGGGTTGTCGCATGCCCGTGGGCTACCTAAGCTGGTTAGTACCTACCCGCAACCCGACGGAGATATGTCATGCATCTCGCTCCACTGCGCCTTTTGTTTGCAGCTTCGATTCTTGGCGGTAGCTTGATGGCCTTGGCTGCCGACAAGCCCGCCAGCTTGACCGTCTGCTCGGAAAACGAGGAGTCCTATCCCTGGATACTCAAGGACAAGCCGGGCTTGAACACCATCATGATGCGCATGGTGGAAAAGCAATTGGGGGTCAAGATCGATATCAAACCCCTGCCCTGGAAGCGGTGCATGGAATCGCTGCGTACCGGGGAGATGGATGGCTTGTTCAAGATCAGCTTCAAACCTGACCGGATGGAAATGGGCCATTTCCCCATGAGCGGAGATAAACCGGACGGTAGCAAGCGGATGCTGGACGACAGCTATAGCCTCTATCGCCTCAAGGGCAGCAATGTGGAATGGGATGGCAAGGCCATCAAGAATGCGCAGAGCGCCATCGGTGCCCAATCCGGCTTCTCCATCGTGGATCAGTTGAAAGGTCTTGGCGTCAGAGTGGACGACGGTGTGCGGGGCGCGGGCGAGAATCTCCAGAAGCTGGTGAATGGACGTCTCTCCGGTGTGGCATTGCAGACGCTTGAAGGCGATATCAATCTGGCCGAAAGAGCCGAATTCGCCGCCAAGATCGAACGGATCGATCCGCCGCTGGTGTCGAAGCCTTATTTCCTGATGCTATCCAAGCAGTTCGTTGCCAAATATCCGGAATTTGCGCAGCAGATCTGGAATGCCGTGGGAACGGTGCGGGAATCGGCTGAATATAAAAACCAGCTCAAGCAATTCAAATAAATAAACGCTTGGCGAATTTCCGGGAAAGACACAAATCTGGCGAAATCGCGGCCCCCCGCATCATACGTGGGGGGGGGCGCCTAGCCGGGCGTCGCAGAGGGTGCTTCGGAGCCCTGGTATTGATTGGCATCAGTGCGAGCGGAAGTGAGGGGTTGGGCTGGGAGGAAATAGATAGTATTTTCAAAAACGCGAAAGCCGTAGTTGGCGGTCAACCAGTCATGCTCAGTCTACTTGCACAGCAATGAGATAACATGCGCGATTGGCGCGATCCAACACGATTCGTCGTGTTCTTAATAATGTTCAATGCATGAGTATTTATTCTTACTGCCTGGTTTCCTGTTGCCTGGGCGGAACGAACGCCAATAGTGTTGGCTATTGGCGCTCGTTTTTTTAGGCTATGCAGCCTTCTCGCGCATAAGAAAGCGTGTATCGCTCGCATCGATATCCATCAATTGCCGTTTTATCCACCTGTCCCCTACTGGATAGCGACTGGCATCCCGGACAAAGTAAAGGTAACCGTGGTTCGGAACGATCTGATATCCGGAGACAGGCAGGATTTTCGGATAGGCGGCAAGGCATTTCATGATCCGTTCGATTTGCGGAACCGCTTCCGATCGGGCGCCGGCAACCGCAATGACACCGTGGTGAATGAGTGCGGCAATCGCATCATCAATATGGTCGTAATGGCCGAAGATCCTCATCACTTTCTCCTTGAGCTGTTGCGTACGGCAAACCTGATCTGGATTAGTGAAATCTAACGTACCGGTTCGGTCCGCGCATCCTCCAAATGGGTGAAGATGCGAGGAAATTCGCATCGAACGCCTGATGCTGACCTCAGCGCCCGCAAATGAGGCAACGCCAGGGCCAGAGCTTGTCCTTGGGCGGGTCAATCGGGAACTTGACATCTCCCCCGCCTCTCCCGCTTTTCGCTGGCTTTGAGGCCGTAAAGGAGGGGGATTCCGACATCGCTATACGCTGGACTGTGTAGCCACCTCGGTGGGTTCTTGGCCCGATGCCCCAACTTCAGGCGTCCTTCTTACAGGCATATGTCAAGACAGTCATTTCCTATAAATTTCTCAGTTATACGAAATACAAAAATTTAAATATAAATTAGTAATGTTTATGGCGCACTCAGATCGATTCAGTCTGAGTGGTTGTTAATGGTTTTTGGCGCTGTTTTTATAATTTTTCAATAGGAATTTTTAAATGGACTTGTCACGCAATGTTAAGGTATCAAATTACCCCATCATACCAAGCGGTTTGCTAAATCCCGGCGGATCAGGCAATCCTATCAAGCCGAACAATCGCAAAGACGCCAATCCGACCGCTCCTGACGGAGCCGGCAAGTTGGGTGCGTATAAAGTAGCAGCGGGGAAAGCGGAAATACACCCATCTCCCTTTCCTACCCAGAGCGGTCCAAGCCAGGGCGACGAGATTTCTCGCCTGCTGGCGGAAATGAATATAACGGCAACTTCACCATATCGTACTCAGACAGACAGTAACCTTATTATCCGGCGTAACGATTCCGATACCGTACAAGTCCCGCAAACCCAAAGCTGGGGGATTTACCATTCCGTTCCGAGGGACGTATCTGTCTTTCTGTTACGAACTTTGCAGCAGTGTAAGGAGTGCGCTAAAAAGGGTTTGGGCGGGGTGGAGCGAATCGGATACGGTGGGGTCGTATTTAAGCGGGATATGACTGCAGAAAGATCAAAATATCAAGGGCATGGCGAGTATGACAATCACAGTGACTTTGAGCCTTTGAATCAACCGGAAGGTGCACTGAAGCAACTTTCCTTGGGCGAAATTCACATGGTATGGGGCAGCACATCGCAAGTGGCGATACAGGCAAAGTATGAGAAAAATGGGCCGTACATGCAGTTCGAGTTGAGCCGGAGTGGCGAGCTGGTTATTGCAATGAAGGATGTGCCAACGCCGCACTGTCGGCAAGCTGAGCAGGCCCCGGCTGGGGCGTCGGCATTGAACACGCGGCAAACTGCAACTGCCGCCGACGTGCGGGAGCGCGCGTCAGAGCGGGTAGCGGTGTGTGTGGGAAAAAGTCATGGCATGGCCCGTAATATACCGGCGAAATTGGTTGAATTTGCCGGTGAAGCTATCCCGCAGTTCGAGGAATGCGGCAAGAAGGGTTTGTTCGAAATAGAAATGATTCAAGCGGGTGGAATTGTCTTCCGGCACGATAAAAAACGCGATGAATCCATACAGATGGGCATGAACGAGTATGAAAACATATACCACTTCGAACCCATGGATAAATCGCGCAGTGATTTTGCGGAGTTTACGCTGGACGAAGTTTGCGTAAGAGTCGGCGGATGGTGCCCTCAGGTTACGGTAAGGGCGAGTAACGGTGTCATCTCGCTAGGGTTCGGGAGGGAAAAGGCAAAATCGAGTCAATTGGTGATTGTGGATGAATAACAATCCCTGCCCGAAAGGGCAGGCCGGTTAGCGCCCCCAGCGGACTATTCGTCCCCGCTTGAAGCGTTTTCGTCGCAGCGCTCAATGCTCCGTCGCATTGCGATGGCCGGCTCCTTCGTATCCGCGCTTCAATTGCGGCGTATTTGACCAGCCGCAATTCCGCCGACCACTACAAGGATACAAGGATGATTTTTCACCCCAGCCGCCTGGCCCTGCTCGTGATGCTGGCCTTGCCTGCCGCCGCCGCTGGCCGCTCCGGCATCGACCTCGACCATTTCGACCGCGGCATTCGTATCCAGGACAATCTTTACCGGGCCGTCAACGGCAATTGGATCAAGAACAGCGAGATCCCGGCCGACAAAAGCAGCTGGGGCACTTTCGACGATGTGAACGACTTGTCGCAACAGCGGGTACGCGAGATTGTCGAAGCGGCCGTCGCCCATCCCGACACACCCGAGGCCATGCAAATGGCCGCGCTGTATCAAAGCTATATGGACGAAGCGCTGGCCGATCGGCTGGGCATCGAGCCGATCAAGCCGCTACTGGCGGAGGTCGACGCCGTCGCCGACCGCAAATCGCTGACTCGCTTATTCGGCCGTTTGGCGGTGCATGGCATCGAGGGGCCGCTACGGCCATACGTCAACGTCGATGACAACGACCCTTCCCAGTACGTGGTGATGGTCGACCAATACGGTCTCGGTATGCCCGACCGCGACTACTATCTCAAGCGCGACCCCGGCTTCAAAAGCACCAGTGAAGAATACCTGCGCTATCTGGAAACCCTGCTGGGCCAGATCGGCCTCTCCGAGCCGGCGCGCCGCGCCAAGGCCGTCTTGGCATTGGAAGCCCGGATTGCCAAGTTCCAGTGGGACAATGTGACTTTGCGTGATCCGCATAAGTCCCACAATAAATTCGACCGCGCCGGTCTTGCCAAGGCCGCGCCCAAGTTCGACTGGGCAGCTTTCCTCGACGGTGCCGAAATGGCGCAGGTCCAGGTTGTCGATGTTCGCGAGCCAAGCTATGCCAAGGCCTTGGGTCAGCTGGTGGCGAGCGGGCCGCTCGACACATGGCGCGATTACCTACGCATACGGGTACTCGACGGGACCGCACATCTCCTGAGCAAGCCGTTTACCGAGACGCGCTTCAACTTTCACGGCAAGGCCTTGAGCGGTAGGGGCCAAATGACGCCGCGCTGGAAGCGCGCGGTGAGAATGGTGGACGATTCGCTCGGCGAAAGCGTGGGCAAGCGCTACGTCGCCAAGTACTTCCCGGCCGAATCCAAAGCAAGGATCGAAACGCTGGCCGGTAATCTGCTCAAAGCCTATATGCAGAGCCTGGACAAGGTCGACTGGTTGAGCCCGGCCACCAAGGCCGAGGCCAAGGACAAACTGTCCAGGTACCGGGTAAAGGTCGGTTATCCCGATAAGTGGCGCGATTACAGTGGCCTGGATATCCGCGCCGACGACCTGGTCGGCAACGCCCTGCGCATCAATCAATTCGATTATCGCTACAAACTGACCTACCTCGGCAAGCCGGTCGACCGCGACGCGTGGGGCATGACACCGCAAATGGTCAATGCTTCTTACGACGCACCGCTGAACGAGATCACCTTCCCGGCCGCCATGCTGCAACCGCCGTTCTTCCAGGCCGATGCCGACGATGCCGTGAACTACGGCGCTATCGGCACCATTATCGGCCATGAAATCAGCCACGGCTTCGACGACCTGGGCAGCCAGTACGACGGGAGCGGCAATATGCGTAACTGGTGGCGCCCGGCCGATCGCAAAAACTTCGAGAAGCTGGCCGACCGGCTAGTGGCGCAGTACAACAGCTACGAAGCGTTGCCGAAGCAATTCGTCAATGGCAGGTTGACCGTGGGCGAGAATATCGCCGACCTGTCGGGCTTGCAGATCGCCTTCGAGGCTTACCGCCTGAGCTTGAACGGCAAACCTTCGGAAGCGCTCGACGGTTATACCGGCGAGCAGCGCGTCTTCATCGGCTTTGGCCAGGTCTTCCGCGGCAAGATTCGCGATAAGGAACTGCTACAACGCCTCACCACCGATTGGCACTCGCCCGGTGATTTTCGCGCCATTGGCGCGGCGATGAACAGTGACGCATTTCATCAAGCGTTCAATACCAAACCGGGCGACGGCATGTTCAAGCCTGAGGCGGACCGCATTCGCATCTGGTAAATCTATTTGCTGCCGCAAAAACCGGACGCCGTCTGTTTGGGATCCGGTGTTGCGGCGGCTGACGAAGCTCAAGCGCTTGTGCTGCGTAAGTAAGGGCTCAGGGTGTTTCGCGGCTAGCTCGTCATGTCGCCGGCTTTTCGGCCAGCCAGGTTGCGCTGTCCATGCTGTAGACGGCGGTGTCCATGTCATACCAGTGTTCGATTCCCCGATATTGCATGCCCAGTTTTTTCATGACATGGGCAGATGCATGATTATCCTGGTGGCAAACGGCGTATAAGGATTCTGCCTTCAGGCGTTCAAAAGCAAATTCAGCCATCACGCGTGCGGCTTCCGATGCATAGCCTTTATTCCACTTATCCTTGCGCAGGCGCCAGCCTATCTCCAGTGGATTGGCCGGGTCTCGGCCCAGGTATTGTATGCAGCCAGCGCCAATGACTTCATTGTTGTCGATATCCATGAAGCTCCACCAGGAAAACCCATATTCTATCCAGCGAGCCTTGACAAGCGCTATCATTGCCAAGGTGCCTTCCGGTGTTTCTGGTTTGCCTGTGATGTATTGCATGACTTCAGGCTCACTATTCATGCGCGACAGCCCTTCAAAATGGCTATCGGTAATTGGCTCAAGGCGCAGGCGTGGTCATGGTCAGCTACATAATTGATGATTGACCAGGCGAGTGTAAGCATGAAATCCAAGGGGTTCAAGAGGATGGGATGAAAATCGTCCCATTCATTGCAAACGCGATCCTGCGATAGGGTCTCGGCGCGACATTGACCCGGTGGGTCGTGGGCAACACAGTTACAAAGTAGAAATTGCACTACAACACGCAGCAACGGCTGACAACATCGCACAATAGCCTCAAGGTTTTCCAAGAGTTCTCATTATTTATGCTAGGCATAATTAACCCTGTCGGTTTTTAGGTTTTGTCACGACACTTTTGTATTTCTTCTTGTTTTAAAATGTGAAAAAATTTGTAAAAACCGAAAGCCATATATTCTGGTGTGAGAGAAAATTAATTGCCATTTATTTTTTATAAGGTTTTAGATAATGAGTTCTCTACAATTTTCCAACCCTGTGACGGTGAAGTCCGCAGTAAATTGCAGTCGAACTGAGGCTGACGGCCAGTTCCCATCACGCGATAAAAAGCAAGTAAACATAATTAAAAATGTGAAGCCGAATGACAGGGGCTTTGCCGATGCTATATGTGGTTGCTTCCATTCTCGTTCCGATGCAAAAATTGGCAGGCCGGAAATCAATCAAACGAAGGAAGCTAAACCGCTGGATTCACAGCCGAAAGAGTCGGCGCGTATAGCTATTCGCGGCAAGGACGGCAAAGAAGTAAAACCTGACCGGACTGAAAGGACTCACAACACAATATTCCGTGCCGGAAGGCAAAAGGCGGTCGAGCCGAAGGGCGTCTTCACGGAATACTTCCCTGTGGGACTGGAAATGGTGGAGGATGGGATTGACCTTTTGCCCATCGAAACACCGAAGGTTTGGTTGGATGATAATATCACCGAAATCAGCGCTCCTTTGGATATGCCTAAAGATGAAATAGAACATCTTTTGGACCAGGACTTCGTGCAAGGGACTTTTTATGAAAATGACGCGAAGGTCCTCTACCACAGGGAGGATATAACAGATATTGGATAGGAATAATGTTTGGGAGTCGCTGGATTTAAAGACCGCGAAATAGGGTTCGGGAGCCATGCCGGTGTCACGTATGGCTAAGCGGCCTTGAAAAAAGTGAAGGCTGGAAGTTCAATTCAGCACTTGGGGAAACCCGGGTGCTGATGAGCCGTAAAGCGATAGCCTGCCGCCGGAACGGGTTTTGGGGAGCCTTATTTCTCCTTTGACTCCTTGGTGGAAGTCGTATGTGTGCCGTCGCCGGTTGATCGGCTGGTGCCGGACGGAGGAGAAGAGCTAGAGCTAGAGCTGGCTACTCCTGAAGGATGGCTGGAGGAGGAGCTAGCAAATATTGAGGGGAGCGCGTGGCCCGCAAGGCTATGTGAATCCCGCTTCATTGACCGGGGGGAAACCGGTTCATAGAACCTGCCCTTGAGCTTACCACTTTCATCTTTCTTCTTGTCGTGTCCCCTCACATGAAAGGTTGCTTCATCCGAGCGCAGGCCATGGCTGGCGTCCGAAGGCGGATTCGTCGCCGACGAGAGCGCGTCCTGTCTACTTGGTTTATCGTCAAATAGGCCAGTACTTTCATTGAATGGAACGCTGACGATCATCTTTCCTACTACATCGGTCACATGCCGTCCCCCGCTATTGTTGGAAAAATGTGGATATTCCGCATAAGTTGCTCCGTCGGGATTGATCGGATGATAGTACTGATGCTTGTCGTCGCCACGAGCATGAAAGTCCGTCATCACTGCTTTCTGACCGTTCCTGGACAAAGGGGTGGAGAACGCAACGGACAGTTTGGGTCGGTCCGTGCCCGTACTACCTAGCCCCGGGATCGATGAAGAACTGCTGGAACTCGTGCTGCCCCCATGCAGAGGCGCCATGGGGGAAAGACTTGTAGTCGCCTGCGTTTGCGTTCCAATCGAGGGAAGCGGTTGCGAGGACGGTATGCTGGTCAAGGTGCCGATGCTGCTCGATAAAGCGCTGGGAGGCGTTTGTCCCAGCCTCCCTGGTGAGGGGTGTGTGGATGGGACGTTACTCGACGCTTGGCTTTTGCTGCTGGAGGCATGTATCGGCGTTATCGGTGGAGAAACCGACGGCGTAGAGCGGCTGCTGGGGATCGTTAAGGACGTAGGCGTACTGGGGCGCTTTGGGCCTTCAATCGATGGCATGCCGCCCTTGATGGGTGGCGTGACGCTGGAGCTGGATGCAGCCTGCTTCGCACCGCTCTTCGGTGCTGAACCGCTGAAGCCAGGGGGCGTGCCCAGTACCGGCGGTTTTCTACCGCCGCCACCACCACCGCCACCTCTGGAGGAAGTGCTCGTCGTTGATCCGCTGGAGGATGAAGCTGGACGCCGACTCATCTTTATTCCTTCTCGAGCCATATGTATGGCAAAGCGTTCTATGCCATTGCCCACGCAAACCATATGCCAGCCGGGATATTGAGCGCTTGCCCAGGCCGTGGCTTGAAATGGACGAAACACAAGGAGTGTGAGACGGGACAGAAATGGCCCGGTTGAAGATAAAAAGTACCCAGCTTCGTCAAAACTCGCGGAGACGGTGTTTATCTAACCATCTATCTCATTCAAACTCGTCACGCTGGAGACGAATCGGTGGAGCGGGCAGTCTGGCGCCCCCTTGCGACAGAGGTTTTGGCGAAAATGCCGCACGTGCGACAAACGTGCGAATGCGGAAGCCATTTCAAGCCGGAGGGCTAGATTGTAGTTTTCGCTAAGTGGTTGTTTTTGCTTGGTTTGCGGCGGCTTGGAGCGGCTTGAAATGGCGCCTCCGACAGGAATCGAACCTGTAACTGCCCCTTAGGAGGGGGCCGTTATATCCATTTAACTACAGAGGCCGCAAAACTGAAATCTACGATAAAAATCAACAAAATCAGCCACATCATAAACTGAACTTTTGTACGACTCTGTCGTATTTCTAGGCATTTCAGGGGTTTTTCGGCTACGAAGTAGCACTTATGTAACACCTGGAAGTGCTACGAGAACCACTCCCTGAAAGTGGCCAGGATTATACCTATCCCGTCCAAGGACGGAACCAATAAATGGTGCACGACCGGGTGTAAGTAGTAAGACAATCTTCTTCCGCCGGCCGCTTGTTCCCGCCTATGTGAACACCCTTCAGCAAGTCGGTACCAATCCTATCCTGCGATTGTGTAATTGTTCGACGACACTTTGCACACCCAGGCTTGGGCTGGACAGCACTTCAATACCCATGCCGCTCAAGGCTTCTGCCGCAGGGGCCATGGAGGCCTGCGCCAAAACGATAGCGCTTACCGAATGTGGAGCGATGGCGTTTACTGCCGTGACAACGGCTTCGAAATAGGCCGTCCAATCGCCACGCAGAAAGTGCGGCCACGCGCCTTCAGCCACGAGGTATTCGATCTCGATCGCGACTCCCGCTGAGTTGGCAGACTCTTCGAGAAGTTCTCTGGTCGGACCAAGTGTGCTTTCCAATGCCGCGACGACCAGGATGCTTGGGCCGAGCGCAACTGCCCGATCCGCCATGGCCCGGTCAATCCGTATGGGAACGAAGTGCCTATCTGTCGGCGTTCGTTCCGCCGCGCCACCAATGGTCGAGCAGGTGCAAACGACTATCGGCGCGCCGGTTGAGGCTGCCTTTGTCATGGCGTCATGTACGCGCATGACCAAGGCCGGATCATTCGCGCCCACGCGTTGGGCATCCGTCAAAAGCGCTTCTTCCACGACGTGCTCAACCTTTACATCGGGATCAATTGCCTTTACCAGGCGCGCAAAGGTTTCGATGTGTATGGCTGAGGTGTGAAGGAATGTGATGTGCTTGTGCATGGAGCGAAGTATGACGGTTAACGCTCCCCATGGGGGGGAGCCCAAATAATCAAGGTAAGGGCTCGCCTCCCGTTCGTTCCGTGCCGGTCTGGGCGGCGATTGGCAAGGCAGGTTCGTTTTGCGTCAGCAAGCGATTGCCGGGTAGGGCGGAATCTTGGGCGCGGCGCGGTCGCGCATGTTCCAGGGTCAAACGCACGCCGCCGGTGAGGCGAAGCGCGGCATTTTCTCGCTCCAGGTTTTCGATGGTTTGCAGGCGCACATTGGAACGGGTATGCAGCGCAACCATCTCGGCGTAGGCGCTGGCTTGAAGTTGGTCGTTTCGGTCTCGAGCAATCGCCAACTGGTTGTTGCTCTGCTCGGTAAGCGTGCGCAAGGCATCGGCATGGTCGCGTTGCAATTGCGCCACTTCGAGTCGCGCATGTTGGCGGTCGATTTGCCAGATGGTAAAGAAAGCCATGTTCGTCAGTATCAGGCCGACGAACAGCAGGATGGCCAGGCGGTGAATGCGAATGCACTTGCGGCGCTTTCTGACGGCTTGGCCATTTGATTGTTGATACCTGATATAGGTGCGGGCCAGCTTGCCGTCGCGCGCATGTATTTGCATCGTAGAACTTTCGGGGGGTGAGACCAGTGCGGCTACGCAGTCGTCGAACTGTGCTGCGTATTCGCGCCCGGCGTATGGCTATTGCGCCGAGAGCATCAATAAGCACAGCCAATTAAGCGGACTGGACTGATGGCAGTTATTGGCGGTAACTGACGGATTTGGCCCGCCTTAGTTCCTTCAATAGTGATAGCCGCGCGCCCGAAATAATCCGAATTCCAATTTATGGATGCTGTCTATAAGTTGCTGAGTGCAAGCTATAGATAATATGAACGGCAAAATTCACAGGATGTAAATCCTCCATGTGGATGATAATGCAACCTTCCTCCTCCTCTGGCCGTCCTTCGGGATGGCCTCTTTTTTTTCTGCAATCTACCTTTTCTTCTCGTGCCAGCGCTGCCGGTGTCCGACCTGCCCGCTTGTCCATGACGGCCGGTGGCGGTCGCGGCGTGGTGAACCTGCTAAGCTATTCGTGTTCGAAGTAACCGTACCCACGGGATACCCTGCTTGGAGAAGCAGGCGCCCCGCGATTCCAATACCGAAGTGGTCCGTGCCGTGCATCCTTGCCGATGCCCATCCGCCACCTCGATCAAGCCAGGCAGGAATTAGCATGAAATCTGTTTTTCTCGGTTTGTTTATGGCGTTCAGCCTATTGGTCCATGCCGATGTGACGATAGGGCAAGGCGCCCCCGCGTTCGCGCTGACTGACCAAGCAGGCAAGGTCCGTACCAGCGACGATTTCCGTGGCAAATGGCTGGTACTGTATTTCTATCCCAAGGCGGAGACCCCGGGTTGTACGGAGGAGGCATGCAGCTTCCGCGATGACATCCTGCTCCTGCGCGCGCTTGGAGCCGAGGTGGTAGGCGTCAGCACCGACGACGTCGCAACCATTCGCGAGTTCGGGCGCAAGCACGAACTGCCCTTTACCTTGTTGGCCGATCCGGACGGCAAGACATCGGAGAAATTCGGTACGCTGGTCAATCTGGGCGTGATGAAGTTTTCCAGGCGGCACAGCTTCCTGATCGATCCGCAGGGCAGGGTGATGAAGCGTTACACGGATCTGGAAACCAAGACCTATGCCAAGACCATCATCGCTGATCTGCGTGCGCTGAGCGGGAAAAGCTGAAAAGTGGAGATCAGCGTTCCGGCCTTGCTGTTTCCGGCCATTTCCCTCTTGTTGCTGGCTTACACCAATCGCTTCCTGGGCCTGTCGGGCGTGATCCGCAGCTTGTACGAGGACTACAAGACCACGCCCGATCCCAAGATCATCCGGCAGATCGCCAATTTGCGGCGGCGGGTGGTGTTGATCCGGCGCATGCAGGCGGTCGGGGTCGGCAGCTTGTTCCTGTGCGTGCTATGCATGTTCTTGATTTATTTTGGGCTGACCGCGGCGGCGCATGCGGTATTTGGCGTCAGCCTGTTATTTCTGCTGGTTTCGCTGGGGCTGTCGATCAGCGAAATTCGCATGTCCAGCGATGCGCTCAATATCCTGCTCGCCGATATGGAGGAAGATCTCGCTCGCCACGCCGGCGACTGAAGAGGCGCAACGAGACTTGGCATAAATCACGTGGGTAACGCTATCATCATGCAAGACAATGCGAGCGCTGCCGGTGTGATGGTTTCAAGCGGTCGCTCGGTCGGGACTGATGGAATATATATAAGTAATTACTGTTTTGCAGGCGGCTCGCCTCCGGTTCGGACAGCGGCCGTTCAGGATGCTTCGAATATAAAGCGCTGCGTATAACGCAATCGGCTTGCTCAAAGATGGTTACGACAAGTAAGCTGATGTCATAAAATAATATCCAGTGAGTGGCACGGCATGCGTACTACCTCTTTTGTGTTTGCGCCAGCCCAAAAGTTGCCGATTTCCCGCAACGTGGGATTCATCGAAGCCGGGCTAAAATAGAACAATGGACATACTCGGTCATTACCGTATTCACGCCTTGCTTGGCCAAGGCGCCATGGGCGTCGTGTATCGTGCTGTCGATGAACGGCTCGAACGCACCGTTGCGCTCAAAGTGCTGCGCCTCAACCTCAGTGCCGAGGAGCGCGCCGAGTACGCACCGCGCTTGCAGCAAGAGGCGAAGTCGGCGGCGAGGCTGAACCACCCCAATATCATCACGGTCTACGATTGTGGCGATATCGACGGGCACGCCTTCCTTGCCATCGAGTTCGTCGAGGGCAAGACGCTGCAGTCATTGATGGAAAGCGGCATCAAGATATCCTGCGGGCGGGTGGTCAAGTTGGCCGGCCAGTTGTTCGGCGCCCTGGCTTATGCACACGAGCATGAGGTGGTGCATCGCGATATCAAGCCGGCCAACCTGATGCTGACTGCCGACGGCCGTCTCAAGATCACCGATTTCGGAATCGCCCAATTGCCTGCCAGCGATCTGACGCGCGCCGGCACGCTGGTGGGCTCGCCACGCTATATGGCGCCGGAACAGATCGAGGGAAAGAAGCTGGATGGCCGAGCCGATATCTTTGCGGCGGGCATCGTGCTGTACGAAGTGCTGACCGGCACCCGGCCCTTCGATGGCGAGCACGTCGCGACCATCGCCTATCGTATCCTGCACGAGACACCGAGCGATATCCGTAGCCTCAATCCCGACGTGCCGGAGTGGTTGGCCGAATTGGTGATGCGTTGCCTGGAGAAAGATCCCGCCAAGCGCTTCCAGTCGGCTCGCGAAGCCCGCAGTGCCTTGCGCGAACAGGCGACCACCGGCAGCAACGGTCACGGGCATGCGGCCGCACCGGCCGAGCCGGTTGAGGCGCAGGCAAGAACAGCGGTGGCGCCCGACGGTAAGATGGCTGCCACCTTGCAACGCTATGCCCCGTGGTTGCTGACGGGCGGCCTGGCCTTGCTGGGCGGGATCGCGGCACTGATCTGGGTTGGTAGCCGCTCCAAACCCGAGGTCAAGTTGATTACCAATCCACCTGCGGCGGTCGCTTTACAGCCGGAGGTGATGGAGCCTCCAGGCGCACCAGGCTCCTTGCCCAAGGTGGTTGCAGCGCCAGCCCCCGTGCAGGAAGCTCCGCTGCCGGTTGAAACGCCGCCTGCCGTGGTCGGCACGGATGGGACGGGCACCGTCGTGCCCCCGCCTACCGGTGCGGGCGACGCCACGGCGACGCAGAAAAAACCAGTCGCCAAGCCAAAGCCCAAGCCCTTGGAGACCATCGCACCTAGCGATGGCAGCCGATCGGTCATCGTCGAGCATCGCGAGAAGGCAGTGGTGGAAAAACGGCCGGATTCAAAGCAGGACCGGAAGGACGATAAAGACGAGCGAGGTTTGCTGGAACGTCTGGCGGGTTGTTCGGCGGATGGAACGTGTCCGAAATCCAAGCGGGCTACCCGCGACCGGTAAGGGTGGCTATCGCTGGGGGCGCCTAGCTGGGGGCGCCTAGCTGGGGGCGCCTAGCCGGGGGCGCCCTAGCCTTGCCGGCGAAAATATCCGCAAGGCGTAGTGCGGGGTGGTGGTCGGCAACCGCGCCGACCACCATGCAGCCGAAACGCTATGCTTACTGGGCCGTGACCGGAATCTTGCCGATCTTGGCTTGCCATTCCGCCGGGCCGGTCTTGTGCACCGAACTGCCTTGCGAATCGACCGCCACGGTGACGGGCATATCCACTACGTCGAATTCGTAGATGGCTTCCATGCCGATATCTTCGAACGCCAGCACCCGCGCACTCTTGATCGCCTTGGAGACCAGATAGGCAGCGCCGCCTACGGCCATCAGGTAGACCGATTGGTGCTTCTTGATGGCATCCAGTCCGGCCGGGCCGCGCTCGGCCTTGCCTATCATGCCCAGCAGGCCGGTTTCGGCCAAGACCTGTTCGGTGAACTTGTCCATTCGCGTGGCTGTGGTGGGGCCGGCGGGGCCGACCACTTCGTTGCGCACAGGGTCCACCGGGCCAACGTAGTAGATAAAGCGGTTGGTGAAGTCCACCGGCAGCTTCTCTCCCTTATTGAGCATATCCACCATGCGCTTGTGGGCGGCATCGCGGCCGGTCAGCAGCTTGCCGTTCAGCAGCAAGGTCTGGCCGGGTTTCCAGCCGGCGACATCCTCGCGGGTCACGCTGTTCAGATCAACGCGGGTAGCATCGGCGGCCGGCGTCCAGGTCACTTGCGGCCAATCTTCCAGCTTGGGGGCCTCCAGCTGGGCCGGTCCGGAGCCGTCCAGTTCGAAATGGACGTGCCGGGTGGCGGCGCAGTTCGGGATCATGGCTACCGGCAGGCTGGCGGCATGGGTGGGGTAGTCGAGGATCTTGATGTCGAGAACGGTGGCAAGGCCGCCCAGGCCCTGGGCGCCGATGCCCAGCGCATTGACCTTCTCGTATAGCTCCAGCCGCAATTCTTCAACCCGGTTTTGCGGGCCGCGGGCAATCAATTCCTGGATGTCGATCGGGTCCATCAGCGACTTTTTGGCCAGCAGCATGGCCTTTTCGGCGGTACCGCCAATGCCGATGCCCAGCATGCCGGGCGGACACCAGCCGGCACCCATCAGCGGCACGGTCTTCAATACCCAATCGACGATGCTGTCGGAGGGGTTGAGCATCACGAACTTGGACTTGTTCTCGGAACCGCCGCCCTTGGCGGCGATATGCACTTCCACCGTATTGCCCGGTACCAGCTCGATATGGGTGATGGCCGGCGTATTGTCGCGGGTATTGCGGCGGGCGCCGGCCGGATCGGCCAGTACCGAGGCGCGCAGCTTGTTGTCCGGATTCAGGTAGGCGCGGCGGGTACCTTCGTTGACCATGTCTTCCACCGCCATGGTGGCATCGGCCCAGCGCACGTCCATACCGATCGTGACAAAGGCGCAGACGATGCCGGTGTCTTGGCAGATCGGCCGATGTCCCTCGGCGCACATGCGGCTATTGGTCAGGATCTGCGCGATGGCATCCTTGGCTGCGGGCGACTGCTCCAGCTCATAGGCGCGGCCCAGGCTCTGGATATAGTCCTTCGGATGGTAGTAGGAGATGTATTGCAAAGCATCGGCGATGCTGTCGATGAAATCCTGCTGGCGGATTTCAGTTTGGCGTGCGGCGGCCATGTCGTGCTCCGGGATTGCGGTCGGGAAACCGCGATTATACCGGATGCCGGTACAGAGGCCGCGTGCCGCCTTGGACTGCCGTGCAGAGCGGAAAACCCGTTTACTCGGCGGATAGGGCGTATGCCTGGAGTACGGCCAGTTCGTCCAGCTCGAATCCGGCTTGCAAGCGGGCTTCGATATTCAATTCGCCAATATTGCGCGACACCTCGAATTTGACCAGATGGTCGCGAAAGGTCTCGGCCGGATCCAGGCCCCGTTCGGCGCAAAGCCAGCGGAACCAACGGTTGCCGACCGCGACATGGCCCACTTCATCGCGAAAGATGATATCGAGCAGGCCGGCGGCGGTACGGTCGCCTGCTGCCAGCAAGCGTGCTTGCATGGCCGGGGTGACATCCAGGCCGCGCGCTTCCAGCAGGCGCGGCACCAGGGTCATGCGGGTCAGGACATCGCCGGCGGTTTTCTCAGCCATGACCCATAGGCCGTCATGGGCAGGGAAGTCGCCATAGGCATAAGCCAGGCTGTTCAGATGGTTGGACAAGAGGCGGAAGTGATGCGCCTCTTCGGCCGCGACCCGCAGCCAGTCACCGTAGTAGTCACGCGGCAGGCCGTGGAAGCGGCCGGCGGCATCCAGCGCCAGGTTGATGGCGTTGAACTCGATATGGGTAATGGCATGGACCAGGGCCGCGCGGCCGGCCGGCGTGCCTAGCCGGCGCCGCGGCACCGCCTGTGGTGGTACCAGTTGCGGCCGGGGCGGCCGGCCGGCCTGGTCAGGCGGTGGGCAGGGCGGCGCCGTGTGGTCCAGCTGCCCTGCCTGCCAAGCCGCCCATATCGCTTGCGCCGCGTCGGCCTTGGCGTACGGGTCGGTGAGGCAAAGCGCCTCACGCACAGCGGGGAAGAGCGGGGCGGCCATGCCGATGTCAGCCTGCCTTTTTGGCGCGGCGTGTGGCCTTGGCCGTATCGACGGCGGCTTGGGCGGCAAGCCGGTCGCCTTGCATGGCGTTTTCCACTTCAGCGGCGTCGATAGGGCTAAAGCGCGATTCGAATTCCTGCCGGTCGCGTACCCACAGGCCCTGTGTGAACGGCCATAGGTGCTCGTAGACGACTACGTCGCCAGTGGTATCGGCTGAGCGGGCGTGCGCGACAAAGCGATAGAGGCCGCCGTCGGTATGGCGGAAATAGCTGTTGGACATGGTGGTTTCCTGGTTGGGCGGTAGATTTTACCAAGCGGCGAACGATTGGGGCGAGCAAGAGGGCGTGCGGCGGCGGTTATACTATCGGCCCGTCTACCAGGCCTCGCGCATGCAAAGCTTGCTGTCCCAACTATCGGCCATGACCGGCGTCGAGATCGCCGGTTTTGCCCTGACCATCGCGGCCATCTGGCTGGCCGCCCGCAACCATTGGCTGACCTGGCCGCTGCAAGTGCTATCCGGCCTGCTGTATGTCTGGCTATTCGCCCAGGTCAATCTATTCGGCGAAGCGGCACTGAATGGCTTGTATATTGCCCTCGCGCTCTATGGTGCCTGGAACTGGCGTTCGTCGCATGGCGACAAGCCGACGGTGGCCATTAGCCGCATGGGGGCGGCCGATCATGCGGTCTTGTGGGGCGTGGGATTGACGGCGACCTTGCTGGTCGGCCAAATGCAGGTCCACTTTCTGCCCACCGACCTGCCTTGGCTGGATTCGACCGTGTTCGTGTTCGGCGTGCTGGGTCAATGGCTGCAAGCGCGGCGCAAGCTGGAAAATTGGCCGCTTTGGATCATCCTCGATCTTTTGTCGGCCGCCATTTACCTGGTAAAGGGCTTGCAGGTGACGGCGCTGTTGTACGTGCTGCTGGCGGGATTGGCCGGCTATGGCTGGTGGGATTGGTCATGCCGCATAAGGCGCGCTTATGCTTAAGATCGCCATCGTCGGCGCGGAGTCGTCCGGCAAAACCACGCTTGCGAAAGATCTGGCAGCCGATCTGGGCGGCAGTTACCTGCCCGAATATGCGCGCGAATACTTCCAGGCCAAGGGGGATGTGGCTTATACGCTGGCCGACGTGATTGCCATCGCCCAGGGACAGTTGAGCGGCGAGGCCGAAGCGGCGCGCTGGCAGCGCACCGGCGGGGCCGATTGGCTGGTCTGCGATACCAATGCCCTGGTCTGCAAGATCTGGGCCGAAGTGCGCTATGGCTATTGTCCGGCAGCCATTACGGCGTGCTGGCAACCCATGTCCTATCTGCTGCATATCCTGCCCAGGCCGGATATCGCCTGGCAAGCCGATCCGCTGCGTGAACACCCCCACGACCGCGACGTCCTGTTCGCGCTTTACGAGACAGCCCTGCAGACCGCGGGCGTTCCTTATTGCGTGGTGGGTGGAGCGCGCGAGGCGCGGGTGGCGGCGGTCCGTGCGGCCTTGCGGACGCAAATGGGATGCTAGCCGATCGACTCGGCCGGCACCGCCACCCGGTTGGGCGTTTTGAATCAGCGCAGCTTGTCGGCCACGGCCAGCACCGGCAGCAGCAAGGAAGCACCCAGCTTCTTCGACCGCTCGCCGCTCCAGCCATATTCATCGTCCGGCAATAGGGCGTTGTCCTTGAACGGCATTTCGATGGTGTAGGAGAGGCAATCGAATTGCTGGCCCACCCAGTTGGTCGCGATGGTCAGGTTGCCTTCGCCGGGCTGGTCGCGATCGTAGCCTTCAGTGTCCTGGAAGTCGGGGCAGGTGGCCATCCACGCGCTCTTGAAAGCGTTTTCCAAGCCTTCCAGGCGCGCGCCGTAGATGGGATTGCCTTCGCAGCCGGCCACGAAGTTGTAGGGCAGGGCTTCGTCGCCATGGGCGTCGAGGAATAGGTCCACGCCGATCTCCAGCATCTTCTGGCGGACCAGGAACACTTCCGGCGAGCGCGTCAGCGAGGGTGCCTGCCATTCGCGATTGAGGTTGGCGCCGGCTGCATTGGTGCGCAGATTGCCGCGCATGGCGCCGTCGGGGTTCATATTCGGCACCACATTGAATACGCACTTGCTCAGCAGGACGCGGCTGACTGGATCGTCGCTGTCCAGCAACCGTTCCAGAAAGCCTTCCACGAACCATTCCGCCATGGTTTCGCCCGGATGCTGGCGTGCGGTCAGCCAGACCTGCTTTTTCTGTGCGGGCGGGGTGGTGCTGTCTTCGTCGGTGATACGGAGCAGCGTCATATCGTGGCCGTCGAGGGTCAGTCCCAGGTGTTCTACCGCCACTTTGTCCGACTCGGTGGCGAAGCCGATCAGATCCAGGTGGCGTTCATAGGAGTAGGGCTCGAAATAGGCAAAATAGACGCTCTGCGCAGCCGGGGTCAGCTGGGCCGTCATTTCCTGGCCGTCGAAGGCGGTGGGGATGCGGAACCAGTGTTGCCGGTCATAGCTGGCGGCGACGCGGTAACCGGCCCAGCCTTTCGGGTAGGCGCTGCTGCCCGCGTTCAGGAAGCGCATGTTCACCGGCAGGCCTGCGGCGCCCTGCAGGCGGAAATGGAACCACTGGGCGAATTCGCTGGCATTGTCCGGCCTGATCTTGAGCTGGATATCGCGATGGTCGGCAAGGCTGACAACATCGATGGCGCCGGAATCGAAGGCGGAAGAAATGGTGAGCTGGGGCATAAGGCTTCCTGTAGGCATGGTCGGGATCATCCCCGGCGGCGAAGGCTGGATTGTCGAGATAAATTCGGATCTGGAAAAGAGGTTCAGGCAACCGGTGCGAATTGGCTGCGGTATTTCACGAAACCGCGCTTGCGGTCGCCGGAATAACCCTGGCTGGCGAAGAAGCGGTGCGCATCGCTGCGATCAGCCCCGCTCAGCAACATGACCTTGGAGCAATTGGCTTGCCGGGCAAGCAGTTCGATATGCCGGAACAAACGGGTGCCGACGCCATGACCGCGCGCGTCCCGGCTGACCACGACGTTTTCCAGCAAGGCGTAGAACTGCTCACCGAACATCGCATCGGCGCAGAATATCAAGTGTGCCGTTGCCAGCAGCTTGCCGCCGTCTTCCACCACCAGCAGCTGGTGGCCGGGATCGGCGGCCAGTGTGGCCAGCCGGGCGGGCACCACCTGGACGGCCGGATTGTCGACCAGTTCGCGATACAGGCTGCCCAGCATGGCGGCATCCTCCGGCGCCGCTTGCCGGATCTTCATTCTTCCACTTCTCCGTCCACGTAGTACCAGCGTGCGCCCTGGCGGACAAAGTGGCTTTTCTCGGCGATCTTGGCAGCGCGGCCGCCTACCTTGTACTTGGCGACGAATTCAACCGTGCCCTCGATGCCATCCGGCCCCAGTTCGGTGCTGATGATCTGCAGCCCGGCCCATTTCACATTGTCGTCCTTCAGGTCCAGTTCGGCCGGGCGGGTGTCGGGATGCCAGCTGTACAGCAGATAGTCGGCTTTTTTCAGCACATAGGCCGCGTAGCGCGAGCGCATCAGGGCTTCCGGCGTGGGGGCGTGGATCTTCTCCATGTGGTACATGAAGCAGCAGTCTTTGTAGGGTTTGCCGCTACCGCAAGGGCAGTCGGTGGGGAAGGCGTATTTAGCCAAGGTGCAGGTATCCGTTCTGATAACAATCGTAAAGCGCGGCTAGCGCGGCGGCATCGTAGCGCGCGGCGGGCAGGCGGCGGGTATTGGCCAGGCGCCGCAGCGCGGTCGCGGCGGCGGGGTCGGTGGCGAGCGGTTCGCCGTTGATAAAGAAACGATTCTCGTCGAACAGCATGACCGATTTCAGGTCGAGTACAAGCCCTCTTCGACCGACGGCCTGGTCGAAATCTTCCTCATCCAGGTCATCTTCCGGACCATCGTAGAACACATGCGATTTCGGTTCGCTGAAGTAGCGGCCGATAAATTCGCGCACGGTGGCTTCATCCCAGCGAATGCCTTGCAGCATGGTGGCCACCTGTTCGACAAAGGCGGGCGGCAGGCTGGCCGGGTCGTGCGGGCGTTGCAGGCCGGGGTCGGCATAGGCGCCCGGCAGCTCGATATGGTCGCGCAGGAAATCGAGGAAAGCGCCGCCCATTTCCTGCGCGCTGGGCGCGCGAAAACCGATGGACCAGGTCTGCCCGGCCTCCAGGGCGACACCATCATGGGCGTAGTGCGGCGGTAGATAGAGCATATCGCCGTGTTCCAGCACCCACTCCTGTTCGGGCTGGAAATTCCGCAGTATCTTTAGCGGCGAGTCCGGCTCCAGGCTGAGGTCCGATTGCGCCGAGATGCGCCAGCGCTTTTTGCCGGCGACCTGCAACAGAAATACGTCGTAACTGTCGAAATGAGGGCCGACGCCGCCGCCGGGCGGGGCGTAGCTGACCATCAGGTCGTCCAGCCGCACATGCGGGATGAAATCGAAGCGGTACAGCAGTTCGGCGGCAAACGGCACATGGTGATTGACGTTCTGAACCAGCACGGTCCAGTCGTTGTTCGCCAGCTTCTTCAGGCGGCTGGGCCGAAAGGGACCCGACTCGCAGGACCAGCGATTGTTCTTTCGTTCGATCAGGCGCGATTCGACGTCGTCCTGGCTAGCCAGTTCAAGCAGGTCGGACAGTTCCGGCAACCAGTCGAATTGCGTGACGGCCTGGCGGATCAGCAGCGGTTTTTTTTGCCAATATTCGGCAAGAAACTGCTCGGCCGTCAGATTCCCGAGTGGCGAAATGGGCATGTGAGCTATACAGGGAAAAAGTGAGATGGCCCGGATTATCGCATTCGTTGCCCGGCCACGCAGCAGGAGGCACTTCTCGGAGGTAACATGTTGGAAGCAGGTTGGCCCGCACCCGATTTCGAATTGCCCGATGCCGCCATGGATATCGTCAAATTATCCGACTATCGTGGCAGCAAACAGGTCGTACTTTATTTCTATCATCGCGACGACGATCCCGGCTGTACGGTGGAGGCCATTGAGTTCTCCGACCTGGCAGATCGTTTCAGCAAGCTGAACGCGGTGGTGCTGGGTGTCAGCCTGGACGATCCGCTATGCCATGAAATTTTTCGCGATAAACATGGCCTGATGGTGAGATTGTTGTCGGATTCGGAAACCGAAGTATCGCGCCAGTATCACACTCTGCGGCAAGTCGAGCGCAATGGCGTGGTAAAATTCGGCACTATCAGGTCGACCTTTATCGTTGATCGCAGCGGCACGTTGCGTCATGCGCTCTACAACGTCACACCACGCGGTCATGCCGCAGACGTGCTCAAACTCATCCAGCAACTCGACGCCTAGCGTCTCCCAAGAAAGCTCCCTCATGGAAATCGCCAAGAACACCGTTGTTACCCTGAGCTATGAAATGTTCGATGCCGAAAACAACCTGCTCGACCAGACTTCGGCCGATGAGCCCATGGTCTACCTGCACGGCGGCTACGACGGTATCTTCCCGGTCGTGGAAGAAGCCCTGCATGGCAAGAAGGTTGGCGACAAGATCGATGTCACGATGGAACCCGATGATGCCTTCGGCGAATACGATGCCGAACTGGTACGCATCGAGCCGCAGGATGCGTTCCCGGAAGAACTCGAAGTAGGCATGATGTTCGAAGCCGATGATCCCGATAGCGACGAAGTGATGCTGTTCACCGTGACCGAAATCGCCGACGGCAAGGTCGTGGTCGATGGCAATCACCCGATGGCCGGCAAGCGCCTGCGCTTTGTCGCCACCGTGCTGGAAGCCCGCGCGGCCAGCAAGGAAGAGCTGGACCACGGCCACGTGCATGGCGAGCATGGCCATCATCACTAAGCTGTCTTGCTGACGGTTTGGCTTGAGTGCGACACCCGGCGATGCCGGGTGTTTTGCTAACGTGGGCCGTAAGCATTCGTCGGAAGCTTGTTACCGGCGGTTACCGGCGCTTTCCAACCGGCACTATGCCGTCTATGGTCAGGGAAGTCCTCCGCGCGGCCGGGCAAATTCAGGCTTGGCTGGCAATAGCGTTTACGCCAATAGCGGCGCGGCGGCTAGGCAATATATCCTCCCTTTTGCCCAGGTCCTGCTGTCATGCGGTTTTCAGAGCAATTGCTCAATTGCCCCTACTGCCCGCATGGCTGTAAAATTGCTGCATTGCATCAGCTCAACACCATCCCTTTCAAGCGCACGGGCTCTTGTTCGGGCTTTCGTTCGCTAGCAAATACATTCAAGAAGAGAGGATGCGGTCGAAGTGCTTACGCTTCGCCGCACAGGCCGGTTCGCCGGACCATTCCTCGATTAGCCAAGACCGGCACGGAGAGAAAAACACGACGACAGCTGTCGCCGTGCGCAGCCTATTTCGTGTTCGGCCGGGATTATATTTAACACCGGATTTTTTGTGTTTTCGGAGAGTTCCATGCAAGCCACTCGTGCGCTTGAGCCCCATGACGGGGCGGAGACCTTCAACTATCGTGTGGTGCGGCAATTCAGCATCATGACGGTGGTGTGGGGGATAGTCGGCATGCTGATGGGGGTGATCATTGCCTCGCAGCTGGCCTGGCCCGAGTTGAATCTCGGTCCGTATTTCCACTTCGGGCGGTTGCGTCCACTGCACACCAGCCTGGTGATCTTCGCCTTTGGCGGTTGTGCCCTGTTCGCCACGTCGTACTACGTCGTGCAGCGCACCTCCGGTGTGCGGCTGTTTTCCGATACGCTGGCTGCCGCCACTTTCTGGGGTTGGCAGCTGGTCATCGTGTCGGTGATGATCACCTACCCGCTGGGTATCACCGCCGGCAAGGAATACGCCGAGATGGAGTGGCCCATCGCCATCCTTATCGCGGTGGTGTGGATAGCGTACGCCGTGGTGTTCTTCGGCACGCTGGCCAAGCGCAAGATCAAGCATATCTACGTCGCCAACTGGTTCTACGGCGCCTTTATCCTGGCGGTGGCCTTGCTGCACATCGTCAACCACCTGTCCGTGCCGGCTTCGCTGTGGAAGTCCTACCCGATCTATTCCGGTGCCGTGGATGCCATGGTGCAATGGTGGTACGGCCACAATGCGGTGGGCTTTTTCCTGACCGCCGCCTTCCTTGGCATGATGTATTACTTCGTGCCCAAGCAAGCTGGCCGTCCGGTCTATTCGTATCGCCTGTCGGTGGTCCACTTCTGGGCGCTGATCTTCACGTATATGTGGGCCGGCCCCCACCATCTGCATTACACCGCCTTGCCCGACTGGACCCAGTCCTTGGGCATGGTGTTCTCCATCATCCTGCTGGCGCCTAGCTGGGGCGGCATGATCAATGGCGTGATGACACTGTCCGGGGCATGGGACAAGCTGCGTACCGACCCGATCCTGAAGTTCATGATCACCGCCTTGTCCTTCTACGGCATGTCCACCTTCGAAGGGCCGATGATGGCGCTGAAGACGGTGAATGCGCTGAGCCATTACACCGACTGGACCATTGGCCACGTGCACTCCGGCGCGCTTGGCTGGGTGGCCATGATCACCATCGGTTCCATCTATTACATGATCCCGCGCCTGTACGGCCGCGAAAAGATGTACTCGATCGCCCTGATCGATGCGCACTTCTGGATCGCCACCCTGGGCGTGGTGCTGTATATCGCCGCCATGTGGGTAGCCGGTGTGACGCAGGGCGTGATGTGGCGTGCCACCAATCCAGACGGCACCCTGACCTATGCCTTCATCGATTCGGTCAAGGCCACCGGTCCTTACTACGTGGTGCGCATGATCGGCGGCGCCATGTATCTGAGCGGTATGTTCCTGATGGCCTACAACGTTGCCCGCACCATCATGCAGGGCCGCGCGGTGGATGCGCCCATACCTCACCAGCAAGCAGCTCATGCGTAGCCGTAACTAGGAATCGACATGGAAAAAATTCAGAGAATGATCGAGGAGCACGTCGGTTATCTGATCGTGTTCACGATCCTGACCATCAGCGTGGCCATGATGGTCGAGATATTGCCGTTGATGTTCTCGCGTTCGACCACGCAACCGATTGCGGGCGTCAAGCCTTACACCGCGCTGCAAGTGGCGGGCCGCGATATCTACATCCGCGAGGGCTGCTACAACTGCCATTCGCAGATGATCCGTCCCTTCCGCGCCGAGACCGAACGCTATGGCCACTATTCGGTGGCTGGCGAGTCGGTCTACGACCACCCCTTCCAGTGGGGCTCCAAGCGTACCGGGCCGGACCTGGCGCGGGTCGGTGGCCGCTATTCCGACGAATGGCATGAGGTTCACCTGATCAATCCGCGCGATGTCGTGCCGGAATCCATCATGCCTGCCTTCCCGTGGCTGGCCGGCGCCAAGCTTGATCCGGCCGCCGTCCAGGCCAATATGCGCGCGCTGCGCAAGGTGGGCGTGCCCTACACCGATGCCGAAATCGCTGCCGCGCCCAAGCAGGTGGAAGGCAAGACCGAAATGGACGCCACCATTGCCTATCTGCAAGGCCTGGGGCTGGCGCTGAAGGGTATTCGTTAGGGCGACAGGTGCCGGCGCGCTGGTGCGCACCGGCCTTGGCGCTGTGAAAAGGAGTTCCAATGGACATCAATCTGTTCCGCATCCTCGTAACGGTGGCAGGCCTGCTCAGCTTTTTCGCGATTGCTGTCTGGGCTTGGGGCAAGCCGGCACAAAAAGGCTTCGATGAAGCCGCCATGCAGCCTATCAATGACGACGACCTGCCGCATGGGCAGGCCGGGAGTGAAAAATGAGTGATTTTGTCAGCGACTTTTGGGGTTATTACATTACCGCCATCGTCGTGCTTTCCCTGATCTGGCTGGGTTATGTGCTGTGGACCCAGAGCAAGGTCAAGCTGCCCAAGGGTCAGAAAGCCCAGGTGACCGGCCACAAGTGGGACGAGGATCTGGAGGAGTACAACAACCCCTTGCCGCGCTGGTGGATGGGCTTGTTCTACATCACCATCGCCATCGCGGTGGCCTACCTGGTCTGGTTCCCGGGCCTGGGCGCCTTCCCCGGTCTGGCGGGCTGGACGTCCAGCGGCCAATACCAGGCGGAGTCGGCGGCCAAGGAGGCCGCCATCAAGCCGTTGTACGACAAGTACATCAAGGTGGATGTGGCTACCCTGTCCAAGAACGAGGAAGCCCGCCAGTCCGGCCAGAGCCTGTTTCTGACCTATTGCATGCAATGCCACGGTTCAGACGCGCGCGGCGCCAAGGGTTTTCCGAATCTGACCGATGCGGATTGGCTGTACGGCGGTACGCCGGACAAGATCCTGGAGACCATCAACCACGGTCGCGGTGGCCAGATGCCGGCCTTCGGTGCGGCTTTCGGCGAAGAAAAGGTCAAGGACGTGGCCAATTACGTGCTCAAGCTGGCCAGCCGCCAGTACGACGCGGTACGTGCCGGTCGCGGCGAGTCGACTTACAAGCAGGTTTGCGTGGCCTGCCACCAGGCCGACGGCAAGGGTAGCCAAGCGATCGGCGCGCCCAATCTGACCGACAAGATCTGGCTGTACGGCGGTAGCGAGCACACCCTCATCGAAACCATCACCAATGGCCGCAAGAACCGCATGCCGGCCTGGAAAGAGGCGTTGGGCGACGGCAAGGTGCATTTGCTGGCTGCCTATGTCTATGGCCTGTCGAGCAAGGAACAAGCGGCCAAATAAGACTGTCGGACACCCTGCCTGCGACCTTGGGTCGCAGGCAGGGCAATAAAGGGGCGGGTAGCATGCCGCCCTTTCAGGTGGCTTTCGATAGCCTCGCTTGCGGCGGCTATCGAAAATCCTTTGAGCGCCCGCCATGTCACAGTCCTTCAAGAACATCCCGATCAAGGTCCTGCCCGCGACACCCGCGGACACACCGGTTGAGCTGGAAGAAGTGGTGCTGTACGAAAAGCACAAGAAAGTCTACCCGCGCTGGATCACCGGCCGTTTTACCCAGTGGCGCTGGTTCTGGCTGGTCGCCACCCAGTTGTTTTTCTATGGCGTACCGTGGTTGAACATACATGACCGGCAGATGATGCTGTTCGACCTGCTGGGCCGCAAATTCTATGTGTTCGGCTTTATCTTCCTGCCGCAGGACTTTATCTATCTGACCGCCTTGCTGGCGATGAGCGCGTTCGGCCTGTTTGTCTGGACCTCGATAGGCGGCCGGCTATGGTGCGGCTATTCCTGTCCGCAAACCGTCTACACCGAGATATTCCTATGGGTTGAAAAGTGGGTGGAAGGGGATAGGCTGGCCCGTATCAAGCTGGATAACGGCCCGATGAACTGGCGCCGTTTGCGCCTCAAGTACACCAAGCACGCGATCTGGATTCTGATTGCGCTGTGGACCGGCTTTACCTTCGTGGGCTATTTCACCCCTATCCGGGAGTTGGCCAGCAAGGTGCTGGCCTTCCAGACCGGTCCGTGGGAAGCCTTCTGGATCCTGTTCTACGGCTTTGCCACCTACGGCAATGCCGGCTGGATGCGTGAGCAGGTTTGCAAATATATGTGCCCCTACGCTCGTTTCCAGGGGGCGATGTTCGATCCCGATACCTTGCTGATCAGCTATGACGCCGAACGCGGCGAACCGCGCGGCAGCCGTCGCAAGGGCGAAGACTACAAGGCCGAAGGCAAGGGCGACTGTATCGACTGCAAGCTGTGCGTGCAGGTCTGCCCGGTCGGCATCGATATCCGCGATGGATTGCAGTATGAGTGCATCGCCTGCGGCGCCTGCATCGATGCTTGCGATAGCGTGATGGACAAGATGGGTTATGCGCGGGGACTGGTGCGCTACACCACCGAGAATGCCCTGGCGCACAAGTATCCTGAGCGCGAGATCGTCAACCATATCCTGCGTCCGCGCGTGGTGATGTATGGCGCGGTGCTGCTGGTGGTGACGGTGGGGGTCACGCTCTCGCTGATGTTCAAGCTGCCCTTGGCGGTCAACGTGTCGCGCGACCGCAATGCGCTGATGCGTGAGACTGACGAAGGCCTGTTGGAGAACAGCTATCAGCTTCAGCTGGAAAATACCGATGAAAAAGCGCACCGCTTCGTTATCCGTGCCGATGGACTGCCGGAAATGAAAGTCTTGACCGACCAGGGCGAGCTGATCGAATTGCCGTCCAACAGTTCGGCCAGTGTCGGCGTGCGGGTACAGGTAGAACCGCAATATGCGACACGTGGTTCCAGGAAGATCTACTTCGAAGTGCAGGCGGTCGACGATCTGAACTTGAAGGTGCGCGCGAAATCCAGTTTCATAGGCAAATAGAAATCAGATGAACACATCCGCGAATAAATGGTATCGGCAGCCGGTAATCTGGTTGTTCCTTGGTCTGCTTGGCACCACCGTGGTGGGCTGCATCGCGATGATCGTCGTGGCGGTCAAGAGCAACGACGGCCTGGTGGCCGACGATTACTACAAGCGCGGCAATGAAATCGGCAAGGATATCGCCCGCGACCGTATGGCGGCCAAGCTGGGCGTGACGGCCAAGGTGATCGTATCCGAGGACGGCGTGGGCGCGCATATCCTGCTGGTGCCGATGCCGGTCAAAGCCAACCCGCTCAGCCTGCGTTTGTCTCACCCGACCCGCCCCGGCCAGGATCAGGCTGTGATTCTGCGGGCCGGCGAAGACGGCATGCTGCACGGCAAGCTGGCTAGGCCGCTGGTTTCCCAGCGCTGGCTATTGGTGCTCGATGATGAGCTGGGTGGCTGGAGTCTGCGCGGCGAGGGCGTGTTGGGGGCCGGCTTGGCGGTCGATTTGCGGCCCAATAAGCCTTAGGCCCGCGCGGGTTAGCGTCGCGCGGGATCCCACCCAATCAAATTCAACGCGGCAGGGGCAAGGTCTGCTTCAAGTGGGCGAGCGCATCATCGCCAGGGGTGGGCGGGTAGTAGAATTCATTACCCCATGGCGAGCCACCCTTTTCAAAGGACCAGAGGCTTACGCCCAAAAAGGGCAGGCTTTTGTTTTCCGGGGCGTTTAGCGCGGTGTTGACGGCGCGCATGGCATGGGTGAGGTAGTCGATTTGCCGGAACGTGGTAACGACCTCCCCATTCGTGGCGGTTGACTTGCTACGTTCGAATTCATGCACGGACGCTGCAGCGGGTACGCCAAATTGGAAGGGAAGATGGTATTGCCGGGATTTGGCGAGCATAAGTGCTACTTCGTCTTGCACCAAGCGATTGTAAGCGTCGGGAGTGGTGACCGTGCCGCCCGGTGCGGCTTGGTCTACATCGTAAAGTGAATCGATGAAGTAACCGTTCTGGTGTGCGGTCAGCGCGTCGCTCACCTCTTGGTTGATATTCCTGGCAAAGGCGAAAACCGAGAAAAAGCGCCCTTCCGGATGGGCCTTATCCACGCAGGTGCGGATGGCATTGTTCTTGCCGGCAAAGTTCCACCCAATGCGCTTGTAGAAATAATACTCCCCGCGTCGTTTTGGATCGGGGTTGGCAATGGCGTAATCCTTGAAGGCCGGTTCAAGATCGAATTGAATGCCGTCGAGATTCTCGTCGCTGCAAGCCTGGAAAGCGACCCGGTCGGCGTACAGTTCGGCGACTTCCTGGCTGAGGTAGGGGAATTCGACCAGCAAGGGTTCGCCTTCGCCGGGTGCATTCGCTTTTTCTATACGGCCATCGATAATGGGACTGTAGAGATAATGTTTGCCACGGCTTTCGAGTATATTTTTATATTTCGCCGTATTTGCAATGCCGTTGTAACCGCGTTTGCCGGGCGTGTTGTAATACACCTGCAGCCCGCATTTTTCATCCAGCGTGGCGACGTCGCAATGGGCGGCGGGGTGCTGGCTGTCGCTGATTGCCAATTCCATATCCGAGCCGTATATATACACCATGCCGAGTTTATTCCCCATGGCGGCATCCGCGCGGAGAATATCGTTGGCCATCAAGCCGACGGTGGGTTTTAATGGATTTGCCGGATCGGTATTGTCGCCATCATACATCCATGCCGAGTTGGCGAATTTCAACGGAGAGGCGTGGACCCCTCCTGTTAATAAAAGCGCAAGGGTGGCAAACGAAGCCAGCATTTTTTTCATGGCAATTTCCTCTTTGAAAATTGAATTTTCTTCCTGAAACGATTAAAAAACTTCTGTAAAAACCATGGAATTTATGGATACATAGCCTCATGGCTGATGGCGGTATATCGAATACGTCACGCGCGTCTTTTCTTCGGCAACGCGGCAATGTCTGCGTCCATTTCGGTCATGACTTCATCGTGCGGGACGCTGGGCCTGGGATCGTTAATGGCTGCCTGAATCTCGCAAGACAGCCACTGGTTATAGGCTGCACCTTCATGCGTTCCGCCCGTGGCTTCGGCGCGGCTTTGCCGGCTGCGTGTCATGTCACGCCCCTATCTTTTTCTATTCTTTCCACCTTGAGAGAGTCCTTGCAGCTCGTTACATTTCTGTTCGGCGGACCTTAAGGCAGCCTGTTGTAGCGTCAGCGATTGCCGCATATCCTCAAGCTCTTGTTCCTTGGCCGATAGGATCGCTTGTTGTTGCAGTAACTGTGCGGCCAATTGGTCAGTGGTCAAGCAGGGGGGGCAATGCCCACGCCGAGCAAGGTCAGGCAGTGATTCTGCGCCAGCGCACTGGCCAGCGCTTGCGCCCCGCTGTCGCCGAACTGGATACATTCCAGCTTGAGCGTGTTCAGGTAGTCGTTCTGCGCCAATGCACCGGCCAGCACCTGCACGCCGCTGGCGTCGATCTGCTTGTTCCACAGACTAAGCTGTGTCAGCGTCGGATCATTCTCCGCCAAGCGCTGAATGGACATTTGCACCTCTGCATCGGTAATCGCCTTCAATCGGCCAGTCCAGTCTGGGGTCGATACTGGGAGTACGGCAGTAAGCGCGGGCAGCATGGTTCCTGTCTCCTTGGTGTGATCCGTGTGCAGTAAGCACGCCGATGGAGAGGCTGTGAGAGATTGGCGCAACGCGACTTTCGAGATTGGCAGCGGATGGTTGTTTTGCAAGCGAGGAAGCAAACGCCACACCGCATCCAGACCTCGGTGTACACGAAGCGTCGAATGGGGGCGAGAAGCCTTTCCGCGCCGCACAATAGTCGAGTAAAATGCTCAGCTTTCGCTTCCCCGAGCCCACCCAGCATGCTTGCGCGCCTTCGTGAGAACATAGCGGTCGTATTCGACCGCGACCCTGCCGCCCGCTCGACCTGGGAAGTCATCACCTGTTACCCGGGCCTGCATGCCCTGACTTTTCACCAGATTGCCCATTGGCTATGGCGCAGCGGCTTCAAGTGGCTGGGGCGCTGGGTATCGCATTGCTCGCGCTGGCTCACCGGGATCGAGATCCACCCCGGCGCGACCATAGGCCGGCGGGTCTTTATCGACCACGGCATGGGTATCGTGGTGGGCGAGACGGCGGTGATAGGCGACGATTGCACGCTTTATCACGGCGTCACCCTGGGTGGTACCAGCTGGAACAAGGGCAAACGCCATCCGACCCTGGAGCGGGGCGTGATCATCGGCGCGGGCGCCAAGGTGCTGGGACCGATCACCCTGTATGCCGGCGCCAAGGTCGGCTCCAACGCGGTGGTGGTCAAGGATGTGCCGGCCAATGCCACCGCCGTCGGCATCCCGGCCCGTATCGTCGCGGATACCGTTGCGCAGGCGCGCGAAGCCAGTGCCGAGAAGATGGGTTTTTCGGCCTACGCCATCACCGGCAAGATGGACGATCCCATCGTGCAGGCCATCCACGGCCTGGTGGACCACAGCAGCAATATCGACGCGCGCATCGAATTGATCCTGCAGCATCTGGAAAAACTGGGCGTGAATTGCGCGGAAGAACGCGCTACCGCCGACAAGTTCGATGCGGGCTACTTGAACAAGATAGTTGACTAAATTAGTAGGATATATGGTTGACTAAAAAAGTCGGGTATTTTATCCTAGGCCTTATCCCTACTCACTTCGCCAGGCAGGAACCCCCTCCATGCGCTTGACCACCAAAGGCCGCTTCGCCGTGACGGCAATGCTTGACCTGGCACTGTGCGAGCAGAAGGGGCCGGTTACGCTGGCTGGCGTGTCGGAGCGGCAGCATATTTCGCTGTCCTACCTGGAACAGTTGTTCGGCAAGTTGCGCCGCAACGGCCTGGTGGACAGTGTGCGAGGCCCCGGCGGCGGTTACCGCCTGGCACGGCCGGTGGCCGATATCTCGGTGGCGGACATCATCACCGCGGTGGACGAACCGCTGGATGCCACCCAGTGCGGCGGCAAGGAAAACTGCCTGGAAGATAACAAGCGTTGCATGACGCACGATTTATGGACCGATCTCAATCGCACCATTTATGCGTACCTGGCTTCGGTTTCGCTGGGCGACCTGATCGAAAGGCAGCGCGCCAAGTGCCCGTCGGTCCAGTCCAGCGAATGCAGCGTGCTGCACGACAGGCGCAAAACCAGTCCGGAAGCCATGCCAAGCGCTTGAAGTGTTGTTTGAACTTTTGCATCAGCGTCGTAAACCGGGAACCCGAACCCGCCTTCGTACTGGGCACAGACGTATCGCCATGGAGCGTAGTAAATGAAACTGCCGATCTATCTCGACTATTCCGCCACCACGCCGGTGGACCCGCGTGTCGCCGCGAAAATGATTCCCTGGTTGACCGAGCAGTTCGGCAATCCGGCCAGTCGTTCGCACGCCTATGGCTGGGCGGCCGAGGAAGCGGTAGAGAATGCCCGCGAGGAAATCGCCAAGCTGGTGAACTGCGATGCCAAGGAAATCGTCTGGACCTCGGGTGCGACCGAGTCCAACAACCTGGCCATCAAGGGCGCCGCGCATTTCTACAAGGACAGCAAGGGCAAGCACCTGATCACCATGAAGACCGAGCACAAGGCTGTGCTCGATACCATGCGCGAACTGGAGCGCGAAGGCTACGAGGTGACCTACCTCAGCCCGCGCGACAACGGCCTGGTCGATCTGGACGTACTGAAGGCCAGCTTGCGCGACGACACCGTGCTGGTCTCCATCATGGCGGTCAACAATGAGATCGGCGTGGTCCAGCCCATCGCCGAGATCGGCGAGATGCTGCGCGAGCGCGGCATCCTGTTCCACGTGGACGCGGCCCAGGCCACCGGCAAGATCGAAATCGACCTGAGCACGCTCAAGGTCGACCTGATGAGTTTTTCCGCGCACAAGACCTATGGCCCCAAGGGCATCGGGGCGCTGTACGTGCGCCGCAAGCCGCGTGTGCGGCTGGAAGCGCAGATGCATGGTGGCGGCCATGAGCGCGGCATGCGCTCGGGTACCCTGGCGACCCACCAGATCGTCGGCATGGGCGAGGCCTTCCGCATTGCCCGCGAGGAAATGGGCGCCGAACTGGCACGCATCCGCATGCTGCGCGACCGTTTGTGGGACGGCGTGGCCGATATGGAAGAGGTCTATCTGAACGGCGACCGCGACCAGCGCGTGCCGCATAACCTGAATGTCAGCTTCAACTATGTCGAAGGCGAGTCCTTGATCATGGCGCTGAAGGACCTGGCGGTATCGTCCGGTTCCGCCTGTACCTCGGCTTCGCTGGAACCGTCCTACGTCTTGCGCGCCCTGGGCCGCAACGACGAACTGGCGCATTCCTCGATCCGCTTTACCATCGGCCGCTTCAATACGGTGGAAGACATCGACTACGCCATTGCCCTGATCCGCGGCAAGATCGACAAGCTGCGCGAACTGAGCCCCTTGTGGGATATGTACAAAGACGGCGTTGATCTCAGCACCGTGCAATGGGCCGCGCATTAAACCGCAGCCGGACACACTCGCCTGACGGCGATACGAAGCAAGTGCGGAACCGTGGTGGTTCCGCCAAGGAGTACGAAAAATGGCATACAGCGACAAGGTCATCGACCACTACGAAAATCCCCGCAATGTGGGCGCCTTCGAAAAGGGCGACGATAGCGTAGGCACCGGCATGGTTGGTGCGCCCGCTTGCGGCGACGTGATGAAACTGCAGATCAAGGTGGCTGCCGACGGCACCATCGAGGACGCCAAGTTCAAGACCTATGGCTGCGGCTCGGCCATTGCCTCCAGCTCGCTGGTGACCGAATGGGTCAAGGGCAAGACGCTGGACCAGGCCCTCAGCATCAAGAACACCCAGATCGCCGAAGAATTGGCGCTGCCACCGGTGAAGATCCACTGCTCCATCCTGGCGGAAGATGCCATCAAGGCTGCGGTGGCCGATTACAAGGCCAAGCACGAGGGCTGATCATGGGTCTTTCCCTGTCTGAAAGTGCCGCCAGGCACGTCGCCAAATATATCGCCAAGCGCGGTAAGGGCGTCGGTGTCCGGCTGGCGGTGCGCACGTCCGGTTGTTCGGGCATGGCTTACAAGCTGGAGTTTGTCGACGAAGCGTCGACCGACGACCTGGCGTTCGAAAGCTTCGGGGTAAAGATCTTTACCGATGCCAAGAGCCTGCCTTACCTGGATGGCACCGAGCTGGATTTCGTCAAGGAAGGGTTGAACGAAGGTTTCAAGTTCAATAACCCCAACGTCAAGGACGAGTGCGGCTGCGGCGAAAGTTTCAATACCTGAGCGCCCGCTTGCGATGCGGGGGTGGTTCGCCGTCCGCTGCAAAGCAAGCCAAGAAAAACAGCGCCGCCCTGATGCGGCGCTGCTTTTTGGCGTTCGGCGCGATGATGGCGGATGAATATGGTTTTTGATTTCTCGCAGGACCATTTTGCCTTGTTCGGACTGCCGCGCGGCTTCCGGTTGGATAGGGCTGCGCTGGACGCGGCCTATCTCGGCTTGCAGTCGCGCTACCATCCGGACCGCGCCGCCGGCTTGGGCGATGCCGACAAGCGCCTGTCGCTGCAGGCCGCCACCCGGGTCAACGAGGCATTCCAGACCCTGAAGTCGCCGCTGGGGCGCGCCCGCTATCTCTTGCAGCTGGCCGGCGTGGATACCCAGGAAGAAACCAATACCAGCATGCCCACCGCCTTTCTGATGCAGCAGATGGAATGGCGCGAGGCCGTGGCGGATGCCCGGGCGGACAAGCAGGTGGCTGCCCTGGAGAAATTGGCGGGCGAGCTGCGCGGCGAGACACGTTTATTGGAAGCGGCACTGTCCGAGGCGCTCGATGCGCGCCAGGACCATGCCGAAGCGGCCTTGCTGGTCCGCAAGCTGAAGTTCCTTGAAAAATTGGCGCGCGAAATCGACGACGCCACCGAGCTGTTGCTGGACCAGTAGCGTAGCCACCCACCACTCAACACTACAGAAGCCGCATAGATCGTCATGGCCCTATTCCAAATCGCCGAACCTGGCCAAGCCGCCGAGCCGCATAAACACCGTTTGGCGGTAGGCATCGACCTGGGTACCACCAACTCGCTGGTCGCCACCGTGCGCAGTGGTTCCGCCGTGGTGCTGGCCGACGAGCTGGGCCGCACCCTGCTGCCTTCGGTGGTCCATTACGACGCGGCCGGCAAGATCACGGTGGGCCATGCCGCACAGGCGCGGCAGAGCGAGGATCCCCGCAACACCATCGTGTCGGTCAAGCGCTTCATGGGGCGCGGCGTCAAGGATCTGCCGGATTCCGCCGCTACGCCTTACCGCTTCGTCGATGCGCCGGGCATGCTCAAGATCAAGACGGTCGCCGGCGACAAGAGCCCGGTCGCCGTGTCGGCCGATGTGCTGCGGGCATTGAAGCTGCGCGCCGAGGCCAGCCTGGGCGGCGAGCTGGTGGGCGCGGTGATCACCGTGCCGGCCTATTTCGACGATGCACAGCGGCAGGCCACCAAGGATGCCGCCACGCTGGCCGGCCTCAATGTACTGCGCCTCCTGAACGAACCTACCGCCGCAGCGGTCGCCTACGGCCTGGATAACGGCTCGGAAGGCACGTATGTGATCTACGATCTTGGCGGCGGTACCTTCGATGTATCCATTCTCCGGCTCAGCCGTGGCGTGTTCGAAGTGCTGGCGACCTCGGGCGATTCGGCCCTGGGCGGCGATGATTTCGATCAGCGCATCTTCTGCTGGGTGGCGGAACAGGCAGGCCTGACCCGCCTGGGCGATCACGATACCCGGCTATTGCTGACGCGTGCGCGCGAAGCCAAGGAAGCGCTGTCCGAGCATGACAGCACCCATATCATGGCCCGGCTGGAAAACGGCGACGTGGTCGATGTGGTGCTGTCCCTGGAAGTCTTCCAGCAAATTACCGCCAACCTGGTGCAGAAGACCATCAATCCGGTCCGCAAGGCCATGCGCGATGCCCAGCTTTGCCTGGACGATATCAAGGGCGTGGTGATGGTGGGCGGTGCTACCCGCATGCCGCATGTGCGCCGCGCGGTGGCCGAGCATTTCGGCCGCGAGCCGCTGACCAATCTCGATCCCGACAAGGTGGTCGCCCTGGGCGCCGCCATGCAGGCCAACGCCCTGGCCGGCAACAAGGGCGATGACGAGTGGTTGCTGCTGGATGTGATTCCCCTGTCGCTGGGCCTGGAGACCATGGGCGGCCTGGCCGAGAAGGTCATTCCCCGCAACAGCACCATCCCTACCGCCCGGGCCCAGGAGTTCACCACCTTCAAGGACGGCCAGACCGCCATGGCCATCCATGTGGTGCAGGGCGAGCGTGAGTTGATCAGCGATTGCCGCAGCCTGGCCCGTTTCGAACTGCGCGGCATCCCGCCCATGGTGGCCGGTGCGGCGCGCATCCGGGTGACCTTCCAGGTGGATGCCGACGGCTTGTTGTCGGTGTCGGCGCGCGAACAATCCACCGGGGTGGAGACCAGCATCGTGGTCAAGCCGTCCTACGGCCTGGCGGACGACGAAATCGCCCGCATGCTGCAGGATTCCATGTCCCATGCCGCCGACGATATGGCGGCGCGCGGCCTGGCCGAAGCGCGGGTCGAGGCGGATAGCCTGCTGACGGCCACCCGCAACGCGCTGGAGATCGATGGTGCGCTGATTGACCAAGCCGAACGTGACAAGCTGACCAAAGCCATGGAGGCACTGCAGCTTGCCGCCGGGCAGGACGACGCCGCACGCCTGCGCGAACTGACCGAGCAGCTGAACCAGGCCAGCAGCGAGTTCGCCGCCTTGCGCATGGACGCGGCGGTCAAGCGTGGCCTGGCCGGCCAAAAACTGAGCGAGCTATAAACCCAGCGGCGCCGTCAGGCGCCGACAGACAGAGAGAGGCCGCCACGTGCCCATCATTACCGTATTACCCCATAAGGAACTGTGCCCCAATGGCGCCCGTTTCGAGGTCGAAGCCGGCGAAACCGTCTGCAACGCCTTGCTGGTCCACGATATCGCCATCGAGCACGCCTGCGAGCAGTCCTGCGCCTGTACCACCTGCCACGTGATCGTGCGGGAAGGATTCAAAAGCCTTCCCCCCAGCGAGGAAGAAGAAGATGATCTGCTCGACAAGGCTTGGGGTTTGACCCCCTTGTCGCGGCTTTCCTGTCAGGCGGTGGTCACCCAGTCCGACCTGACGGTGGAAATCCCCAAATACACCATCAACCACGCGCGTGAGCATCACGACAAGGATTGGGACATCTGATATGACGTTACCGACGAAATCCCCCCGCATGCTGACCGCCTTGGCCCTGCCTGCGTTGCTGGTTTGCCTGGCGGCTAGCGTGTCGGCCGATATCTACAAATGGGTAGACCAGAACGGCCGCGTGCAATACGGCGATACGCCGCCTGCCGAGGCGAAGGCCAAGGCGAAAAAGCTGGAGCTGAAACCGAACACGATCTCGGCGCCACCACCACCCGCCGTGGTGGAAGCCAAGCCGGCCGTCGTGGCGCCCAAGCCGGCCGAGAGCACTCCGGCCGAAGCAGCCAAGCCGCAGGACGCCACGGCACCCGACGCTCCAGATAGCTCGTCCCAGCCTCCCGCCTGATACGCGAGAACAGCGCCCCGATCGCAGATATCAAACTGGAGCAAGCAAAATGAAGTGGACCGATTCCCGCGAAATCGCCATCGCCCTCGCGGATAAGTTTCCCGATACCGACCCCAAGGCGGTGCGCTTTACCGATCTGATGGAATGGGTACTGGCCTTGGACGGCTTTAACGACGACCCCAAACATTGCGGCGAAAAAATCCTGGAAGGGATTCAGCTGTGTTGGATGGATGAGGCGGAATAATCCAGGCGGCAAGCGGGTAGGGTGGATTCCGCTTTTTCCTGGCGAGCTGGACAGGTAGCATGAAGGCCTTGCGATAACGGTAAGGAGACCCGTCATGCTGATGCGCGCCGAGGACTGTAGTCTGCTGGTAGTGGACGTACAAGAGAAGCTGATCGCGGCCATTCACGACGCCCCCCGCCTGCTTGCGTCCATGCGCTGGCTGCTGGACGCCGCCAAACTCAATGGCGTGCCGGTGGTCTTTTCGGAGCAATACCCACAAGGGCTGGGCGCAACGCTCGGCTTGTTGAAAAGCGCCGCACCCGACGCGCCCGTGGTGGACAAGACCTTATTCTCCTGCGTGGCCGCCGATTGTTTGCGGAACACGCCCGTCGAAGCACGTAGCCAGGTATTGATTTGCGGTATCGAAGCGCATGTCTGCGTACTGCAAACTGCTTTGGAACTACAGGCCCAGGGGAAGCAGGTTTTCCTGGTCAGCGATGCCATCGGCGCGCGTGGCCGCGAGGACAAGGCTGCGGCGCTGGCCCGCGCGGCCGCCGCCGGCGTGGTGATCGTGACGCGCGAGATGGCGCTGTTCGAATGGCTGCGCGATAGCCGCGCCCCGAAATTCCGCGAAGCCAGCAAGAACCTGCTGCAACAAGCCCCTTGCCTGCCCTTCCAGGATGCCTTGGCGGTGCTGCCGCGCATCGATCATCTGGCCGGTATGCAGCTATGGCGGGAAGGCAAGCTGGAAGCCATTATCGAGAACCGTCCGGGCCAGGCCGGCTCGCTGGCGGTCTATCATGCCCTGTTCCGCGACTTTGGCGCGATCACCCCGAAAGCCGCCCGATTGGGTCAATGGCTGTATTGCGAACACGCCGACGATGCCCGTAAGCATCCCGGCAAGCATCCCAATATCGATCGCTTGTTCAGCCTGGAGGTCATGGGTGGGGGCTACGGCGTACGCTTGATGATGCCGAGTTAGCTCGGCACCAAATCCATCAGATCAGCCGGGGCGGCCGGTCCGGCGAGGGCAGGGGGGCCGTGTCCTCTTCGTCGTTGCCGGCGATATCGCGGCGAGGGCAGCTGGGACGGCTGTCCAGCAGGCCGAATAGCGAGCCGAAATAGCCGTTCCTGGCCGGCGGCTTGACGCAGGGACTGGTGCATTTGGCCGGGCAGTTCCGGCTGCCCGATGCGCAGCATGGCGCCGGACTTTTCTGGGCAACCTTGTTTTCGGCCTTGCCCTGCGCGTCCTGGCTGGGCACGCGCGACTGGGTCATGGCATCCACCGGTGGCACCAGCGCACCACGCGGTTCCGCGTGGGCCGTGACCAGACAACCCAGCGCCAGGCAGCTGGCCAACAGCATTTGCAAGTGGGATGTCTGGATGGTGTGCATAGGCCGTAGTTTAGCCGAGGTCACCTTGCGGCCACCAGTCCGGCAGTCGGAGTAGTGTCGCTTGCCGGTACCTTGGTCTTATTCCGTCGCTTCCCGCCGATACAGGTAATAGCGCTCGTTGCGGTCGCCCGGCCTGGCGCCTTGCCATACTTCGCGCCAGCCGCCGGGGGCGCTGAGGGCTTCACTACCGGCCTGCCGCAGCAGCCAGTCGCAGCCCGGCTCGGTGACCAGTTCGCGCCGTTGGGTAGTCAGGCCCAGGTAGTAGTGCAATACGGCGCGCTGGCTGGGTTGCAGGTTCTCGCTGGCCACGCAGCCTTGGCGCGGCAACTGTGGCGCGATGGCGGTCGCGAAGTCGCGGTAACTGGTGCGGGCATCGACCCAGTTGCCTGCAACGGCAACCGCCAGTCCCCAGCACAGGGTGGTGCCGGCGGCCCAGTTGGTGACGGCCTGGCGGCCCACCGTGCGGCGGCGCGATACCGCCCACACCCAGGCGACAGTCAGGATGGTGATCAATAAGGCGGTGCCCAGGCCGAAATGCGGGGTAAAACTGGGCGCCAGCGACAGGATGCGGTCGCTGAAGCGCTGCGGTACGCCAAATTGTATCGCCAGCCAGGCTATCCAGAGAAAGATGGCCAATAGGCCGAAGGTCATCACGCCGAACCAGTTGAGGAAGGACGCGACCCCGCGGCGCAAGACATCCAGACCGACCGCGCCGATCAGTGCCAGCGGCGGTAACAGTAGCAGGGCATAGCCGGCCCGCCCGCTATTGGAGAGCACCAGGCAGAGCAAGGCGAGTCCGCCCGCCAGCAGGGGTAGTTGGAAACGGGGCTGCATCAGCCGGTCGCCCTGCATCCACACGGTGGCGGCGGCGAGGAACCAGCCGGGCCAGGCGAACCAGGGCAAGAGTTGCAGATAGAAGCCGAATGGGTGCAGTGCTTGCAGCAAGGCAAAACCGCCAAAGAATCCCAGGGAGTAGTTATCCCACCAGATGCCGAAGGCGCTGTCGGAGGCTTGCTGCAAGGCCAGCGGCCAGGCGGTGATCAGCGGCAGCGCGATACTGAGTGCGATCAGCAGCACCAGGCTGTAGCGGCGAAAGCGCCAGGCCGGGAACAGGGTCAGGGCCAAGGCAAGCGCCAGCAGCAGCAGCGGTTCGGCCAGGCTGCCGGCCAGCCCGCAAACCGCCATGGTGGCGCCCAGCAGCGGCGCGGCCTGCATGGGCCGGCGCGGCGCCAGGGCGAGCGCGTAGATGCCCCAGCACCAGGCCGCCAACACCGCCACATCGCCATTCAAGGAATGGCCGGGCAGCAGCAGGCCGGCGCTGCCGATCAGGATCAGCACCGCGCTGCGGCCATGCCGCCGGCCGATCAGTTCACGCGCGGACAGTCCGGTACCCCACAGCGCCAGCGCCATGAACAGGCCGGTGGCCAAGCGGGCGCCTTCGTGCAGCGGTAGCCCCACGGTGTCGCCCAGCCAGGCGCAGCCTGCCGCGACCCAATAGAACAGCGGCCCGCGCTCCAGCCAGGCTTCGCCCGCCACGGTGGGCAAGGCCCACTTGCCGCCGTCCAGCAGATTGCGCACGATATCGGCAACCAGGGTTTCATCCGGTTTGAGCGGTTCGCGGCCCAGCAGGCCGGGCAGCAGCCAGACCAGGCATAGCAGCAACAGCAACCAGGGCTTTTCGGTGGCCGGAGGCAGATCCTGTTCGTGCGGTGGGGTATAAGTCAGCATGGCAAGGCGTGTTTCGGGCGAATGGCGAAGTCTAGCAGGCGGGTCGATGGACGTATCCGCCACGCGAGGCGTGGGCATGAAAAAAGGCAGCACGCGGCTGCCTTTTCCTGCACAAGGCGGCCAGGGGCCGCCCGTTGCGCCGATTACTTCTTGGCGCTGAGCATGGCGTACTTGCTGTTGAACTTCTCGATACGGCCGGCGGTATCGACGATCTTTTGCTTGCCGGTGTAGAAGGGGTGCGATTCGGACGAAACGTCCAGACGCACGACCGGGTATTCCTTGCCGTCGGTCCACTTCATCATTTCGGCGCCGCGCGCCTTCATGGTGGTGCGGGTCAGGAATTTGAAGTCAACGCTTGCGTCGAAAAAGATGACTTCTTTGTATTCTGGGTGAATGCCTTGCTTCATTTTGGGAGTCCCTTTGAGCTAAAGGTGGGCCTGGGTTGTACAGTGCCCGGTCTTGCGTAGAAAAGTCCGCGATTATGCGCGATAGGGTGTTGAACGGGCAAGCATTTTCACCCGTTCAACACCCTGTATTCCGGCGCGGCCGGCAAAGGCGCGGCCGGCAAAGCTTAGCGACGCATCGAGTCGAAGAAGTCGTTGTTGTTCTTGGTGCCCTTGACCTTGCCCAGCAGGAAGTCCATCGCCTCCAGCTCGTCCATCGGGTAGAGCAGCTTGCGCAGCACCCAGATTTTCTGCAGCTGTTCGGACGGGATCAGCAATTCCTCGCGGCGGGTGCCGGAGCGGTTGACGTTGATCGCCGGGTAGATGCGCTTCTCGGCCATGCGGCGGTCGAGATGCAGTTCCATATTGCCGGTACCCTTGAATTCTTCGTAGATCACATCGTCCATGCGGCTGCCGGTGTCGGTCAGCGCGGTGGCGATAATGGTCAGCGAGCCGCCTTCCTCGATATTGCGGGCGGCGCCGAAGAAGCGCTTGGGCTTTTGCAGGGCATTGGCGTCCACACCACCGGTCAATACCTTGCCCGATGCCGGGATCACGGTGTTGTAGGCGCGAGCCAGGCGGGTGATGGAGTCCAGCAGGATGACCACGTCCTTCTTGTGCTCGACCAGGCGCTTGGCCTTCTCGATCACCATTTCGGCAACCTGCACATGGCGTGTCGGCGGTTCGTCGAAGGTGGAGGCAACCACTTCGCCGCGCACCGTGCGCGTCATTTCGGTCACTTCTTCCGGCCGTTCGTCGATCAGCAGCACGATCAGGATCACGTCGGGATGGTTGGCGGTGATGGCATGCGCGATATGCGTCAGCATCACGGTCTTGCCCGACTTGGGCGGGGCGACCAGCAGGCCGCGCTGGCCCTTGCCGATCGGCGCGATCAAGTCGATCACCCGGCTGGTGATGTTCTCTTCGGCCTTGATATCGCGTTCCAGCGTCATGCGCTCGGTGGGGAACAGCGGCGTCAGGTTTTCGAAGAGGATCTTGTTCTTGGTGGCTTCCGGCGTGTCGTTATTGACTCTATCCACCTTCACCAGGGCGAAGTAGCGCTCCCCATCCTTGGGGGTGCGGATCTCGCCTTCGATGGTGTCGCCCGTGTGCAGATTGAAACGGCGGATCTGCGAGGGGGAAACGTAGATATCGTCCGGACCGGCCAGATAGCTGGTGTCGGGGCTACGCAAGAAACCGAAGCCGTCGGGCAGCACTTCCAGAGTGCCGTCGCCGAAAATGCTTTCGCCCTTTTTGGCCTGACTCTTCAGCAAGGCGAAGATCAGGTCCTGCTTGCGCATCCGGTTTGCACCGTCGATATCGGTGGCCATATCGACCAGCTCGGATACGTGCTTGTGCTTTAGGTCTGACAAATGCATGTGCGGGTAGACTTTCCAGTCTTGGTGGAAGAATGATTTCTTAAGGAGGGATACGGGAATCGGCTTTGGTGCCGTGAACTGCCGGAATGGACTCATCGGCAGTTGGAACAGGTTTCAGCGCAGCTTAGTGGGCGGCCTCGCCGCTGTCAATGCACAAACGCAAAGCGCCGCCCGCTTGTTGCAGAACAAGCACGCGGCGCCGGGTCGTACAGCCGTTTACAGGTGGCTGTCGATAAAGGTGGTCAGCTGCGATTTCGACAGCGCGCCGACCTTGGTGGCGGCCACTGCGCCATCCTTGAAGATCATCAGGGTGGGGATGCCGCGGATGCCGAACTTGGGCGGGGTGGCCTGGTTTTCGTCGATATTGAGCTTGGTCACCTTCAGCTTGCCCTGGTACTCATTGGCCACCTCGTCGAGGATGGGGGCGATCATCTTGCAAGGACCGCACCACTCGGCCCAGTAGTCCACCAGCACCGGGCCGGTTGCTTGCAGTACATCGCCTTCGAAACTGGCGTCGGTCACGTGATGGATGAGATCGCTGCTCATAGATGAAATTCTCCGGTCATTGGATCGCGTCGGCTGAGCCGACAGTACAAGGTCAATGCTACCCGATTGCAGGCTCAATCGAGAAGCGGGCGTTGATTGAATGTTTATATGGGATTGATAGCTTGGGTTTCAAGCGTCGCGCAAGGCCGCCACGGCCTGCTCCAGCCGGTCCACGGCCTGCACGGTCATGCCGGGAATGGGCGTCTTGGGGGCATTGGCCTTGGGGATGATGGCCATGGTAAAGCCCAGCTTGGCCGCTTCCTTCAAACGCTCCTGGCCGCGTTGCACCGGCCTGACTTCGCCCGCCAGGCCCACTTCGCCGAACACCACCAGCTTGGCCGGCAAGGGCCGGTTGCGCAGCGAGGAGACAATCGCCAGCAATACCGCCAGGTCGGCGGCGGGCTCGGCGATGCGCACGCCGCCCACGGCGTTGACGAACACGTCCTGGTCGAAACAGGCCACCCCGGCGTGCCGGTGCAGCACCGCCAGCAACAGCGCCAAGCGGTTTTGCTCCAGTCCCACCGCCAGGCGCTTGGGATTGGGCGCATGCGCCTCATCCACCAGGGCCTGTATTTCCACAAGCAGCGGGCGGGTACCCTCTTGCGTGACCAGCACGCAGGCCCCGGCCACCGGCTCGGCGTGTTGCGACAGGAACAGCGCGGACGGGTTGGTGACGCCGCGCAGGCCTTTGTCGGTCATGGCGAATACGCCCAGCTCATTGACCGCGCCGAAACGGTTCTTCTGCGCGCGTATCAGCCGGAAGCTGGAGTGGGTATCGCCCTCGAAATACAGCACCGCATCGACGATATGCTCCAGCACGCGCGGACCGGCCAGCGCGCCATCCTTGGTGACGTGGCCGACCAGCAGGATGGTGGTGCCGCTGGTCTTGGCGTAGCGGGTCAGCTGGGCCGAGCATTCGCGCACCTGGGCCACCGAACCGGGCGCGGACTGCAAGTGTTCGCTGTAGACCGTCTGGATCGAGTCGATCACCACGATTTCCGGTTTCTCGGCCGACAAGGTGGCGAGAATGGTCTCCATATTGATCTCGGCCAGCAGCCGTACCGGGCCTGCGTCCACCGTCAGGCGGCGGGCGCGCAGGGCGATCTGCTGGGCCGATTCCTCGCCGCTGACATACAGCACCCGATGTTGATTGCCGATATGCGCCAGTGCCTGCAATAGCAGGGTGGACTTGCCGATCCCAGGGTCGCCGCCGATCAGCACCACGCCGCCGCGCACCAAGCCGCCGCCCAACACCCGGTCCAATTCCTCGCTGCCGGTCGAAAGCCGTGGCAGCTCGGCCGTCTGCACGTCGGTCAGCGATTGCACGCCGCCGCCGGCCGCCAGGGCGCTGAAGCGTCCGTGGCTTGGTTTGGACTCGACCGCGATGGTTTCGGAGAGCGTGTTCCAGGCGCTGCAATGGGGGCATTGGCCCTGCCATTTCGGGTTGATACCGCCGCAATCGGCGCAGGTGTAGACGGTTTTGGGTTTGGCCATGGGTATGCTTTCCCGGTCAAGGGAGGAGGGGAGGGCGGGAGGGGGCTGCAGGGACCTGCGAAAATAACCCGACAAAAGCGTTGTGATCGTGCCACGGTAAAATATAAACGTCACCAGCTTGTCATGTCTTCCTTGTAGTTTTGCGCCCGTTTGCCAGTCTGAGCAGCGCCGCAAATATAGAACGGCGCTATCCGCGTGGGCGGCCGGTACCGCACCCGCATCCATCGAACAAACGGGGAAATCATGAAGCAGAAGGATATTGCCATCGCTATTGCGATGGCAGGGCTGGCCATGCCGGCGTTGGCGGCTGGGCTGCCGGTCATCAGCCAGGTTTATGGCGGCGGCGGCAATAGCGGGTCGGTGTGGCGCAATGACTTTATCGAATTGTTCAATCGCGGCGATGCGCCCGTCACCCTCGACGGGTGGAGCGTCCAATACGCCAGCGCCAGCGGTAGCAATTGGCAGAAGACCAGCCTGAGCGGTGTCCTCCAGGCGGGCCAATATTACCTGGTACAGCAAGCCGCCGGCGCGGGTGGTACGCAGAATCTGCCCAATCCCGACGCCATCGGCGCCTTGACCCTGTCCGGTACCGCCGGCAAGGTGGCGCTGGTCAATAACGACACGCCGCTGCCATGCGGCAGCAGCTGCGCCCTGACCGCCAATGTGGTCGATTTCGTCGGCTTCGGCAGTGCCAACAATGCCGAGGGCGGTGCCGCTCCGGCGCCTTCCAATACCTTGTCGGTATTGCGCGGCGCGGTGGGTTGCAGCGACAGCAACAGCAATAGCGCCGACTTCAGCACCGGCATGCCGGTTCCGCGCAACCGCGCCACGGCCCCGCACCTCTGCGGCGACGACGGCGGACCGGTCGAGCCGGTGCAGGCCCGTATCCACGATATCCAGGGCCGCGCCCATCTGTCGCCGCTGAAGGGCCGCCAGGTCGTCCAGGTGCCCGGTGTCGTCACGGCGCTGATGAGCAATGGCTTCTTTATGCAGGACGCCGAACCGGACAACGATCCCGTCACCTCGGAAGGTGTCTTTGTCTACACCGGCAGCGCGCCGACCGTGCAGGTAGGCGACGCGGTCCAGGTCAACGGTCTGGTGACCGAATACCGCCCTGGCGGCAGCAACGCCGCCGAGAATCTCACCACTACCGAAATCACCGCGCCTACGGTGCGCATGATCTCGCACGGCAATGCCTTGCCGGTCGCCACCGTGATCGGCGCGGCCGGCCGGCAGGCGCCCGGCGCGCTGATCCATATGGGCCATGGCGACGTCGAGACGCTTGGCGTGCTGGTGCCCAGCGTCAACGCGATCGATTTCTACGAGAGCCTGGAAGGGATGCGCGTGCAGGTGCCGGCGCCGGTCGTGGTCGGTCCGAGCAATGCGGCCGGCGATATGGTGGTGTTGCCGGACAATGGCAGCGCGACGCAAACCCGCACGCCGCGCGGCGGCGTGGTGGTGGCCGCCGGCGACTTCAATCCCGAACGGCTGACCGTGGTCAAGGGCGTGGCGACCCCGCCGCAAGTCGATGTGGGCGATCGCTTTGCCGCGATCTCCGGCATCCTCGACTACGGCAACGGCGACTTCAAACTGCTGGCCGGCGAGCTGAGCGGCCTGGCGCGCGGTGGCCTGAGCCAGGAGCGTACCCGGCCGCAGTTGGTCAACGAATTGGCCATCGCCTCCTTCAATCTGGAAAACCTGTCGGCCGGCGATTCGGCCGGCAAGTTCGATGGCTTGGCCAGGCAGATCGTCCACAACCTGCAATCGCCCGATATCGTCGCGGTGATGGAAGTGCAGGACAACGACGGCGCCGCCAATAGCGGCGAAGTGGATGCCGGCCGGACCTTTGCCCGGCTGTTCCAGTCCATCAGCCAGGCGGGTGGGCCGGTTTATCAATTCCGCGCCATCAATCCGCTCAACGGCCAGGACGGCGGAGAACCCGGCGGCAATATCCGCCAGGGCTTTCTGTTCAATCCGGCGCGGGTGGCCTTTATCGACCGGCCGGGTGGCGATGCCGTCAGCGCCATCAGCGTCCAGCAGGGTAGCGACGGCCCGCGCCTGTCCGCCAGCCCGGGCCGTATCGAACCGGCCAATCCGGCCTTCAGCAATAGCCGCAAGCCGCTGGCGGGCGAATTCGTCTTCAACGGCCGCAAGGTCTTCCTGATCGCCAACCACTTCAACGCCAAGACCACCGACCAGCCCTTGTTCGGCCGCTTCCAGCCGCCGCAACTGGGCACCGAGCCCAAGCGCATGCAGCAGACCCAGGTCGTGGCGCAGTTCGTCTCGCGCATTCTGCAGGCCGATGCACAGGCGGGCGTGGTGGTGCTGGGCGATATGAATGACTTCGAGTTCTCGCCTGCCCTGGGGATACTCAAGGCGGCGGGACTGCGCGACCTGGTAGAAAACCTGCCGCCGGGCGAGCGCTATACCTATGTATACGAAGGCAACTCGCAAGCACTCGACCATATCCTGGTCAGCGCCGGCCTGGCCAGCCGGACGGAATACGACGTGGTGCACGTGAATAGCGAATTCGCCAACCAGACCAGCGACCATGAACCGGAAGTCGCCCGTATCAGCCTGCCGCCGCTGGTGGATGGTTCGGCCAATTTCACCTGGCAGGCGTCCGGCCTCAGCTACAACCGTGCCACCGGCATCTACCAGGGCACCGTGACGCTGACCGCGACCAATGCCATGGCCGGTCCGCTTGCCCTGGCCCTGGCCGATCTGCCTGCCGGCGTGAGCCTGGCCAATGGCAATGCCACGGTCGCCAATCTGCCGGCGATCCGCCTTCCCGGCTCGGTCACGGCTGGGCAGCGCCTGACCGTCACGCTGCAGTTCCGCAACCCGGGCAATGTCCGCCTGGGCTATGCGGTACGTGTCTACAGCGGCCTGTAAAATCTCCGCCCGGCCGTGCAAGCGGCCGGGGGTATGAATCCCTAAAAGGAATACGCAAGTGAAACTCTGGACCAAACCCCTATTCGGCCTGTTCGCCGCCTTGGCGCTGCTGGCTTCGGCCGGCGCCAGCGTCAGCTACGATATCCGTGTCGATACCAGCAGCCTGGCCGGCAGCCAAGGCCACCTGGATTTCGGCCTGATCGGTCTGAACGACTCTCCCCTGGCCGGTGCAAGCATCACGGGCTTGTCCGGCGGCAGCCTGCTCGGTCCCGTGCAGCTGGATGGCGGCGCTGCGGCGGTTGCGGGCGGCTGGGCGCTGGATAATGGCCAAGCCTTCAATGCCGTGTTCGGCGCCTGGCAGTTCGGTCAGCAACTGGGCTTCCGGCTGACTTTCAGCGGCGACTGGCAAACCAATCCCTTGGGCAGCGGCAATACCTTTGCCTTCAAGCTTTGGAATCAGGCCGCCGACGCCACCCTGCTGACGAACGATGGTAACGGCGATCTGCTGCGCTTCGAATTGCTGCCCGCCGGCCGTATCGAAGCCGTCACCTTTGACCGCGATGGACAGGGGCATGGCTCGCCGGTCAGCATCACCGCCGTGCCGGAACCGGAAACAGCCGCCATGCTGATGGCCGGCTTGATGGTGCTGGCCGCGGTCAAACGCCGTGCCCGTGGCGGCTGATTCGCCCTAATCCGTCTCCGTCGCCTTGCTCACCACCTGGTTGCGCCCCGCGTGCTTGGCGGCGTAGAGGGCGGTGTCGGCGCGGGCGTACAGGCTTTCCGGCGTGTCGTCGGACTGCAGCATCGCCACCCCCAGGCTGATGCTCAACACCTCCGCCACGTCGGATTGCTTGTGCGGCAGCGCCTCCGCCAGCAGTGCCAGCCTGACCCGTTCGGCGATATCGCAGGCAGCCGCCAGGTTGGTATCCGCCAGCAGGATGGCGAACTCCTCGCCACCCAGGCGCACCGGCAGATCACCCGGCCGCTTCGCCTGGCCGCTCATGCAGCGCGCCACCACGCGCAAGGCGGCATCGCCGGCCTGGTGCCCATAGGCGTCGTTGTAGCGCTTGAAAAAATCCACATCCAGCATGACCAGCGCCAGCGGCTGGCCCTTGCGCCGTTGCAGGCGGATTTCATGCAGCAGCCGTTGATCGAAGGCACGCCGGTTGGCCAGGCCGGTCAGGGGGTCGGTCTGGGCGCGCTGCTCCAGTTCCAGCATCTGCGCCGCGATCACCGTCAGCAGCTCGTTGGTATGTTGCGCCACGCCGCCTATCTCATCGGCCGAGCTATCGCTGGTGCGCTTGGCCCAGTCCTGGCCGGCGCGGATATCGTCCAGCTCATTGCTCAGTCGCTTCAGCCTGACCAACAGCACCCGGTCGATTACCAGCAACATGCCGAAGGCGCCCAGCAGGGTCAGCAGGGTCAGTTGCCACTGCGCCTGCACCAGCACTTCCCGCCCCCGCGTCATGATGCTGCGCGGCCAGGGCAGCAGGAGCTCGCCGCAGGGACGGCCTGCCAAGTCGCGCAAGGTCCAGTGCAATTCGTAGCGATCCTCGCCCTGCAGATAGCCGACCGGGCCGTAGCCCAGCGGCGAAAACAAGGTGCGCGGCTCCCCCGTGGGCGGCGGCTTGGTTTGCGTCGGTGCGGACAGTAACTCGAACTGCAGGCGGGTCTGGTTGGCGATACGCTGCAAGGCCGGTGGGTCGAGCAAGCGGCCCATCACGATCACCCCACGGCTAGGCAGCTTGCCTTCGCTATCCAGTATCGGTAGCCGGCACAGCATCAGCAGCCCCTGTGCGACCCGTGCCAAGCCGCAATTGTCGGGCGAGGCTTCCGGCTGTTGGCCCAGGATGGCCCGGATGGGATTATCGCTTTGTGCCAGCTGGCCCAGATCGACGGGCTGGCTGGTGCGGGGATTCAGGCTGTGCGCCTCGACGGTATGGCCGGCCAGGTCGTAGATGGCCAGGTACCACACGCCGGATAGCGCCAGATTGGTCGGGCTTAGGTTTTCGTTGCGGAAATCGCGATTGCGGTTGGCCAGGTAATTGTACAGCTCGGTCCAATTGCCCCACTCGCGGGTGACCTGGTTCAACTGCAACAACTCCGCTTCCAGGGTCTGCACCAGGCGGGCCATATCGTCTTGCGAGGCTTCCAGTTCGATCTGCTGGTAGCTGGCCAGTACGCTGCTGCGCAGAATCAGCGTACTGGCCAATCCAAGCACGCCCAGCAAGGCGACCAGGCTGAACAGTAGTTTGCCGCGTAAGCCCATGATGCGATCGCAACCAGTCTGGAATATAGATGTGCGGTGCTTCCAATGTAGGCCTTCTGTGGTGCAAGCTCAACGCGGAGGTAGAGGAGATCCGCCTGCCGCAATACCGATTGTCATGCCGCAAGCATTAGTTCTGGCCCAAAGCGCATATCTCGTGGACAATCGCCAGACAATTCCGGACAGTTCTGGCCGGTACAGTCGGAGCGGCGTTCCCTATGCAACCCTTTACAGTCGAACACGCCTTGGCCCAGCCCCTGGTCGAGCAGATCGTCGAGCAATTTATTGCTCGCATCGGCGATAAAAGCCTGCGGGCCGGCAGCCGGCTACCGTCGATCCGCGGCTTTGCCGGCCAGTACCATGTTTCCAAATTCACCGTCGTGGAAGCCTACGACCGCCTGGTCGCGCTCGGCTATGTGCAATCGCGGCGCGGCGCGGGTTTCTTCGTGGCGTCCCGGGTGGAGGCGCACGCCCATGCGCCGGTCCGGCGGGCGCCGCCCTTGCGGCGCTGTGTCGATAGCCTGTGGCTGCTGCGGCATGATGCGCTGACCTCCGATAACGACATCCTCAAACCCGGTTGCGGTTGGCTGCCGGCGGATTGGATGCCGCAGGCCGAACTGGAAAAAGCGCTGCGCGACCTCACGCGCCGGCCCAATGCCCGCCTGACCGCCTATGGCGAGCCCTTTGGCTACCGCCCGCTGCGCCAGCAACTGACCGTACGCTTGGCGGAGCTGGAAATCGAGGCCGAGCCGGAGCAGATCGTGCTGACCAATGGCGCCATGCAGGCGCTGGACCTGATCGCACGCTATTTTGTCGATGAGGGCGATGCGGTCCTGGTGGACGAGCCGGGTTTCTTCAATGTCTTCGCCAACCAGAAACTGAACGGCGCCCGCCTATATGGCGTGCCGCGCACAGCCAACGGCCCGGACGTGGTGGTGCTGGAGCAATTGCTGGCTGAGCATAAGCCCAAGCTTTTCATCACCAACAGCGTGCTGCACAACCCCACCGGCACCAGCCTGAACCGCGCCACCGCCTTCCGCATCCTGCAGTTGGCCGAAAAGTACGACCTGACCATCGTCGAAGACGATATCTACAGCGATTTCCAGACCGGCCCGGGCGAACGGCTGGCAGCTTTGGACCAGCTGGAACGGGTGATCTATATCGGCAGCTTTTCCAAGACGCTGTCGGCCAACCTGCGGGTGGGCTTTATCGCCGCCGACCCCAAGCGTGCGCAGGATCTGTGCGATCTCAAGCTGCTCACCGGCCTATCCAGCTCGGAAGCGGCCGAACGGGTGATCCACGCCATGCTGACCGAAGGCGCCTACCGCAAACATATGGAGCGCGTGAAAAGCCGCCTGAAACAAACCGCCGATACCGTCCTGCCGCGTTTGGAAGCGCTGGGCTTCGTGCTGTGGGCGCAACCCTCCGGCGGCATGTTCTGCCACGCCCGCCTGCCTGGCCTGGAAGACACGGCGCCGCTGGCCCAGAGCGCCCTGCAGGAAGGTTTGATGCAGGCGCCCGGGGTACTTTTCTGCCCCCAGGGCGGTCCCACGCCATGGCTTCGCTTCAATGTGGCGCACATGGAAGACGAGCGGGTTTGGGATTGGTTGGCACGAGTCGCGGCGGGAGTGCCCGCGCGCGCGCTATAATGCGCCCGTCACATCACGAACGGCGGTGCTTTCCACCGCCGTTCATTATTTATGTATTGGAGTACCAACATGGCCCCGCCACGCAAACCCGCCCCGAAATCCGCCGCCCCGTTCACCCCTCGCGGTGAGCGCGCGCGTCCCCCCCAGGGCGAAGCTGGCCAAGGCCGCGCGGGCGATAATCGCCGCAGCCAGAGCGGCCGCAAGGAAGAAGCAGACGGCAATCGCGCAGCACCCGCCGGCTCGGCCGCCGGCCGCGACAAGCGTCATTTCGCCGAAGATACCCGCCGTGGCAACCCGGTGCCGCGCAGCAGCGACCGGGCCGACGGCACCCGCACCGACGTCCCGCGCGGCCCCCGTGGCGCAGTCGTGGCGGACGGCCGCCGCCCGCCAGTCGAAGGCGCGCGCGGTGGACGCGGGCGTCCGGTCGAAGGCCAAGGCCGCGACGCTTATCCCGGCGCACCGGCCGGTACCCGGACACCCCGTGCCGGCGGCACCGGCCGGCCCGGCGCGGAAGGCGGCCGTGGCCGTAGCGCCGATGCGCAAGCGCCACGCGGCGCCGCGACCACCCGCACGGGTGCGGACGCCCAGCGCAAGCTGCGCGGCCAGGGTTTCGGCAGCATAGAAAACCAGCAGATCGACCGTGGCGACGAAGCCGCCCGCCGCGAACTGCGCCGCAATACCCGCAAAGCCCCCATCGTGGTGGCCGATTTGCCGGTGGAACCAGCCAAGAAGATGCTGGTGCGCCACGGCAACGAAAAACACGAAAGACAGGCGCTTGAGCTGCGTGAAAAGCGCGTCGAAGCCCATTATGTCGGCGATCTGCGTATCCAGAAGGCGCTGGCCTTGTCCGGCGTCGGCTCGCGTCGCGACTGCGACGAATGGGTCGCGGCCGGCCGCGTCAGCATCGACGGCCAGGTCGCCAAGCCCGGCGCACGGGTCGCCATGGGCAATCGCGTGCTGGTGGACGGCAAGCCCATCCAGATCAAATGGCCGGACCGGCTGCCGCGTATCGTGATGTACCACAAGCAGGAAGGCGAAATCGTCAGCCGCGACGACCCGGAAGGCCGCACCACCGTGTTCGAGCGCCTGCCCAAGGTGCAAAGCTCGGCCTGGATCGCCGTGGGCCGGCTGGACTTCAATACCTCCGGCCTGCTGATCTTCACCACCTCGGGCGACCTGGCCAACCGGCTGATGCACCCCAGCTTTGAAGTGCAGCGCGAGTACGCGGTGCGGGTGCTGGGCCAGTTGACCGACGAGCAGAAGAAGGAGCTGGTCACCGGCGTCACGCTGGAAGACGGCGAAGCACGCTTCGAGATGCTGGAAGACCAGGGCGGCGAAGGTAGCAACCATTGGTATCGCGTCATCCTCAAGGAAGGCCGCAACCGCGAAGTTCGCCGTATGTTCGAACATTTCGAACTGACGGTATCGCGCCTGATGCGGGTCCGCTTCGGCATGTTGGCCATGCCCTCGCGCCTCAAGCGTGGCCAGTACTACGAACTGGACGAACCGGAAGTCTTGTCGGTGCTGAAATGGGCCGGCCTTAGCCTGACCGGCCGGGTACCTACCCGCTGAACGGTGGGGCGGGGCGGCCTAGGGTCGCCCCTGAGTGCTGGTTCGAACCGCGCCATGACGGCGTGGGTCGAATTTCCTGGAATTTTTTTCCTGATTTGCCGTCTAGCAAGGGTATGCCCGGCATCCGCATTGGCGGAAGAGCGCCGCGCCTTTTTCCTTGCAACCTCTTCTAAAAGGTCGTCGGGCTTGGCCCGGCTTGCACAGCATATGAACAAGGCATTCACCAAGGAAGACGACGGCGATGAAGACGATTTTCTTCCGCCCGAGCAGCGGCTGCCCGCATCGACCAAGAATTACATGACCCCTGGCGGCTGGGAGCGCATGCGCGCCGAGCTGCATGAACTGGTCAGCAAGGAACGGCCCGCCCTGACCCAGATGATCAACTGGGCGGCCGGCAATGGCGACCGTTCGGAAAACGGCGACTATATCTATGGCAAAAAGCGCCTGCGCGAAATCGATCGTCGCATCCGCTTTCTGACCAAGCGCATGGAAAACGCCGAAGTGGTCGATCCGGCCACCCGCGAAGCCACCGACCAGGTGTTTTTCAGCGCCACGGTCACGGTGTTGCGCGGCAATGGCGAGGAGCAGACCGTCAGCATCGTCGGGGTGGACGAACTGGACCTGGATAAGCAGCACATCAGCTGGATTTCGCCGCTGGCACGCTGCCTGCTGAAGGCTCGCGAGGGCGAGACGGTGCTGCTGCGCGGCCCGGCCGGCCCGGAGGAAATCGACATCCTCGAAGTGGTCTACCGCGCCCTGGATTGACCACTGCCGCCCTGCCGAGTGAGACGCCGGCGGATCCGGCGGCTCTGTTAAACTGGCATGGGAGGAACACGCATGCTTTACGTTGATCTACACGCGCATTCCAATATTTCGGATGGCATGCTGCCACCGCGCGAAGTCGTGGCGCGTGCCCACGGGCGCGGTTGCCAGCTGTTCGCGCTGACCGACCATGACGACGTGCGCGGCCTGGCCGATGCCGCCGACGAAGCCGCCCGCCTGGGCATGGGCTTCGTGCCGGGGGTCGAGATATCGGTGAGCTGGCGCAAGCACACCCTGCATATCATCGGTCTGGGCTTCGATCCCCGCGACGAAAAACTGCTGGCCGGCCTGAAATCGGTACGGCTGGGCCGCGACGAACGCGCCGTGCGCATGGACGCGGAGTTGGCGAAGCGCGGCATCCCCGGTGTGCTGGAAGGCGCCCGCAAGTTCGCCGACAACCCGGAAATGATAGGCCGCGCCCACTTTGCCCGGTACCTGATCGAACTGGGCAAGGCCAAGAATATGCAGGGCGTATTCAAGAAATACCTCGCCCGTGGCAAGCCCGGCTATGTGTCCCACCAATGGGCCAGCCTGGAAGACGCGGTCGCCTGGATACGCGAGGCCGGCGGCGTGGCGGTCATCGCCCATCCCGGCCGTTATGAATTCGGCAAGCAGACCATGGGCGAATTGATCGAGGAGTTCAAGGCCGCGGGCGGGGAGGGTATCGAAGTGGTATCCGGCAGCCACCACCCTGACGACTACCTGCGCTTTGCCAAGCTCGCCGAAACCAATGGACTGCTGGCCTCGGTCGGTACCGATTACCACGCCACCGGCGAAGGCGCCCGCGAACCGGGCGCGCTGCCCGATATGCCGTCCGGCCCCACGCCCGTCTGGGACCGCTGGCGTGATCGCATAGCGGCCGCTGCCGCATAAAAAGACAAGACCACCGCCACCATGGCCCTATACCTGCCACTGCATCCCGACAATCCGCAGCCCCGCCTGATCAAACAGGCGGTCGATATCGTTCGCGCCGGCGGTGTGATCGTCTACCCCACCGAATCGTGCTACGCCCTGGGCTGCCAACTCGGCGACAAAGACGCGCTGGAACGCATCCGCCGCATCCGCCAGGTGGACGATAAACACCATTTCACCCTGGTATGCCGCGATCTATCCGAGCTGGCCACCTATGCCAAGGTCGATAACCGCCAATACCGCTTCCTGAAAAGCGCCATGCCCGGCGCCTTCACCGTTATTCTGCAAGCCACCCGCGAAGTGCCGCGCCGGGTGATGCACGCCAAGCGATCCACCATCGGCCTACGCGTGCCGCAGAACGCCGTCGCCCAGGCGCTGCTGGAAGAACTGGGCGAACCCTTGCTGTCCTCCACCCTGTTATTGCCGGGCGAGGAATGGCCGCCGACCGAAGGCTGGGAGATCAGCCAGCAACTGGAACACCAGGTCGAAGCCGTGCTCGACGGCGGACTCTGCGGCACTGCCGTGACCACCGTCATCGACCTGACCGAGGCGGACCCGGTGCTGATACGGCAGGGCGCGGGAGACGCCGCGGTGTTTGGTTTGTGATCGTTCGGCGCATCGATGCCCAACTGACCCGGCTGGCCAATCAACCGCTTTGGCAGTTCGTCGTGGTCGTCTACACGGTTTCGCTGGTGGTCAAGATCGCCATCATGATGATGGCGAGCGAAGCAGCCGTCGCGGTAGGCCAGCCATTGCTGCGGTATCAGGGCGATGCCCAGCGTTCGCTGCTGGTGCTGTTTATCCAGGGCGTAGTGTTGGCGCCCTTGTTGGAAACCTGGCTGTTTCAGCAGTTGCCTATCCGGCTGGTCGGCAGATTCAGCCGTGGCCTGGTCTTGCCAATCCTGCTTAGCAGCCTCATCTTCACCCTGCTGCACTACCACAGGCTGCTGGCCGGGATGTTGAACGCGGCCGTGATGGGCCTGGTGCTGGCTAGTGCTTACTGCTACCGTGCCCGCCGTCCTGATGGACATCCCTTTATCGCCGTTGCGGCCATCCATGGCCTGCATAATTTGCTGGCGTGGTCGGTACAGTGGGCGCAGCGGAGTGGCTTGGTGCCGGCTGGTTAAAACCAGCTCGGTCGCTTTTTTGTTTTATTTTTTGATGCATGCAAGGAGTTGTTAGATTGAATAACGGGAATTGGATAGCACAGATCGCGGTTTACGCGATTCCCGTATTGCTAGCCCTTACGGTACATGAAGTGGCCCGTGGCTATGTCGCCAAATATTTTGGCGACGACACGGCCGAGCAGGAAGGACGGCTGACGTTCAACGCTTTGCGCCATGTCGACCCCATCGGCACGGTGCTGCTACCCCTGCTGACGCTGGTCCTGGGTAGCTTTATGTTCGGCTGGGCCAAGCCGATGCCAATCGCTTTTGAAAAACTGCGCAATCCCAAAGCCGATATGTTTTGGGTATCCGCCGCCGGCCCTGCCGCCAATCTCCTGATGCTGCTGTTCTGGGGAGTTGTGCTGGTGATTAGCCTGGACATGAATTTGTTCCCGGCTTTGAAAATGATCTTCGCAGGTGAAGCGGAAGGCTGGCTGGCCAATGTCGCTGGTGCCGGGCTGCGGATCAATATGAGCCTGATGCTGATCAACCTGCTGCCGATACCGCCCTTGGCCGGCGGCCGCATGCTGATCTCGCTGTTGCCCGACCGGGCCGCGATGGCGATGGTCCGGGTGGAGCCATATGGGTTCTTTATCATGATCGGCTTGGTCGCGACTAATGCTTTGTCGCCGATCCTGGGGCCCGTGGCGTTTACGGTTTATCGGGTGATGGATTTGGTGATGTGAGGGGGGCGCTATCGCGGCGTCGGCCGGTTGGATCGAGATAGACTGCTTGAATAGCGGAGTGGTTTGGTGCCGCCTGGTGAAAGCCGACTCAAGTTTGATCGGGCTTTTGGCGATATTTTTTCGATGTGCCGCAAGGAGCGTTTGATTGGATACCGGGAACTGGATAGCACAGATTGCGGTTTACGCGATCCCCGTACTGTTAGCCATTACGGTACATGAAGCGGCCCACGGCTATGTCGCCAAGTATTTCGGCGACAACACCGCCGAGCGGGAAGGGCGCCTGTCGCTCAATCCGCTCCGCCATATCGAACCCATCGGCACCGTGCTGGTACCGCTGCTGACCTTGTACTTCGGCAACTTCCTGTTCGGTTGGGCCAAGCCGGTACCGGTGGTTTTCGAAAAATTGCGTCATCCCAAGGCCGATATGCTGTGGGTAGCGGCGGCCGGCCCTGCTTCCAATCTGCTGATGCTGCTGATCTGGGGGATTGTGCTGGTGAATAGCCTGGGAATGAACTTGATCCCGGCCTTGAATATGGTCCGATCCGGCGGCGTGGACGACTGGCTGGCCAATGTCGCCTGCGCCGGAGTACGGATCAATATGAGCTTGATGCTGCTGAATCTGCTGCCGTTACCGCCACTGGACGGCGGTCGGATACTGATTTCGCTGCTGCCGGATCGGGCTTCGATGGTGATGACCAGGGTGGAACCGTTTGGGGTCTTTATTCTGGTTGCGTTGATTGCTACCAATACGCTGTCGGCGATCCTGGGGCCTTTGATGCTGACTACGTATAAAGTGTTGGATTCGTTGTTGTGATGGGTTTCCCGGCATTGGATGACGCGGATTTGACTGTCAGACGGCTTTCAGGAAGCGCATTTCCACATGGAGGCCGGCTGAGGTTGCCAGCTTCACCAGTGCAGCGAGGTGGGCCAGGCAATGAATGGCGGCCAAGCGATCTGGTCATGGGTCGGGGCGTATCAGTAGGACCGGCCTTGTCGGGTGAGCGTTCCTGTTTGTTTGTCGACTTTGAAGTACCAATCCAGCGTATCGCCGGCTGAACTGGTACCCGAGCAAACGAGACGGATGGCTTCGCCGGCAGGCGCGAGTAGGTATTGAAATTCAAAGTTGGGCGGGGCGGCTACGCGCCAGCGTTCACGGCCATCTACTTCAAAGCAGTGCAGCGATTCAGCGAATGTTGGTCCGCTCAGTGCGAGGACTACTTGGGCCGGTTCATCCCAGTCGGCCTGCTGCAAAGCCAATTGCTTCCATATCGAAAGTCGGCCATTGAAATTGAGCAGGATCAGGCCTGTTGCCAAGTCAGCGCTAAAATGAGTGTCGTTCATTTGTGCAAACGCAGATTCTTGATCTCGTCCGCCGTGTAGTCCTTTACCGGCGGTAAGTACAACGCATCGAACTCGCGCATGGTCTGCGCGTCGACCAATCCAATGTCGGCGAAGTCCAGGGCAGTTTCGTGCAGCGATTTCAGTAGTCGGCTTGTCATGGTTCACCTCATTCCCATCTGGTCCCCAGGCCGGTAGGTCACTAGCGTCCGGGCACCGCTGCTTTTGCCGCGCCTCGATAAGGCTATTTGCTTCGTCACCTCATGACAGCCTAGGTCGGGCTATCGGTGTAATGCGTGAATGGCTCGCTGCGGGTCTGCGTCCACGATGCGTAGCAAGGCACGCGCAGGACCAGTCGGGTGCCGGCGGCCGTGCTCCCAGTTTTCCAGCGTTCGCTTGCTGACGCCAATCAACCGTGCAAAACGGGTTTGCGAGAGCCCGGTCTTTTCCCGCACTGCCTGTACAGTTGGTTCGGTAATCTCGGTGACTCGCCCAGCCTTTAGCTCGCCGCGTGCGATCTTGTCCATTTCCTCGACGCTGGCCAGTAGTTCATCAAACATCGTCTTGTTCATGGGCCCCACCTTTCTACAATCTTTCTCTATGAGCGAGTGCGGCCAGCAAGTTGGCCAAGCCTGCGGCCACTGGTTCTATCGAGATCACGCTATTCACGACGTAAAGGCTTCGTTCTTGTGCTCGAATGCGTTTGTGGCGCGCCGCCTTCCGTGTCAGTTATGGCGAATCTCAGGTGGCTTGGCGGCCACAGTGGCGGTCTTCTGCAATAACCTTCACCACAATGTCCGCTGGGAAGCTTATGGGTTTTCGAACTACCGGCCGGCACGATGTTGCGATAGCTCTCGTAACTCCGATTGCCCTGCTGGCTGCCTGGAGTGTTTCATTGCGTTCGCTGGGCCGGATCACAGACGAACGATGGTACGCCGCTGACCAGGCCAACGCGGCACAACGGCAGATTGCACTGAGCGCACCCGGCGCGTACCATGAAGAGCGTAATACATGTATTGCACTCAACTCAAGGAGGACGCCATCATGCTGGCCATCCGTCTCCCGCAAGACATCGAGACCCGCCTGGAAAATCTGGCGCAGCGCACTGGGCGCACCAAGAGCTTCTATGTTCGCGAAGCGATCATGGAGCACTTGGAAGACCTGGAAGACCTCTACCTGGCCGAGCAGGTACTGCGGCGCGTGCGCAGTGGCGAGGAGCAGACTTACACCCTGGCAGAAGTAGAGGCAAAGCTTGGCCTGGCGGATTGAAGTGACCGATAGCGCCCTGAAACAGCTTGGCAAGCTGGATCGGCCGGTTGCCCAGCGTATCCGCAGCTTCCTGCTGGATCGATTGGCGACCTTGGATGACCCGCGCTCAATCGGTGAAGCGCTCAAAGGCGGTGAACTGGGCGAGCTCTGGAAGTACCGGGTAGGTGATTACCGCATCATCAGCAGCATCGAGGATGGTGCGTTGAAAATTCTGGTGGTGCGGATTGACAACCGGCGCGAGGTGTATCGCTAAAAACTAAAAAAGGGTCAGGTCTTGAACTAAAAAGGTCAGGTCTTGTATTTTACATATTTCGATACAATTCGGCTTACCGTTGTGTAATGCAATCCAAAGTGCTCAGCCACATCTTGCAAAGTGTAACCACCACTCTGGTATGCCTCGAAAATCGCTGTATTTCTTTCCGGATACATGATTGCATACCAGCCCACGGGTTTGGCTGCAGGCCGGCGCTGGACGCGGGGGATTTCTCGCAGACTAGTCACAGCCGATACTTGCTGACTCAGCCGCACCTGCATCTGATCAAGGAATGCATCACTACCTAAGAATGCCTGGCCCCGTAGTTCCTCCCACGGAGGACTGCGATTAACGCCCTGTGCAACGAAACGGCGGTAACGCTCGCGAGCCTGATCAATTTTCCCACCGAAACACGCCAGCAAGGGCTTGACCGCAAGCCAATCGGGCGCTGAATCTCCCACCATGGTTGGATAGCTGCTCCAGGGCCAATCGAGCAGTTCGGCCACCATGCCAGCGCGAAGTGGATTGAGTACTACGTAGCGAGACAATTCCAGCAGGTAGCTGTCCCGTTCTACCAGGATGCCTTTATACCGCCCTTGAAACACATGGCCTACCCGACAATGGGCACGGTTGAAGTATTGGGTATAGACACCGTTGAGTTGACGCATGCCCGCCGAAAGATTCGCTTCCACCGTCTCCACCACAAGGTGGTAGTGGTTGGTCATCAGGCAATAGGCATGAACCCGCCAGTTGAACCGTTCGCACACTTGACCGAGCAGCATCAGAAATTGCCGGCGATCTTCCTCGGTAAGATAGATGTCTTCACGCCGATCACCTCGTGAGGTGAGGTGGTACAGTGCACCGGCAAACTCAAGTCGAAGGGGGCGAGCCATAGTTTGGAAGTGATAAATAAAAAGAGTTGTCAGCATAGATCTCTCGATCAAGCTATGCAAAATACAAGACCTGACCCCGTACTTCCGTAGATCTCTCGATCAAGCTATGCAAAATACAAGACCTGACCCCGTACTTCCAAAATACAAGACCTGACCCCGTACTTCGTACTTGCATGACCCCGTACTTGCAAGCGTCGTATTAAACTGTGCCTATCAACGAAGTGAGCATTGGGTTTAACTGTTCGTTCCTCGGCTTGCAGCCTGACCAGATATCGTTCTGCATTACTCTCTGATGGCTCATCAATTCGCGCCATTCGCTTGATGGAAGCAGCGCTTTGGGGCGCATTTGAACCGATGCGCTGGAGTGCGGCAACCTCATTGGAAACTATGCTGTTTGGGACTAATGCAAGTGCAGCTCCATTCCAGCGCCCACATCCTCAATTCGAAGAGCAGCACCTCTTTTCATGCCAATTCTCTCAAGCCGTCCGGTTGAATAATTATCAAAGAACGCATCAAATCCTTCCCCGGTTTCAATTGGAAGATGCCATGAACTCTGAATATCCTTCATGTAGGGAAGAAGCTTTTTTATGGACTGCCGTACTCCAGGGGATGTTCTCTCAATAAGCTTACACCAATGATCGGCATCCTTTATTTCTGCCCCGATTTCAAATAGCGTTCCCCGAAAGAAATCTTCGCCCTCATTGGGAACAAGCACGTCTCCATTGCGGCGGCGGAAGGAGCATGCCCTGATCGTAGGAAAAGACTCCGCGTTCTTCCAGAAAACAAGCCTCCCTGCCATGAATTCGCTCTTAGAGAGGAATATTGCAGGCTCCCCAAAATAAGCCTCCACGGCTGCTCTCTCTTCCAGGCTGACGTCATTCTCCATAGCCATATCCCTTTTTGATTACTTCCCATGCCGCTTGGCGGCTCCCGTGTTGTTGTTCCAAGCGGTGTAACGTACCCAGCTCTGGCTTGCCAATTTGATTTGCAAATTTTTGCTCACCTAAAAAGGCACGAGCTTCGAAGTAGAGTTCGTTGTTTTTCATGCCTCTGGTTGCAATACCTGCCATATCGTCCAAATAGTGTTGCCCCTCATGCCTGAGAATAACAGAAGCCTTCTCCAGCCCACTCAGACCTGACCAGTCTAGATTGTTGTTCAACTGAAGCACACCAGTACCTGGCCTGTAAGCGCCATTATAACCCGTCGGAAGGTTTGTGTACTTAAGGGTAAGATCACCTTCCTGCAGAGCGCGCGCCAACGCCTTTGCGCGAACATCACCACTTTGCAACATACTTGCAGCCATTTCAGAATTTGGGCCAAACCTGCCCGGCCCAATTTCTACCCCTACACGACTTGCCATTAGGTCAGTGCTGTTTGGAGCTTTCCCATATCGCCAGGTTCCCACCGCTCCCACCTGAGAAAAGGCGGGACCCATGGTCCGCTGCAAGCCTTCAAGGCCTTCAAACATAAAACCATGCGTATTCATGTACTGATACACGTTCGTTTTGCTAACGGCAGTAGCCAGACCCTTTATCGCCGGCGCTAGTTTCACCACCCCCATCTCAACCGCCGAAGGACCCACGATGGCCATCATATCGGCTGCAGCAGCTCCATAGCGTAGGTCCGGTGTGATTTCCGTCTTGAAGCCCTTTAAATAATTGATCATGCCGTCGGTAACATTGAACGGCCTGAGCAATGGCGGTGTGGCTGCCTGTATGCCCAGTATGCCCATATCCACCGCGATATTGCCACCCTGAGCTTTAAGACCTGCCCCAATATCCTGCGAACGGTATGGCGTATTGTCGATCGCCGCATCGGCCAAATTCGGCAGGAAAGCCGCAATCGCCCCAGTTGCCATGCCCCCAAGGGGTGTTGCATAGGCCGTCCAGCCTAGTTTCTTTTGCAAGCCTTGGAAACGATCCACGAAGCCCCGTTCCGTTGCCTCTGTCGGGTCGGAACGGCCAGATTTAGCTTCGCTTGCGCTTAGCAATCCCGGCGATATGCCACCACCAGGCCAATATATCTGGTTGAGCCCATCACTGAAACTCCCAGTGTCGCCCGTCGAACGGGCCGACGTCATACCTAGCGAAAACGCGGATGCCGATTGTGCGCGCAAAGCTTGGGCCTGGCTGTATTCCTTCATTGCGGTGTTGTACGAAATAACCTCGCCGCCCTGCTTACCAAACCGAGCAATAGTTTTGTCGTCGAATGCCGCAAGATCGTGGCCGAACAGGGTCTGGCCTGGCTGGATAATGGGGTTGCCGGTACTTGGATCGCTGCGCAGACCATTAAGGTCAAACAACGCGCCGATCCCCGCCCGTTGATTCTTGCCATACATCTGAGCGGCTATCTTGCTGAGGTTATCGCCAGCTTGCACCGTGACTTCGTAACGAGGGGCATTTAGGCCATGCTGGCTCGTATAAAGATCATCGGCGACGTCCGAGCCGTTCCGTTCATCGGCGTTGGACCGGAAGTCGCTCGCCAGTCGTTTCATCCACTCGTCGGTGCTTTCCCAGGTCAGCGAGGGTACGCCGCGACGATTGGCTGCGGCCGTTACATCGGCTGCCATTTTTTGATAGGGTGCGGTCAGATCGTCCTGCATGGCCTGGGCTTGGGCGATCAGTTGCGCGCCCTGGCCATGAACAATCGGAGGTGGTCTTAAACGCGCACCTATGCTGTTTCCAATGGCATTGCCCAGCGTGTTGGCGAACAGTTCACGTCCATCCACTTTACCGGTCGAGACCAGCTGGCTAACCAGGTTAGACGAGAAAGCCTGGGTCAATTGACCAGTAAAGCCGCTGATGTTGTCTATCCCGAGACCTTTGTTCACGCCGGACGAAACAGCGGCGGCGGCAACGTTCTTCCAACTGAACTTGCCCAGATCCAGGGCCGATATCACGCCCATGCTGATTGTGCTGGTGACGGCGGCTGAAGCGGCGCTGGCCGCCCACGAAGCGCCACCGGCATTGCTGACAGCGCTGCCGACGGCATTGCTTACGCCACTCAGGCCCTGGCCTATGCCGGCGCTGAGTGCTGCGACGCCGACATTTTTCCAGGAGAAGGAATTGACGTTACCCATGGCCATGCCGGCCACTTGACTGGCGGCGCTGCCGGCGGCGGCGGCCAGCATGGATTGGCCGACGACGGCCCAGCTAAAGGTGCTGGCCGCAGCCACGGCGGCGCCCGCCACGGCGGCGCCCGCCCCGGCGGCGGCACCTGCGGTGGCGGCACTTGCGGCGATGGTCGCGCTGGTCGCCTCCACGACGGCCGCGCCGGCGCCCGGTCCAAGGGCAACGGTCACCGCAATTGCGATGGCGACCATAATGATAGTACCGAACACCCCGCAGCCCTCATCGTCCACCTTCGGCGGTGGCGGCGACGGCAAGGTCGGGTCCACTTCCCCCATCGCCTCGCCCGGCCGATAAACCCGGCTGGTACTGGCGTTGTGGTGGATATTGCTGACCTTGTTCGGCACCAGCAGCACTTGCCCTTCCTGCAAGGGGTCGTTGCCGCTCAGGCCGTTGGTGTCGGCCAGCAGGTACCACATGCTGCCGTCACCCCAGACCGCTTGCGCCACGCTGAAGAGCGTGTCGCCTTGGCGGGCGGTGTAGCTGCTGCCGGTGCTGCCGGGGTAGTCGGGGCTGATGGGGTCGTAGTTCTGGTCGAAGTCGGCCGAGTCGCGCGCCGTCCAGTTGGCGTAGCGGCTGTCGTTGCTTTCGTCGCTGTTGAGCTTCTGGAGCGCGGTGGCGTAGTCGGTGCGCGAGGGGCCGTCGTTGGAGACGTCGCCGACGCGGGTGCCGCCGGCGTAGTAGTACTGCCGCCAGCGGTAGATCTGGCCGTCGATGCGTTCATCGCGCCGCAGGATCTGGCCCTCGGCGGTGGTCAGGTAGTTGAAGCGGCGGTTGCCGACGCTGGTGTCGAACTTGTCGGCGACCTCGACGCTGGCGACATGGCCGTTGACGTCGTAGCTGAAGGCCGAGCGGCCCGGCAGCCAGCCGGAGACGTTGGTGTTGTAGGACTTGCCGGTGACGTCGATGGTCTTTTGTTTGGCGCTGTCCCAGTACTCGTACTGGTAGACGGTGGCGATCTCGGCCTGGCCGTTGGTATTGGCCAGTGAGTAGGTCATATTGCCGGCGGCGTCGTAGTAGTACCAGGTCTGGTTGGTGTTCCCGTCCTTGTTGGTGACATTGACTTCGCTCAGCTTGCCGGTCCAGCCGTCGTAGCGGTTGAGGCGGGATTCCAGCACCGCGCCGGTTTGGGCGGCGTACTGCACCTGCCGGCCGACCCGGCCGCTGGCGTCGATATCGCGGTACGAGCGCAACTCGCCGTCGATATACACCTCGGTGAGGTAGCCGTCGGCGGTGTATTTGTATTCCTCCAGATGGGCGTCGGTGCCGGCGATATAGCTGCCGCCATAGCTGGCGCTGAGCCGCTGGCCGTTGTAGTCGTAGGTCAGCCGCACGCCGTTATCGCCTTGTTCGATCACGCCGGTGCCGCGGGCGGCATCGCCCTGCTTGCCGTCGGCACTCTTGAGGCGGCCTTGCGTCACGGTGAAGCGGTTCATGCTGTCGTACTGGTACCAGAGGTCCTGTATGGCGAAGTTCTGCGAGGTAGCGGTCTTGTACTCGCTGAGGATGCGCCGCACATTGCCGACCGCGTCGTATTCGTAGCGGATATCGGCGCGCTGGTCGGAGTTGAGCACGCGGGAGACACGGTTGGCTGCGTCGTAGCTGATGGTGGCGCTTTGGTAGTACTCCACCGAACTGCCGGCCGGGACGATATTGCGATAGCCCTCGAAACTGCGATTGCCCTGGTGGTCGTAGCCGTAGACGGTTTCGACCTTGAGGACGTTGTCGCGGATGGATTTGACGTAGCCGTTGCTGTACTGGTCGAACGTGAGGTTCTGCAGCGCTTGGCCAGCCTGGTTGGTACTGGTCTGCTGGGTGAGCCAGCCGGCGCGGTTGTACTGGTACAGCGTGGTACGGCCGCTCTGGTCGACGTGCTGGGTGGTGTGGCCGAAGTAGTCCTTGCGGTCCACCTGGCTGCGTTCGGCGTTGATGACGGTCAGGCGCCCCTGCGCATCGAGATGCGAAGTGGCGGTGTTGACGGCGATATTCTTGGGGCCGGTTTGGCCTTCCGCCAGCGGGGCGATCGTGGTGGTGAGGTCGTAGCCACCGATACGCTGGCCGCCCAGGCCGACGATATCGCTCTTGTAGACATATTTGTAGTCGGTGACGACCCCGCCGTCGCGGGTGCGGGCGATGCGGCCGGCCAGGTCGTAGTCGCTGGTGGTGATGACGTTGTCGATCACGTCCGCCGCCATGACGCTGCCCTGTTCCCGCGTGCGGGCACTGAGGCGCCGGCCCAATGCGTCATAGATATATTGCTGCACCGGGCTGGCCACCTGGATGGTGTAACCCCCGCCTGTGCTGCCTCCGCCCGTGGCGGCGCGGAAGTTCATGCGGCTCGGTTCGGTCACCTGTACGAGCAGGCCGCGCTTGTCGTAGTCGTAGCGCGTGGTGTGGTTGCCGGCCTTGAGCGTTTCATTGCGTTCGCGTACTTGGCCGAAGGCATCGTACTTCATGGCCACCTTGCCGCCATCGGCGTGGATCTCTTCGATCTGCTGGCCGGCGGCGTCCAAGCGGACAAACTGGGCGTTGCCGTTCGCATCCACCGTGCCGAGCTGGCGGCCCGCCTTGCTGTACAACATTTGGGTGGTGGGCGTGACCGTACTGATGGTGCCGCGTTCGTCGGTACTGGCTACGGCGGCATCGCGCCGTTCGGTCATGAGTCCGAGGGCGTTGTAGCTGAGCGTGCGCACGCGGCCCAGGCCATCGGTTTCGCTGATGACTTGGCCGAAGGCGTCGTAGCTCTGCTGACGGGCAATGCGGACATTGTGGTTGCCGGTGACGGCGTAGGTCCAGCGCATTTCGGTCGTGCTGAGCGCGGCGCCGTCGCCCAGGGCGAAGGTATCCGAGCGGCGGGCGAGGACATTGCCGTTGGCATCCAGCAGTTCATAGGCGTACTCGTACACCTGCTGGCCGGCGGCCGGGCGCAGATGGCTGGCGTCCATCTCGAAATAGCCGTCCGTACCGATGGCCAGATCGCGTTGGGCAAAGGGACTGATGCTGTTGAGCGGATCGTTGTCGTCGGCGGTACGGCCGGCTTCCTGCGAAGGTTTGACGCGGTAATAGAAACGCGCCGTCTTGGCGTTGACGTCGCCGGACAGGAAGCGCAGCTGGGTCGGCGTACGTTCGATTTCCGGCTCGCCTACCACGTTGCCGTTCGGTCCCAGGTAGACCTTGACCGAGCCCTTGGTAAGCACACGGTTGAAGCCGTTCAGCGATTCGAAATCCAGGCGGTACTGGTAGTTCTTGGTCGCATCGGGCACCAGGTTGCTGGCGTTGGCGTTCCAGTTGAAGGTGCCGATGGTGTCGCCGGCAAAGCCGTTGAACAGCAGGATGGTGCCGACCGGAGCGGCTCGGCCGCTGTCGGTCAGGCCGTCGTTGATGGATTGATAGCCCAGGCTCAACCGGCTTGGGTTGCTGGCGCCATCGCCGATAAAGCCGGTCAGGGTCACCTGGTTCGGGTAGAGCGCCGCGGTACTGGCGAAGTCGGCTTGCGCCACATAGGCTTCCACCCGGCGAGCGGGGGCGCGCAGGTCCATACGGCCTGCCACCGCGTTGGTGACATTGCCGCTGCTGTCGTAGCTGGTAAGTTCGAAATCGAACTCGCCCTTGTCGCCGTCGATATCGTAGCTGACCAGTTTGCGGTAGTTGTCGCCGGTGAAGGCAGCCGGATCGCAGACGAACCAGCCGGGGACGCCGCTGACCAGGCCATCGCTGCGCAGCGGCAGGTTGCCCATGGGTGTCCAGTCCGTACGGCCCTTGGGACGGATGCGCAGGGTGCTGCTCACGGTTGGTATGCTGGCGAGGCTGCTACGGCCTTGATCGACAAAATTCAGCTTGCCGCTATCGTCGAAGAAGGCATAGCCGTTGCCGCCGATCTTGGGCGGCGTCTGGCTATTGGTGAAGGTGGCGCCGACTGGGGCGTAGCTGAGCAAGCCGGTCTGGCGCGCGAGCACCAAGGCCGGGTTGACGCCGTTCGCGGTCAGGCCGGTGTAGTGGTACTCGTAGGATTTGCCGGCCTGCAATCCGAGTGCAGCCGGGTCCAGGGTGAAGGTGGCGCTAGCTGGGTTGCGGGCCAGCGACTTGGTCGTGTAGGCCCCGCTGCCGCCGCTCTCGCGATAATGGAACAGCAGACGGCCGACATCGCTGTTCAAGCCGCGAATCACAAAAGCTTGCGGGAAGGGCTTGGACGCCAGCTGCACCACCGGGGTGGCGAAGCGCAGATCGACCAGGCCCGAGTCGGCCACCAAGGTGCGGACGCCGCTGCTGACCATGTAGAGTTTGAGCGTGGCTTCCGTCATTGGCAGGCTCAAGGGCAGCATGACGGCACTGTCGTTTCGGCTGGCCGTGGCAGTGCGCAGTGGTTTGCCTGGTTCGGCCACTTCCAGCTCATAGCTGTCGGCCAGGCCACGCAAGCCGTCGGGGATACGGACGGAGAAGCTGTCGACGCGATAGCTGGTCACCTTCTCGACGTAGTAGCCGTCCTTGATATGGCCGACCAAGACGTTCTCCAGCTTTGCCTCGCCGGTTACCTTGACGTCCAGCAACTGTCCTGCGGCCAAGCCGTTGGCGTAGGTCACGCCTGGTTCCATCACCGCAATGCCAGGCTTGCTGGACGGACCGGTGGCGTTCATGCCCACGGCCGACTCGGGTTGGCGCAGGTAGACCGAGCCCTGGGTGTTGAGCAGGCCATCGCCGCCGGCGATGCTGACGCCCTGGCTGTTCAATACTTCGTAGCGGAAGCTGTGGTCGCCCGCGGCGAGGCCGCTGAGATCGGCGGTGAACCAGTCGGCCACGCTGCCATTGGCACCGCTCTTGCGTACCAGGGTGAGTTTTTGATCGAGCGCGGCCGGGTCGTTCAGCTTGCGGCTGAACAGGTTGATGCTGTCGGTGCCGGGCGGTAGCCCGGTCAATTGCAGGCTGCGCTGGGCCGGCCGCGCCAAGGCGACGGAGAAGCTACCGCTGGCGACATTGGCATTCTGCAGGCCGCCGTGCGAACCGGCATAGCTGGCCACGGTTTCGTAGACATTGGCGTCGAGGAATTTACGGACCGTGATGCTGTAGTTGCCCCACATCTGGCGGTTGATGGCCAAATTGACGCTGCCGGCGGTGGCGATGGCGGTTGCCTTGACGTCCGCGCCGCCCTGATCGCGATAGATGACCTCGTAACCACCCATGCCATAGGCGCCCATCTGTGGCAGCGAGACATTGATGGAACCGGACATGATGCTATTGAGCGTCCTGGTCGCGGAATCGCCGACATCCACGGTCCTGCTATCGACCGCCACGGTAAAGATGGCCGGTACGCTGCTGAGCGGCGGTATCGCGGTGAGGGTGGCATTGCCCACCACCGGCAAGGTCGCGGCCGGCACGCCCTTCAGTACCGAGACCGATATCTTGCCGCCGGTGCTGATGTTCACCCCGCCGGAAATCGACACGCTGGCGCTGCTGAGCGTGGCGCTGATGTCCTCCACCGTGAAATCAGGCTGCACGGTCTGGATGGACAGATTGCGCTTGTCGAAGACGGTGATGGTCTTGACGTCGGCGCGCACATCCTTGTTCTGCACGCTGGCCAGGTCGGCCGTGGCCGATTCGACCTTGGCGGTGGCGTTGCCGTTGGCGTCGTGCACATAGATGGTGGCGACGCCGCCATTGCTGTTGCTCTTGACCACGCGGCCCAACACATCGTATTCGGCCCATTCCTGCCAGGCCAGGTCCAGGCCGCCGCCACCGATGCGCTTACCGGTGATTTCGCCGAAGGCGTTATAGCGGATCTCGCTCAGGTCGCCCTGCTGGCTGCTGTTCTTGGTGGACACGACGTTGCCGTTGGCGTCCCGGGTCGTCGTCACGGTCGCACGCTGGGTAAGCCGGCCTATCTCGCGGCCCAATACATCGTTGCGGATATAGGTGCTGTCGGTGTGGGCTTCGTTGCCGAAGCTGCTCATCAGCTTAACGACAGTGCGCGCCTGATTGCCGGCGCGATCGTAGCCGTAGTGGGTAATGTGGCCTTCTGCATCGATGCGGGCCTTGAGGCGGCCCGCTTCGTCATACTGCATGCGGACGACACGGTCGGCATTACGGTCGCTGGCGTGCAACTGGGTTTCGCTGGCTTGCGCGCCCAGGCCGGTGTAAGCGATCTGGCTGATACGCTGGACGTTGGCGCCGGTCTGGTCGGTGAATTGCGCCGAGCGGGTTTCCACCACGCGGCCCAGCTTGTCATAGACCTTGCGGCTGGTATTGAGGTCGGCATCGGTCTCGGCCACGACATTGCCCAGGCCGTCGTAGTCGTAATGCACGGTGGCGTCGCCGCTGAGGGCAGCGGCGCTGGCTTGGGCGTTGTAGCGCACGCCCCGCGTGGTCTTGTTGACCAGGCGGCCCAGCTTATCCATTTCGCTGACGGTGGTGCGGTCAGTGGCTCCAGATGCCACGGCCAGGGCCGAGACAGCGGTGGTGCGGGTGGGCATCGACACCATCGCGGTGGCGAAGCGTTGTTCGGTGACGATATTACCGTTGTAGTTCCAGCGGGTCAGATAGCGTTCCTGGTCCACCGCCGCGACCTTGCGGCCCAGCCCGTCGTAAAAGCTGAAGCTGGAGTTGCCGCGCCGATCCACTTCTTCGATCACATTGCCGGCGGCATCGTAGTAGGTTTTGCGGGTAAGGCTGCCGCTGTATACCTGGTAACTGCCACCGGCCAGCTCGCCGTATACCACGGCGCCGCTGGTCTCTACGACTTGGCGGCCAAGTGCATCGTTCTGGAAGGTCAGCGTGCGGTCGGCGGCATTGGCGGCGACTACAGGCGGCATCCCGCCGGCCTGCGCGGGCAGGGCGATAGGCGTGGCATAGGCGGTCTGCGCCACCACGAAACCGTTGCTGTCGTACTGGCGGCCCACCAGGAAGCCTGCCGCGTTCAGGTCGGCCACCTTGCGGTCGGCCAAATCATGGTAGGCAAGCGTGCGGATCGGGCTGCCGATCAACGTGGGCGATGCGCCATCCTGCAGGCCCGTCTGGGTCTCGATGACGTTACCGCGCCGGTCGTAGATGGTCCGTTCCATGCTCCGGCCACGGCTTTGCGTCATGCTCAACGGATCGACCACATCGACTTCGGCGCCTAGCTTGCTGATCTGCCGGCCCAGTTTGTCGAAACCGTAGCTGGTGACGCGCTGCTCGGCCAGATCCTTGGCCTCGGTGCTGCGGATGCGATTGCCGAAGGCGTCGTAGTCGTATTCGTTGACCACCGCCACGGCCACACCCTGGGCATTTAGGGCGTTGACCGGCAGGGTCTCGCGCAGGAGGCGGCCCAGCGCGTCATAGCTATAGCGGACTTGACCGCCCAGCTTGTTGACGGCGGTCTCCTTCTCGCCGAAGGCGTTGTAGCCGAAGCTTTCCTTGAAGCGCACCTGGTTGGCACCGCCGGCATCCTGGCTTTCCAGGCGTCGGTCCAGCTTGTCGAAGCGGTCGTTCCAGTTGGCGTCCTGCAATGCGTTCAGATACAGGTAGGCACCGCCGCCGGGAATCGCGGCGCCGGGCGCCAGCAATTTGACCAAGCCCTGCTGGGTGCCCTGTACTTGCTGGGCATAGCGGGTCTTGCCGATGACATTGCCGAAACCGTCATAGGTATAGCCGGTCAGGTAATGCTCGTTGTCGATCTCCTGTATCAGCTGGTTCTGGCGGTCATAGCTGCGGTAGCTGATAAAGCCGCGCGCATCGGTCAACTTGACGGCGTTGCCGAAGGCGTCGTAATCGACCAGCTTGGTGTGACCCAAGGCATTTTCGGTCTTGAAGACGCGGCCGTTGGCATCGAACCATTGCTTTGTCGTACCGCTGGCGCTGCGAATCGCGGTGCGCTGGCCCTTGCCGTCCAGTGTGTATTCGGTCGCCAGAGCGTCCTTGCTGCCGTACGCCTTGGTTTCGCGTATCAGCTGGCCGGCGCTGTCGTAGTCGAAATGCAGGGTGCTGGCTTCGGTGGTATCGGCCGCCACGGTGCGGTCGCTGAGCAGGCCGCGCGCGTCGTAGCGGTTGCGGGTCAGCGTGCCCATGGCATCGATGGTTTCGATCACCCGGCCGGCGGCGTCGTAGCGCTGTTCGGTCACCACGGCTTGCGCCGGCAGGGTCGCCGGCAAGGCCTGGATTACGCGGCGCTCGTCATAGACCGTCAGGGTCGGAATGGCGGGATAGCGAATCGAGAAGCGTTCGCGGCCGGCCTTGTCGTAGCGGCTTTCGCTGACATAGCCGGCGGCATCGATATGGAAACGCTGGCGGCCGGCCGCATCGTACACATAGCGGTCGGTGCGCTTGACCAGGGTCGGGTTGGCTGCCGTCACGGTATTGAGGGCGGTCACCACCTGGGCGGCGGTGGGCGGCGCGCTCAGGCTGATGCGGACCGGATGGCGGCTGCTTTCCACCACATGGCCGGCCAGATCGTAGCTGCTCTGCGTGACATAACCTTCCGCGTCGATAGCGAAGGTCGCGCGTCCCGCCTTATCGAACACGGTATAGCTGTGACGGTCGTCGGCTGTCAGCTGCTGGGCGATCTGCTGCTTCAGTTCGGTTTGATTGTTCCAGCTCGTGCTTACCGGCTTGGCGTACTCACTGCGCTGCACCACCGCGCCCTGGGCATCCAGGACCAGGGCGGTGACGAAGCCGAGCGGATCGACCGTATGGGTCAGGCGGCCATCCTTGTCATAGGCATAGCGAGTCGACGGTTCGCGGGTCTGCGGTGTCTGCACCGGCAAGGCGGCGATCAGCGTGGCTTCGGTCAGGCTGGCCGGCACGACGATAGGCTTGGCGTAGCGGACCGCTTCGATCAGCTGGCCGGCCGCGTCATAGCGCCGTTCGCTGACGTTGCCGAGCGGATCGATGGTGAAGCGGATGCGGCCGGCGGCATCGTAAACGAAGCGGGTGGCGTGGTTGAGGGCATCGTAACGGGCGCTGACATTGCCGGCGGCGTCGTATTCGTAGCGGGTAGTGAGCTTCAGGCGGGTCGAATCGACCGTCTCGCTCAAGCGGCGGCCCAATTCGTCGTAGCTATAGCTGGTGACCTTGGCGGCGCTGGTACCGGCCGCCTCGGTGATGCTGGCGACCTGGCCGGCCGGTGTGTAGCTGTACTCGGTACGCAGGGCCAGCGCACCGGCTTTGGGGACGGCATTGGGATCGTATTCGGAATCGACAATCGTGGCTTTGACCCGGCCACGGGCGTCGAATTCGGTGCGGGTCCAGATACCGTCCGGCGATTTGCTCCAGATGGCGCGGCCGATGCCGTCAAGGAGATAGGTCGTGGTCAGGCCGGCATCGCCCGGGGAGTTTTCCAGGCCAGGTGCGAGGGTGCGGCTGACGATACGGTTGGCGGCATCGTAGGTGAAATTCGTGACGATATCGTTGGCGAATTCCTGCACGCGGTTGCCGGCGCGATCGTAGCTGTAGCTGAGCGGTATGTCGAAATCGCGGTTGTCGGCGGCAGTCTCGTTATCGGCCAGCACCTTGCTGATCAGTTGGCCGTCGCGGTTGTAGTGATACTGGGTGACATGGCCGGTGCCGTCCTTGATCCGGTACTGCTCGCCATGGGCGTTGTGCGTGGTGGTGACCGTCACGCCTTCCGGGCTGGTGATGGTCATCTGGCGCTTGGCGCTGTCGAAGCTATAGCGCGTGGTCTGACCGTTAGCGTCGCGGATCGAATAGATGCGGCCCAGCCCATCGTAGGCGGTCAGGCGCTGGCTGCCGTCGGCACTGATGACACCGACGATGCGGCCAGCCCGGTCGTAGCCGGTCTTGGTCAGCTTGCCCAGCGCATCGACGGTTTCAAAGACGCGGCCGAAGGCGTCGTAGCGCTGCTCGGCCGTTGCCACGCCTTGTGTCGTGGTGCGCAGCAGGCCGCGCCGGTCGTAGCTGCTGCGGATGACGGTCTGGCTGCCATCCTGCTTGAGCGAGCGGGTTTCGGTCGCTTCACCGAAGGTGTTGTAGACCGCCGCGCTGAGCAGGCCCAGCGCGTCATTGCTCTGTAGCTGCTGACCGCGCAGGTTGTAGCTGCGCTGTACCGACTGGTCCAGATTCGTTTGCTTGAGATTGTTCACCAAGGCAAGGAATTCGGGCGTGGTTTTACCACCGGCCAGGCCGTACAGGCCATTGGCCGCGGTGATACGCGTGGCATAGGCGACCGTACGCTCTTCCAGGCTTCGGCTGTTGTAGTCGGTCTGGCGGACTTCGCCGTCGGCGTTGACGGTGTGGGTCAGGCGGTCCATGGCGTCGTAGAAGAACACTGTCCTGCGGCCGGCGCCATCCACGGTCGCGATGCGCCTTCCGGCGGCGTCGTAGGTGTGCTTGCTGCCCTCCAGAGCGATCTGCGCAGCGATTTGCGCCTCGGTCGGATTGACCGGTAGCTTGGCGCTGCCCACGCCGCTCAGTTCTGCGACCAGTTGACCACGGCTGTCGTAGCGCATCAGCTTGGTGCGCTCCTCGCCGCTACTTAGCGCGCTGACCACTTTGGTCAGCTTGCCCATCTGGTCGTAGCCGTAGCTGGTCACGATGTTTTGTGGATGTTGTTCTTCCTGTACCAACCGGTTCAGCGCGTCGTAGCGGAAATAGGTGGTCTGGTTCTCCGGATGGTTCAGCACGGTGGGCAGGCAATCGCCCAGGCTCGCACCCAATAGGTTGCGGGCCACGTGGGCATAGCGGACCTCGGCGTACTTGTTGCCCAGCGTGTCGTAGCGGTATTCGACCAGCGCGCCTTCGGCGTCGATCGTGCCTTCCAACTGGCCAGTGGCGCTGTACAGCCTGCGGCTGACCTGGTCGGCGGCGGCGGGGGCGGGCCGCAACTGGAGCAGCGTGCCGGCGGCGCGCTGGGCCGGATCGGTGGCGGTGGCGTAGCGGGTGGTGCCGGTTTGCTGGCCCTTGGCATCGAAGCGATATTCGGTCAGATAGCCTTCGGCATCGAGCACGGCCTGCAGCTGGCCTTCGCTGCTGAAGAAGTAGCGGGTCTGGCGGTTATTGGCGCTATCGGCGCCGTAGGCGGCAGCTTGGGCGGCGACCTTGGCCGGCGCGGAATCGGCCGGGCTGCCCAGTGCGGCCAGCAGTGTGTCGAGATTGAGCGGCTTGGCATAGCGGGTGAGGGCGATGCGCTGGCCGACCTTGTCGTAGCGGTACTCGGTGACGGCACCATCGGCGGCCACTTCGTATTGCAATTGATTGGCCTGGTCGTAGAAATACAGCGTCTGCGGCAGGTCGTTGGCGGCATGGCCGCGGTTGAAATCGGCCAGCGTCTTGCTGGTCGGGTTGGCGGCCAGTGCCGCCAGCAGGGCGGCATCGGCCCGGTTGTCGTTGACGATGCGGCGCGTCAGCTGGCCGGCCTGGTTGTAGACCATCTCGACGACGGTGCCGTCGGCCGAGATTTCGCCGACTTGGCGCGAGGCGCTGTCGTACAGGTAGAAGGTATGGGCACCGATCTGGTCGGTCTTTTTGACCAGACGGCCCAGCTTGTCGTAGACGTAGTTGCTGGTACCCAGCAAACGGCTGTCGGCCTGCTGCACGCTGAGGGCATGGCCGGTGGCGTCGTAGGCGGTGGTGGTGGTCAGGCCGTTGGCCTGGATCACCTGGGTACGCTGGCCCAGCGCGTCGTAGATGTAGCGGGTGATATTGCCGAGCGCGTCGGTGGTGCTGGTGAGGTTGCCGTAGGCGTCGTAGCCTTGCTTGCTCAACTGCTTCTTGGCATCGCTGGTTTCGATGCGCTGGCCAATGGCGTCGTAGCTGAATTCGGTGCGATAGCCGAGCGCGTCGATTTGCGCACGCAGATTGCCCAGGGCGTCGTATTCGAGTTTGCTGATATTGCCGAGCGCATCGGTGGTTTGGGTGCGGCGGCCGTTCTTGTCGTAGCTGAATTCGGTAATGTCGACTGGGAGGGTTTCTTGAAGTTGCTCTACCAGGGTGACCGAGCTGCCAGACAGGGTTGACGACTGCCGGGCGATGATGGCCAGGCGGCTGTTGTCCCAGTTGTCGGTATTGCGCCGGTCGATCAGACCGCTGCTGCGGTCGGTGCCCTTCTGGTACAAGTAAAGCGTGCTGCCCAGTGCATCGGTGATGATCTCGACCACATAGATCTTACCGTTGCTGACGCTACCGATCTGCGTGCTGACATTGGCTTGGCTGACCCGGTCGTAGTAATGGCTAAACGCCTGCGTACCACGGATATCGATGAAATGGCGGCGATAGGCATTGCCGGCCTGGCCATTGTCGATGCCCAGCATCAAGGAGCGGGCGGCACTGATGCCGTCCAAGGTGATTTCCGCTCGATAGCCCGTGCCCAGCGGATTGCTGCGCATGCCATATACGGTCGGGGAAGCGGTGCTGGAATGGTTGCCGCTGGTGATGGCCAGGGCGCCGTTGACCAGCGCCATACCCACCGGCAGCACGGTCAGGCCGCTGGCGTTGGTAGCGAAGTCTTGCGTCCAGGCGGCGAGGGCTGCCAGAACCGTGGTCTCTGTCGGAGTGGTCAGATTGACGCGTTTGTCATAGCGCGCGGTTGAAGCCAGGTTGCCCAGTGCGTCGTAACGGTTCTCGCTGACAAAACCTTCGGCATCGATCACAAAGCGCTGCCGACCCATGGCGTCATGGACGTACTGGGTCTTGTTGCCCAGCGCATCCGTGCGGGCGATGACATTGCCTTGGGCGTCGTAGTCGGCCTTGCTGGTCTGGCCCAGTGGATCGGTGGTTTGGGTACGGCGGCCAGCCTTGTCGTAAACGTAGTTGCTGCTGCGGTCTTGCGCGTTGGTGACGGGGCTGGGCTGCCAGGCGCCGGTGACCGTGGTCGAGAGCGGTGTGGCATAGCGTGTTTCGCGCGTCGTTTGACCTGCCGCATCGTACTGGTATTGGGTCAGCGCACCGTGCGCATCCATGCGGTATTGCAAGCGGCCGGCGGTATCGTAGGCAGCCCGGCTGGTGTTGCCCAATGCATCGGTGTCGGCGATGGCCTGGCCGAATACGTCGTAGCTGGTCTTGCTGATATTGCCCAGCGCATCGGTGGTCTGGATGCGGCGGCCGGCGGCGTCGTAGCTGTAGCGTGTTACTTGGGTGGGTGTGACTTCCTGCAAACGTTCGACCACGGTGGTCGAGTTACCCGCCATGCCAGGCATGAAATGGCCATAAATGCGCGCCTGGGCGCTATTCCAGTTTGGCTGGTCACGCCGGTCCACCAGGCCGGCCGAACGGACTTTACCCTTTTCGTACAGATAAAGTGTCGAACCACGCTCGTCCGTTTCTATCTCGACCACATAACTCGCGCCGTCTTTGACCGTTCCGAAGTTCTCTCCCAGCTTGGTCGAGGTAGCCGCATCAAAATAACTGACCGAGGCACTATTTCCCTGGAATGAGACCGCATGGCGGCGATAGGCCGGATTGGTTTGCGCCAAGTCGTTATCGATACCGAAGTAGAAATATCGGCTGGTACCCGAGCTATCCAGGGTCAGTTCGGCACGATAGCTATTGCCCATGGGCTTGAGAATTGTGGATGCGCTAGGCCAGATATCGCTAGTGCCCGGTCCACTATTGACGGCAAGGGTGCCATTCGGGAGCCGGGTCATTTGGGGCGGCAGCGCCGACAAGGTGGCGCTGCTGCCCAGGGCGGCCAGAATGGCACTGCTACTGGCGCCAGTGGGCAGACTTACCCGCTTGTCGTAACGAGCTGTGGCGACGACTTTACCTTCTCCGTCGTAGCGGGTTTCGCTGACATAGCCTTCGGGGTCGATGGCAAAGCGTTGCCGGCCCGCGGCATCGTAGCTAAAGCTGCTGATCCGGTCCTTGGCTGCATCGCTATGCAGCAAGCTCTTGATCAGCGCTGCATCCAGATTGTCGGAAGGATTGACGGTCTCGAAGCCGCCAGCGATCACCTGCCAATTGGCGGCGCCACCATCGAGCTTGGAATTGGGATTCAATATCGCGCCGGTGGCGATATCGATCAGCTCCACCGTATCCACTTCCAGCAATCGGCTGAGGTCGCCGCTGGTATCGCTGCCATAGTTGTACAGAATCAGCGGCGCCGCGCTGGCGGTGCCGGTAAAGAATTTGTTAGGGTTGGTGGCAATGCCAACGGCACTTTCGCCGCTGATTTCGCCTTCAAAGGTTCGCCAACCCATTTCGGGCGTCAAAGGCACACCCGCCGCAGCCGCGTAGGAGAAGGTGGCGAAGCCGGAGTTGGACAACTCCTTGCCGGTGCCGTCTTTGCCGACCACACCCACATAGACCGACCCGGTGCCGCTGAGCTGGCGCAGCGTAGCGCGGATTTTGTAGGTCTTGGCGGGATTGACGTTCGCAAACGTCGTCCCTTTGATAACGGCTTGCAAGCCTTTGAAGGTCAGGGTCTTGCCGTCACTGCTGCCTATTGAAGGAATCTGAACGGCAGCGGCATAGGCGATCCGGCTACTGACGTTTCCGGCTGCGTCATAGCGCGTTTCGGTCACGGCGCCAACGGCGTCCACGGCATAGATCTGCCGGCCGGCTGCGTCGTATACATATTGCGTACTGCGGTTCTTTTCCGGGCTCAGCTTGGGCAGGGTCTCGACATAACTACGCCAATTAGGCCGCAACAATGGCGATGTATTGCTGAAACCCTGTGTGCCGTTGCCCTGCCATAGTCGTAAGGAAGCATGGAGCGAGGCCGCACCGCGGTTGCCGAGCAGTACCTCCTTGCCGCCGGCCCCGTCGAAATTGCCGGTAGCGAGAACCTGGTAGCCTTTGAAGGCAGTGACATCCAAAGGAGACTGCGAAATATCGCTAAAGCCTCCGTTGGCTGCCTGTCCGTACCAGAAATGCTGGACCGCACCACTGCTGAGGCTGGCGGTGTTCAAATACAGATCGGTCTTGCCGTCGTTGTTGAAATCGCCGTTGGCCAAGACTTGGTAACCGGCCCACGAGGCGTGCAGGGCCGGCAGACTCTTGTCGATAAAGCCGGTGCTGGCCTGGCCGTACCAGATGTGCTGGGTCTTGCCGCCGCCCAGGTTGCTACTGTTCAAGTAAAGGTCGGTCTTGCCGTCGCCATCGAAGTCGCCGCTGGCAAGGACTTGATAGTCGGTCCAACCGGCTGCCAGGCCCGCCACGGTTTGGTCATTGAAGCCGCTGGCACCGCCGTACCAAATGTGCTGGGCGGCACCGCTACCGAGATTGCCGCGATTCAGATACAGATCGGTTTTGCCATCGCCGTTGAAGTCGCCGCTGGCCAGTACCTGGTAATCCACCCAGCCGGCATCGAGCGCATTGAGCGAGGTATCGCTGAACCCGGTTCCACTTTGGCCGTACCAAATATGTTGCCTGTTTCCACCTGCCAGGTTGCTGGTGTTGAGATATAGGTCGGTCTTGCCGTCGCCATTGAAATCACCGGTCGCCATGATCTTGTAACCGGACCAGCTGGCATCGAGCTTGGTGACGCTGGTATCGGCAAAACCGCCGTTAGCCTGGCCGTACCAGATGTGCTGGGCGGCGCCGCCGCCCAAGTTGGCATAGTTCAGGTAAAGGTCGGTCCTGCCGTCGCCATTGAAATCGCCGGTGGCCAGTACTTGGTAGCCGGACCAGCTGAAGTGCAGCGGCGGCACGACATAATCGCTGAAGCCGCCATTGTCGGTGCCGTAGAGGATGTGCTGCACGCCGCCAAGCGTGCGGCTGTTGACGTACAGATCGGTGTTGCCGTCCCCGTTGAAATCGCCCTGGGCCAGGATGTCGTAAGATTGGCTCTTATCCCAGGCCAGCGAGGCATAGCTGGTGGTCTTGATCAGCTTGCCGACCGCGTCGTAGCTGTACTCGGTGGTTGCGCCTGCCGCATCGATCTGGCCAATGCGACGATTGGCATTGTCGTACACGTAGTAAGTGATCTGGTCATTTTCGCTGCGCAGGATGCTGCTGCCAGCCGTCAGGCTGGCCGGCGTGGCGTGGGCCAGCGCATAACGGGTCTGGCTGGTCAGATTGCCATTGCCGTCGTAGCTGCTGCCGATCACATTGCCTAGCGGATCGACCGAATACACGACTTGGCCGGCGGCATCGAAGACGCTATGGCTGACGCGGTTGTTGGCATCGCCGGCATAAGCAGCGCCGACCAGGATAGCCTGCAGTTCGGCACGGCTGGTCCAATTGCCTACGACCTGCTTGGCGTAGTCCAGGCGGCTGATCAGCTTGCCGGCCGCGTCATAACGCAGCTCGGTCACCGCACCCAGCGCATCGACGTTGTAAATCGCCCGGCCGTCCTTGTCGTAGACGGTCCGGTTGATCCGGTCGGCCGGATCGGTGCTCAGCAGGGCATCGATCTGGCTGGCGCTGTAGCCGACCATCGCGTCGGCCAACACGGGCAGGGCACTCAGATTGACGGTCTTGGCATAGGCGACGGTCCGGCTCACCCGGCCGGCAGCGTCGTATTGCTGGCTGACCACCGCGCCCAAGGGATCGATGCTATGCGTCAGTTGCCCGGCCGCGTCATACACAAAGCGGCTGGTATTGCCCAAGGCATCGCGCTTGGCGATGACCTGGTCCGCGCGGTTGTATTCGTAGCGGGTGGTCAGCTTGAGGCCGGCCGGATCGACGATCTCTTGCGTGCGGCGGCCGAGGTTATCGTAGACGTATTGGGTGGTCTGCGCTTCCGGCTTGCCGGCGCCTTGCGTCACGCTGAGGGTATGGCCTTGCGCGTCGTAGCTGTATTCGGTGCGCAGGTTCAGCTTGCCGGCGCCATCGTCCACCACGACTGCTTTCAGCTGGCCGTTGCGGTCGTATTCGTTGCGCGTGACCGTGCCTTTGGCGTCGGTCGCGGTGACGGTGCGGCCGCGTCCGTCGAAGGTGTAGCTGGTGGTGAGGTTCAGGCCGGCCGGGTCGACCTGCCGCTTGAACTGGCGGTTGGCGGCATCGAAGCTGTACAGCGTGACGGTGCCGTTGGCATCGGTTGTTTGCACCAGGTTGCCGGCCGCATCGTAGGCTTTGTCGCTGGATTGGCCCAGCCCATCGGTCACACGGGTCAGCTGGCCGTCGGCGTCGTAGTTGTAGCGCGTCTGCTGGCCCTTGCCGTCGCTGAGCGTCACGATCTCGCCATGGCGGTTTCGTTCGCTGCTGCTGACGATGCCTTCCGCGGTCGTGACGGTGATGCGCCGAGTGGCGTTGTCGTAGCTGAAGCTGGTGGTATGGCCCAGCGCATCGGTCTGGGTCAGGACGCGGTCGAAGGCGTCGTAGCTGCTCTTGCGGGTGGCATTGTTGGGGTCGGTGACCAGGACGGTACGGCCCAGGCGATCGAAGGCGCTGGTACTGGTCTTGCCACGCGCGTCGGTGCCGGCGATCTGGCGGCCGAAGGCGTCGTACTGGCTGCTGGTCGTGGCGTTGAGGCCGCCCACGTCGGCGACGGACTGCAGACGCAGGCCGCGCCGGTCATAGCTGTAACTGCTGACCAGCGTGCGGCCGGCCTCGATCGGGGCCGTGCTGCCGGCGAGTTCGCCGAACGCGTTGTAACGTTGGCTGGTGGTGTTGCCGAGGCTGTCGAGCGCGTCCTTGACCTGGCCGCGCAGGGTGTAGCTGGTCTTGCTGGTGCGGTCTTCCAGGCTGGCGGAGGACCAGATCAAGGAATTGATGGCCGTGGTCAGCAGACCGCCGTTCAAGCCTGCCAGTACGGCTGGCGGCAGGCGGTTGATGCCCAAACGGGTGGCGCTGACCTGACCGAAGGCGTCGTACTCGGTCTTGCTGATCTCGCCCAGGCCGTTGAGGCTGTAGACCAGTCGGCCGACCGCATCGTAGTAGAAACGGGTCTTGTTGCCCCGGCCGTCGGTACTGACAATGCGGCGTCCGGCACTGTCGTAATCGTGGCGAATGGCATAGCTATCGCTGATGGCGGTCTTGTTGGCCGCGGTCAGGTTGGCCAAGAGCTCGGGGTAACCCAAACGCTTGCGCTCGGCCCGCACGGCGGTGCCGTCCTGTTCCAGCAGTGCGACCCCTTGGCTACTCAATTCGCGGGTAACCCGGCCCAGCAGATCGTATTCGACGATATCGCTGCGCAACTGGAAAGTGTCGTTATAAGCCGCATCCTTGCGGATCAGCTGCCCGGCGCTGTTGTAGCTATAGCGGGTGACGGTGCCGTCGATAGCCGTTTCGGTCGCCAATTCGCCACGGGGGGTGTAGCTGAACTGCTTGACCTGGTCCTGGCCGGAGGTCGCCGGTTTGATATTGGCCAAGGTCTTGCCGATTGCCAGGTTCGCGCTATTGACGGCCGTGGCGTAAGCGATTTCCTTGGTCTTGTTACCCAGCGTGTCGTACTGCAGCTCGGTCAGGTAGCCTTCCGCATCAACCTTGGCCTGTACCCGGTCCTGCCCATCATAGAGGTACCAGTCATGCTGATCGGCCGGCGCGGCTGCAGGCGTCAGGCTGGCGAGCGTGCCGCTGACGCGACTGGCCAGGGGACTGGCCGTGGCAAAGCGGATGCTATGCACCAGTCGGCCGGCGCTGTCGTATTCATTCAGGCTGAGGAAGCCTTCGGCATCGAGCTGGCCCAGCAGCTTGCCGTCGGCATCGTAGAAGCTGCGGACGGTCCGGTCGCCGGCGGCCGGGGTGACCAGCACGCTTTCGGCGGTGCTGGTGGCGGTGACCGTGCTGGCGGTCCTGGTCTCGTAGCGGGTTTCCTGCAGCAACTGGCCGGCGCCGTCGTAGCGCCATTCGGTGACGAAGCCTTCGGCATCGACTTGCTTGGCCAAGCGGCCGGCCACATCGTACAGCTGATAGCTATTGCGATCGTCGGCGGAGCGGGGCAGGGCCTGCATGGTGGCCAGGCTCAGCGCCATCGTGCCGGTATCGGCGAGCGGCGTGGCATAGGCGACCTGCTGCGTGGGGCGGCCGGCGGCGTCATAGCGTTGTTCTACCACCGCGCCTGTAGCAGAGATGCTGTAGCGCAGGCGGTTGTTGCCGTCGTATACCGAGCGCGTCAGCACGCCATCTGCGTCGATCAGGGCAACGCGGTTGCCGTTGGCGTCGTAACGGTATTGCACCGGACCGGCGCCACCCTGGATCGTGCCGATCAATTGGCCTGCCAGGTCGTAGCTATCGGTATCGATGCGGCCATTGCGCTGGGTGTGAATGATACGGCGGCCGGCATCATCGTACTGGTGCAAGGTCGAGGTCGCGGGCACACCGCTGTCCAGCGTGCTGAGCAGGCGGCCGAGGCCGTCATAGCCATGGCTGAGCTGGCGGCCGCTGGCGTCGACCTGGGTCAGCAGGCGGCCGGACAGGTCGTAGGTGTAGCTGGTCTTGCTGGACCCGGCCGACACCCCGGCACCCACGTTATCCACGGCGGTATAGCGCACCAGATCCTTGCGCTGGCCACGGGCGTCGTAGCTGTAGTCCTCGCGTTTCAACTGGCTGGCCGGCTGGCTGGCTGCCCAGGCGGCCAACTCCGCCTCGCTGGGTGCGGCGTGCTTGGCCAAGGCGCCGAGCGGATAGACGCTGGCAAGGTAGCTGAGCTGGCTGCTGCGCTGGCCGAAACCATCGTAGCGATATTCGGTGACCCGGCCTTCGGCGCTGACCATAAAGCGCAGGTTCTGCTTCGCGTCGTAGCTGTAGCGGGTCGTGGCGGGCGCGCCGGCCAGGCCGCTGCCGGCCCCATCCGGATCGGGCGTGCGGAAGCGGGTTTCGGTCAATAACTGGTTGGCGGCGTCATAGCTGCGCTCTATGCGTACCCCGGCATTGCTCTGTTGGCTGAGCTGGTTGCCGTTGGCGTCGTAGCTATAGGTAACGGCATTGCCCAACGCGTCGCTGCTGTGGCTGAGATTGCCGTCGACGTCATAGACATACAGCAGCTTTTGAACCAGGCCATCAACGGTGGGGCCATTGATTTCGACCAGGCGGTTCTGGGCATCGTAGCGATAGCGCGTGGCATAGCTGAGCGGATCGGTAACGGTGGTGGTACGCGTCGCCAGGTCGTAGGCAAAGCGGGTGATTTGACCCAGGCCGTCGGTCACCGTTTCGACCCGGTAATCATCGGTCGCTACCAGCTTATAAGTGAAGCTGAGCTTGCTGCCGTCGGTCTGGCTGATGCTGGCCAGCCGGTTGCTGCTGCCGTCGTAGGTATAGGCAAGGAGGTAGACCTTGCCGTCGGCGATGCTGTTATCGTCGGGCGTCAGGTCGACCTTGACCTCGTCCAGGCGGTTTTGCGCGTCGTAGTGGTAATAGGTGCGGCTGACGATGCCGCCATCGGCGCGAGTCAGCTTTTCCTGGCTCAGATTACGGCCGGTATAGACGTAATCGACGCTATCGCCATTGGCATGCACCGTGCGCGTCAACAGGCCATTGCTGAAGCTGTAGCCCACCGTATTGCCGGCTGCGTCCTTGACCTGGTTGAGGCGGTAGACGCTGCCGTCGAGCTGGTAGCGTTCCTGCAGGCGGCTGCTGCCGTCCTGCCAGGTCCAGGTGCTGCCATCGTAACTGAGGCTGTCGTGCGCGCCGTCGCCATCCTGGCTGACATAGCGCGCCGGCTGGCCACCGGCGGCGGCCACATAGCCGAAAGCCTGCACGCTCCCGTCGGCCGTGATCCGCTCGATCTTGCTCCCGATGGTATTGACCGTGCCGGTCAGGTTGCGCAGCAGCCGATAGCCGCCCAGCCACCAGGCATCGGCGTTGTCGTCGCTGAACTTGGCCTGGCTGTTGTAGGTCCGCAGCACATCGCTGGCCAGCCCCTTGCCTTGGAGGATTTCGTCGCGGCGCTGCACCACCAGGTTGCCGCGGGCGATATTGATCGCGACCCCCTCTCCGGCTTGCCCTATTGCTTCAATGCCCGAGCCTGCGCCCAAGCGCGCAACGGTGCCGTTGAACAAAGCGGTGTCTTGACCTGCGACGATAGTGACCATCTTGCTGATTCCATGAACGGTTGGTCGCCGGTTGCCGGGCGACTGGTTAAGACAATGGCTCCGTTCGGGAACTCAGAATGTTTAGCGATATCTAAAAATATTTTTATAAATTTATTTAAATGTTTGTTTTTAAATGAAATAAATTAACAGCGGACAAAAAAATCCCGGCGCAGGCCGGGATTCCTTACGGTAGGGATCTACGCCCCCGCACTTCGATCCTGGCCAGCGCCAGCATAAGTGGGCTTCGCCTTACTCCGTTGCAGCCAACAGCGCCAGCGCAGCCGTGACTTCCTCGGCATCGATACCCGTGCCCAGCTGGACCGGTGCTTCCGCCAGCACCGCGGCGCCGCTTTGCTTGAGCTTGCCCACCCATTGCCCCGCCTCGCGGCCTTGCTCGAAGCCCTGGCTCTGCAGCAGTACGCGTCCGTCGTGGGCGGTCAGCTTGAAATAGAAGCGGCCATCGGCTTCGCGATATTGCTTGAACACGGCCAGTTGCGGCTTGGCGGCATCGGCCGCCGGCGCGGCGGTCTGCACCGCGCGCAAGCTGCGCAGGCCCACCGCTTCGCGCAGAGTGGCGAGCAGCTGGGAAGCCTGCACGCGGGCTTTACGGGCACCGATCTGGAGGGCTTCCTCGATCCGTTCCGGGTGGGCCATCAGCTCGGCGTAATGCGCACGCATCGGGGCAATATCGCGCTCGACCCGCTCGAACAGTCTTTGCTTGGCTTCGCCCCAGCCCAGGCCGGCCAGCAGGTCGGCGCGGAAGGCGGCGGTTTCCTCGGGGCTGCCGAAGGCTTCGTAGATGGCAACCAGGGCGTTGCCTTCGGGGTCCTTGGGCTCACCGGGCAGCCGCGAGTCGGTCACGATACGGGCAATGGCGTCCTTCAAGCCACGGGCGCCGCCTTCGAATAGCGGAATGGTGTTGTCGTAGCTCTTGGACATCTTGCGGCCATCCAGGCCGGGCAGGGTGGCGACATGTTCCTCGATCACCGCCTCGGGCAGCACGAACAGTTCGCGGCCTTGCCCGAACAGATGGTTGAAACGCTGCGCCACGTCGCGGGCCATCTCGATATGCTGGATCTGGTCGCGGCCCACCGGCACCTTGTGCGCATTGAACAGCAGGATATCGGCCGCCATCAGGATGGGGTAGCAGAACAGGCCCATGCTGATGCCGGCATCGGTCTCCTCGCCGGCCGCCTCGTTGGCATCGGCCGATGCCTTGTAGGCATGCGCGCGGTTCATCTGGCCCTTGGCGGTCACGCAGGTCAGCAGCCAGTTGAGCTCGGTGACTTCCGGGACATCGCTCTGGCGATAGAAGGTGACCCGCTCGGCATCGAGCCCGGCGGCCAGCCAGGTTGCGGCGATTTCCAGGCGCGAACGCTCGATGCGGGCCGGATCGTCGCATTTGATCAGTGCGTGGTAGTCGGCCAGGAAAAAGAAGCAATCGCTAGCGGGCAGGCGGCTGGCGGCGATGGCTGGGCGAATGGCCCCGACATAGTTGCCGAGGTGGGGCGTGCCGGTGGTGGTGATACCGGTCAGTACGCGCAGAGTCATGGTGGAAAGTCCTGTGTCTTGCGGAATCAGGCGGGAAGTTTAGCGGGGTTGTTGGATAAGCGATACGCGCCGCGCCGGGGCCCAATCGGCCTGAAGACTGGCTTTTGGTGGCGGAGGTGGGGCGGGGTAGGGCGGTTAAACCGTTGAAAGCACGAGATATGACAGCTGCAGACTGACATAAATCAGTGTTTTCTAACGCTATTTTTGCCAGTGCATGGACTTACAAGCGAGTGCAACCGCCAAATTTTCCAGTGCATTCCGGCAACATATGCTTGCTATAGTCATGCTGAATGCGGCCTACAGGGCAGTTGCCGCCTCGCTTGCAGGAACGAAGTTGCGTAGACAGGAACGACCGTCGATCTTTGGAGGTGACGCGGTATTCGTCACCGATTTGAGTCTTGAGGCTGTGGATAGATGACATTGACCAAGAATGCTTTATGCAGTTGGGCAAGCCGCTTCGTTTCCTTGCTCGCAGTGTGTGTTTCTTTTGCGGTAAGCGCGGACGATATCGATCTGGCGGCGGACCCGGCAATGCGAGAACAGCGGCTTGGGATTGTAGGCAAATCTTTTGGTCAAGAATCATCAGCCAGACCCACCATCGATATCCAGGGGGCCGGCAATGATCCCATGCGTGGTACGCGCACCAATAAGGGTGCGCAGCGGCCGCTCGGCGACGCGCTTGGCGGCGATGAGCAACGCATGGGCCAGCCGATTCGCCAGCAATTACCGGAGCAGACCGAGTTCCAGCGCTTTGTCTACGATTCGACCGGCAAATTGCTGCCCCTGTTCGGCTACCAGTTATTTCGCAATTCGCCGGATACCTTCGCCCCGGTAGACAATGTGCCGGTTACCTCCGATTACACGATCGGACCGGGCGACGAGATCTGGATACGTGCCTGGGGACAGATTGATATCGATATTCGGGCGGTGGTCGATCGAAATGGCACGGTGAATATCCCACGGGTTGGCGTGTTCAATGTCGCGGGCATTCGCTACCAGGAACTGCAAGGCTATCTTTCCACCGCCTTCAGCCGCACCTTCAAGAACTTCGAGCTGTCGGTTACCTTGGGGCAGTTGCGCTCCATCCAGGTCTTCGTGGTGGGACAGGCACAGCGTCCGGGTGTCTACACGGTGAGCTCCCTCAGTACCCTGGTCAATGCGATCTTCGCCGCCGGTGGTCCGTCCACCAGAGGGTCGATGCGTAAAATCCAGCTTAAGCGTGGCGACAAGGTCATCAGTGAAATGGATCTGTATGACCTCTTGCTGCGTGGCGACAAGACCAAGGATCGTCCGCTCCTGCCCGGCGATGTCATCTATATCCCACCGGTGGGCAAGGTGGCTGCAATCAGCGGCAGTATCAACACGGCCGGCATCTATGAGTTGCCTGAAGGCGAAGCTTCGCTCAAGGATCTGATTGCCTGGAGTGGCGGCTTGAGTAGCCTTGCCGATGGATTGAAGGTGACGATTGAACGAATCGATAACCGTAAGACCCGCAAGGTAGAGGAATTGAAGCTCGATGCGGCAGGCCAGTCAGGTGCCGTCAAGGATGGTGATGTGGTGACCGTTTATCCCATCGCGCCCAAGTTTGCCAATTCAATCACGCTGCGCGGTTTTGTGAACCAGCCGGAACGTTTTACCTGGCGTAAGGGGATTCGTATAAGCGATATCGTCCCCAGCATGGAATCCCTGATATCGCGTAGCTATTGGACGGATCGTAATCGGATGGATGCGCAAGACGATTCCGTGGATGCGCAAAATGCGATGGTGCAGGCAATGTATCGGGGAGGAGGCAAGATCACGCCAAGGAATGGTCCTCGAAAAATCAATGGAATAAATCCACCCAACAGGAATTTCACTCCGCTGCAGGGAGTAGATCCAAAAGACGAAAATGCCTTCGCCAGCATTCAGCGCGCAGAAGCGGTCAATCTGGATTATGCCGTGATTGAACGCGTTGCCGATGACGGCAGTAGCGACCTGTTGCCATTTAGTCTGGGGTTGGCTTTGAAGGGCGACGTACAGCACAATTTGCTCCTTCAGCCAAATGACGTAGTAACGATCTTCTCCAAGGATGATATTCGTGTTCCGGTAGAAAAGCAGTCGAAGTACATTCGCCTGGAAGGTGAGTTCGTTACGCCTGGTATATATAAGCTGGAGCAAGGTGAAACATTGCAAAAGCTGGTAACGCGTATTGGCGGTTTGACATCGAATGCCTATTTGTTCGGCACCGAGTTCAGTCGGGAGTCCGTCCGCGTACTACAACAAAAGCAGTTGGATGATTCGGTGGATAGGCTGGAGCGTGATCTGGAGCGTACGGCAGTAAATAAAAGCCAAAAGGCAATGAATGCAGAAGAAGCTCAAAGTGCCAAGGTAGAAGCTGAGCAGCAGCGCGGGCTTTTGAATAAATTGCGCCAGATCAAGGCAACCGGTCGCGTATCGCTTGAGATGCCGGCCGAGCTGCTTCCTCCGGATGTAAAACAACTGCCGGATATCGCTTTGGAGGACGGCGATAAGATAGTCATCCCCAATGCGTCTGGCTCCATTAGCGTGTTCGGTGCGGTTTTCAACCCCGGCGCATTTATCTTCAAATCCGAGAAGCGATTCGAAGACTATCTACGCCAGTCGGGCGGGCCGACTCGCGATGCTGACGAATCCAGTATGTTCGTATTGCGTGCGGACGGTACGGTATTAAGCAAGCGGCAAAGTGGCTGGCTAAGTAGCCTGGGTGGACAAAAATTGATGCCTGGCGATGCAATCGTTATGCCCGAAAGGCTGGAGGAACGATTCAATTTGACCAAGGAACTGAAGGATTGGTCCCAGATATTCTTCCAGTTTGCGACCGGTGTTGCGGGTCTTAAGGTGTTGAAAGGACTGTGATGACGGAATCGGTCATGGTGGGGAATTTTGAAGAAGGCCAATCCAAGGCATCTGCGCCGTTGGGTATCCTGGATGCGTTGATATTGCTTGCCAGAAACAAGCGATTGATCGTGGGCCTTTCGCTATCCGTGGGCTTGCTCGCGACCCTTGTTTCGCTGCTGATTCCAAATAGCTATATGGCGACGACGAAGATCCTTCCGCCCCAGCAGGGACAAAGCGGTGCTGCAGCCATGGCTGCTCAGCTGGGCGGCTTGCTGGGAGGCGCCGCAGGCGGCATTGCCGGCATCAAGAATCCAAACGATTTATACGTGGGGATGCTGAGAAGCAGAACGGTTGCCGATGAAATGATTCGGCGATTTGATCTGATCAAAAGGTACGAGAAGAAAAAATGGGTTGAAGCACGTGCGGTCCTGAAGACCCGCACAACCATAGGCACGGGGAAAGACGGTTTGATTACCATCGATGTCGAGGATAGGGATCCCAAGTTCGCGGCCGCGTTGGCAAATGGCTATATCGATGAGCTATATAAGCTTACCCAGCGTATCGCGGTGACGGAAGCTTCCCAAAAGCGGGTTTTCTTTGAGCGCCAAATGGGTCTGGCAAAAGATCAGCTGGCGAAGGCAGAAGTGCAGATGCGGGATCTGCAGGAGAGAACCGGCCTGATACGACTGGATGACCAAAGCCGGGCAAGTATCGAAACGATTGCCAATTTACGCGGGCAAATTTCCGCAAAGGAACTTCAGATCCAGACGATGGCCACTTTTGCCACGGAGAAGAATCCCGATGTGCAGTTTGCCACCAGCGAGCTGGAAGGGTTAAAGAAGCAGTTGGAAAAACTACAGACGCCGGAGAGTACCGATGAGGTATTCATCGCCACGAAAAAAATTCCCCGCGCGGGTCTGGAGTTTGTTCGTATGTTGCGGGAAGTAAAGTATAGAGAAACCATATTCGAAGTGTTGGCGAAGCAATTTGAAATTGCCAAGGTGGAAGAAGGAAAGAACGCCGCCTTGATTCAGGTATTGGATAAGGCCCTGGAGCCTGAAAGAAAAAGCTCGCCAAAAAGGGCGTTGATTTGCATGTTTGCGCTAGCGATCGGCGCGTTGTTGGGTGTGGTGTTTGTTTTTGTTCGAGATTGGGTAGAAAAATCGAAAAAGAATGAGTCCGATGCCGCGCGGTGGATGGTATTGCGCCAGCATCTTTGGAGCCGTTGAACGGAACACGCTCGATTTGCAAATGCTTTTGTATTGGATCGATAAATAAAAATGCGAGCGCTTTTTTTTATCGGTCAGCCGTGACTATGATTGCCAGGTGTGTCCGAATTTTAAGACGGTCTGTCTCGCCAAGGAAAGGCTTCGTACATGTTGAATTTTGCACTGGTAGGTTGTGGCCGGATTGCCAAGCGCCACTCGGAACTATTGGGTTATGAGCAGATTCCCAATGCGCGTCTGGCGGCTGTTTGCGATATCGTTGAATCGAAAGCACGAAAGATCGGTGTTGAATTTTCTGTTCCGCATTATCTGGATATGCATGAAATGATGCGCCAGGAAAAAATCGACGTTGTCGTGGTCCTGACGGAAAGTGGCAGACATGCCGAGCATGTAGTGGCTTTAGCACAGTATGGTAAGCATATCGTCGTCGAAAAGCCGATGGCGCTGACATTGGACGATGCGGACGCAATGATTCGCGCCTGCGACAGAGCGGGCGTCAAACTCTTCGTCGTCAAGCAAAACCGCTTCAATGTACCGGTCGTCAAAACCCGCGAAGCCCTGGAAGCGGGACGCTTCGGTAAGCTTGTCATGGGTACTGTTCGAGTGCGGTGGTGTCGCCCGCAATCCTACTACGATCAGGACCCGTGGCGAGGTACCTGGGCCCTGGATGGCGGCGTATTGACCAACCAGGCGAGCCATCATGTCGACTTGCTGGAGTGGATGCTTGGGGACGTGGATAGCGTCTTTGCCATGAGCACCAAGGCACTCGCCAATATCGAGGCGGAAGATACCGCGGTTGTGACGCTGCGATTCAAGAATGGCGCGCTGGGCATCATTGAGGCGACCACCGCGGTGCGTCCCAAGGACCTGGAAGGTTCGCTTTCCATCATGGGCGAGCATGGATCTGTCGAAATCGGTGGGTTTGCCGTTAATAAGATGAAAGTCTGGAATTTCGTCGAACCCGTGCAGGGTGATGAAGAAGTGATGGAAAAATATTCGGTCAATCCGCCGAATGTTTACGGTTTTGGCCACCAAGCCTACTACGAGCATGTTGTTGATTGTATTGCCAATAAAAGGCAGCACCTAGTCGATGGTTTGGTCGGCCGCCGCAGTCTTGAGTTGATCAGTGCAATCTATGAGTCCATCGAGACCGGCAAAGAGGTGGCGCTCAGGTTTCGCCCGAAACTTTGTCGCTTGGGTGGGCATTGATGAGCAGCCCGAATATCAGGCAGGTTGCCATCACCAATGTGCAGTTTGGTGAAGACGTGACGGTGGTTGAACCGGCGAATCTGTATGGCTGTACATTGGCGGACAACGTATTTGTCGGCCCTTTTGTAGAAATACAAAAAGGTGTCGGTATTGGTGCGCGTACACGTGTGCAGTCTCATGCATTTATCTGCGAACTGGTAACGGTAGGCACGGATTGCTTTATAGGCCACGGCGTCATGTTCATTAACGACCCATTCATCAAGGGCGGGCCGGCCCGTGGTGACAAGACATGCTGGCGACCCACGCATGTCGGGAACTATGTATCCATCGGTAGCAATGCCACGATTCTTCCTGTAAAGATTTGCGATGGTGTGGTCATCGGGGCGGGAGCCGTGGTAACGCGTGATATCAATGAGCCTGGCGTCTATGCGGGAAACCCGGCTCGTAAAATCAGGAACCTGGCATGATTAAATTTCTTGATCTGGCTGCCCAGTACGAATCGATCAAACCGGAAATCGATGCTGCAATTGCCAACGTGATCCGGGACTCCGCTTTTATCGGCGGAAAGTATGTAAAGGAATTCGAGCAGCAATTCGCGGAATTTACCCAGGCGAAGCATTGCATAGGCGTTGCCAATGGTACGGATGCGCTCGAAATCGCCATAGAAGCAGCGGGCTTGCCTGCGGGATCGGAAATCATCGTTCCTGGGAACAGTTTTATAGCGAGTGCGGAAGCGATTACCCGTTGCGGGCATAAAGTCGTTTTCGCGGATGTAGATGAAGACAGTTACACGCTAAACGCCGAAGGGGTGCGCAGCAAGCTGACCGAACGTACCAAGGCGATAATCGCGGTTCATCTGTATGGGCATCCTTGCGACCTGGATGCACTTGCGGAAGTGTGTAAAGAGCATGACATGATCCTCATCGAGGATTGTGCCCAAGCACATGGCGCGGAATACAAAGGGCGGCGTGTCGGCTCGCTGGGCAATCTCGCTACCTTCAGTTTCTACCCGGGCAAGAATTTGGGTGCGTATGGGGACGCCGGCGCGATCACTACCGAAGATGATGCGTTGGCGACACGAGTCCGCATGATTGCCAACCATGGACGTATTTCGAAGTATGACCATCAGTTCGAAGGGCGTAATTCACGATTGGACGGTATGCAGGCCGCCATCCTGAGTGCCAAGCTCCCTCATCTGGAGGAATGGACGGCACGTCGCATCGAGATCGCGGATTACTATCTTCGCTATTTGGCTGGTATCGATAATTTGATCCTACCCGTCCGGAAAGCGTGGGCGCGCCAGGTATACCATCTATTTGTAATACGCAGTACGCGTCGCGACGAGCTGAAGGACTATCTCGGTGCCCATGGGGTGGAGAGTGGTGTGCACTATCCCATCGCACTGCCAAAATTGCTAGCTTACGCTTATCTGGGTGAGGTTGATCAGCAAGCCTTTTATAATCGGACCGATTCGACATTGCTTAGCTTACCGATAGGTGAGCATATGGAAATGAAGGATGCGGCGCATGTCGTGAATCTAGTGCGCGAGTTTTTTAGTCAATGACGGGCAGAAAAGGACTATTCGGTTCTGCGTTGATCTATGCACTGGCGAACGCGCTGAGTGCCGGACTTCCTTTTCTATTACTACCCATACTCACGCGCGTGCTGACACCGGAAGAGTATGGGATCGTCACCATGTTTACGCTGACGGTAACGGCATTGGGGGCCTTTACAGGTTTAAGCGTTCATGGGGCGATAGGGGTGCGCTATTTTGAGCAGGAAAATTTCAACCTGCCAACCTATGTCGCCAGCTGTTTGGTGATATTGTTGATCAGTACCACGGTGGTACTGATAGCGGTCATGGTTTTAATGCCGATCTTGGAGGATTTCGCGAAAATCCCGAGACTGTGGATATTAATTGCCGTATTGGTGTCTGGCGCGCAGTTTGTAGTACAGACACAGCTGGCGCTATGGCAAGCGGCACGTAAACCAATACGCTATGGTGCGATGAAGTTTGCCCAGACGGCAATGGATGCTGCATTTTCTCTCGTGCTTATATTTGCGTTGGGATTGACCTGGGAGGGAAGGTTGATCGGTATTTCGATGGCAAGTGTGCTACTGATGTTGGTTGCTTTATTTTGTCTTAGGCACGGAGCTTGGATAAAGTTTCCATACAATAGAACCTATGCCCTGGATGCAATGCGATTTGGTGTGCCCTTGATTCCGCATGTAATAGGCGGAATGCTGATTGTGATGGTTGATCGGGTGATGATCAGCAATATGCTCGGTGTGGCAAGCGCGGGGATCTACATGGTTGCCATGCAGGTTGGCATGGTGCTGGGATTGTTGATTGACTCTTTCAATCGTGCATTCGCCCCATGGCTATTGGAATCGCTGAAAAGCCAGGATGCGGAAAGAGACCGCCAAATAGTTCGATTTACCTATCTGTACTTTATTATTGTAGTAGTTGCTGCATTATTGATTGGTGCGATTGCACCCATATTATTAAGTTGGCTGGTCGGCGCGGAATACCAATCCGCGGCGAGTTCGGTGGTTTACATCACGCTGGGCTTCGCGTTCAGCGGTATGTATCTGATGGTGACGAATTATGTTTTTTTCGCGGGAAAAACCGCAGGATTGGCGATTATTACGTGTGCGGCCGGTATGTTTAACATTATGGCGAACTTTTATCTCTTGAAGGTGAATGGGATAGTCGGAGCAGCACAAGCCTTTATGCTCTCGCAGCTTGCGATATTTATCTGTACCTGGTGGTTGGCGCAGCGGTCGCGCGGAATGCCATGGATGGAAGCGGCGAGGGCGGCATGAAAATGAAACCAGGGCAAGACCTTACACTGCAAAGCATTCTGCAGATTGAAGACACTCCGGAGTATTTGAGTTTTCAATGCCGGGAGACGGATATATTGCTATGGCCAATTATTAGGCTGATGTTTATCCGTACGATCATGTCGTCCCAACTTTATCGATACCCCTTGTATCGTTCGAGCAATATACAGGGATTGAAAGCCGGCGCTTTCAGCACCTTGGCTCGCTCGGCTATGCATAATCTGCGCAAGTCTGAATCGACAAAGGGCGATATCTGCATCATGGCGACGGCGGTAGGTTCCGCCAGGCAGCAAGGCCGGTGGTTCAATCGTCTGAGTGATCATTTTGCGATGGCCTTGCCGGAGCAAACGGTTGTGATTGAAGGGCAGTTTGGTTGGGAGTGGAAATATCCGCGCGAGTTTAAAAACGTACTTTGGCAAGCACCTTTGCAAGCCAAGGGCATTGTTTTAGGGCATCTTCTGGTTCGAAGCCGACATCGGAAAATTGCTGCCGAGCTTATTGATCTGGCACGGCAAAGATCCAAACAATTCATTGATTTTGATCTTGAAGATAGTCAAGCCAGTCTGCTGGAAAATATCCTGGCCACAAAAATTGCGGCCTTGCCGAACTTACATGCCTCCTATATGAAGATGCTCAAAAAGTGTGGGGCTAAGCTACTTTTAAAAGAAGAAGGCTGCTATGGCCAGTCTGCGGTGGTGAATGCCGCTGCGCACAGCTTGGGTATGGTGACCGCGGAATATCAGCATGGATTTATTTCTGCCGGGCATGATGCATATAATTATGCGGAAACGCTTCGGAACAGTACTTTGTTGCGTCGGACACTACCGAACTATTTTCTTGCCTACGGAAGTTGGTGGAATGATCAAATTAATCTCCCGGTGACCAAGCTGGTAATTGGAAATCCATACCGTAGCGAACGACTGGCAGTCAACCAACCTGTGGAAAAAAAAGGAGCCAAAGCGCTTTTGGTTATCGGCGATGGCGTGCAGACTGAAAAATATCTGGCTTTGGCTAGAGAGTTGACCGAAAAACTTAGCGATGTATGGACGATCAGTTTTCGTCCCCACCCACTGGAGCGTGCGGCCATCAACATGAGAATGGCGTCCGGGTTGGTTGCTGGCGTGCAAATCGATACGCATAGCGACCTCTATCGCTCTTTGAGCAGTGTGAATGCAATCGTCTCCGAACTGTCGACTGTGCTTTTTGAAGCAGTAGGCATTGTCGAAAAGATATTCGTGTGGGAAACGGCGGTTTCGCGGTTTTCATTGCCAAAGCATCCTTTTTTTGGATTCGATTGCATCGAAACCCTTGTGGATATGATGTCGCAGGAATGCGAAAAACCGTCGGATTCGATTGAAACTGATGCTATTTGGGCGCCGAATTGGCGCGCCAATTATCTCGATTTCGTCGATCGGGCAAGAAAACACCATGAGTAAGCCAATGATTACTATTGTTGATTACGGAATGGGCAATCTTGGCTCCATTCGGAATATGCTGAAGAAGGTGGGGGCGGAAAGTGAAATATCGGCCGATCCCGCCTGCCTGCGGCAAGCCGGAAAATTGATACTACCAGGCGTTGGTGCATTTGATGCGGGGATGTCGAGTTTGGAACAATCCGGGTTGTCCTCGCTATTGAATGAATTGGTATTGGAAAAGAAAGTCCCCGTTCTGGGAATTTGCCTCGGCATGCATTTAATGACGCAAGGTAGCGAAGAAGGGAAGCTGCGGGGATTAGGCTGGGTTCAAGCAGACACGATACGTTTCACCCTCCCCGAGGATAGCACGCTCAAAGTACCCCATATGGGCTGGAACAGAGTAAAGCCCTGCAAGGAATCAAGATTGATGAAGGCGGCGGATGAGGAGGCGAGATTCTATTTCGTGCATTCCTACTATGTTAAATGTCATGCGACGGGTGATAGTTTGCTCAAATCGGAACATGGCCACGAATTCGATGCCGCCTTCGAAGTGGGGAATATAATGGGAGTGCAATTTCATCCGGAAAAGAGCCACAGGTTTGGTATGCAATTACTAAGCAACTTTGTAAGCGAGTATTAAGTATGTTACGTATCCGCGTGATTCCTTGCTTGCTATTAAAGGGAAGAGGCCTTGTGAAGACAACAAGGTTTAAGGATCCACAATATATCGGCGATCCTATCAATGCGATAAAGATATTTAATGACAAGGAAGTGGACGAGTTGGTTCTTTTGGATGTACTTGCTTCGGTGGAAGGGAAAGGGCCGAACTTCGAGGTTATCGAAGAAATTGCCAATGAATGTTTTATGCCTGTTGCATATGGAGGCGGCATAACAAATTTAGAGCAGATACGGAAGATACTGAAATTGGGAATTGAGAAAGTCGTTTTGAACGAGGCAGCCTTTCAGCATCCGGAATTAATCAGTGCCGCAGCGGCCGAGTTTGGCTCCCAATCAATCGTGGTTTCGATGGATGTCAAACGAAAGCTATTTGGAAAATATGAGGTCTATCGTGCCAGGGGAACGAAGTCGACAGGGCTGGATCCTGTGGCGTTCGCCTTGACGGTTTCCAAGCTGGGAGCCGGTGAGATTTTTTTGACTGCGATTGATCGTGACGGAACGATGGAAGGCTACGATCTTGAATTGATCAAGCAGATCGCGCGTGCAGTACCCATCCCGGTTATTGCGTCCGGTGGGGCCGGCAAAATCGGAGACTTTCGAGAAGCAACCCACTGTGGCGGTGCTTCGGCGGTGGCTGCCGGCGCAATGTTTGTTTTCCATGGCAAGCATAGAGGCGTCCTGATTACCTACCCGGAAGCAGATGCCCTGAAACAGGCATTTTTATAAGCGCGGTAGACGCGAAGGAGAGCGTACGGTGCACTATCAAATATGTGTTCGTTGTGTGATGGATACGACCGATGCGGAGATCTCATTCGATGAGTCCGGTGTGTGCAGTCATTGCAAGTCACACGAAGCGCGTGTTGCACAAGCTCCTTTCAGTCAGTCTGATGCGGGTGAGAAGTTGGCTGCCTTGGTCGCTCGGATAAAGGCGCGTGCGAAGGGCGAATATGATTGCATTATTGGCCTGAGCGGTGGAGTAGATAGCTCCTATGTAGCCTATCAAGCCATCCAGTTGGGGTTGAAACCCCTTGCGGTACATTTCGATAATGGCTGGAACTCCGAGTTGGCGGTGAAGAATATCGAAAGGATGGTGAAGAAGTTAAATTTGGACTTGATTACCTATGTCATCGATTGGGAGGAGTTTCGCGATATCCAGCGATCTTTCTTTAAAGCAAATGTTATCGATATCGAGATGGTTACCGATCACGCTATCTTTGCTGCGCTCTTCAAACTGGCCAAGCAGCATAAAATTCGATATATCCTGTCGGGCACAAACGTGGCCACCGAGTCGATTATGCCGAAAGCATGGCAGCATTTCAAGTTTGATTTACTTAACTTGATGGCTATTCAAAAGAAATTTGGCCAATTGAAAGTGCGTAGCTATCCTACCATCAGTATTTGGCATATGGCTTGGAACAAGTATATGTCTGGTTTTCAATCCGTGCCGATATTGAATTATCTCCCTTATAAGAAAGAAGAAGCCATCGCTACATTGAAAGCGGAGCTGGGCTGGGAATATTATGGCGGTAAGCATTACGAATCTTTATTTACAAAATACTACCAGGCTCATATCCTCCCCAAGAAATTTGGCGTGGATAAGCGCAAGGTGCACTTGTCTGACCTCATTATGAATGGGGAAGTGACGCGCGAACTTGCATTGAAGGAGCTGGAAAAGCCACCTTATACCGAATCTGCGCTGGCATCGGATCGGGAGTATATCTGCAAGAAGCTGGGGTTTTCGCAGGTGGAGCACGATGCTTATTTGAACGCATCGGCGGTTAGTCACTTCGACTATCCTTCCTATGCGAAGATTGCAATGGCACTGGTTAAAATATATCGAAAAGTGCAATATAACTGATGGTTTATCGCACCGGGCTCTGCAAATGCTAATTGTACTCGTTCTGCTGGTGTTAATGCTGCCTTATACAGGCATTGTACTGCTGTATTTTTTACAGGAAGAGTATGAGTGGTTGGTGAATGGGAATTATTCGCTTATTCCTTTCATGCTATATACGGTTTTCCTGGTGGCATTCTTTTCTGCTTTTTTTATTCGGCAAAGAAAGCCGATAACAGAAGGGACGAAGCTTGACGTTGCCGCCTATAGCCCGAATCTGCGATATGTGACGTTTGCCATATTTGTGATTTTGTTGATTGTTATGGTGCCATTTCAAGGGTTATGGGTGTTGGGCGGGGAAGTGACAAAAGAGCATGTGCGGCAAATGGGTCCATTCCACGCATTTTTTACGAAGTATTTATCGCCTTCCTTATTGGCATACGTATGCTTATGGCACCGATTTCACCCGAATAAGGAATCAAGAAATGCTGTCATATTCAGTATCGTTTCAGTCCTGTTGATTGGAGCCGCGACGGGTGGAAAAGCTTCCGCGATTCAGATCGTATTGCCTGGGGTAATCGCCCTATATTGGGACCGCATGAATTTTTGGGCTTTTTTGAGACTGGTGTTGATATCATTTTGTCTTGTGGTGGTGGCAGGGCTAATGTTCGATTCCTTCCTGGAAGGTGATTTGTTTGACGCTGTTTTGTATATATTGTATCGTGCTTTTATCTTGACTGCGGAATTGCCGTATGCGGTCCCGTTGCAGTTGATAGATGATGAGATGCAGTTTAGCTATTTGCCTACTCTGATGGAGATTTTTGGCAAAAGTAATATAAAACTGTTTGTTGGAATGGACGAAGTGTATCAGTATGGGTTTTCGATGGCGGTTTCGGCTGCTCAGTATCCAGATATGGTCTCGGCGGTAAGCTCTGGCGAATGGAACATGACGCCAAATATTTTTGTGGAAGGATTGTTGTTTTTTGGTTTATATGGCTTCATTGTTTTTGGGTTGATTGCCGGATATTTCGTTGCCGTGGTGCTTGACTATATAAAAAAATCCGTCGCCAAGCGGCGCTATGATTTGGGAGCTATGACGATAACTTATTTTGTTTTTGTATTGTTGAGCTGGTTGAATAGCGCAGGCATTGTGCAGTTGGTCCACCCGCTGATGCTGATATCGATGGGGGTGACTTACTTTATTCTGCAGCCCGGTATGTCGAAGCGCGGATTTGTCTATGTCAAAAAGGCGGCATAATGAATCAGAATAAACGTATCGCTTGTTTCTTTGAGAGCTTACCACCTTCGGGAGGTGGTGGTGCAGCCCTGCGTGGCCACTCGATCGCCGAAGCATTGGTGAAATTCAGAGGTGCAACACCCGTGGATTTGCGTTTTTACACCGCAACGCCCGATCCTCATCCAATTGACGGAGTCGAAATCAAATCGCTACCAAGCGGGACGGGGTCGGAAGAAGGGGGATTGTTGCGCAGAGTATGGCGGGAAGGGGTTTTAGGCATTCGTGTGGGGCGGCAGGTATTTAGAGCGAATCCTAAATCTACGACTTTATTGGTTTCATCGCCATCGTACATTGCTGCTTGCATTATATGCCTAGCGGCGATGTTACGTAGGATGCCATTTATATTGGATATCAGGGATATCTACCCTCAAGCATATGTAGCAAGCAATTTAATCGCCAAGGATGGTGTGTTGCATCGTATCTTGGATAAATTCAGTGCCTATATGTATAAGCGAGCCGCTTTGATCTTTACAGCAACGGCTGGCTTGAAGAATGAAGTGGAAAAATATCCGGGCAAACCATCGGTTGTCCATATTGCGAATGGGTTTCCGTCCTTGCTGTTGAATGTGCAGTCGGAAAAACATGCTAGATTTACCGTGTGCTTTCACGGTGTGCTGGGGTTTTTTCAGGATGTTGAGTCCATCGTGATTTTAGCTGATCGATTGGCTATGCATGATATCGATGTGGTGGTGGTCGGGTATGGTCGGAAGTCAAACTTACTGGAAGATAACCAAAACGAAAATCTAAGGTATCTAGGCAGGAAATCTTTTGAAGAGACGATTCAGGAAGTATCGAAGTGTCATGTTGGCTTGTGCTTGCGACTGGACGAGGACATTTCCAAGGATGCCTTTCCGGTAAAGGTCTGGGAATACCTGGGATTGGCCATACCGACTATCGTGACACCGCCGTGCGATGCGGGAGAGTTTTTGGAATTAAGTCGCTGCGGCGCGCAGTACAATGCTGGGGATGTAGAGCAGATATACAGCGCAATTTTACGGCTGAAAGATGATGCTGATTTATATTCGGCTATGCAGGAGGCATGCCGTGGCGTTCGGGTCATGCACACGCGGGAAGCTTATGCGGAAGGTGCTGCGAAATTGATATTGGCGGGTGCAAATAATTGATAAAAAGAACCATTGATATATTGTTGTCCATCGTTGCCGCGATAATTTTATTTGCGCCGGCAATATTGGTGGCGATCGCGATAAAACTGACCTCTAAAGGCCCGCTGGTTTATTGGTCGGACAGGGTGGGGCATAATAATACTATTTTCAAAATGCCAAAATTCCGTAGCATGCGGCAGGATGCGCCTGTCGTGGCTACGCATCTTATGGAGGATCCTGGGGCTTATCTCACGCCTATAGGAGGTTTTTTGCGCAAAAGCAGTTTGGATGAATTGCCGCAACTTTGGTGCATACTGCGGGGCGATATGAGCTTCGTTGGACCGCGACCGGCGCTTTATAATCAGTATGATTTGATAGAACTACGTACCAGGGAGGGAGTGCATACGCTTATTCCCGGGCTCACGGGCTGGGCTCAGATCAATGGAAGGGATGAGCTGTCCATACCAGAAAAGGTCAAATTGGATACCGAGTACCTACATAGAAGGTCGCTGGTGTTCGATTTGTTGGTATTGTGGCGTACTTTTATCAAAGTCATGAAACGCGATGGCGTTTCTCATTAGGCCTATAGGAGCGCTTTGTGCAGAAAGTTGACGTGATTGCCAAGTACAAGCTTCCGAGCGAAGTTCGTTACTGCAGGAAATGTACGATTTCGAATCAACGTCCCCGGATCACTTTCGATGAAAAGGGTGTTTGCTCGGCTTGCAATTTTGCAGAGTACAAGCGCAATAAAATCGATTGGACGGAGCGAGAACGGGAATTGCTTGCATTGTGCGACAAACACCGTAAAGGCAATGGGGAATATGACGTAATCGTTCCTTGCAGCGGAGGGAAGGATGGTAGTTTTGTCGCCCATCAGCTTAAATACAAATATGGCATGAATCCATTGACGGTGACATGGGCGCCACTATGGGCAACTGAAATCGGTCGCCGTAACCTGGACGCTTTTATTCGCGCCGGCTTTGATAATGTGCTCGGCACGCCTAATGGCGTGGTGACCAGGAAGTTGACGCAACTCTCCTTCGCCCATCTTGGCGATCCATTTCAGCCATTTATCTATGGGCAGACCAACTTTCCGCTTAGCATGGCCATCAAGCATAATGTGTCACTGATCATGTATGGGGAGAACGGCGAGGTCGAGTATGGCGGCGATATGAAGAATGCGCATCGTCCGGATAGGGAAATTCAGGATCACGATACGCATTATTTTTCTGGATTGCCGCCGGAGTTCTGGCTGGAGCATGGTCTGACCTTGTCGGATTTGAAGCCATTTATGGCGCCAAAGTTCGATGAAATAAAGAATAACAAGACCGAAATCCATTTTCTGGGCTATTACAAATTTTGGGACCCCCAGGAAAATTACTATTATTGCCGTGAGCACACCGGTTTTTCGCCGAATACGGAGCGTTCGGAAGGGACCTATTCGAAATATGCCAGCCTGGATGATCGGATCGACGGCTTTCATTATTACCTGGGGTATATCAAGTTCGGTATCGGTCGTACGACGTCGGATGCGGCGCATGAAGTGCGCGACGGTAAGATAACCCGCGAGGAAGCGGTGGCGTTGGTAAGACGCTACGACGGCGAATTTCCAAAGCGTCATTTGCAGGAGTTTCTGGAGTATTGCTCAATCGGGCAGGAACAATTCGAGGAGGTGATTGACAGCTGGCGTTCCGATCATCTATGGAAAAAAGAGGGGGATGAGTGGATCCTCCGGCATGCTGCCTGGCATGAGAACCATTTAACCGACAAAGAAAAATGATGAGAAACGTTCGCATCATTCCTCGCCTGGATATCAAGGGACCGAACTTGATTAAAGGGGTGCATCTCGAAGGATTGCGCGTGATCGGCGATCCGCAGGAGTACGCGCTTAAATATTACGAAGCGGGTGCGGACGAATTGGTCTACATGGATGTTGTCGCCAGCTTGTATGGCCGCAACAATCTGAGCGATATCATCCGTCGTGCCGCTGATAGGGTGTTTATTCCCATTACCGTGGGTGGCGGCATACGCTCGCCTGAAGATGCGAAACATATTCTCCGTTCCGGCGCGGATAAGGTGGCCATCAATACCGCCGCCGTGGCGCGGCCGGATTTGATTTCGGAGGTTGCCTATCGTTTTGGTTCCCAGGCCATGGTGCTGTCCATTGAAGCGAAGCAGACGACATCCGATCGCTGGGAGGTCTACACCGACAATGGGCGAGAGCGTACCGGCCTGGACGTACTTGAGTGGGCGGTTCGAGGCGTGGCATTGGGTGCGGGGGAGATTTTGTTGACCTCCGTTGATCGGGAAGGGACCCGCAAGGGATTCGATATTCCGCTTATACGCCAGATAAGCCAGGCCGTGTCGGTGCCGGTTATCGCCAGTGGCGGGATGGGCAGCCCGGAAGACTTTGTCTTGGCGGCGAACGAAGGGTTGGCTGATGCCATCGCGATGGCGGATGTCCTTCATTACAATCGAATGGACTTGATGACTATTCGACAAACCGCATTGGACGCAGGTCTCTTCGTAAGGGAGCTGGTGGATGTGTAGCAAAATCACCTTGCTGGATTACGGAATGGGTAATTTGCTCAACGTGGCGCGTGCTTTCGAGCATTGCGGGGCCGATGTCACCATTACCGAGGATGCGTCCTTGGCCCTGGCGGCGGAAAGGTTGGTGGTACCGGGGGTGGGGGCGTTCCGCGATTGTATTTCGGAGTTGGCAAGTCGCGGTTTCGACGAAGTCATCCACCGTTTTGTTGCCACTGAGCGCCCCTTTCTGGGGATTTGTGTTGGCATGCAAATGTTGTTCGAAGGTAGCGAAGAGTTTGGCGAGCATCGCGGCTTGGGCATTCTCGAAGGGAGGGTACGAGGAATACCCAGCCGGAATACCCAGAATATTCAGCAACGCGTGCCGCAGATCGGATGGAACTATCTGATCCCTGCGGAAGGGTGCGAGCATTGGCGCGGTGGCGTATTGGAAGGACTTGAAGCCAAACGTGCGGCGGTTTATTTCGTGCATTCCTACGCTGCGGTGCCGTCGGATCCTTCCATTCGCCTGGCCGATACCCTGTATGGTGGCCACCGCTTATGCGCGGCGGTTCAGCAGGCCAATGTCATGGCGACGCAGTTCCACCCCGAGCGCAGCGGGAAGGTGGGATTGAGCATATTGCGCAGTTTTATCCAAATCTGATGCGCGTTCTTGCGGTTATCCCTGCGCGAGGCGGCTCGAAGCGGCTGCCCGGAAAGAATACGCGGCCGCTATTCGATAAGCCGCTGATTGCCTGGACGATTTCGTTCGCGCAAACCATCCCCTGGTTTAGCGACATACAGCTTTCCACCGATAGTGCGGAAATTGCCGAAGTGGGACGTCATGCAGGCCTGGACGTGAGTCGATTACGGCCGGCCGAATTGGCGCAGGACAAGACCGCATCCCTCGACGTGGTATTGGAGTTGCTGGACTACCTGAGCAAGGTCGGACGCGAATTCGATGCGGTCGCACTGTTGCAACCTACCACGCCGGTTCGGTTTCAAACACGCTGGCAAAGCGCGTTCGATTTACTTGCGGAAGAAGATTGCGACGGCGTCATCGGCGTTTCCATGGCCAGTACCCATCCGTATCTCGCATATAGGGAGGGCACGAGCGGTTGCCTGGAGGCGTGGGTGGATAACTCCACAGGCATCACGCGTTCGCAGGACTATCCACCCGCATACGCAGTCAATGGCGCGCTATATCTCACCAAGGTGCGGACGCTACGGGAGCAAGGCACATTCACCCCAAAGCGCTGCCGCTCGGTTCTCTGTTCCGAAGCCGTCGAGAACATCGATATAGATACCCTGTTCGATTGGCGTGTAGCGGAATTGTTGATTGACGATTGGATGAAGACAAAATGAGTACATTTTTTATTGCCGAAGCGGGTGTCAATCACAATGGCGATGAGGCGCTAGCCTTGCAGTTGGTGCGAATTGCCGCCGACTGTGGCGCCGATGCCGTCAAGTTCCAAACTTTTTCCGCGGATAAATTGGTCCGGAAGGGGGCGGCCAAGGCAGAGTACCAGGCTCGCGAAACGGGTGACGGCGATCAGCATGCCATGCTCAAACAATTGGAAATGTCCGACTCGCTGCATCGAAAGCTGGTGGAGCAGTGCAAGGCGCTTGGTATTGAGTTCATGTCCACGCCATTTGATGAGGAAGCGGCGGATTTCCTGATCGAGTTGGGTATGCGCCGTATCAAGGTCGCATCGGGGGAAATCACCAATCTGCCCTTTCTCGCGCATCTGACCGCAAAGAATGTGCCACTGATTCTTTCTACCGGCATGGCGACCTTGGCGGAGATCATGGAGGCACTGGGGACCATTCGTTCAGTGCGGACATCATTGGGCTTTATGGCACCGCTGGAGGAAGTGCTCACGATTCTGCACTGTACTTCGAATTATCCTGCTGCCCTGGTTGATGTAAATCTACGCGCCATGGTCACCATTGCGCAGGCCACCGGCTTACCGGTTGGCTATTCCGATCATACCGACGGATCGACCGTGTCGGTTGCCGCGGTGGCCATGGGGGCCAGGGTGATTGAAAAGCACTTTACGCTCGATCGCGAATTGCCCGGTCCCGATCATACGGCTTCGCTCGAGCCTGCCGGGCTTGCGGATCTGATCTCGCGGGTTCGCGAGGTGGAGCAAGCCTTGGGCTCCGCAATCAAGGAACCAAGCAATAGCGAATTGCCGGTACGGGAGTTGGTGCGCCGCAGTGTGACCTTGCTGCGTGGCGTCTCGGCCGGCCAGATACTGGCGCGGGAAGATATCGGTTTGATGCGCCCAGGTAATGGCATTGCCCCCAAGGAAATCCTCTCGTTGATTGGCAGGAAAGCGTCGCGCGATATCGAGCCGGGGGTCACCCTGCAATGGAGTGATGTCATATGAGGGCGACGGTTCGCCGTGTCTGTTACCTAAGCGGTACCCGCGCCGATTTTGGATTGATGCAAAATGCCTTGCAGGCGATTGCCGCCTCGCCCGGTTTGTCGTTGGATATCATTGCTTGCGGTATGCACTTGTCGCCGAAATTCGGCATGACGGTGGATGAAATCTCAAAGGCGGGATTGAGGATAGTAGAACGCATACCCTTGGTGGACGAGGCGGGCACTGGCGTCGCGATGGCGAGAAATATGGCGCATACCCTTGATAAATGCGTGCTCACCCTGGCACGCATCAAGCCCGACCTGATGTTGCTGCTGGGGGATCGCGGCGAAATGTTGGCTGGGGCGCTGGCAGCCATACATCTGAATATCCCGATCGTGCATATCCATGGCGGCGAGCGCTCCGGCACCGTGGATGAACCGGTTCGGCATGCTATCTCCAAGTTGTCGCATTTCCATTTCGTGGCGACCGAACAGGCGCAAGCGCGGCTGGTACGGATGGGCGAACAAGCGGAGGCTGTCTTTCTGACCGGCGCGCCCGGGTTGGATGGCCTGGCGGACCTGGCAGCATTCGATCGGTCTGGCTTGTGCCATCGCGTCGGCTTTGACCGCGACAGGGGGATTGCCTTGCTGGTCTATCACCCGGTGTTACAGCAGTCCGACCAAGCTTCCCTGGAAGTAAAAGGACTGTTGGATGCCTGTTTGGCACACAATTTACAGCTCATTGCCTTGCGGCCGAATTCCGACGCGGGTGGGGACGAGATACGGTCGGTTCTTGAGAAATACGAAGATCGGGCCGATGTCCGCATTTTTACCCATCTTCCCCGCGAAGAATTTGTCTCCTGGATGGCACACTGCGATGTCATGGTTGGCAACTCCAGCAGCGGGATCATAGAGGCGGGCAGCTTTGGTACGCCGGTCATGAATATTGGTGCCCGCCAGCATTTACGGGAGCGCAATAGCAACGTGATCGATGTCGATGCGCAGGAATGCGATATGACAGCAGCGCTTGGCCGCATACTGGCGCATGGGCCTTATGCTCCCCGTAATGTTTACGATGCCGGCGGGGCTGCAGGCAGGATGGCCGAGTTGCTGTCTGCATTGGATATTTCCCCGGCAGTATTGAGGAAGGCGAATGCATACTGATTCCCTGCTGATCGTGGGTGGCGGTGGCCATGCCAAAGTGGTGATGGATGTAGCCAAGCTACAGGCTGATTCGCATCGTTATTCCCTGCGGCTTGCCGACGATAATCTTGCGCTGGCCGGCACGCGTTTAATGGGACTGGCAATCATCGCGCCGATAGCACTTGCATTGGCAAAAGGCGGACGTTTCCACGTCGCGATAGGGAATAACCAAGCACGTGCCCAACTCAATGGTCTTTGCCAAGAGGCGGGTATGGAAAGTCATTCCCTGGTCCATCCGCGTGCGATTGTGGCAAATTCAGCGAAAGTGGGCGGAGGTTCCTTTGTCGCCGCCGGCGCAATCCTGGCGCCGGATGCCGATATTGGACTTGCCTGCATTATCAACCACGGCGCCGTTGTGGATCATGATTGCCGGATAGGCGCTTTTTCGCATATCGCACCGAATGCTACCTTGGCGGGCGGCGTGACGCTTGGGGAGCGGGTTTTAATCGGCGCAGGTGCGAATGTTTTACCCGGTGTAAAAATTGGAGACGGCTGCATTGTCGGTGCAGGCGCGGTGGTGTTAAACGATTTAATAGCGGGGCGGACCTATGTGGGTACGCCGGCTCGATGTGTTCGGGAAAACTAAAATGAATATTGCTGAAATCAGCGTCGGTCGGTCCACTACACTTTTTGATGCGCTGGCTATCCTGGACGTACAGGCATCCGGCATCCTGCTGCTGCAGAATGAGCAAAGGGTTTTCGAGCGCACGATCACGGATGGCGATATCCGGCGCCTATTGCTCGATGGGGTGCAACTGCAGGACAACTTGATGGGGCTACCTCGTATCGAGTCCATCGTCGTGCAGGAAGGCATCACGCGCGAAGTCGCCCTGGCATTGATGAATCAACATATGATCAATCATCTACCGGTACTGGATGAGGCAGGATGCGTCATCAAGGTAATCGAACGGCGAGATCTCGACGAGCAGATATTGTTGTCGACACCGCATCTGGGTTCGTGGGAGCGGGAGTTCGTCGATCAAGCATTTCGGACCAATTGGATCGCCCCGCTGGGGCCCAATGTAGATGCTTTCGAGAAGGAGTTGGCAGAGTATGTTGGTATTTCCCATGCGGCAGCGTTGAGTTCGGGAACCGCCGCCATCCATTTGGCCTTGCGTATATTAGGTGTTGGCAAAGGCGATTGGGTGTTTTGTTCCTCGCTGACATTTGTCGCAAGTGCAAATCCGATTATTTATCAGGGCGCGCAGCCGGTATTTATCGATTCCGAGCCGCAAAGCTGGAATATGTCGCCTATTGCTTTGGAAAAGGCTTTTGTCTGGGCAAAGCGGGAAGGAAAATTGCCCAAGGCGGTAATTGTAGTCAACTTATATGGGCAAAGTGCGGATATGGATCCCATTATGGATCTATGTCAAAAATACGGCGTGCCCATGGTGGAGGATGCTGCCGAGTCCTTAGGTGCGAAATATAAGGGTAAATGGAGCGGTACCTTCGGTGTGATGGGTATTTATTCTTTTAATGGCAATAAGATCATTACCACCTCGGGTGGGGGCATGCTGGTGTCGGAAAATGAGGATTTGATCAAGAAAGCACGCTTCTTGGCAACCCAGGCTCGCGATGCGGCACCGCATTATGAACATACCGAAATTGGCTATAACTATCGCATGAGCAATATATTGGCCGGGGTGGGGCGTGGTCAGATACGTGTATTGGATGAAAGGGTCGAGGCCAGGCGTAATGTCTTTCAAGTCTATAAGGAGAAATTGGCGCATCTTCCCTTGCTGAAATGGATGCCGGAGCCGGAGTGGAGTCGCTCCACGCATTGGTTGACTGCCTGTACCTTGAGTGAAGATGCGACGGTATCCAGTACGGACCTGATCAGGCGCCTGGCGGCAGACAGCATCGAGGCCCGGCCGCTGTGGAAACCCATGCATATGCAGCCGATCTTTGCAAGCTGTCCTTCATTCGATCATTTTGAATCATCGGTGTGTGCGGCGTTGTTTAACCGTGGTATCTGCTTGCCATCCGGTTCGAATATGTCTGCCGATCAGCAAGAGCGTGTAGTGGAGCTTATTAGTAATTACTTAACTCGGTGAGATAATTTTCTGCAGTGAAGCATGCTAGGTTGATACTTCTTTGATCTGCTCTATATTGAAGGCGAAGTTGTTTGGGGGAATTTGATCGATAACTAAACCTGTATAGGTAGGCGGCAACCAATGCTAAGAAGAATTGCTGGACTCCCGCGTTATGCAAAAAGCATTATTATGGTGCTGGCGGATTTTTTCCTACTGCCGCTTTGTTTATGGCTTGCAGTTTGCATGCATGCCGGTAGTTGGGGGTTTGATACGGGTATAGTGTCCGAGCTGGTTATGTTGTCGGTAGTGAGCCTGCCCGTGTTTATTAAATCCGGGCTCTACCGTGCGGTAATACGTTATTTGGATGAGCGAGCGGTTGCAACGGCTATCAGGGCCGTGTCGTTTGCACTGATTGTGTATGCGGTCCTGGCGCGCCTGCTTGATTTCCATTTCTTTACGCTGGCCGCTTTTCCCATTTTTTGGTGCCTATGTGTGTCTTATGTCTGCGCCAGCCGCTACATGGTTCGAGCCCTGCTGCGCTCTGCCGTGAATCCACGCAATCATCGGCGCAAAATCCTGATTTACGGTGCCGGTGACGCGGGGCGGCAATTGGCGGTAGCCTTACGGGCCGGTACCGAGTTCGACCCGGTTGCCTTTATGGACGACGACAAGTCCAAGCAAGGCTTGTCCATCGTGGGTATCAAGGTCTATCCCAGCAAGGATATCTCGGCGGTGGTCAAGCTTACCGGCGCAACGAGGGTGTTATTGGCCATGCCGTCTGCGCCCTATGCCCAGCGATTGAACATTATTGATCGCCTGGAACATCTCAGGGTGGAGGTGCGGGCCATTCCCGGCGTTGCGGATCTGGTCAATGGCGAGATCAGCTTGGCCGATGTTCGCGAAGTCAGCGTCGATGAGTTGCTGGCTCGGGAAGCGGTGCCGCCCGACGTTGCCTTATTGCAGGCGGATATTCATGAACGTGTGGTGATGGTGACAGGAGCTGGTGGGTCGATAGGCTCGGAGCTGTGCCGTCAGATACTGGCTCAAGGACCAAAGTGTCTGGTCCTGTACGAGATTTGCGAATTTGCACTGTACAGTATTGATGCTGAGTTGAAGCGATCCATTCGTGACCTGGACTTGTCGGTCGAAGTGGTATCGGTACTCGGTTCGGTGCAGATACAAGATAGGGTGGAACGTATTATGCGCCGCTACGGCGTCAATACGGTTTATCACGCGGCCGCCTATAAACATGTTCCCATAGTCGAATTCAATATTACGGAAGGTATCCTGAACAATACGTTTGGTACGCTTTCGACCGCGCGGGCGGCGGTTGCGGCAGGTGTGGCCACCTTTGTGCTGATTTCCACGGATAAGGCGGTGCGCCCTACCAATGTCATGGGAGCCAGCAAACGCATGGCTGAATTGGTCCTTCAAGCCATGACCGCGGATCCGAAGGTACGTACTCGCTTTGCGATGGTACGTTTCGGCAATGTACTTGGATCGTCCGGCTCGGTTGTACCGCTTTTCCGGCGACAGATTGCGGAAGGCGGCCCGGTTACCGTGACCCATGCCGAAATCACCCGCTATTTCATGACTATTCCGGAAGCGGCTCAATTGGTTATTCAGGCCGGAGCGATGGGTAAGAGCGGCGAAGTATTTGTGTTGGATATGGGGGAGCCGGTAAGGATTATCGATCTCGCCCGAAGAATGATCCATCTCAGTGGTTTCGATGTGCTGCCCACCAAGAGTGGCATGCGCGCGGGAATCGATATCGTATTCACGGGCCTAAGGCCAGGCGAAAAGCTGTACGAGGAATTGCTGATCGGCGACGATGTGATCGGCACTGAACACCCCAAGATCATGAAGGCGCAGGAGCGATTCATCGAATGGTTAGAACTGGAAAAGGCGCTTGAGACGCTTCGGGTCGCTTGCAGTCTGCATGATCAAAAGACCATCTTTGAAGTACTGAAGGATTGTGTCTCCGGGTTTCAGCCATCGGGTGAGATGAACGATTACCTTTGCGCGGGATGTGATCCCGTACCGTCGTCGGTGATCATGATGGATGCTTTACGGACGAGGCCCACGATTGTTGCGACCGCCGCCGCCGCGCGCGGTAGCGCTTAGCGCATTGATCGGGATGCATGCGGCAGCGGGGATCTTGCCGCTGCTGCCGCTAAGCTGGTGGTGATCAAGCTGCCGAACAAGGCGCCCAAAGCTCAATTTCCTTTGCGATATCCACACTGCCATCGGGGTACAAACCGGTTTGAGCGCTTTCCTTGCTCAATTGCACGATTCGGTGCGTAGCGTCCGCTTGATCCAGGGTCGCCCGCAGCAATACCCTGTTGGCAATACCATAGCGCGCTTCTCGGCAAAGCTGCATTCCCGGAGTCTGGCTGGCGGCGAGTGCCAAGTCCTTGCTGAACTTCCGGCGGATTTCCATCACGGTCTGTCCATAGCGCAGGTCGTCTCGCCATTCGCCCGAGAAATTATCACCATTAGGCCAGAAATAGGCTCCCTGGCCTTGCCTGCGGTCACGTAGATAGCCCCCTTCATACCGCTCCCCCGCCCACTGGCTTTTAGCCCCCCAACTGTATTTACCCCAGCCATGGCGAAAATCCTCGCTGAAGTCACCCTCATAGCGGTCCCCCACCGCAGGCCAGGTCTTCACGCCCTTCCCATGCTTCTTTCCCGCCTTGAACATGCCCTCATACTCGGCCAGGCCTTTTGCCCGGCCTTGCCCACTGGCATAGCCATCGCTGTCGCACGGCCCCTGGTAGCTTCCGTGCAGTTCCGGGTCCAGTACCTTGCAGCTATCCGCCGCATTGGCGAATGCGGAAGGCAAGGCGAAGGCCAATACAATGAATAGCTGTTTCATGGCAGATCCCAGCTTAGATTGACCGATTGCGCACCGATCTGGATCGACGGTTGGTTTTTGCTACGCTTGCGATTCCATTCCCAAGCGTAATTGCCTACCGCATAACCCAGCATGCTGCCTGCCATCACATCCGAAAACCAATGTTCCCTACCCCGCAGGCGGGCATATTGCGTGAGGCCGGGAAGTACATAGAGGCCCGGCAGATTGTATTCCTGGGCAAAAGGCGTGACGACGGCGGTCGCGACGGCCACATGGCTGGAGGGGAAGCTATGTTGCGCCCGCTTGGTATTGAAACCGTCGAAGTTGCCATGGCCCTTTTCGGTGCTGGGCCGGGCGCGCCCGAAAGCCCATTTGCCGGCTTCCGACAAGGCGCCGGCGGCAAGGCCAGCCTGCAGCGCCGAGTAGGCGGTTCTACTCAATCTATCGTCGCCCTCGTAGGTGGCCAGCGCGCCGGAAACGGCTAAGCCTGCCCACGGCAGGGCGTTACCCAGCTTGATCGTGGAACGCTCCCGCTTGCTTGGCTCGGCCCTGCTGGTCCTGCGATCCACCTTATCGTCCAGGCGGCTGGCCAACCAGATCATCCCGCCGGCCACCGCCCCTTTCTTGAGCGCGCTAATGCTGGCCGTATCCGCCGCACCACTGGCCAACAGGGCGCCGAAGTCATGCAAGGGGCGTCGGAAGAACAGGCTGGTGGGGCGCTGCATGGGGTAGTTGTCGTCATGGTCGCCCAGCTCGACCAGGCCGTCATGATCTTCGCGGTTGCTGAAATAGCGCGAGACATGCGAATAGATGTCGCCGGGCGAGTTGACCATCTGCCCCACATCGCGCGTCCACGGACTCAGGCCGTAGCTGCCGGTGGCGGCGGTATCGCGGGTTAGCATGATATTGAGCGGCACGGTCATGAAAATACCCTTGTCGCGATAGGGCTTGGACGGGGTGCCGGGAGAGGTGATGTCATGTCCGTTGGTAACGGTATACCAAGCGCCCACCTCGACACCGGATTGAAAGCGGCGCGACATTTCAAAGCGGGCGCCTTCATCGCGGGCCAGGAAGCGGCCGGCCCGCACCGTGGCGGTAATCCCTTGGCTGGGGATGCGATAGTGCAGCGACGCAATGGCCGTGGTGGTTTTGTAGTCGCGGAAGCGGAAATCACCCGCGGTACCGCGCTGTTTCAGCCAATCGACGGCCAAGTCGAACGACACCGGGGCGCCGTCCGGCTGGTACAGCACCTGCCCACCCACGCCGCCGTACATTTCTTCGTATAGCCCGGCACTGGCGCGGCCATAGAGCCCCTTGTCCAGATGGAAATACTGATTCACTACTGCGCGCGACAAGGTATACCGGCCGTCGCGCTTGTAGTCGGCGATATCGGAACGCACATGCGGCAACTCGCTGTTGGAGGCCTGGGTAACCGTGGAGACGTTTTCCAGTACGGTCGCCGTGGCCGCCAGCTCGACGAAGGTATTGCGTGCCAGTCGCGCGGTCAGGCCGCTATGCAGGTACAGATCGTATTTCAGTACCCCGCTGGGGTCATTGAAGTAGGTACCTATCTTGGGTGAGATCCGCAGATTGCTCAAACCGGTATCGCGTATCGTCAGTTGCCCCAGTTCGCCGCTGCCGCCGCCAGCTTGCAGCTCGGTGCTGTAACGCATATCGTCCAGCGCTGTCAGCAATTCGGCCGCTTCGTCCTTTTGCAGTTGTTCGTTTGGGCTGGGTTGCCGAATGGTGATGGTGCGGGCGAGCTTTTCACGCGATAGGGAGCCGTTGAAGTAGTTCGACAAGGCATCGGTATCGGTGAACTCATAGCTCTGGATGCTGCTACCGTTCTGCTCGATGGTGACGACGATTTCGCGGGTGCCGAATGGCGCATGGGCGAGTGCGATGCGCGCCGCGCGCCCGGCGATGCGGCTGGGTTTGGAGATGCGCGTATTGGTCAGGCTGAGCTGCAGGGTGGTACCGGAAAGATTGAAACGGATATCGCGAAAGTCCTGCTTGCTGAGCGCGCGCAGTAGATTGCGACGGTATTGCGTATCGTTGTGCCATTGTTGCTCGGTCGGCCGCGGCGGCAGGCTGGCCATGACCGCCGGCTCGTCGAATTTGGGAATGAATTCCTTTTGATTCAACGGTACCGAGACAAACAGATTGGCGCCGACCGTCCCATCGTTCAGGCGACTCAGCTGGCCGTTCAGCCAGCCCCATTTGTATTCGACGCCGACATTCACGCCTTTCTTTCGATTGGCGGCCTTGCCTTGGGCATTGGCGTAATTGTTTGCCTCATATTCGGCCACCAATCGCACATTCTCCGCAAACGGCAGCGCATAGCGTACCCCGCCAAAAGCGCCGTCGATACGCTTCTTGCCATAGCCAAGGCTGACGTCCAGCGGTCCGATCTGCTTGCTGGCAACCAGGTACTGGGAACTGAACAAGCCGGTACCCTCGAAGTCGTCGATACCAAGCACCACGCTGGGAAGCCAACCCTCTTCTTCGTGCAGCTTGAGTTTGGCGGCAAAGGCTTTGTCGCCGTAGTCGCCATAGCCCTGATCCACCGCGAAGCCTTTCACGCCCGAAACCCGGGTAAATCGGCCCGACGCTTCCAGCCAGGGCATCAGTGAAATACTGCTCCAGATCGCCCGGTAAGGCGATTGCTGGTTGTAGCCTAAACGCCAGGTGCCATCCGGCCCGATACGCGCATCCGGCATCTGGATCAGGCCGCTTTGGCCGCCTAGGCTGCTGTCGGCCTGGGCAAAAAGACTGGAAATCAATAAAGGGAGGAGTAATGCGGAGCGGGGGCGTTTGGGCATTAGTCGACTGTAGCGAAGGGGTGGGGGGATATCGCAAGCGGAGAAAACGAAATAGCCACGATATCGTGGCTATTTCGTTCACAGATACGTTACACCGGCCATCGCCCGACTCAGTGAGTGGGCGTGCTGTGGGTCGTCGACGAGTCGTTCGAATTGGATGTGGCGGCTACCGTTGCGGCAACGCCCGCGCCTACGGCAACCAGGGTGGAAGTGGTGACTGCGGCGGTGGCGCCGGCCGTTGCACCCGCGCCTGCGGCGGTGGTACCTGCGGTCGTTCCGGTAGTGGATGCTGCGGCGGCTTCAGCGGCATAGACCGATGGCACGGTGGCAGCGAGCAGCGTAGCGACAAGAAGCGTGTATTTCATTGGTAAACCCTCCGGTAAACAATTGAAAACATTCCCTATCGCATGTTAGACCGCGCTTTTGGGATCGGCAACCTGGGGAGCCAGTATTGCAGATGTGCCTGAAGAAATGGAAGCAAATGCGCTGGCTTGTTGCGAGATCGGTCAGTGGCGCGGCTTGCAGGGCTGCATGAGCACCCCGGTGGAAACCGGGATACCCATGGATATGCCAAGTTTTACTTCTCCGTTTTCAGCGAAAATTCCACCCGCTGTACCACCCCTGCATCGGACTTCAGATTCTGCCGGCTGATCTCGCGGCCGCCGAACATATAGGCTGTCAGGTTTCTGGCGAGCTTGCTGTTGGGCAGTGCGAAATAGAGCGTGGCAGGCTGGTCGGCCAGGGCCTGGGAGGCGATGTAGTTCACCAGCGCATGTTCCATCGAATGGAAGCCGTTCTTCCAATGATGCTGCTTCAGTTGAGTTGTATCAGCCTTCCCGTCGGCGGGTAGGCTGCCCCAGACTTCGCCGCGCGCGCTATCCACGAAATGCGTCAACCACCAATCCCCGGCGGCTTTCCAGCGATCGGCCTTATCGCCCTCCAGCATGGCGAGGGTGGCGGCGGCTTGGTCCAGTTCGGCGTAGCTCCACCAGCTCTTGTTCGGGTCGGTACGCCCGTCCGGGAGCAGCTTTTCGCCCCAGCTGCCGCTGTCTTTCAGCCAGGCCCGGTCCAGCGTCTTGCGCATGCCGTCGCGGGCGAAAGCCGACAATGACTGGTCGCGATTGAGGCGGGCGCCCAGATAGAGCATCCAGTACGCCTTGACCGTATGGCCGAAGTCATTGTGACGACCGTCGGCCGATTCGCTGTCGGCCTGGCCGCGTGTTCCCCAGAAACGGCTTTGCTCCGCATCGTGGAAGCGGCTGACCATGGCCTTGGATAGCGTGGCGATATCCTGCAGCCACTGCTGCTTGAGTGGTCCCTCGGGCAGGATGGGGGCCACCAGGACCATATAGGCGTTGAGCTGATCGAGGGTGGCGACCAGTTCCTCGCGCTGGGCTTCGCTACCGCCCTTGGCTTGCCAGCGGATCAGGCCGGTCTTGGCATCGCGGTAGCTGGCGAAGATATGCTGCTTGAGCTTGATCAGGTCGACCAATACCAGGGGGTCGCGGGTGAGGTAATACATACTGGCCAGGCCGAGGCCGGCGTAGGAAAGATCCTGTGCCGTACGCAAGCCGATGGCGGGCATGGGTTTGCCCTTCTCGTACCAGCTGGCGGCGCTGCCGGTCTTGCGGTCCAAAGCGCGTTCGCGCAGATCGGCAACGCCGGCTTGGGCCAGGCGCAGCAGCTTGATATCGCCGGTCAGATGGAATCCCATCGCGTAGGCGTAGATCTGCCTCGCTTGCATGCGCACATAGTCGCGTCCCAGCTCGCCTTTCAGCCAGGCGGGCGGGTTAGCCAATTCGGGGCAGGGCTTGGCTGCCAGGTAGGCGCTGCCGTCGTTGCAGCGGAAAGTAGGGAAGCGGCCAACCGGTTCACCCTGGGCTGCGGCCTGGGTCCACCAGGGGAGCAGGTCGTTCCGGGCGTGCTGCAACCAACGCTGGCCGGGGGGAGGTGGCTCGACAGCGACGTCGGGCGACTCAGGCGCGGCCGGTGGGGCGAGGTCAACGGGGACGGCGATGGGGGCGGTGGGTTGAACGGTGGCTTCGTCGGCCAGGCAGGTCAGGGAGGCGCCGACCAGCAGCGCGATGATCAGGCGGGAGGAAAGATCAGACATTGCGGCTCCAATAACGCAGAGCGTCGAAGTGTACTGGAGAGACTCCGAATCGTGGACAAGTCGGTGGGCGTTAGTGCGATGGGTATGGACGCAAACTCTGGGTATGCCGTAGCCGATTAGGCTGGTTTACGCAGAACAGCCTGGGTTTTGCGCTATGGCTAGGCTGAGGTAGCCTCTTTCTTGGCGCTGGCATGCAGCTCCAAGCCGAGAGTCTTCATAACTCTTAAAACTGTGGAAAATGAAGGATTGCCATCAATGGATAGCCCCTTGTATAGACTTTCGCGTGATAATCCAGACGCAGCGGCTACTTGCGCCATGCCGCGCGCGCGCGCAATGTCCCCTAGCGCCTTGGCAATAAGGGCCGCATCGCCATCGGCCTCTGCGATACAGGCATCCAGGTATAGGGCTTGGTCTTCTCGTGTGGCGAGATAGTCTGCCGCATCCCAATCGGTAATTACGGGTTTCATGATTTTATTCCTCATAGGTCTTTACGCAATTGCAATGCAGTTTGTATATCTCTTGCCTGGGTGGATTTGTCACCGCCAGCTAGTAGAATGATCAATTCGACTCCTGTCTGAAAGTAATACACCCTATAGCCTGGTCCGTAATCAATGCGTAATTCGGACACGCCATGCCCAACGGGTTTGGCATCTCCGTGGTTACCTAGTGACAGTCTGGATAAGCGCGCATTGATACGTGCCTTCACTGTTTTATCACGTAAACCTTGAAACCACATTTCGTATACGCTAGTTTTGCTTATTTTTAGCATGTTAATTGTAGCCTGTGGGATACATTGTGACAAGCTGTAAGTTGGCGGCCCGCAGTGATGGCAACGAATGCGTGAGGATAGAGACTCTCGGCATGGGTATGGGTTCCCCAAGTGGGGTACCCAACGATAGCAGTGCGTTGAGCCCTACAACCTTGTGTCGGGAAACAGAAATTCAGATGGCAAATCTGATAACAGGATATTTATTCGAGACGCAAAATCTGTACGCATTTTGTTTGCGTCGGCAGTGCTGGATGGCGGTGCGCTATTGAAAACGCTGAATTTTTTATTTTCAAAAAAATGGGGCTGAAATGCATTTCTTATCAAGAATTATTCTATCGCTTGTATTTTTAATGAGTGTTTCTTGGGCGGAAGCCTTGGCGACGAAGAGAACCTCACACCTTGCAAATGACAAGGTGGATGTATGGGAAGCCGTCATTTACCCTGGCGCCAAGCAGGTACTGAAAATGCACCGGCACGAACACGACCGGGTCTTGGTCGCACTCGATAGTGGAACCCTGAAAATCACGGATAAGCAAGGAAAATCCCACTACATGCAGCTCGAGAAAAATAAAAGCTATTTTTTAACCAAAGATATTCCGAACGAACTGCATCAAGACGAAAACGTAAGCACTCATCCAATAAAAATCATTGTGATGGAATTAAAAAATTAACGGCGAGGCATATACGCCGTTCATTTTTCTGCTCGCAGCAGCCTGGGTTCTATGGATGCGCACCGCCTCAATCGCTGCGCGCCTTGGCCAGCCAAACCCCCGCCACGATCACCATCGCGCCGCCGAATTGCAGCCACGATACCGCTTCCCCAAAGATGGCCCAGGCGGCAATGGCGGAGACCAGCGGTTGGAACATCAGTGCCAGCGCCGATACATGCGCGGCAACATGGCCCAGGCCATAGGCGATCAGCGTCTGGCCGCCTACCTGGGTGAGCAGGGCGAGGGCGATCAGGACGGCCCAGGCATGGGAGCTGGTCGGCATGATGACCTCGCCGCGTGCCAGGGCGATGCCCAGCAGCACCACCGATGCGGCCGCGCCGCTCAATGCCATCAAGCGCATCACCGGCACCTGCTGGCGCACCAGCTTGATCGTCAGTAGATAGCCGCAATAGAACACCGCGGCCAGGCTGGCCAGCAGGTCGCCGCGAAAACGGTCGGGCGCGACGCTGAAATTCTCGCCGGTCAATAGCAATACGCCCAGGACCGTAATGGCGAAACTCAGGTAGAAGTCGCGCGAGATCGGTTCTTTCCAGATAAACCAGCCGATGATGGGCACGCAGAAAACCGGCACGCAATTGCCCAACAGGGTGGCGTTGGCCACGGTGGTGATATGCAAGGCCAAGTGCCAGATCGAGAGGTCCAGCGCAAAGAACAGGCCGACCAGGGCGATGCTGGCGTATTGCTTTCGGCTCAGCGGCGGCGCCGGACTGCGCAGGCTCAGCAGCCAAAGGATGGGCGTAGCCAGCAGCATGCGCCAAAAGCCGGTGGCAACCGGCCCGACATCGCTCAAGCGGACAAAAATACCGGCAAAGGCAATGCAAGCAGCCCCCAGCAGGAGGGCAGGAAAGGCGAGGCGCGGAGTGGACATGGCGGTGCGATTGCGGGAGGAGGCGGAATTCTACGGTGCCGCCACCTTTGTTGAGCATATATTTGTCGTCGCCGCCGGATCGGGGCAGACTTGTGACCCCACCAGCCGGAGCCCGTCATGCGTCTAGTTGAAATCCACGTCCATCCGCTTAAATCCTGTCGCGGTAATCTGGTCGAGTCGGCGGTGGTCGAAGCGATGGGTTTACAGCACGATAGGCGTTGGATGCTGGTGGACGAGGACGGCGGCTTTATGACGGGGCGGCAGCATCCACGCCTGGTGCTGCTGGAAGTACGAACCGATGCGGACGGCGCGACCTTCGTGGCGCCGGGCATGGATGATTTGCGGGTCAATGTAGCCGAGCTGAAGCAGCGCATGGATGTGCAGGTGTGGGGCAAGGAGTTCGAGGCCCGCTGCGGCAGCGATGAAGCCGATTTCTGGTTTGCCGATTACCTGGGCAGCAATTGCCGGCTGGTTTTCGTCGGTGACGAGACCACCCGGCGCACCAGTTCCGACGGCACGGTGCCGGTGGGTTTCGCCGACGCCTATCCGCTCTTGTTGATCGGTACCGCTTCCTTGCTGGAACTGAACAAGCGGCTATTGCAGCCGGTGTCGATGCGGCATTTCCGTCCCAACCTGGTGGTGGAAACAGACGTGCCGCATATCGAGGATAGCTGGCGCCATATCAGCGTGGGGGGCGTGCGGTTCGAGAATCTCAAGCCTTGCTCGCGCTGTATCTTTACCACCGTGGATCCCAAGACCGGCCAGCCCTCGCACGACCGTCAGCCGCTCGAAGCGCTTAATGGCTACCGCCGCTTCGAGGACGGCACGATGTTCGGTATCAATCTGGTTGCCCGCAGCCTGGGTGTATTGCAGGTAGGCAATGAAGTTACCGTGCAGCCCTGAGGGCGGTTAACCCCGGACCACCACGCGGTCGCGGCCGGCACGTTTCGCTTCGTAGAGGGCTTCATCGGCCTGTTTGACCAAGGCTTCACCATTGCTGATCAATGGGAACTGCGCCACGCCGCTCGAAAACGTGGTGTTGAACCAGGTCTCGTTGAAGGGGTGTTTGATCTGGCTGAAGTCATGGCGGATGCGGTCCAAGATCTGGAAGGCCTGGGTCAGGGTTGCGCCGGGTAGCGCGACCAGGAACTCCTCGCCGCCATAACGACCCAGGATATCGCTCTTGCGCAGGCGCTGTTTAAGCAGCCAGGCCAGGCTGCGTATCACCTGGTCGCCGACCGGGTGGCCATAGCTATCGTTCACCTTCTTGAAATGATCGATGTCGATCATCGCCACGGCCATCGGTTCTTGTTCCGCCATCGCCAGATTGAGGGCGGTATCCAGCCTTTGCTTGGAGCTGGTGTGGTTCAGCAGGCCGGTCAGGCTGTCGTGGAACATGGAGCGGCGCAGGGAGCGGTAGCGTTCGATCTTGCTCTTGACGATGGCGTTGAGGATGACCGGATTGAAGGGCTTGGTCAGAAAGTGGTCGCCACCCAGCCGCAAGGCTTCGATCTGCAGGGCTACGTCGGTTTCGCCCGATAGGTAGACGATGGGAATGGACAGGAATTCGGTGTGCTGGCGTATTACCCGGGCCGCTTCCACGCCGGTGCAGTCCGGCATATGCATATCCATCAGGATCAGGTCGGGCTGGTAGCGCTTCAGGGTGGTCAAGACCTCGCGCGGCTGGGCGATCGCCAGGCTTTCGATGCCGTTCTCGCCCAAGGTGCGTTGTACCAGCTTGCTGGCCGTCAGCGAATCCTCCACCACCAGTACCCGATAGGGCGCTTCTTCCTCGCCGCCGTTCAATTCGACGATCTTGGCCATGATGGCCGGTTGCGGGGTGGCGCGGACAAAGCAGAAGTCGCAGCCTGCCCCCAGGATCGCCTGCAGGCAGCTGAAGTCGGCTTCGATATTCAGCCCCAGCAGATTGCTGGCGGAGAAGCGCGCCCGGATCATCTTGATGCGGCGGCTGGCTTCGGTGGCGCTGAGGCCCAAGGTGTCGAGCATCAGGATGGCCGGCTCATCCTGGGCATTCGGCACGTTTTGCCAACCAAAGACTTCCACCCGCACGCCGAAATAACCCAATTGCGTGATCAGATCGCGCCAGGCAGGCGATTTGTCGCCGATAAACCAGACGCGCCGAGGGGGCGCGAGATCGTCGGCGGGGTCGCTGTCTTGGCTGCCGGCGCGGCGCTCTTCAATGGGCCGGCTGCCGTTCTCGATATAGCCGGCCACCCGGGCCGTCAGGCCGGCGATACGACTGGCCAACTCATCGAACACATGTTCGGGTACGGGATGGCTGAGCTCGTCGCCGAATAGCGATAGGGCTTGCTGTTCCAGGTCGCGGGCAATCTGGTGCAGGCCGGACAGGCCCTTGCTGTGCAGGAACTCGGCGAAGCTGGAGACGGTGATGGCGAATTCGACGAACTGCTCGAAACGCGGCGCAGCGCGGTAGGCGCGCCAGTTGGCATCTAGCGCTTCACATTTCTTCTGCAATTCGGCGGGGGGACAGAACATACGGGGAGCCAACGGGTATCTTGCTACTCAGTCTAGCACGCGCGGGCCGCGGGCTTGGGGGATGCGCGGCGGAATACGATAGCTATTTGCCGGCATTGCCGCCGGATACCGGTTTTCCCCGGTATCGCGGCGGTATTTATATAGATGGCCAGGCCGTGGATCTGTGCGCCTTAGATGCCGCGCAGCAGCTCGTTGATGCCGACCTTGCCGCGGGTCTTGGCATCGACCTTTTTCACGATCACGGCGCAATAGAGGCTGTACTTGCCATCCGCCGAAGGCAGGTTGCCGCTGACCACCACCGAGCCGGCCGGTACGCGGCCGTAGCTGATCTCGCCGGTTTCGCGGTCGTAGATGCGGGTGGACTGGCCGATGTAGACGCCCATCGAAATTACCGCGCCCTCTTCGACGATCACGCCTTCGACGATCTCCGAGCGGGCGCCGATAAAGCAGTTGTCCTCGATGATGGTGGGCGAGGCTTGCAGGGGCTCCAGCACGCCGCCGATACCGACGCCGCCGCTCAGATGCACATTCTTGCCGATCTGGGCGCAGGAGCCGACCGTGGCCCAGGTGTCGACCATGGTGCCTTCGCCGACATAGGCGCCGATATTCACGAAGGAGGGCATCAGTACTGCGTTCTTGCCGATATAGCTGCCACGGCGGACCATGGTCGGCGCGACGACGCGGAAACCGGCCTGGCGGAATTGTTCGTCGCCCCAGCCGGTGAACTTGCTGTCCACCTTGTCGAAGTAGTTGAACTCGCCGCCGTCCATCACCCGGTTGTCGTAGGCGCGGAAGGACAGCAAGACGGCTTTCTTGGTCCAGTCATTGACCACCCAATCGCCATCGCGTTTCTCTGCTACCCGCAATTGGCCCTGGTCGAGTTCCAGCAGTACCTGGTCGATGGCGGCGCGCAATTCGGCCGATACATTGCCGGGGGTGATGTCGGCGCGATTCTCGAAGGCGGTTTCGATGGTGGCCTGGAGTGGATGGGTCATGGCGTATATCTCGTTGAGGTCGTGAGGTAAGGGGGCGCTGGGTCAAGCGCAGAATTCGGCGATACGGCGGGCGCCTTCGACGCAGTCTTCCAGCGGCGCCACCAGGGCGATGCGGATGCGTCCGGCGCCTGGATTGTCCGCATGCGCCGCCCGGCCCAGGTAGCTGCCTGGCAGGACTGTTACATGGCAGGTTTCGAACAGGGCGCGGCAAAAGGCAGCGTCATCCTGGCCGAAGCGTGCGGGAATGCGGGTCCACAGGTAAAAGGCGGCATCCGGCCAGCCGGCCGCCAAGGGCTCGGCCAGCAGCGGGACCACGGCATCGAATTTGGCGCGGTACTGGTCGCGGTTCGCTTCCACATGGCTTTCGTCGCGCCAGGCGGCCGCGCTGGCGGCCTGCACCATGGCCGACATGGCCGAGCCATGGTAGGTGCGGTAGAGCAGATAGCCGGCCAGCAGCGCGGCATCGCCGGCGACAAAGCCGGAACGCATGCCGGGCGCGTTGGAGCGTTTGGAGAGGCTGGAGAACACCACCAGCCGGCTGTAGTCGCGGCCCAGCTGTTGGGCGGCCTGTAGTCCGCCCAGCGGCGGGGTGTCGAACCAGATTTCCGAATAGCACTCGTCGCTGGCGATGATAAAGCCATGGCGGTCGGACAATTCGAACAGCTGGCGCCAGTCTTCCAGGCTCATGACCGCGCCGGTGGGATTACCCGGGGAGCAGACGAACACCAGTTGCGTGCGCCGCCAAACCGTTTCCGGCACCTGCGCCCAGTCGGGTTGCATGTCCAGCGCGGGGCGGCAATCCAGGTAATAGGGCTCGGCCCCGGCCAGCAGGGCCGCGCCCTCGTAGATCTGGTAGAAAGGATTGGGCGAGATCACCACCGGTTTATCCTCGCCGCGGCTGTCCACCATGGCTTGCACAAAGCTGAATAGCGCTTCCCGGCTGCCATTGACCGGCAGCACCTCGCGCGCCGCATCGGGCCGGGGGATGCCATAGCGGGCAGCCAGCCAGTCGGCGATGGCGCCGCGCAGCTCCGGCGTGCCCTGGGTGGCCGGGTACTGCGCCAAACCGGCGAAGTTGGCCTGCAGCGCCGCCATGATCAAGGGCGGGGTAGGGTGCTTGGGCTCGCCGATGGAGAGGTCGATATGGCGTAAGGCGGTAGTCGGCCGGGCATCGGCCAGCAAGGCCTTGAGGCGCTGGAAGGGGTAGGGTTGGAGACTGTCCAGCAGCGGATTCATGGGGGGAGCAGACGCAATGTTCGAAGCCGTCGATTATAAGGAGCTTTACGGCTCGCGTGGGCTTGTCGGCTGCTTTGCGATCTTTCACGTTAAACTAGCCGGCTTCGCGTTACCGTACGACCCAGGAGTCCCGCATGCTATCGAATTCCCTACCGTGTTCCGGCATTCTCCAACGCCTTGCCGGTGCCGTGCTTGTTTTAGCCTTTGCCCTTCCCGCCATGGCGGAGGGTAGCCAAGCCGAGCCCATCGTGGCCGCCCCGCCTGCCAGCCTTCCCGCTCCGGTCAAGGCCGATGCCCCCCTGCTGGGCGATACCCCAGCCGCGGCCGAGCCGGTCGTTAGCGGCAAGCGCCCCAAATCGCGCGCGGAAACGCGCCGCGAGACCCTGGCCGAACGTCGTGCCGCCAAGGGCAAGACGGTGGGCCAGCGCCGTAACCTCATGGCGGGCAAGGCCAAGCCGATTAAAAATCGGAAAAAACCGCTAAAGAAACGCTCACGGTAGCCGATATCTTGTCCATCGGCCGCGCAGGTCCCCTGTGCGGAGCGATGGATTGCCTGGAGTTTTCGGGCGTAAAGAGGAGAAGCCATGGATGTTTCCAGCATCGCCAGTACGGCATCCGATATGGCCGCGGTGCAGACGGCCAATACGGCGGCGATCATGGTATTGCGCAAATCGATGGACATTCAGCAGCAGAATGCCATGACCTTGCTGCAAGCCCTGCCGCAGCCCAGTAACCCGCCCAATCTGGGTAACCGGATCGATGTCCGGGCTTAAAGGGTTGAGATCGTACAACTGCTATCGCTGAGCGCCGCTTTTTCGAGCGGCGTTTTCTTTTCCAGAAGGTGACCGCTGTTTTACCGGCGAAAGCCGATTGCCGGCATGCTGGGTTGGTGATCAAGCGGGGCCGGCCCATCCTTGTCCCGGACGTCGGCCCGGCCGCAACGGGCCCATGCTAGAATCGTTGCGCCTTTTTTCCTTAGCAGCCCAAATTTCCGTGACCACTCTTGCCGATGTATTCGACGAAGGCGGCTTGTTCAGCCAAGCCATGCCGGGCTATCGGCCGCGCGCCCAGCAGCGGGAGATGGCCGAGGCGGTCCAGCGCGCCATTCGCGGCAAGAAGGCCCTGATCGCCGAGGCGGGGACCGGAACCGGCAAGACCTACGCCTATCTGGTGCCGGCCCTGCTGTCGGGCGGCAAGGTGATCGTTTCCACCGGTACCAAGACGCTGCAGGACCAATTATTCCACCGCGATCTGCCCAAGGTCAGGACGGCGCTGAAGGTGCCGGTCAGCATTGCCTTGCTGAAGGGCCGCGCCAACTACGTCTGTACCTATCACCTTGAACGGGCGCTGGCCGACGGCCGCTTTGCCCGCAAGGAAGATGTGACCCATCTGCATGCCATCGCCCGTTTCGCCGCCACTTCGCGTGACGGCGACAAGTCGGGTTGTTCGGCGGTGCCCGAATCGGCGCCGGTGTGGCAGCAGGCTGTGTCCACCCGCGATAACTGCCTGGGTTCGGAATGCCCCAATCACCAGGACTGCTTTGTGATGCAGGCGCGCCGGCAGGCCCTGGAGGCGGACGTGGTGGTGGTCAACCACCATTTGTTCTTCGCCGATGTGTGGCTCAAGGACGAAGGCGCAGGCGAGCTGCTGCCCCGTTGCAATACCGTGATTTTCGACGAAGCCCACCAGTTGCCCGAGGTGGCCAGCCTGTTCTTCGGCGAGACGGTGGCCTCGGGTGCGCTGCTGGAGCTGGCGCGCGATAGCCGCGAAGAGGCCTTGGCGGCCGCCAAGGATTTCGTCCATCTGCCCGCCGCCGCAATGGCCTTGGACAAGGCGACCCGCGATCTACGCCTGGTCTTCGAGCAGGACAGCCTGCGTTCGCCCCAGCACCTGCTGGCCGACAACGAGCGCTTCCATGCCGCCCTGGGCGACCTGGAAGGCGCGCTGGGCAAGCTGTTCGAGCTGTTGGCCGACCAGGCGGAACGTTCGGAAGGTCTGGAGAACTGCCGGCGCCGGGCCGCCGAGCAATTGGCGGTGCTGCGTAGCTGGTGCGCCGGCCTGCGGGCGCCGACCTTCGAGGCTGCCGCAGCGGCGGCAAGCAAGCCGGCCGTTGCCGAGGCCGGCAAGGATGCGGCCGCCGAGCCTGGCTCGGATGATGTGTTCTGGATGGAAGTCAGCCCCCACGGCTTCCAGCTCAATATCACCCCGCTGGATATCGCCCGGCTGTTTGCCCGGCAGATGGACGGGGAGCGGGCCTGGGTATTTACCAGCGCCACCCTGGCCATGAACGGCAATTTCAAGCACTACACCCATGAAATGGGCCTGTGGGAGGCCGATCAGGGCACGTGGGAGTCGCCGTTCGATTACAAGCAGCAAGCGCTGCTCTATGTGCCGCAAGGCCTGCCCGAGCCGAACAGCCGCGACTATACCGCGGCGGTGGTGGAAGCAGCCTTGCCGCTGGTCCAGTTGGCCGAAGGCCACGCCTTCCTGCTATTCACCAGCCTGCGGGCCATGCGCGAGGCCCATGAGCTGATCAAAACCCGCCTGGCCGGCCTGGGGTTGGACTATCCCATCCTGTTGCAAGGCGAGGGTACCCGTACCGAATTGCTGGAACGCTTCCGCACCCAGCCGAATGCCATCCTGGTTGCCAGCCAGACCTTCTGGGAAGGTATCGACGTCAAGGGGGAGCAGTTGCGTCTTGTCGTGATCGATAAACTACCGTTCGCCGCACCGGACGATCCGGTCCTGGCGGCCCGTATCGACAAGATCAACAAGGCCGGCCGCAACGCCTTTATCGAGTATCAGCTGCCGCGTGCGGCCATTACCCTGAAGCAGGGCGCCGGCCGGCTGATACGCGACGAGACCGACCAGGGCGTGCTGATGATCTGCGATCCGCGCCTGGTCGAAAAACCCTATGGCAAGCAGATCTGGAAGGCGCTGCCACCGATGCTGCGTACCCGCGAGGCGGGCGTGGTGGAGCGCTTTTTTGCCCGTATGAAGACCCGGTCGCAAGGCGACCAGCCGGCAACCGAAACCGTGGAAGACTGAATTGGCACGTAAGAAGAAGCAATCCGCTAAGCCACGCAGGGGCGTGGTCCAGGTGTTCAGCCGGCTCGCCATCCTGTTGGTATTGTTGGTGCTGGTACCCGCCGGCGCCTATGTCTGGCGCTATATCCATACCCCCCAGCCGCTGGCCGAATTGCCGCGCAGTTTCGTGGTGGAGCGCGGCGGCAATATGCGCACCGTGGCGAACCAGCTGGAGGCCGAGGGACTGCTGGAACACCCCTGGCTACTGACCATCATTGCGCGCCTGAACGGCGATGCCATGCGTATCAAGGCCGGCAGCTATGAACTGAGCCAGCCCTTGACCCCCCTGGAATTGCTGGCCAAGCTGACCGATGGCGATGTCAGCAGTGCCAGCCTGACCATCGTGGAAGGCTGGAACTGGCGGCAGGTCAAGGCGGCCTTGGCGCGCGACCCGGATCTGCGCCACGACAGCGCCGCCATGGATGACGCCGCCCTGCTGGCCGCGCTGGGCAGCAAGGCGCAGAGTCCGGAGGGCTTGTTCTTCCCCGATACCTATCACTTCGCCAAGCAGAGTTCCGATGTGCAGGTGCTCAAGCGCGCCCAGGAGGCGATGGAGCGGCAACTGAAGGCCGCCTGGGGGGCACGCGCCGCCAATCTGCCGCTGGCTTCGCCCTATGAGGCGCTGACCCTGGCGTCCATTATCGAGAAGGAAACCGGCGCGGCGCGGGATAGAAGCATGATCTCCTCGGTTTTCATGAACCGGCTGGCCCAGGGTATGCGCTTGCAGACCGATCCGACCGTGATCTACGGGCTGGGTGAGCGCTTCGACGGCAATCTGCGCCGGGTCGATCTGGAAACCGATACGCCCTGGAACACCTATACCCGCGGTGGTCTGCCGCCGACCCCGATTGCCATGCCCGGACAAGCCGCCTTGCTGGCGGCCACCCGGCCGGCCCAGTCGCAAGCCCTGTATTTTGTCGCCAAGGGCGACGGCTCATCGTATTTCTCCACGACGCTGACCGAACATAACCAAGCGGTACGCCGCTATCAGCTGGGAGCCAAATAATATGGCGCAAGGACGTTTTATCAGCCTGGAAGGCCTGGACGGCGCCGGCAAGAGTACCCATCTGAGCTGGCTGACGGCCCACCTGGCCGAACGCGGCATCGACCATCTGGTCACCCGCGAGCCGGGCGGTACCCCGCTGGGCGAGCAATTGCGCGAGCTACTGCTCAAGCAGCCCATGCATCTGGAAACCGAGGCCCTGCTGATGTTTGCCGTTCGCCGCGAACATCTGGCCCAGGTCATCGAGCCGGCGCTGGCCGCCGGGCGCTGGGTGGTATGCGACCGCTTTACCGATGCCACCCATGCCTACCAGGTCGGCGGCCGCGGCTTGGCCCTGGATAAGTTCACCATGCTGGAACAATGGGTACAGGGACGCGAGCAGGGCTTGCTGCAGCCGGACCTGACGCTGTTGTTCGACGTGCCCCTGGAAGTCAGCCGGGCCCGCTTGGCCAATGGCCGCGAGCTGGACCGTTTCGAACGCGAGCAGGATGCGTTTTTCGAACGGGTGCGGGACGCTTACCATGCCCGGGCCGCCGCCTCGGCAGGCCGGATGCGCGTGATCGATGCCAGCCGGTCGATCACCGCCATCCAGGCCGAATTAGCCCAGCTGCTGGCCGCTTAAGGCAGCCTGTTCGCGTACCCATTCCGATCGGTCCCTCCATGCTCTACCCCTGGCAACAATCCGACTGGCAGGCCTTGATCGCGCAAGGCGAGCGGCTGCCGCACGCGCTCTTGCTGACCGGCGAACCCGGGATCGGCAAGCAGGCGTTTGGCCGCCATCTGGCCCAGGCCCTGCTGTGCGAGGCAAGCATGGCCGTGCGGCCCTGCGGGGTATGCGATGCCTGCAATTGGTTGCAGGCCGGCAATCACCCGGATTTTCGGGAGCTGACGCCGGTGGTGGAGGACGAGGACGAGGAGTCGGACAGCAAGGCCAAGAAGAAACCCTCAGCCTGGATCACGGTGGACCAGGTGCGCGACTTGAACCAGTTCGTCCACTTGAGCGCGCATCGGGGCGGTCGCCGCGTTACGCTGATCCAGCCAGCCGAGGCGCTGAACCTGGCTGCCGCCAATGCCCTCTTGAAAACGCTGGAAGAGCCCCCGGCCGGCGCCATATTCATCCTGGTCAGCCATCAATGGCGCCGCTTGTTGCCTACCATACGCAGCCGCTGCCGGCGTCTGGCCCTGCCGCTGCCGGCCAAGGCCGAGGCGCTTGCCTGGTTGTCGGGGCAGCGTCTGGCGGATGCCGAGAGTCAGTTGGCCGAGGCCGGCGGCGCCCCCTTGGCGGCCATCGAGCGCGCCGATGCCGAGACGCTGGCCGCGCGGCGGGCCTTCCTGGCCGAATTGGCCGACCCTCGCCAGCTCGATCCCTTGGCTTTGGCCGAGCGTCTGGACAAGCAGAAAATGGAAGTGGCGCGGGTCACCGACTGGCTGTCCCGCTGGCTGCACGATCTGGCAAGTTTGGGCCTGGCCGAGTCAATCCGCTATTATCCGGATGAAGCCGGCCGACTGGGATCGTTGGCCAAGGCGCTGGACCCGGTTCGCCTGATGCGGTATCACGACACCGTGCTGGAGGCCAGGAAGTTTTCCAGCCACCCACTGAATGCCAGGCTGGTTTTTGAACAATTGCTATTCGGCTACCAGCAAGCCGTACGACCTATGAACAAAGGATAGAAAACCTTATGGCCGAAGCTCCCAAACCCGCCGCTGCCATGGCCGCGCCCCGCGCCGGCGGTGTGTTGTCGCTGAGCATCAAAGAAAAAGCGGGCCTGTTCGCCGCCTATATGCCCTTTGTAAAGGGCGGCGGCATCTTTATCCCTACCGCCAAGGCATACAGCATCGGCGACGAAGTCTTTATGCTGCTGCAACTGATGGACGATCCGGCGCGTATCGCCGTATCGGGCAAGGTCAGCTGGATCACGCCGGCCGGTGCCCATGGCAACCGTACCCAGGGCGTGGGCGTGCAGTTTTCCGACAATGAGGCCGGCCACCAGGCCCGCAACAAGATCGAAGCCATGCTGGGCGGCGCACTTCAGTCCAATCGGACCACGCATACCATGTAATCGTCGCTGTACCGCGTGAACCGCCGGTGCTCCCGGCCGTCACTCGCCTCTTCTCATTTCCCGAGCCTTCGATGACTCCATCTAGACTGCGCCGCTGGGCGTTGCGTTCCGTGTTTGGTTTGCTGCTATTGGTATTGTTGGTGGCGATGGCAGTGTGGGGGTTTTTGCGGGCAAGCCTGCCGCAACTCGATGGCGAGGTGCCCGTACATGGGCTGGCCGGTACGGTGCAGGTCGAACGCGACGGGCAGGGCGTGCCCACCGTGCGTGGCGAGAACCGTTTGGATGTGGCTTATGCCACCGGCTACCTGCATGGGCAGGATCGTTTTTTCCAGATGGATTTATTGCGCCGGGTAGCCGCAGGCGAACTGGCCGGACTGGTCGGTGCGGCAGCTCTGGAGACGGATCGCGATCACCGCTTCCACCGCTTCCGCGCCCGCGCCGAAGCCGCTTTGAAGACCCTGCCCGCAGCCGAGCTGCAGCTGCTGGAGCGCTACACCGCCGGCGCCAATGCCGGCTTGGCGGCCCTGGGCGCGCGCCCGTTCGAATATGGGTTACTGCGTACCCAGCCGGAACCGTGGCAGCCGGCCGATTCGCTGTTGGTGGTCTGGGCCATGTATTTCGAGCTGCAAGGCAAGCAAGAGCGGCGCGAATTCGGTCGCGGTTGGCTACGGTCGCATAGCACACCGGAACAATTGGCGGTATTGCTGCCCGAAGCAACTGAATTCGACACGCCCATCGATGCGCCTGCCATCGCGCCGTCGCTTGGTCCATTTCCGGCCACCGCGCCTGGCTGGCTGGGCCAGCGGGCGCCGGCAGGGTTGACGGCGCTGGAAGCCTCTTCCTCGGTGGGCAGCAATAACTGGGCGCTGGCAGCGTCCCGTAGCAAGGATGGCCGCGTGCTGATCGCCGACGATATGCACCTGGGCATTCGTCTGCCGCATATCTGGTATCGGGCGGTATTACAGTATCCGGACGGGCAGGGTGGGGTGCGCCGGGTGGCGGGTGTGACCTTGCCGGGTGCGCCGCTGGTGGTCGTCGGCAGCAATGGCCGGGTCGCCTGGGGTTTTACCAATAGTTACGGCGATTATCTCGATCTGGTGGAACTGGCACGCGATCCGGCCCAGCCCTTGCGCTTCAAGACGGCGGCAGGCTGGGAAACGGTCCGGCAGCACCGCGAAATCCTGCGGGTAAAGGGTGGGGAGCCCCAGGCGATGACCGTGCTGGAGAGTTCCCTTGGACCGCTGCGCGAAATCGGTGGCCGCTACTACGCGGTCCACTGGGTGGCGCATCAGCCTGGCGCGGTCAATTTGCGCTTGGCCGAAATGGAAGGCGCCGCCAACCTGGCGGCGGCACTGGCGGTAGCCAACAGTGCCGGCATGCCGGCGCAGAATATGCTGGCCGGCGATGCGTCCGGCCATATCGGCTGGACCATCGCCGGGCCCTTGCCGGGCCGCGATGCGAGTCTTGCCGCCAGCTTTCCCTATGACAGCACGCAGCCGCTGGGTTGGCAGACGCCGCGCGCACCGGCCGATTATCCACGTTTGCTCGATCCCGTGGATGGCCAGCTCTGGACTGCCAATAACCGCCAGCTGGCCGGGCCGGAATACCGCAAGCTGGGCGACGGCGGCGCCGATATCGGCGCCCGCGCCCGCCAGATACGCGACGGGCTGACCGCCTTGCAAAAGGCCGACGAAAAAGCGGTGCACGATATCGGCCTGGACGACCGCGCACTGTTTATCGACGCGTGGCGGAAGCGCGCACTGCAGGTGCTGGACCCGGCCGCGCTGGCTGGCCAACCCGCCAGAAGTGAATTCCGGCGTCTGCTTGAACAGAGCTGGGACGGCCATGCCAGTGTGAAGTCGGTCGGCTATCGGCTGGCCCGCAACTATATGCATGGCCTGTATACCGAATTGTTCGGCGGTTTGGATAAGCAACTCGAGCTGGAGGCGAAAGGGAGTACCTACGTCATGGCCAATCCGCGCTGGCCCGCCGTGGTCGCCCGCTTGCTGGACGAGCAGCCTCCCGGCTGGCTGCCACCCGGCCGCAGCGATTGGCGGGCGGTGCAGCTGGCGGCCATCGATCGCGTGATCGCCGACTTGACCAGTAGCGGTTCGACCTTGGAGGCCTCAAGCTGGGGGTTGCGTAACCTCACTTCCATCGAACACCCTTTCGCCCGTCGGCTGGGTATCCTGGGCAGTTGGCTGTCCGCGTCTGGCGAAGCGCAAGCGGGCGACGAACATATGCCGCGCGTGGCTGGCCCATCTTTTGGCCAGTCGGAACGAATGGTGGTGTCGCCCGGTCATGAGGAGCAGGGCATCCTGACCTTGCCTGGCGGTCCCAGCGGCCATCCGCTCAGCCCCTATTTCCTGGCGGGCCATGCGGCCTGGCTGAAGGGAGAGCCCGCGCCTTTCCTGCCGGGGCCGGCGGTCCATACCTTGAAGTTCGTGCCGGAAATTTGGGGGGAATGAGCGGGGAGCCTGGCGTGACCGCCGAATAAGCGGGATGGATTCGCGTTAGAATCCCTCCCTTCGGAAGTTGCGCCGCACACCTAATTTTTTCAAAGCCTTGCCGCCATGTTTATCGATTCCCATTGCCATATCGACTTCCCCGATCTTGCCGCCCAGGCTGACGAGATCATGGCCGCCATGGCGGCCAATGGGGTGAGCCACGCCTTGTGCGTATCGGTCAACCTGCCGCATTGGCCCAATGTCATCGCCATGGCGGAGCGCTATCCGCATATCTTCGCCTCGGTCGGGGTGCATCCCGATTACGAGGATGAGGTCGAACCCACCGTCGAACAGCTGGTGGAGCTGGCCCGCCACCCCAAGGTGATCGCTATTGGCGAAACCGGGCTCGATTACTACCGCCTGGAAGGCGATCTGGATTGGCAGCGCGAGCGTTTCCGCGTGCATATCCGCGCCGCCAGGCAGTGCGGCAAGCCCTTGATCATCCATACCCGCAGTGCCTCGGAAGATACCCTGCGCATCATGGCAGAAGAGCGAGCCAGCGAGGCCAGCGGGGTCATGCATTGCTTTACCGAGTCGCAGGCGGTTGCCGATGCGGCCATTGCGCAGAACTTCTATATCTCGTTCTCCGGCATCGTGACGTTCAAGAAGGCCGAAGAGTTGAAGGAAGTGGCCCGTACCATTCCGCTGGAGCGGATGCTGATCGAAACCGACTCGCCTTATCTGGCGCCGATGCCTTTTCGCGGCAAGCAGAACCAGCCCGCCTATGTGCGCCATGTGGCCGAGCATATCGCCGATCTGCGCGGAATCGGCGTGGACGAGGTGGCGCGCGCCACCACGGCCAACTTCGCCCGCCTGTTCAAGCTGGAAGGACAGTTGCAAGGCATTGGCTCACTCACTTAGACCTGGCCAGGAGCGATGGTTTTGAAAGTGGAAGTCCTGATACTCGGTTGTGGCTCAAGCGGCGGAACGCCGGCGATAGGTTGCGGCTGTCCGACCTGTACCTCGGGCGATCCGCGCAATAGCCGGACACGGTCGTCCGCCGTGCTATCGGTCGGCGGACTGAACTTCCTGATCGACTCCGGCCCCGATCTGCGCGGCCAGGCGCTGCGCGAAGGCTTGACCCAGGTCGATGCGGTGCTCTACACCCATCCGCATGCGGATCACCTCAACGGCATCGATGATCTGCGCGCATTCTGCTATTTGAACCGCGCGCCCCTGCCCATCTTCGGCAATGAATACACCATGCGCGATATCGAAACGCGCTTTCACTACACCACCCTGCCGCCCGGCCCCTGGTGGGACAAGCCGTCGCTGCAGACCACGGCGGTTAGCGGCCCGTTCAGCCATCGCGGCATCGAGGTCATTCCCATCCCCGTCTGGCATGGCAAGGGCGCCATCTTCGGCTACCGCATCGGCCGCCTGGCCTATATCACCGATGTGTCCGATATCCCGCCCGAGAGCTACCGCTTATTGCAAGATCTGGATGTGCTGCTGATCGATTGCCTGCGTGAACAGCCGCACTACACCCATTTCGGGGTGGAACAAGCCATCGAAGCGTCGCGGCGCATTGGTGCGCGGCGCAGTGTGTTTATCCATATGACCCATGAGCTGGAGTACCACGCGCTGTCGCAGCGCCTGCCGGAGGGGATGGAAGTCGCTTTTGACGGTATGCGGCTGGCCAGCGAGTAGCGGCAACTCGCGCTAAGGAACCCAGTTAGAATAGCGGGGTGCCCATAGACGGAGTGTTGCCATGGCGGAAGACGGACGATGCCCACGAATCGTGATAGTCGGCGGCGGTGCCGGCGGACTGGAACTGGCCACCCGGCTCGGTGACAGATTAGGCCGGAAAGGCCGCGCCGAAATCACCCTGGTGGATGCCCAGCGCACCCATATCTGGAAACCGCTGCTGCACCAGTTGGCAGCCGGCAGCTACGACAGCCACGCCGAGGAAATCGAATATCTGGCACAGGCCCGCTGGCATCACTTCCGTTTTCGCCAGGGCAGGCTGGCCGGCCTGGACCGGGAAGCCCGCGAAATCCTGATCAACCCCCTGATCGATGCCGAAGGCCGCGAAATCATCCCGGCGCAAAGACTGGCTTATGACTACCTGGTGCTGTCGGTCGGCAGCCAGACCAATGATTTCGGCACACCTGGCGTAGCCGAACACGCCATCTGCCTCGACAGTCCCGCCGCAGCCCGGCAATTCCACGAACGCCTGATCGATGCCTGTCTGCGCGCGCAAAGCCTGCCGCCAGCGCAGGGCAAGGGCCGCATGACGGTGGCCATCATCGGCGCCGGCGCCACCGGGGTAGAGCTGGCCGCCGAACTGCATGCGGCGGCGCAAGTGCTGGTCAGCTTCGGGTTGGACCATATCCATCCGGAACGGGATCTGAAGATCGTGCTGGTCGAGGCCAGCGAACGCATCCTGGCGGCCTTGCCCGAGCGCCTGTCGCTGGCGGCCGCCAGTGAATTGCGCAAGCTGGCGGTGGAAATCCACAGCAATGAGCGGGTGGTGGAAGTCAGTGCGGAAGGGGTGCGCATGGGCAGCGGCAGCTTTATCCCCAGCACGCTGACCGTCTGGGCCGCCGGCATCAAGGCGGCGGATTTCCTGCGCGACCTGGCCGGGCTGGAGAGCAATCGCATCAATCAGCTGGTGGTCGACGACACCCTGCGGACCACGCGCGACCCGCGTATTTTTGCCTTTGGCGACTGTGCCGCTTGTCCGAACGTCCAGGGCGGCTGGGTGCCGGCACGGGCGCAGGCCGCCCATCAGCAAGCTGACCTGCTGGCCGGCAATATCGAACGGGCCATGGCGGGCAAGCCGTTGAAGTCATTTGTCTTCCAGGACTACGGCTCCCTGGTGTCGCTGTCCAAGTATTCCTCGGTCGGCTCGCTGATGGGCGGCTTGGCGCGCGGCAGCCTGTTCGTGGAAGGCAAATTGGCCAAGCTGATGTACTGGGGGCTGCATAAACAGCATCAACTGGCTCTCTCCGGCGTCAGCCGTACCGTGCTGATCACCATGGCGGAATGGCTGGACCGCGTGCATAGACCCCGCATCAAGCTGCATTGACATATTCGCAGCACTTAACTTGCTGATTTTCTTGCTAGAAGGTGTGGGGCCGGGCTAGAATGCTCGGCTTTCCACCTTGCCTCACCGTTACCGCATGACGGGAGGCTTATTCAATCCGCAAGGAGATCACATGCGACACTACGAAATCGTGTTCATCGTGCATCCCGATCAAAGCGAGCAAGTGCCCGCCATGATCGAGCGATACAAGACGATGATTGGCAATGAAGGCGGCAAGATCCATCGCCTGGAAGACTGGGGCCGTCGTCAACTGGCTTACCCGATTCAAAAGATGCACAAAGCACACTACGTGCTGATGAACGTCGAAATCGGTCAAGGCACCCTGGACGAACTGGAACACGCATTCAAGTTCAATGATGCCGTGCTGCGCCACCTCACCCTGAAGACCGCCCACGCTGTTACCGAAGCGTCGTCGATGATGAAGGAAGAGAAGTCGCGCTCGCTGTCCACCGCTCCTGAAGCCAAGGAAGCGGCTGCAGCCTAATCCAGGCCAGCGGCTTGAGCGCGCGCAACCAGGTCGTTGCCCATGGCGCCGTGCTGCAGACGGAGGTCTTGCGTTACACCCCGGCCGGTATTCCGGTGATCGAATTCAGGCTAAGGCATGAATCGAATCAGACGGAAGCCGGAATCGAGCGGCAGGTACAGTGCGAAATGCCCTGTGTTTGCCTGGGTGACAAGGCCAAAGGACTGGCAGCGTTGGCGGATGGCACGGAAATCACCGTCAAGGGTTTTCTGGCGGGTCGTAGCCAACGCTACAAGCACAGCCTGGTACTGCACATTACCGATTGGAAGCGCGCTTAAGGCGAGTTTCCACAGTTATCAGAATTCAAGAGGTCACCATGTCCCGTCATCTGTTCAAGCGTCGCAAGTTTTGCCGCTTCAGCGCCGAAGGCATCAAGGAAGTTGATTACAAAGACGTCAGCTTGCTGAAGGATTTCATCAACGAGAACGGCAAGATCATTCCGGCTCGTATCACCGGCACCAAGGCCCGCTTCCAGCGTCAGCTGTCCGACGCCATCAAGCGCGCGCGTTTCCTGGCGCTGATGCCTTACACCGACAAGCACTAAGCCGGAGCAGCCAACATGCAAACGCAAATCATTCTTCTCGAAAAAGTCGCGAACCTGGGCACCCTGGGCGATATCGTCAAGGTCAAGGCTGGTTACGCCCGTAACTTCCTGATCCCGCAACGCAAGGCCAAGCGCGCTACCGAAGCCAACCTGAAGGCTTTCGAAGCCCAACGCGTTGAGCTGGAAAAGCAGCAAGCCGAGATCCTGGTCGGCGCGCAAGCCCGTGCCGAGAAGCTGGCCGAGTTCGCCGTCACCATCGCCCAGAAGGCCGGTGTGGATGGTCGTCTGTTCGGTTCGGTCAGCAACCACGACATCGCCGAAGCCATCACCGCCGCCGGCGTTGCCGTCAGCAAGATGGAAGTGCGTCTGCCGAACGGCCCGTTCAAGGCCATCGGCGAGTACGACGTCGTGATCGCACTGCACCACGATGTAACGGTTGATGTGAAGGTAACGGTCGTCGGCGCTTAATTCGACACCTACCCAGCATCACCAGAAAAAGGACCTGCTTGCGGGTCCTTTTTTGTTGTCCTGTCGCTGCGCGTGTTGTGCTTCTATACTTTGTCGGAGCCCGGAATCGCGCCGTCATGAGCAATAAGCTGACTAATCCTACCGATATTGCCCGTGAAACGCTGAAGCAGCTGGCGGCGCGCCGCATTTCGCCTACGCCTGAGCGTTACGAAGAGCTGTATACGGAAATTTCCGGCATCGCAACCCGCTCGTCGGGGCACGAAGCCGCCTTGCTGCCCGAATTGCTCAATGCATTGCATAAATTGCCGCGGCAGTCGCCGGAACTGCTGCGCGATATCAGCCTGATCGAAAAAGCCGCCCAGAACCGCGATTGGACCAGTATCCCCACGATACTGTCGCAGGCCATCGAATCGCAGGCGGGCCAGGCCAGTTTGACCCGTGCCTGGTCCGAACTGATCCGTGAACTGGTCACTCAATGGGATCTGCGCAGCGCCCACTTCAGCCATTCGCGCAAGCAGGAATCCCTGGCCAAGGTCCTGCTGAATTTCGGCAACTATCCCAACCTCCTCAATGAAAAGCTCGACGCCCTGGTACGGGGCTGGGCGGACGGCAGCAGCGCGGCCGGCGATATCGACGTAGCCGAGCCGGAAACCGAGCTGGAGCCGGCAGCGGAAGGCGCCAAACCGAGCGATGCAGGCGCAGCCGCCGTCGGCGGTCTGGATTGGCGTGTCTGGCGTGAATTGCTGGTGCAGGCCCTGCGTATCGGCATGGTGCAGTGCCTGGGGCCTTTTCCCGAGCTGCAGGAAGAGGCGAGTAGCCTGGCTTTGGGCGCGGAATCGGTGAGCAGCGAACAGGGCATGGATTTTCTTGCGCAGCGAATGAAGAAATTCTGGGTCCAGCTGGAGTTGAAGCGGGAAAACGACAACCGCATCGCCAGCGGCTTGGTCAATCTGCTGCTGCTGCTCAGCGACAATCTGGTCGCCCTTTCCGGCGAGGATAGCTGGGTGCAGGGCCAGGTGGCCGTGGTACGCGATATCCTGGCGAAACCGCTCAGCATGAGCCGTCTGTACGATGCCGAAGTGGGATTCAAGGAAGTGGTCTACAAGCAGGGCATGCTGCGCCATAGCCTGGACGAGACCGAAGAAACGCTGAAGCGCATGATTTCGCTGTTTATCGACCGGCTGGGCAGCATGGCCGATACCACCGGCGGCTACCACGACAAGATCGCGGCCTACGCCACGCGTATCGGCGGCTCGCAAGGCCTGGTCGATCTGCAGCAATTGCTGGACGAATTGATGCAGGACACCCGCGTGATGCAGCTGGACATGGCCCGCTCCCGTGAAGAGCTGCTGGCGGCCCGTGCCCAGGCCGAGGCGGCCGATGGACGGGTCAAGGAGCTGGAGACCGAACTACGCGCCGTCAGCGAAAAGGTACGCGTGGACCAATTGACCGGCGCGTTGAACCGGCGCGGCTTCGACGAATCCTTCGCCACCGAGATCGCCCGGGTTGCCCGCAGCGGCAAGCCTTTATGTCTGGCCCTGTTGGATATCGACAATTTCAAGCGCCTCAACGACCAGCGCGGCCACCAAGCCGGCGACGACGCGCTGGTGCACCTGGTCAAGGTGATCAAGGATGCGCTACGCCCCACCGACACCGTCTCGCGCTATGGCGGTGAGGAGTTCGTGGTGCTGATGCCGGAGCTGGTGTTGAGCGAAGCGGCCAATGTCATGCGGCGCATGCAGCGCGATCTGACCAGGCAGTTCTTTCTGCATAACAACGAACGGGTGTTGATTACCTTCTCGGCGGGTGTTACGCGGTATGTGCCGGGTGAGCATCCTGAGACTACGGTGGAGCGGGCTGACCAGTCCATGTATGAAGCGAAGAAAGCCGGCAAGAACCAGGTGAATGTGGCGGAGCCGCCGGTGGCGGGGGGGTAGTTAGCCAGTATCCTCTGGGTAAGAGGATGGCTTGTATCTTCGTTAGGGATGCACTGAAATATTGCGCCTATCCAAACCGCAGATCCCTACCCTCGCACCCGTAAAGAGTAGGCCGTGGTTGTAAGCCCCTGCGGGGCAACCACCACGCACCCGCCGCGAGGGGGCCTCGCGATCGCTCGTTGGCACATTTAATCAGTGTTTCCCTAACTCCCGGTATTCTTTTTCAGGACTTTGGGGTGTGATGTTTTTTTAAATAAAATGCAAATTATTAAAAAACTTAAAAACATACTGCCCAAAGACATGCAGTTAATTATAAGCGCATTGCTTGAGTACCCGGGCCTTGAAAGGAGTGCGAGCGCGCCGGCAACCCCGATTGCTAATATAGCAAGGGCTCTATATTTTACTTCCCAATTGCGGTCAATTTTCACGATATGTGCAATCGCCACTAGCAATAGGAAGAAATTAGTTCCCATAATGTACAAGACGCCTGGGTCTCCAGATGCAAAGGTGGGCACCGAGAAAATTGCCAGTGCAAGAAAAAATAATCTACCCATGATCATTTAACTCCAAATCCGCTGATGCTATGGTTTTGAAATGCATCCCATGCTTTCTGAGTAACTCTCGCCTGAAGAGTACGATGTAAAATTCGTCAAGCGAACCAGCTATTACTCGCGTCCCACTGCAGTTACTACACCACTCATATGCAGAAGCAGTATAAATGCCAAGGCAATAGCAGCAAACGCTAGCGGCGCCCAATTTTTCACCTTTGCAGCGGCTGTTGAGTCTGAAGGCCGCTTTAATGCAAATACTGCCACAATGACTGCAACCCCCCCCAGTACATAGGTATACATCAACGTATCCGCTCCTATCCGGGTGCCTCCAGTCCAGCGGCTAGCCCGCTGGCAAAGTACAATTCCATACGCAATAACAGCAAGGCTCATTGAAAAAGAGCAAAAACGGGCTAACATTTTTATCATTATTTCCTCCTGCTTAGATTCGGCGAGAATATTTCCGGGCCGCCGGATTTATACCACCTAACAAATGGTCGGCCAGTTTTCTCATCGAAATTATCAAAGTTAGAAAATCCAACTGCCTTGCGACCACTTGCGTTTGCTAGATCCTGTGCAGCCAAAGTGCTATTACACCCCCAAACATTGATTTGGGCATTTTTGTTTAGATTACTCCAGTCCATACTAAATGGGCTTACGTTTTTTTCGCCAGGAAGAGTCGAGATATTAGACCCCGGCGCTGGATCAGCTCCAACGTAAACGCTATGCCCCCCTGCATGACCAATGAAATAGACGCCACCAATATCTTTCGTGGCTTTCAATACAGCATTGATCTGAGCAACGGTTTTGACGTCATAACGAACAGCAACGTCTCCGGGAGGCACTTCGTTCCTAGCCGCTCGCGCACCGTCACGCCACGGGTTTGGCCCATTATCAGGATGACCTTCAGTTGTGAATATGAGATGAGTAGCCAGCCCAAACGGATCAATCCCGCTTAGTGGATTTGCTTCGACATAGGCATAGGTATTGATCCCCCCTGGCAGCCCTATGGGGTCAGACTGAGGGTACCCACCAATCGCCGGATCGTAATCCCGGAAGTAGTTGTAGTACAGCCCGCTCTCCCGATAATAGTACTGACCAGGGAGGTGCAGGTTGAACGCGTATGCCCCGCCTGTTCCTGTCGAAGGCGCTATGTGAATTGCCACCTGCAGAGGCATGGATTCCTATAGGGAGTCAACTGTATGCCAAACCCATACATCTATTAATTTGTTATTCTCGTCAAATCCCCAATGTGCTTGATATGTGGATGTAAAAAGCGGTGTCTTATTTTCCTCAACCACACCCCAGATTGATTTTACACCTATTGTTTTACCCGTCCTCTGGTCAAGGTAGCCCGAATTATCAGAGTGCTTGCAGCTAATTTTCTCAAGCGCGCACATGGCTATAACTTGATCAGTCGTTGTGTTCACGGGTGTCTTCCGGAGAAATTTTTCTCTTATAGCTACTTCACTTGAGCATGCATTTAAAGCTAGCATCACCCATAGGTTAGTAAGCCAAAAAAGTAGATTTCTAAGCGTCGTATGGCACTTCATCAGTTCACTCCAAAGCTGCTGCTGGGAAGAGGGAATTGATAACCAGGTGTATTTCGACCGGTTTCATTCGGTGCGGGCATGTTAAATCCTGCCGCGCGGCCAATTCCAGAGATAAAGCTGTTTGAGTTATGTCCAGTTGGTACATTAAAAATGCTCAGAGGTAGCAAGGTGTACCGTTCTTTGTTTTCGTTGTATTTATTTGACAGGCTAAAAAGGCGGTCTATCGCGTCGTCTTCGTTGGAGTAGCGCGAAGGCAGACCCAGTGGCCGTCTAACTGCACACGCTTGGCTAATATCTTTGGGTCTATTTGCCCCTGACTCAAGTTGCGCATAGGAATTTGGCCCAGCCCCCAGTGTTGCATACCGACGACCAGCCTGGTCTAGATTCTGAAATCTAGAATCATTCTTGTACCTCGCTTGATTGCTAGGTGTAATTATCAACTTTGAGTGAAAAAGACCGAGAGCCACTTCATGGTTGGCATATTCAATTTGAAGGCCAGCCGGATCGGTGTAGCTCAATGGATTGGCGCCCACGTAACCGTAGGTATTGAGGCCGCCAGCCAGCCCTATAGGATCGGATTGCGGATACCCACCAATCGCCGGATCGTAATCCCGGAAGTAGTTGTAGTAAAGCCCCGACTCCCGATCATCGTACTGACCAGGGAAGCGGAGGTTGAACGCGTAAGCCCCGCCTGTCCCTTCCGGATCCTCATTCGGTGCGGTGTTGCCAAAGGGATCGCCCTGCCACGCCCAGATTGGGTGCTTGCTGGCGTCGGTGATCAGTCTGGCGGTACCCAGATGGTCGGTATGGATGTAGCGGATCTCACCGAAGTCGATCACGGCGACGGGAGTGTCATCCAGATAGATGTACTCGCGCCGGGTATTGCCCTTGTCGTCGGTTTCGGCCACCAGGTGGCCTTGGCGGTCATAGTGATAAAGGGTGGTCTGGCCCTGGTAGGTCTTGACGATGCGCTGGCCTAGGGCATTGACCACATACTGCGCTCCTGCGGCAGCGATCAGGCGGCCACGGGCGTTGTAGGTGTAACTTTGCTTGCTGTCGCTGAGGCGGCTGCCGTTGGCGTCGTATTGATAGACCGCCACGCGGGGACCATCGCTGGTGATCAGACGGTTGCTGGTGGTATCGACACGCTGCGGATAGGTCTTATCGTTGACGCGCAGCTGGGTGCGGTTGCTGTTTGCGTCGTACTGATAACCCTGACTTTGGCTGCCGTCTTGCCAGCCGGTCACGCGATCGTTCTGGTCGTAGTCGTATTGTTGCTGCTGGCCAATCGGCAAGCCCATTCGTTGCAGCAACCGTTCCCACCAAGCTCCGGCGATCTGCTGGCGCACGATACGGCCACCCGCGTCATAGCCCAAGCTCAAGGTGCCGTCGCCCAGGCTGAGCTGGGTGAGGCGGCCGTTGTCGTCGAAGCTGCGGCTGTGCTTCTCGCCATTGCCGTAGATCCAGCCTTTGACGGGGCCGAAGGGGCGGTATTTGATTTCCTTGGCGATGGAGACGGTAGGACCACCGACCTGCTGGGTCATGACGTGGTCGATGCGGCCATTGACATCGAAGGTGTAGGTCACCGTCCGGCCGCTGGGGTAGGTGCGCTGCTTCAGCATGCCGGTGCTGTCGTAGGCTTCGCGGACGATGTACTGCTTACCCGCGATGGTGCGCCATTCGCCCATGGGGCGGCCGAGGTCGTCGTAGGGGATGCTGATCTGGTCGCCTTGCGAATCGGTGATCAGCTGCAGTTTTCCAGTCCGGGGACCGGTGGCGCCGTAGCCGAAGGTGGTGGTGCTTTGGTCGGCGTAGGTGAGTCTATCCACGCGGCCGGCGGCGTCGTAGCGATACTTGACCGTTTGCTGCTTGGCGTCGGTCTTGGTCGCGGGTTGGCCATCGACGTTGTAGCTGAAGCTGCTGACACCGCTGTCCGGGCTGGTCTGCTTCAGCAGCTCGTCGAAGCCGTTGTATTGGTATTGGGTGGTCAGGCCGCGCGGGTCGGTGACGCTGACCAGGTTGCTGCGGCTGTCGTAGCTGTAGCGGGTGATGCCGCCCAGGGCGTCGGTGGCGCTGATCAGGCGGCGATGGATGTCGTATTCGTAGCGGGTGCTGCGGCCGAGGTTGTCGGTGCGGCCGATGCGGTTGCCGACCAGGTCATAGTCGAATTGCTGCCAGCTGCCGTCGGGATAGGTCTGCTTGACCAGGCGCGAGAGGCCGTCGAATTGTTGTTTGACCAGCTGGCTGGACGTGGCGGCGCCGGCCGGTAGGGCGACGGCCAGGGCCGTCGCCAAAAGAAGGGTGCGGAGGTTCATGCGTATACGTGCCGATAAGATGTGCAAGGGGGCGTCGATAGTCGTGGTGGCGCGGGCTTAAGCTGCCGGAGGGCCGCCACCGTCGATGGGTGGTGTGGGCGGCGGCAGGCTGCTGGCCGCGCCGGTCACATTCACTTCCAGCTGGTTGCCCGCTGCATCGAGCACGTAGTCGATCCGGTTGCCTTGGTTGTCTTCAATCGCGATCAAACGATGGGAAGCATCGTAGCGATAGCGCACCTTCTGACCGGTAGAACGTTCCATCCCGGTCATTTGGCCGACAAGGTCGTAGGTGTAGCGGGTGTAGAGGCTGCCCTCGTTTACTGCGCCCAAACGGCCGCGCTCATCGTAATAGCGCTGGACCAGCACGCCGTCCGGGCGCAGCACCTTGCCGGCGTTGCCATGGGTGTCGTAGTCGCTGTAGCGGGTGACGAGGCCGGCGGTATCGGTGACGCTGGCCAACTGGCCGTTAGCGTCGTAGCTGAAACGGGTGGTGCGGCCGGCAGGGTCCGTGCTGGTCAGCAGGCGGTCATTGGCGTCATAGCTGAATTTGCTGGTGCGGTGCTGGTTGGTGCTCAGGTCGAGTACGGATTTTTCCAGCACATTCCCGGCGGTGTCGTAGCTGAAGTCCGTGCGCTGCTTGGGTTCGGTGATGCTCAAGGGCAGCGGTCGGGTCGGATCCCACTTGATTTCGGTGCTGCGTGCATCGGCCGTGCCGGCAGCCGTCACCCGCTGGGTTTCCAGCTGGCTGACCGGGTCGTAGCCATAGGTGGTGATCTTGCCGTCGAAGTCCTCGTGCAAGGTCATCAGACCATTGTTGTAGACCACGCGCTTGCCGACATAGGGGCAAGACGCGCCGCCGGGGCCGGTGGCGCCCACGATGCGGCCTTGGCCGGCCGTCAGGCCAATGGTGTAGGTGGTGGCTATGCCCAAGGGGTTGGTCAAAGTCACATCGCCGATTACATCGCGGGCCGGCCAGGCAACCGTGACGCGATCCACGCCGCCGACATGCTCGGAGCTGATCGGGCGATAGCTGTCGTCGTAGGCCCAGGTGGCGTAGCGCACGCCCAGTTCATCGACGATGCCGGTCAGTAGGGTGTCGTTGCCGGGATGTTCGTAGAGGTACTGACGTTGGCCGCCATCTTGGCGAATGGCGTTCGTGATCAGGCCATTCTCGCCATAGCCGTAACGGAGGTAGCGTTTGGCGCTGTCCACGACCAGGAAGACCTGGTCGTTGGCATCAAAGTTGAAACTCAGCTCCTGGCCGGTGGTGTTGCTGACGTTGATGGAGCGGCTGACGTCGGCAAAGCGGGTCTGATAGTTGTACTTCAGTAGCTCACCGCCCAGACGCTTGATTTGCAGTAGCCGTTCGGCGAGCAGGTCGTAGCTTTCCACATCGCCTTCCACCATCAGGTAGTCGGCGCGGCTGATATCCTCGACGCGGCCAGTGACTACATTATCGCGCCAGTTCAGCACGACGCGGTCGGCTACGTCGGGTGTGGGTGCGCAAGTATTGCCGTCGCAGTTAAAGCGCAGGATGCGACCATCAGGCCGGTAGGCGATTAGGGCGTTCAATTGGTTGATGCCAGCTTCGGACATGTAAGTTTGCGCGCGCAGGCGGGCACCCAGCAGGCTGAACCGCCATTGGCCGTTGTTGCCGTTATCGCCGGGGGCCTTTTGGCTGCTCAGGTAGGTACGCTGAACGATCAGGCCACCATGGCCGACATAATCGGTCTCGACCTGCTGCTTGCGGCCGCTGGTCAATAGGATGGGGTTGCCGCTTTTGTCGCAGACACCGCCGCGTCCACCGCTGCCGTCGCCGCCGACGCCGCCACCACGATTGGGATCGACGATGGCGGGGTCGCCTGGGTTATTGGTTTCCGGATCGGGCCGGACGGGATCGGGTACCGGTGCGGGTTTTTTGGGATTTTCCCATTTGAAGTCCTTGACACACGCACCGTTCGCTCCGGCAGGTTGCCAGCCGTTAGGACAAATACTGCCTTTTCGGCAGAAATAGATAGTGCCTTGATAATCGAGAGGCTCTACCTCGAATGTTTGTCGGCCATTCGTAATCGGATAAACGGCGCGTTCTTCGCCTTTGCCGGGCATATAGCGAAAAGGTTCCGAACCCGCAGGGCATTGAATTGTGCGCTGCTGAGTAATCCCAGCCGAAAATTGCCCTAGATTGTATTTTATGTGATCTGGGCAGGTAAAGAAATATTCTTTCCCTATAATCCAATCCAAAGTCTTTAGTTGCTTACCCACTATCCACCGCTTTCCAAGCACGTGGTCATGGCGTACCCCGTCGTTTGGCGTATCCGCAATGGGCCAGTCGAATACAGGCGTTTCAACTGGGGTTTGTTTGTCAAAACAATGGTTGGTATGGTAAGCGATTACCTTATTCACCCAGCTTGCTTCCGAGCTTTGTGGATTAAAAAGGTCTGAGTCTGTATTTTCACCAGGAGGGAAGTCTAGAGACCAGAATTTCCACTTCCCCACGATAGGATCCACGCATTTGGAAGCGGAACCTGAATATAAATTTAATGGCCCACAACTTTCGTCGGCCCATGCAGACAAGGATAGAAACCAATAAACGATAAAAACAATTACACCACGTCTAATCATGCTTGCCCCATACGTAAACAGCGGCAATACATGCAAAACGCCTCCTGGCCGGTCATCTCTGACCGTGCTCACGTCTGCATACCCTGCCTTGCGGAAGCGCAGAAATATATAGTAAATTACTAATGAAATGTTACCCAGCCGACGAACGGCAGCCGCTCATTCGCATCCGCTTTGGGCGACGCAACGGTTCGATGCGGCGCGCTGTTGCCATCTACGTTGTTTGGTCTGGATGTTGCTGGGCAGAGAATAGACCTTCGAACTTGGGACGAAGTCAGTGTCCTCCCTACACCATCCCACCCTCAAACCCCTGCTGCCGCCAAGCTTCAAACACCGTCACCGCCACCGCATTCGATAGATTCAAACTGCGGTTCTCCGGCCTCATCGGTAGCTTGATCCGCCGGTCCTCCGCAAACCCGTCACGCAATTCAGCCGGCAACCCAGCCGATTCGCGGCCAAACAGGAAAGCATCGCCCGCTTGGTAGCTGACCTGGTCATAGCGGGTCGAACCCTTGGTGGTCATGGCGAAGATGCGGCGGCCGGCCATTGCTTGCAGGCAGTCTTCCCAGCTCTCATGCACCCGCATGCTGGCGTATTCATGGTAGTCGAGCCCCGCACGGCGCAGTTTGGCGTCTTCCAGCGGAAAACCCAGTGGCTTGACCAGGTGCAGCTCGCAGCCGGTGTTGGCGCACAGGCGGATGACATTGCCGGTATTGGGAGGGATTTCGGGCTGGAACAGGATGACGGCGAACATAGGATGATTCTTCAGGCAGGGTAGGGCAGTTTAGCGCTTAGCCGGTGTTCTTCCTACCGTCCCGCCTTACCCTCAAATGGTGCGAGCCAGGACCCAGCAATCGACGTGAAAGGCTCCGGCAGCTTTCAGCGCATTGGCCAAGGCATCCAGGCTGGCGCCGGTGGTCATGACGTCGTCCACCACGGCAATACGCATCCCATGCAGATCCCGCTCCACCGTGAACGCGTCACGTAGGGCCTTGCGCCTTTCTGCCAAGGCCAAGCTGGCTTGAGGAGGGGTGTGGAGAATGCGGGCAATGCCACGGTGCAGCAGTGGTAGCTCCAGTTTGCGCGCCAAGCGGCGGGCCAGTTCATGCGACTGGTTGAAGCCCCGTTCGCGTAGGCGCTGCGGGTGCAGCGGCATGGCCAGCAGGCAATCGGGACGGGGGCGGGCGCGCAGCCGCGCCAGCAGGCCGTCGGCGAGGGCTGCACCGAGGATCAGTTGTCCGCCGTATTTGTAGGCGGGTATCAGGCGGTCCAACGGCCATTCATATCGCCAGGCAGCCAGGGTGGAATCGAAGGCGGGCGGTGAGCGTGTGCAGGCGCCGCAGCGCTCGGCCAAGGGGCTGGGCAGGCCGCAGGCCGGACAGTATGCCTCGTCCAGCCAGGGAAGGTCGGCCAGGCAGGGTGAGCATATCCCTTGCTCGCCACTGCCGCCGCCGCATAGCACGCAGGCTTGCGGCAGGCAGATTTCGACCAGTCCGGCGGCAAGGCCGGATAGGCGCTGATATAGGCGCTTAAATAATAGGCAGTCCATATATATCGGCTACCGACCAAGGCTTTAGGGTGTTTGTCCCGTGCTTATGCCCATGTTTGTCCACAGGGTGTGTGGATAGTTGCGACGATGTCCGCCAAATCCGCCGTATCCGTGTGTATGGACAGCTATTCCGCCAGGCCGGACGGTGTTTATCTGGCGCTACCGTGGAGGTGGCCATGCTTGTCCGGCGAATAAGACAGCTCCGGCTGGATTGGCGCACGCGACCAACCGTCCATCGGCCTACCTATCATAACTATCAAGGAATTAGCCTCCCTGGCATGGACCTTGCCATCTCTCTGCAGGGGCGTATTGCGCCGGCTATAGTGAGGCGCGGTTGCCCGGCCGAAACGGAGAAGCGATGCAAGATGAAATCATCCTGGAGACCCAGGGCTTGGGCCGCGAGTTCCGTGGGTTCAGCGCGGTAACGGCGGTCGATCTGAAGGTGAGGCGGGGCAGCATCCATGCCTTGATCGGCCCCAATGGCGCCGGCAAGACCACGGTATTCAATCTGCTCACCAAGTTTTTACCGCCCAGCACGGGGCGGGTGATATTCGACGGCCACGATATTACCGCCGCGAAGCCGGCCGAGGTGGCGCGGCGCGGCTTGATCCGCTCCTTCCAGATCTCGGCGGTATTTCCCAATATGAGCGCCTTGGACAATATCCGCGTGGCGCTGCTGCGGGTGGCCGGTGGCGGCCATCGCTTCTGGTCCTCCAATCGCCGGCTGGATGCCCTGACCGAGCGGGCCATGGCCCTGCTGGCCGATGTCGGCCTGACCGAGTTCGCCCCGGTGCTGGCCGGTGAACTGGCCTATGGCCGCAAGCGCGCCTTGGAGATCGCCACCACCCTGGCGCTGGAGCCGCGCCTGATGTTGTTGGACGAACCGACCCAAGGCATGGGGATGGAGGATGTCCAGCGGGTGACCGAACTGATTCGCCGGGTAGCGGCGGGGCGCACCATCCTGATGGTGGAACACAATCTCAAGGTGGTTTCCAGCCTCGCCGACCGCATTACGGTGCTGGCACGCGGCCAGGTGCTATCGGAAGGCGATTATGCGACGGTATCGAACGATCCGCGCGTGATGGAAGCGTATCTGGGTGTAAGCAGTGCCGAACCCGTAGCGGAAACGGAGGCCGGCCATGGCTGAAATACGCGATCACGGCGGCGAAATGCTGCGTGTTACCGGCCTGCATGCCTTCTATGGCGAGTCGCATATCCTGCATGGCATCGATTTCGGGGTGCGGCGCGGCGAACTGGTGACCCTGCTGGGCCGCAATGGGGCGGGGCGCACCACCACGCTCAAGTCCATTCTTGGCTTGACCGGCCGCCGCGCCGGCTCGGTGGTGATCAATGGCCGCGAAGCCATCCAGATGCCGACCCACAAGATTGCCCACCTGGGGGTGGGCTGGTGCCCGGAGGAGCGGGCGATTTTTTCCAGCCTGTCGGTGGAGGAGAACCTGAACCTGCCACCGCGTGTGCGTAGCGATGGCATGAGCGTGGCCGAGATTTACCAGCTCTTCCCCAATCTGTGGGAACGGCGCAAGAGCCAGGGCACCCGCCTGTCCGGCGGCGAACAGCAGATGCTGGCGATGGCGCGCATCCTGCGTACCGGCGCCCGCTTGTTGCTGCTGGACGAAATTACCGAGGGGCTTGCCCCGGTGATCGTGCGCAAGCTGGGTGAAACGGTGCATCTGCTCAAGCAGCGCGGCTACACCATCGTGCTGGTGGAGCAGAACTTCCGGTTCGCCGCCGATATGGCCGACCGGCACTACGTAATCGAGCACGGCCAGGTAGTGGACACCATCGCCGCCGATGAACTGGCGGCCAGTACCGGCCGGCTGAACAAATACCTAGGCGTATAGCTTCCTCGCATCCACCCCCAAATAAAAAACGGAGAGACATTCATGCACGCACCCTTCAAACCCCTCTTGCTGTCCGTCGCGCTGGCGATGCCCGGCGTGGCCTGGGCCGGACCCGTGTCGGGCGATGTGGTCAAGATCGGCATCCTGACCGATATGTCCGGCGTCTACGCCGGTTTGTCCGGCAAGGGTTCGGTATTGGCGGCGCAGATGGCGGTCGCCGATTTCGGTGGCAAGGTCCTGGGCAAGCCCATCGAGATCATCTCGGCCGACCATCAGAACAAGCCCGATATCGGTGCGGCCAAGGCACGCGAGTGGTTCGATACCCAGGGCGTGGATATGATCAATGACCTGGTCAATTCCGGGGTGGGTATCGCCGTGCAGAAGATCGGCGCGGAAAAGCACCGCATTACCATCAATAACGGCGCGGGTTCCATTGCCCTGACCAATAAGGAGTGCAGCGCCTACGGCGTGCACTATGCCTACGATACCTACGCGCTGGCCAAGGGCACCGCGACCGCCCTGGTCAAGCAGGGTGCGGACAGCTGGTTCTTCTTGCAGGCCGACTATGCCTTCGGCCAGGCGCTACAGGGCGATGCCGCCAAGATCGTGACCAGCCTGGGCGGCAAGGTGACCGGCACGGTCAAGCATCCGCTGGCCACCACCGATTTCTCGTCCTATCTCTTGCAGGCGCAGGGTTCCGGCGCCAAGGTGATCGGACTGGCCAATGCCGGCGGCGATTTCGTCAATTCGGTCAAGCAGGCCAAGGAGTTCGGCCTGACCCAGACCTTGGTGGGCTTGCTGGTATTCGATAGCGACGTCAAGGCACTGGGACTGGCCGCCGCCCAGGGCATGACCTTTACCACCGCCTACAGCTGGGACATCAACAGCGATACCCGGGCCTTCGGCAACAAGTTCCTGGCCAAGGCCGGCAGCATGCCCACCATGGTGCATGCCGGCGTCTACTCCAGCACCATGCATTACCTGAATGCCATCAAGGCGGCCGGTACCGATACGCCGGAAGCGGTCATGAAGAAGATGCGCGAGCTGCCCATCAACGACTTCTTCGCCAAGGGCGGCAAGCTGCGCGAGGATGGCCGCATGGTGCACGATATGTATCTGGTGCAGGTCAAGAAGCCCAGCGAATCGCGTTCGGTATGGGACCAGCTCAAGCTGCTCGCCACCATCCCGGGCGACATGGCCTTCAAGCCCCTATCGGCCAGCGAGTGTGCCTTGATCAAGAAATAGCATGGACAGGGTACCGGCGGTGACCGGTACCGGTGCTCAGCGCCCACGAGGTCATTCATGGATATATCCCTTCAGGCCATCCTTTCGCAGGCCATGCTCGGGCTCAATAACGGCGCTTTCTATGCCTTGTTGAGCTTGGGCCTGGCGGTGATTTTCGGCATGCTCAACGTAGTGAATTTCGCCCACGGCGCCTTCTATATGCTGGGGGCCTTCGTGGCCTTGCTGGGCTATGACTTCCTGGGCAAATGGCTGGGCGACGAAGGCGTGCGGCTGTCTTTCTGGGCGGCGCTGCTGGTATCGCCGCTGTTGGTGGGATTGCTGGGCGTGCTGATCGAACGGCTGATGTTGCGGCGCCTATACCAGGTGGATCATCTGTACGGGCTGCTGCTGACCTTTGGCCTGGCGCTGATATTGGAAGGCTTGTTCAGCAATTATTTCAATGTGGCGGGCGAGCCTTACAACGGCAAGCCGGCGGTGTTGGAAGGGGCCGTCAACCTGGGTTTCATGTTCTTTCCCAAGTACCGGCTGTTTTCCATCGTCTTGTCGCTGGCGGTCTGCTTCGCGGTCTGGTTCCTGATCGAGCGTACCCGGCTGGGCAGCTATCTGCGGGCCGGTACGGAGAACCCGGACGTCACCCGTGCTTTCGGCATCGATGTGCCCTTGCTGCGCACGCTGACCTATTTCCTCGGCGTGGCACTGGCCGGCCTGGCGGGCGTGGTGGCCGCGCCCATCTATTCGGTCAGTCCCAAGATGGGGTCCGACCTGATCATTATCGTGTTCGCGGTGGTGGTGATAGGCGGGATGGGCTCCATCATGGGCGCCATCCTGACCGGCCTGGCGTTGGGCTTGCTGGAAGGCGTGGTCAAGGTGTTCTACCCGCCCTTGGCCAATACCGTGATTTTTATCGTAATGGCCTTGGTGCTGCTGTGGCGACCGGCCGGCCTATTCGGCAAGGAGGCCTGATATGGAAGCACGGCAATTGAACGTCGGCGAAGCGATACCGTTCGAACCCACCCGGCGCCGTACCGCCTATTGGCCCTGGCTGGCGGCATTGGCGGCGGCCGCCATTATCCCTTTCGGCATTTACCCCAGCTTTGTGATGGAGCTGATGTGCTTTGCCCTGTTCGCCTGCGCCTTCAATCTATTGTTGGGTTTTGGCGGGCTGTTGAGTTTTGGCCACGCCTGCTTTTTCGGCAGCGCCGCCTATTTGAGCGGGCTGGCGCTACGTGATTGGGGATGGACGCCGGAACTGGGCATCCTGTTCGGTACCGCTGGTGCGACGGTATTGGGGCTGCTGGTCGGGATGGTGGCCATTCGCCGGCAGGGCATCTATTTCGCGATGGTGACGCTGGCCCTGGCGCAGATCGTCTACTTTGCCTGCCTGCAACTGCCCTTTACCGGCGGCGAGGATGGCTTGCAGGGTATACCGCGCGGCCATTTGCTGGGCCTGGTCGATCTATCGGCCACCGTGGCATTCGGCGACCGGCAACTACCGCTGGCCTTGTACTACTTCGTGCTGGCGGTGAGTTTCGGCGGCTATTGGCTGATCTGGCGGACGGTGAACTCGCCCTTCGGCACGGTACTGAAAGCCATTCGCGAGAACGAAGCCCGCGCGCTTTCGCTGGGCTACCGGGTCGATCGCTACAAGCTGGCCGCCTTCGTCCTCTCCGCCGGACTGTCCGGACTGGCCGGCGCCACCAAGGCTCTGGTGGTGGGCCTGGCTTCGTTATCGGACGTATCGTGGCATATGTCGGGCGAGGTGGTGCTGATGACACTGCTGGGTGGCATGGGCACCTTGCTGGGGCCGGTGGTAGGCGCCGTCACGGTCGGTGTGTTGCATAACGAACTGGCTTCGCTGGGCTCGTGGGTCACCGTTACCATCGGCTGCGTCTTCGTCGTCTGCGTCATGGCCTTCCGCCGCGGCATGGTCGGCGAACTGGCGCATTGGTTGAAGCGTACGCTGTGATCGGCCCTTCCTGCCTTACAGGGGCAAGGGCGCGTCGCTCTTGACCATGCGGATGGCGAAGTTGCTGGTGATGTCCTGCACCATGGACAGCGCCTGCAACTTGCGCACCAGCTTTTCGTAATCCTGCAGGTCGCGTACCACCACCTCCAGCAGATAGTCGAACGCGCCGGATACCACGTGGCAGCTGATCACTTCGTCCATGGCCGCCAGCGCCTCCTCGAACAGCCTGACCGCATCCTCGCGGTGATGCATCAATCGCACGTTCACGAACACCGTGGTGGCCAGCTGCAATAGGTTCCGGTTCAGCACCGCGCGATAGCCGCTGATGATGCCGCTGTCTTCCAGCCGCTTCAGCCGCCGGGCGCAGGGGGAGGGCGAGAGCGCGACTTTTTCGGCCAGTTCCACCGTGCTGAGTCGTCCGTCCTGCTGCAGCAGTTGCAGCAATTGCCGATCGATGCGGTCCATATCAGGTCTCTGTGCTGGTTGGTTGTTTTAGTCAATATTAGCGCGAATATTGACGAAAAACGCTAAATTATTTGGCTTCAGCCAAGAAATTTGCCCAAAAACGCCCTGCAAAACGGCGGACAATCTCGCTATCGTCCCGTTGCCGGTGCCCCTCATGTCCTCTTCGCTCGCGCAGTCCGCTCTTCCCTTATCGCGTGATGCCACCGCCCGGCCCTTCCATACCCAATTGGGCTTGGCGGCGCTGGTGGTCACCGTATTGATCTGGGCAAGCTTCTTTCTGTCGCTGCGGGCCGGCGCCCGCGCGCATCTGGCGCCGGACGAGCTGGCCTTGATACGTTTCGGTCCCGCCGGCCTGATATTTCTGCCGGTGCTGTGCAGCCGCTGGCGCCGGATCGCCGCCGTGCCGCTTCGGCATTTGCTGGGGATCGTGATCGGCAGCGGCCTGCCTTACTTCCTGGTGGCCGGTCTGGGCATGCGCCACGCACCGGTCAGCGACGGCAGTACTCTGATTCCCGGCACCCTGCCGCTGTTCGTTGCGGCCATCAGTGTGCTGGTCTTTCGGCAGGCGCTGCCGGCCGGGCGGGGCAGGGCGCTGGCCCTGATCGCGCTGGGCGTCGCCACCTTGCTGGCGCTCAATCATGGTACCGGCGAGATCTGGCGCGGTTATGCGCTGTGCCTGTTCGGCAGCCTGCTATGGGCCAATTTCACCGTGTCGCTGCGCAAGTCCGGGCTTAGCCCGGTCGAAGGCGCTGCACTGATTTCCACCGTTTCGCTGGCCATGCTGTCGATCTGGCTGGTGGGGCATCCACCCGTGGGCCTGGCTGCCCTGCCGGCGCGCGAGTTGGCCTTCCACGTGGCCATCCAGGGCCTGGGCGTGGGGCTGCTGTCCACCCTCTGCTACGCCTACGCAATTTCCAGACTGGGTGCCGAACGCGCCGCCGCCGCCGGTGCATTGACGCCGGTGGTCGCCTCCTTGCTGGCCGTGCCGCTGTTCGGCGAACTGCCCGGCCCCGCTTCGCTGTTGGGCATGTTGCTGATCGTGGCCGGCGTGGTGCTGGCCAGCGGTTACCGCCTCCGCGCGACCAAGTAAAGATCGGCGCGACGATATGCGTCGCCGCCACGTGTTGATGTTTTCCAAGGATGTCCGCCATGTTCCAGTCCCTGCCTCCCGCCGCCAGCGATCCCATCTTGTCGGTGGCCGAAGCTTTCCGTAACGATACGCGCCCGCACAAGCTGGACCTGGGCATAGGCGTCTACCGCGATGCGGCCGGCAATACGCCGGTCATGCTGGCGGTGCGCGAGGCCGAGCGCCAATTGCTGGCGCAGCAGAGCAGCAAGAGCTATGTGGGCCTGGCCGGTAATCCGCGCTTCAACCGGGCAGTGGAAAAGCTGGTGCTGGGCGACGCAGCCGATACCGCTGCTTGGGTCAGCATGCAGACACCGGGTGCCAGCGGCGGCCTGCGCTTGCTGGCGGATCTGCTGGTCAGCAGCCGCAGCGGCACGGATCGGCCCTTGCCACGCGTCTGGATCAGCGATCCCAGCTACGTCAACCACGCGCCGGTCATGCGCGCGGCGGGTCTGCCGGTCGAGCACTATCCCTACCTGGACGCCGCCAGCGGCACCCTGCGGCGCGAGGCCTTTTTCGATGCGGTGGCGGGTCTGGGACAGGACGACGTGCTATTGCTGCACGGCTGCTGCCACAATCCCAGCGGCGTCGATCTGGCGGCGGCGGATTGGCAACGCCTGGCCGCCATGGTGGCCAAGCAGGGCTTTATTCCCTTCGTGGACCTGGCCTACCAGGGCTTCGGCGCGGGGATGGAAGCCGACGCGGCAGGTTTGCGCCTGCTGGCCGATGCATCGGCCGAAATGCTGCTGGTGTACTCCTGCTCCAAGAATTTCGGCCTGTATCGCGAGCGCACTGGCGCGGCCATGGTCAAGGCCGGCAGCCAGGCGGTAGCGGCGGTGCGCGGTAAATTGTTCGAGCTGGCGCGCCGCAGTTACACCATGCCGCCGGATCACGGTGCCGAGCTGGTGGCCCGCATTCTGGAATCCAGCGAACTGACCGCGCTTTGGGATGAGGAATTGACGGCCATGCGGCTGCGGGTGCAAACCACCCGCGTACTATTGACCCAGGCCTTGGCTGCGCAAGGCGTGGCGGCGGACTATCTGTGCACGCACCAGGGCATGTTCTCGATGCTGCCGCTGGACGGCAAGGCGATTGCCCAGCTGCGCGACGAGGCGGCGGTGTATGTCGTGGCTGGCGGCCGCATCAACCTGGCCGGTCTGGATACGGCGCGTATCGACGAGTTGGCATTGGCCTTGGCCGATGTGATGCAGGTAGCTGTCCCGGCATAAGCGGTGTACGGCGCTTCGTCCGCGACCTAGAGGGGGGAGTTCAGGCGCAAGCTTTGCTCCCCCCATGAATACAAGTCCGAAAGTATCGGAGCGAGTTCGGCTCCCTTTGCACTCAGCGAATACTCCACTCGCGGCGGTACGACAGCGTACACCGTCCGCTCTATCACGCCATCCACCTCCAATTCCCTGAGCTGCTGCGTCAGCATCTTCTGGCTGATCGGCGGAATCTGCTTCTGCAGTTCGCCGAACCGCATCGTTCCGCTCATCAGCATATGCAGGATGATAGTCTTCCACTTCCCACCGATGACGTTGACTGCCGCCACGAGAGGGCATTGCAGCGGGTTATCGGTATGCCATTGTTTTTGCATAAGCGTTACTCCAGGGTAACTGGCGCACAAAATTGTGCGTTCTTGTAAGACCGGAACAGCGACGGGATAGTAGCCGCGGAAGACCTTTTGAAACCAACACATCTGCTGTTGAAAGGAATACCCGTGCGCAATGCCGTCATCTCCCGCATCCCCATCCTGCCGGGTGGGCTGGTTAACGCCCATCTGATTCACGGATCTCAAGGCGCGATTCTCGTGGATGCCGGGCTGCCCGGCACCGAGCGCAGGATAGATTCCGCGCTGCGACGCTTGGGACTGTCGTTTCGCGACATCAAGCTGATCGTGATAACGCACGCGCACGTCGACCATGCCGGCGGAACGGCCAAGCTGCGCGACTTGACCGGGGCGCCGGTCGCTGCCCATGTGGCCGACCTACCTTACTACCGCCGCGAAAAAGCGATGACGTTTTGTCCAACCGGCTGGTTCGGTCGGCTGTTCCTGCGCTCGGGGCTGATGTATGAGCCGTATGCGGCCTTTGAACCGGACATCCTGCTGCAGGCCGATGAAGCGCTGGACTTGCACAGGTTTGGTGTGGACGGCGTGGTCCGCCATACCGGCGGCCATACGGCCGGCTCGCTGGCCGTCGAACTCGGCTCGCGGGATATGCTGGTGGGCGATCTGATTTCCTCTGGCTTGCTGCTAGGCGGCATTGCACTGACCGACCGGCCCAAGCGTCCACCGTTCGAGGACGATCCGGCGGTCGTGTCGGCGGTATTGCAAAGGATGGTACTGGCCGGCGGGCAGCGTTTCCATATGGGCCACGGCGGCCCCCTTGATGCCGGCGACGTAGAACGACACCTGCGCAAGCTGAGCAGGCGGGGCGCCTTGCAGGAATCCGCCCTGCCTTTGCGCTAGCTCTCTAATTGCGGCCTGTCCAGACCGTGGTTGGCGAGCTTTTCGTAGAGTGTGGCGCGGCCTATGCCGAGCAGGCGGGCCGCTTCCGCCTTATTGCCCGCGCTTGCCTGCAAGGCGGTGCGAATGGCTTCGATCTCGGCTCGGCGCACGGCTTCCGCCAGCGTGACGGGTGCCATGCCGGTCGGCGCAGCGGCGGAGAGAAAGTCGGCGGGTAGCAGCGTATCCCGGTCCGCCAGCATGGTGGCTTGTTCCAATGCGTTGCGCAGTTCGCGGATATTGCCGGGCCAGGGCTGCGTCGCCAGCCAGTTCAGCGCTTCCCCGCTCAATTCCACCCGGGCGGCGCCACTGCGGCGATGGATATCTTCCAGCAGCTTGGTGGCCAGGGCAGGAATATCCTCCACCCGCTCGCGCAGCGGCGGCAGGCGTATGGGCAGCACATTCAGGCGGTAGTACAGATCGGCGCGGAATTCGCCCCGGCTGACCATGGCCGGCAAATCGCGGCTGGTGGCGGCAATGACCCGTACATCGATCTTGATCAGCTGATTGGCGCCCAGCGGCTCTATCTCCAATTCCTGCAAGACGCGCAACAATTTGGCCTGGGTGCTCAGCGGCAGATCACCGATCTCGTCGAGGAAAATGCTACCGCCGTCGGCCAATTTGAACTTGCCGTCCCGGCCGCGCCTATCCGCGCCGGTATAGGCGCCCGGCGCGGCGCCGAATAGTTCGGCCTCCAGCAAGGTGTCCGGAATGGCGGCGATATTGAGCGCCACGAAGGCCTGGCTCGCCCGCATGCTGGCGGCGTGTATGCTTTGTGCCAGCAGTTCCTTGCCGCTACCGGTCTCGCCCAGCAACAACACCGTGGCATCGAGCCCGGCGGCGCGCTTGCCCAATTCCTTCATGCGCCGGCAAGCCGGACTTTCGCCCACCACATCGGCGAAACTGTAGCGGGTGGTGCGTTCCTGGCCAGGATCGCGCCTTGGGGTCAGCCTGCCTTGTTGCAAGCGGCTGAATTTATCCATCAAGGGTTTTAGCGGTTGCCAGGCGTCGTACAGCATGATGCCGCCGGCGCCGATCAGGCAACCCTGGTCATCGCGGATGGGAAAGCGCGACACCACGAAGGTGCGGTCGCGATGGGTCATGAAGTCCAGCAGGATGGGTTCGCCCGTGCGCAAAACCTCGGTCAGCCGCGTGTTGGGCAGCAGCATATCGACGCGCTCGCCAAGAATCCGACCGGGGTCGGCAAAGCCGAGGATCTCGGCGTAATGGGGATTCATCCAAACCACCCGCGCGTCGGTATTGACCACCACCGCGCCGGCGAACTGGCGCTCGAACACATCGAAAAAAGCCTGCTGCAGCACATTCTGCAAAGCAGACTGGGGCCGGTCGGCGGCATCGGGCAGGTCGAGGGCGAGCTTCATGGCAGGCCTAGGCGGGAGGGGATGCCAGGATATTACGGGATGCCGCAGAATTGCGCGCATCCCGTGTGCAGCGGTCTACCGATCAATTACCCAGTGATGGATAGTCGGTATAGCCCTGCTCCGCCCCACCGTAGAAGGTGTTGCCGTCCGGCGTGTTCAGTTCGGCATTGCGACTGAAGCGTGTCACCAGGTCAGGGTTGGCGATATAGAGCCGGCCGAACGCAACCGCATCGGCCACGCCGCTCACCAGCAGCGCCTCGGCCTTGGTCGCATCGTACTGACCGCAGAACACCAGGCTGCCATGATATGCGTGGCGAAGCTGGCGGCGGAAAGCATCGCTGAGCGCGGCGCCCCCTGTCCAGTCCGGTTCGGCGATATGCAGATAGGCCAAGCCACGTTGCTGGAATTGCTCCGCCAGATAGACGGCCATGGCTTCGTTGTCGATAGGCGACATATCGTTGAATACGCCATTCGGCGACAGCCGTACGCCAACCTTGTCGGCACCCAGTTCGGCGACCACGGCATCCACTACTTGCAACAGCAGTCGCGCGCGGTTTTCCAGCGAACCCCCGAATGGGTCCTGGCGCTGGTTGGCCTTTGTGTCCAGGAATTGATTCAGCAGGTAGCCGTTGGCGGCATGGATTTCGACAAAATCAAAACCAGCCCGCGCGGCCCGGCGGGCACCGGCGGCATAGTCGGCGACGATGCCGGGCAATTCCGCTTCGGCCAAGGCGCGTGGCGTTTCACATTGCTGGCTGCTCGGTGTGCCGTCCGCCAGTACCACGAAGCTTTGCGAGTTCTCCGCACGGATCGCCGACGGTGCGACCGGCGCCTGGCCGTCCGCTTGCAGCAAGCTGTGCGAGATGCGGCCTACATGCCAAAGTTGCAGGGAAATCCGGCCGCCCGCGCCGTGTACCGCCTGCACCACCGTTTTCCAGCCGGCTTCCTGCGCATCCGTATAAATACCCGGCGTCCAGGCATAGCCCTGGCCCTGGCGGGAAATCTGGGTGGCTTCGGTCACAATCAGGCCGGCACTGGCGCGTTGCGCATAGTAGGTGGCATTCAGTTCGCTGGGGAGGTCGCCCGGCTGGCTGGCGCGTGAGCGGGTAAGCGGCGCCATCCAGATACGGTTGGTCAGCTGGGTCTTACCGGTGGTAAGGGGAGTTAACAGCTTGTCGATGGACATCGGTTTCTTCCTTTGTAATAGACCAGTCGTCTAGATTGGCGGCCAAATAATCCGGCCCTCAGGCCGGAATGGGGTGAAACGTTCAAGCAGCCTAAGCGTGCAACATGCGTTCAGTTGCCGCCTGGGCGAAATCGAAAGCCTCGGTATTATTCTGTACCTTGGTCAGCAGGGCCGAGCCCAGCCAAAGTTGATAGACGCTTCTTGCCAGGACATCGGCCGGCGGTCCTGCTGGAATGGAGCGATCGGCCCGGCCGGTCTCGATATAGACCACCAGCCGCTCGATGACCGCAGCGATACCGTGCTCCAGCTGCGCCCGCATGGACTCGGACAAGTCACAGACCTCGCCGGTCAGCTTCACCACCAGGCAACGCGACGGGACATCGCTTTCGTCGCTGGCGCAGCGCCAGGCCGCGAAATACTGATCGAGCTTGGCGCGGCCGGTCAGTTCGGTATTGGCCACCAGCTCGTCCAGCCGGCTCAGATACATGCCGAAGTAGCGCTCCAGCAGCGCCACGCCGTAGGCTTCCTTGGATTCGAAGTAGTGATAGAACGAACCCTTGGGCACCTGCGCCGCGGCGAGGATCTCGGTCAGGCCTACTGCCGCGAATCCCTTGCCCAGCATAATGGCTGCGCCGGTGGCGAGCAGGTGTTCACGGGTATCGTCGAACTGGCGGACTGTCATGCTGCGCAGTGTAAATCTAAATTAGACCGGTCGTCTAGTGAATTATTCCGACCCAGTTCGAGATGCGCCACGCAGGCGTTACCTTCAGGAGGCCAGGCTGGCGTTATCACCGCTCAACTGCTGCTTGGCCGGTTTGCCATGGATGATAATCTCGCCCGAACCCATGGCGGCGGCGGTGACCGAGGTGCTGGCATAGGCGATGATGTCGCCCGAACCCATCAGCTGTAGTTCGGCGGTATGGGCATGCAGTTGCTCCAATTGCAGATCGCCGGAACCCAATACGCTGCCCACCAGTGTTTTCGCGGTGCCGGACGCCGTGATGGTGCCGGAGCCTTTGAGATTGGCTTCAAAACGATCCACATCGACCGAGCCCATCGTCACTTCGCCCGCACCGAGGAGATCCAGCGTGATGTTGGCGGGCTTCAAGGTTTCGCTCTGCAAATCGCCGGAGCCGACCAGGCGGGCCGTCAGCAGTCCCAATTGGCCCGCCAGCTTGATATCGCCGGAGCCGGTCGATTCCAGCTTCAAATCGCCACCGGCCAGGCCTTCGACCGAGATATCCCCCGAACCGGTGCTCCGCAGGACGGCAACCGCTGGCGTGACCAGGATGACCTTGAGCGGTCCCTTGCTGGAAAAGGAGCGCTTGTTGCGAATGATCAGTTTGTCGCCCGCTTGCTCGGTCACCACCTCGGCCAACAGGTTTTCGTCACCTTCCACCGTCAGGCTGGGCGTAGCGCCGATCCGAATCTGCACATCGACCCTGCCGGTTGCTTCCACTTCCTTGACGGCGCCTACCGTACGCGTCTGGCTGGCATGTTTGCCATTCCCCGCCAATTCATTTTCGCCGGTGACCGAGATATTGATTTCGCGGACTTCGCCGCTCTTCTCGTCGGTACCGACGTGGACATTGCAGGCTGCCAAGGGTAGGCACAGTGCCAGGAGCAGGCTGGATTTCATGACAGTTTCCTCTTGTTGGTGATGCGCCGGATTAGACATTCTTGTGAGTATGTTATATCCGGCAATCGGAAATTGCACGACTAATCGTCACCCTTGTTGTTTAGTCCCGCATCCACCACGGCATGGGTCAGGTGCGGCGCGAAACGCTCGATAAAGGCATAGGTATAACCGCGCAGATAGGCGTCGCGGCGGATGCCGATATGGGTGGTGGAGGCTTCGAACAGATGCGAGGCATCGATCGCGAACAGGCCCTGGTCGCGTTTCACATCGAAAGCCATGCTGGCCACGATGCCGATGCCCAAGCCCAGGCTGACATAGGTCTTGATCACGTCGGTATCGATGGCGGTCAGCACCACATTGGGGCTGAGGCCGGCGGTCTCGAAGGTACGGTTGATCTTGGAGCGGCCGGTGAAGGCAAAATCGTAGGTGATGATGGGGTAGCGGGCCACGTCCTCGATTTTCAACACGCCCTTGATATCCAGCAGGGGATGGTTGTCCGGCACGATGATGCTGCGGTTCCAGCTATAGCAGTCCAGCATGGCCAACTCGGGGAACTGGTCTATGCCCTCGGTGGCAATCGCGATATCGGCGGTGCCGTCCATCACGTATTCGCAGATCTGCGTGGGGCTGCCTTGCTTGATCTGCAGCTTGACGCCGGGGTAGCGCTGCATGAAGTCATGGATGGTCGGTGGTAGCGCATAGCGCGCCTGGGTGTGGGTGGTGGCGACCACCAGGCTGCCTTCTTCTTCGTTGACGAACTCTTCCGCCACGCGCTTGAGGTTTTTCGCTTCGCGCAGGATGCGCTCGGAGATCTTCAGGATCTCCCGGCCAGGCGCCGTTACATCCACCACGCGTTTGCCGTTGCGGACAAACACCTGTACGCCCAGCTCGTCTTCAAGCAGCCTGATCTGTTTGGAGATGCCGGGCTGTGAGGTATGCAAGGCCTCGGCCGCGTCCGACACGTTCAGGCCCTGCTTCGCCACTTCGACCAGGTAACGCAGTTGTTGAAGCTTCATGTCACACCTTGTCCACACATTTGAAATAACCGACCTTTATAAAATCTTAACACATCAGTCTTTAATGATTATTAGGCGTGGGCCTAGCATGATGTCCTTCCCGTACCGCAACCGCCCACCTTGGAGCCATCATCGTGCAAGCCGCATTGAGCCCAGCACTGCAGGCCAAGTTGGATGTTACCTTGGCCTTGCTGCATCAGATCGCTGCCGAACACGGTCCCGCCGTGTTCGCCAACTCGCTGGGGGCGGAGGATATGGTCCTGACCGACCTGATCGCCCGCCATGAAATCGCCATCGAATCATTCAGCCTGGACACCGGCCGCCTGCCCGCCGACACGTATGCATTGATGCAACAAACCCGGGAACGCTACCCGGCACAGCCGGTAAAACTGTATTTCCCCCGCGCGGAATCGGTAGAAGCCTATGTCAACGACAAGGGCATCAATGCCTTCTACGAGTCGGTCGAATTGCGCAAGCAATGCTGCGCCATTCGTAAGCTCGAACCGCTCAAGCGAGCGCTGGCTGGCCGGCAAGCCTGGGTGACCGGCCTGCGCCGCGAGCAGGCCAGCACGCGCACCGACATGGCCCCGGAAGAGTGGGATGACGCCAATGGCCTGCGCAAGTTCAATCCCTTGCTGGAATGGACCGAGAAAGATGTGTGGGCCTATATCAAGGCCTTCGATGTGCCCTACAACGCCCTGCACGATAAACACTACCCCAGCATAGGTTGCGAGCCCTGTACCCGCGCCATCGCCATGGGCGAGGACATTCGCGCCGGCCGCTGGTGGTGGGAAAACCCGGAAAACAAGGAGTGCGGACTGCACGCCAGGAAATAATCTTCACAATCGGTGCCGCCGAGATTGCGGAACGGCACATGCTCGGGTACTATTCGCGCCCTTGTGTTTGGTCCTGCCAAGACAAGTACTGGAGAGGTGGATGAGCGGCTTAAGTCGCACGCCTGGAAAGCGTGTATAGGTTAATAGCCTATCGGGGGTTCGAATCCCCCCCTCTCCGCCAAGAATTACTTTAAAATCAATGACTTAGATTTTAAAAGAGTGGCGTATTTGGACTGTTTTGGACCTGTTTTGACTGGGTTACGCCAGCATTTACGCCAGCATTTTTTGAGCCCCGACTTCTGGTTGGGGCTTTTTCGTTTCTGCTCTCCGGCGGAGCGCGTGCGGTTAGGTTGTTGCTTATATTTCGTCAAGCATAGTCTTTCGGTCTTCGTCAATAGGGGTGCTTTTGCCCTATCACGATGGCAAGGCCCGCTCATCCTCGACAAAGCCTAGACAGCAATGTCAAATGCGTTCAGGCGACAAGCTTTTCCGGTCGTTCATCTGGGAATATGCAGTGACAGGTTCGATTCCAGTCGGAGGCGCCATTCCCAAGCCGCTCTGATCTCATCAAAACCATGTAGTTGCAAGGTTTTTGCGGTCTCCCAACTATTCCCCGGCGGCTTCAAGCAGTTTATGTATTCACGCGCTGGTCACACGTGAACTCGCCTATCTGCCTCATTGTCGAGTTGCCATGACTTCAGTTGGCAGTTGCTGAGCCGGGCCGCGCCGATAGCCGCTTCGTACTCTCCCGGAAGCTATCCCCATACCCTGGGGATAAGTACTGGCATAACCTTGGAACATGTCGGCTAACCTGTTGGCAGGTAGTGAAGTATGGCGATATGCCTTTTTTTTAGGCGCAAGTAGATTTCCTCGCTTTTGCCCACAACCCAGTCTACAAGCCATTGCTGCCTTAGATTGTTTGTTGCGCCGCAATAATTCGCTTGCCCATTCCAATCCTGCTCATATATATTCCGCGCCCCGGCGCTTAGCCGGGCGTGCCATCCTCCTCGTTGTGCGCGCTATCACTTTGATTTATCGAAAAGAAACAGAATGCGTAAAGCTGGCGTGGCACATCGTTTGGCGGTACTGGGCAACACACGTGGTACGGATTGGCTGGCGAGCTTAGGTGCCTTGCTGCTCGGCGTCTCCGCCCTGGCGGCCGTGCCCACGATCACGGTGCAGCGCACGCCAGCGCCCTTGATTGCCGGTCAGCCCTATAGCGTCAGTTGGAGCACCAGCAACGCCACGTCGGTCACATTCGAGTGTACCGCCGCCGGTACCGGCTTTGCGGGTACGGGTACGGTCGGTACCAGCGGCAGTGCGCCTGGCACGGCCAGCGCCGCCTGGGTCGGCTATCCCTCACGCTGTATCTGGACCGCCAAAGGCCCGGACGGCAGCGCTGCCGCAGCGGACTATTTCACCACGGTCGCTGCTGCGCCCCCGCCTACGATCAATCTGCAACGCGTGCCATCGCCCATGGTGGCCGGCCAGCCGTATAACCTGACCTGGTCCACCACCAACGCCACCGCCGTATCCCTGAGCTGTACCGCCAGCGGTACCGGCTACACGGTCAGCAATCTGGCTCTGGCCACCAGCGGCAATATCCCCGGCACGGCCAGTGCCGCCTGGGTCGGCTATCCGTCAAGCTGCACCTGGACCGCTACCGGTCCCGGCGGTTCCAGCAGCAAGGGGGAAACGCTGACCACGGTCAAGCCGCCGGCACCGACCATCACGGTACAGCGCAATCCCACCACCATGACGGCGGGGCAGGCGTATACCTCCACTTGGTCTACCACCAACGCCACCGCCGTGTCGTTAAGCTGTACCGCCAGCGGTACCGGCTACACGGTCAGCAATCTGGCTCTGGCCACCAGCGGCAATATCCCCAGCACGGCCAGTGCCGCCTGGGTCGGCTATCCGTCAAGCTGCACCTGGACCGCTACCGGTCCCGGCGGTTCGACCAGCAGTGTCGAAATCCTCAACACGGTTGCCGGCGCCAATCCGGCCCGGCCTACCGCCACGCTCAGTGCCAGTCCCAGCAATGTACGGATTGCCGCCGGCCAAACCGCCGCCATCACCTTGACCGGCAGCGGCAGCGACGTCGGTGGCCAAGTGGCCAAGCTGGAACTGCTGCTCGACAGCGGCAGCGGCTATAGCGCCACCCCCATCAAGACCGTGCTGGGTACAACGCCCACCGCCAGCTTGAGCTATGTCCACAATCTGCCGGCCGGTTTCTACCGCTTCAAGCTGCGTGCCACCGACAACCAGGGTGCCAGCACCGACTCCACGCCGTTCCCGGTCAATATCACCACCAGCCCGCTGTTGGGCAGCCTGAGCGGCATTCGCAGCAGTGCCGACGGCAAGGCGCAACTGGTGGGCTGGACCTGCCAGGCCGGTACGGCGCAAGCCATGAGCTACCAGGTCTTCCTGAACGCCCCCACTCAAGCCTTGGGCGGCACGCCGATCGGCACCGCCAACCTGGCCAACCTCAGCGACGAGCTGGACAACGCCGCCGTGCAAGCCGCCTGCGGCACCCCCGGTGTCGGCCACAGCCTGCGCTTTGATCTGAGTCCCTATACCAGCAGCTACGCCGGCAGCCCGATCTTCGTGCAGGCCACTGCCGCCAGCGGCAGCCTGGTACTGCCCTGCGAGGACCGCAACTGCACCATGCCGGGCAGCCTGCGCATTGCCCTGACCACGCCGGCCGATTTGGCGGTGTACAAGGGTGTGTCCGATATCTTTATGCGGATCAAGCTGAGCAATGGCACGGGTAGTTGCGACGATGTGTCCTTCCTGTTCGACGGTGCATGGCTGGGTAAGGCGCAAGGGGTCACGGCCGATAGTGAAGCGGGTACCTGCTATGTGACCAAGCGCGGGGCCGCCCCGCGCGCTGCACCGTATCTGATTACGGCGCGTATCCAGCAGGGCAATACCACGCTGTATGCGGCCCACCGCTACGTGCAGGTCATCCCCAGTACGACCATCAGTCTGAGTAGCCCGGAAGCCGGCAAGACCCTGACGGCACCGGCCAGTATTACCTTGAATGCCACGGCCACCATTGGCAGCGGCAGCATTACCCGTGTCGAGTTTTACAATGGTGCGACCAAGCTGGGTGAGGACAGCAGTGCGCCGTACAGCTACAGCTGGACGGCGGTGCCCACAGGTAACTATGCCAATCTGACCGCCAAGCTGGTGGATAGTCTGGGTGGTGTGACCACCAGTGCGCCGGTTGCGGTGACCGTGACGGCCAGTCAGGGAGGCGGCGGTGATACCCCCGTCAAGATTAGCTTCGCCTCCAGCTATGTAGATGGCCTGATCACTGGCGGGGTGGATGCCGGCAGTCTGCCAGGCGAGCTCAGTGTTGGCGGTGGCGCGGCCAGCTATAGCCTGCCGATTGCCGTCCCGCCGGGTACCGCTGGTTTGGCTCCAAGCCTCAGTCTCAACTACAACAGCAACGGCAGCAGCGGCCTCGCCGGGCTGGGTTGGAGCCTGAGCGGCCGGTCCAGCGTGCAACGCTGCAGTCGCAGCATTGCCCAGGATGGCGAGCACGACACCGTCCGTTTCGACACGCGCGACCGCCTGTGTCTGGATGGCCAACGGCTGGTTCTGGTCAACTTGGCGATGAACGATGCCAACTACTGGGCGGAGAACGCCCAATACCGCACCGAAATCGACAGCTTCAGCCGCATCAGCCGCTTCAGTGCCAATGGCAAGCTGGGTTTCAAGGTCGAGACCAAGTCTGGCCACACCCGCTATTTCGGCGTCAATGGCCTGGATGGCCAGGCCAATAGCTATGTACAGGCCCAAGGTAAGACGGAGGCCATCAGCTGGGCCTTGGACCGAGTGGAAGACCGCTCCGGCAACCGCATGACCCTCGGCTACCGGAACGACCCCAGCGTCGGTGAAAACCTGCCCGCCTGGTATCGCTACGGCGGCCATGCCACCACCAACGCCGACGTGATCGTGCGGCTCGACTACGAAAACCGTCCGGACAACACCGACAACACCACCGGCTGGGGCGCCGGCGGCAAGGCGTATCTGCTGAAGCGGCTCAAGACCATCACCACGGCGGTCAATACGGCGGCCAATGGCGATGGCGGCGACATCGCCAGTGTCTATACCCTCGATTACGTACAAAGCCCGCGCAGTGCGCGCAGTCTGTTGCGCAGCGTGCAGCGCTGCGACGGCGACCGTAACCGCAACAGCGCCGTCCGCTGTCTGCCGGCCACCACCTTCCAATGGGGCGAACCGGCGGCCGGTACAACCAAGCGCTTTGTCAGCCTGGGCAACTGGGACGGTCCCATTCTGGAAGACTGGGTGGCGAGCATGCCGCCCCCGCTGCCTTCGAGCAGCACACCGCCCGAGGAAGGCAATGATCCGCTCGATATGATCGTGATGGGCGACTTCAACGGCGATGGCTACACCGATATGCTGGACAAGCGCCGCGTCGGTGGCCGGATGCACAGGCTGTTCCTGGGCAATGGCCGTGGTTTCGACAGCCAGAACGTGTTCACCGGCCAGCCTGCCGCCTTTACCGTACTGGAAACCGGCGACTTCGATGGTGATGGCCAGCTGGACTTACTGGGCGCTGAGGGCATGGTCGATGGCTATGGCGTGGTCCGTAGCCAATTCTTCAGCAAACGCCAACTTTGCTACGCACGCTTTCGTGAAGGTCAAGGCTTTACCTGTAGCGCCTGGGCCGAGGCGGACGCCATAGCGGGGGGCAACCGGAGCGGTCTCCCTACCGTCTACGACTTCAACGGCGATGGCCGCACCGATATCCTGCTGCCCGGTAGCATTTACTCGTCGGAAGACGGGACGTCCAGCAATGAGCAGCTCTGTCTTTCCAGCGGCAACGCCTTCAGCTGCCGCTTGCTGGCCAGCGGCCAATTCGACCTGGGGCAGGCCGGCCCCTTGCTGGCCCGCAGCTATAGCGGCGATAGTGCCGACATCAATGGCGATGGCCGCGCCGATCCGCTGCGGCTGACCCGCGCCAGCTTCGATGCCGAGCGGCGCAATTGGATCGACACCCATACCGGGGTGTGGGCCAATATCCGCAGTGAGAAGGGCGCCGCCAACCACAAGGTGGCGGACTTTATCGAACTGAGCGTGCTGAAAGGCAATCCGACCGGTATCTTCTCGGCCCGCATGGCCGTCACCGCCCATGGGCAAAGCACGCTGGTGGCCGATTTCAACCACGACGGCTACACCGACCTGCTGTTTGGCTTGGAAGGGGGCGACAAGGATTGGCTGACCGGTGGACGCTTATGCTATGCGACCGGCGAGGCAGCCGCCAGGCTGGACTGTCGTGCGCTCGCCGATACCGGTTACCGCCTCAGCGGCGCCGGTTCCGATCAAGTCGATTTCCGGATCAAAGCCGTCGGCGATATCGATGGCGACGGCGAAGCCGATATCCTGGCCGGCGACCCCTACGGCGGTGTGCAGCGCGTCTGCCGGATTACCGGCAGCGGTGGCTACCAATGCGAAAGCTGGACGCTGCCGCAGCTGCCGTACCCCACCGCACCGCCAGGGCGTCCTGCCCCTGCGGGCAATCGTTGGCAGGAAACCGCCCGCTTGCTGACCGGCGATTTCAACGGCGATGGCCGCATGGACCTGGTCAATTACACGCTGGGCGGCAAATGGGAAGTATTGAGCGCCGAGTCAACGGCCCAGCCTGGTGAAGCACTGGATAAGTTGCTTGCCGTCACCGATGGCACGCTTCGCCGTAGCCAAGTCGAATACGGCTCGCTGCGCGACAGCAATCTCTACCTGACCAGCGCCGCCGCGCTCGACCCCGCTGCTGCCGATACGGTGCGCTATCCGCTGCGCCGCATTGCCCCCGGCCCTACCAAGGTTGTGAGCAAGCTGCGCATCGACAATGGCGTGGCCGATCCAATCGTTACCAGCTATCGCTACGCCGCCGGCGCGGTCGAGCTAACCGGCCGTGCCAATCCCGGCTTCCGCGTGGTCGAGACCACTGCCCAGGCCAGCGGCATCCGCAGCCTGATCACCACCCGCCAGGACCCGGCGCAGTGGCAAAGCCGGGGCATGCTGGAACGTAAGCGTACCCTTGCCGCCAGCGGCGCGGTCCTCAGCGAGACCACCGCCGATGCGCAAGTCCGCGCTATCCAACAAGCCAACGGCAGCGCGACCTGGTTCGTCTATAGCGGCAGCGAGATCGGCGACAAGTACGACCTGGACCGCAGCCCGCTGGGCCACACCGTCACCGCCACCAGCTACGACGACTGGGGCAACCTCAAGCAAAGCGACAGCCTGATCAGCGGCAATGGCAAGACCTTCCGCAACCTGACGATCAATACCTACCAGGCAGCCAATGCCGGCGATGCGCCTTGGCTACAAGGCCTCGTCAGCCGCACCGTCAACGCCAAGACCGACGGCTATGGCCAGACCATCAGCCGTACCGTGGCCTATGGCTACGACGCCAAGGGCTTGCCGGCCAGCGAGACCATCGAGCCCGACGATGCCACGCTCAAGCTGAAGCTGGTCACCCGCTTCGACCGCAGCGGCAATCCCTTTGGCCTGGTCAACAAAAAGACCCAGACCTGGCGCGACCCGGTCAGCAACAACGACCGCAGCCGTACCCTCGAAGAAGTGCAATACGATCCGAAAGGCCGTTTCCCGCAAACGGTCAAGAACGCCATTGGCCACAGCGAAACGCGCACATACGACCCGCGCACTGGCGCGCAAACCAGTGTCACCGGCCCGAACGGTTTCAAAACCACCTGGACCGTCGATGGCTTCGGCCGCAAGTTGGTCGAACTGCGCGCGGATGGCACCGAGACGCGTAGCTACCTGAAGCAATGCAATGGCAGTTGCCCCGTTGCCGGTGCAACGCAAGTGGCCATCACCGACAGCTACAAGGGCGCCGACCGCATTGCCGTACCGACCCTGGTCTACAGCGACAACGCCGGCCATGCCTTGCGCAGCCAGAGCTGGGGTTTCGCTGGGCAGGTCATCAACACTGACCACAGCTACGACCGCCGTGGCCGGCTGGAAATCAGCTACCAGCCAGCGTTTGCCGGCAGTACGCCACTAAAGGCCAGTCGCAACGGCTACGACGACTTGGACCGGGTGATCCTGGTCGCTACCCTCAATGAAGGCAATGTCGAGCAGACCAGTACGACCACCTATCAAGGTCTGCAAACTGTCCTGACCAACCCGAAGCCGCAAAGTAAGACCGATATCCGCAATGTGCTGGGCCAGCTGGAAGTCAGCAAGGATGCCAAGGGGGGTATCACCGAGTACGGCCATGACGCCTTCGGCAACCTGACCCAGGTGATCGACCCCGGTAAGAATATCGTCCGCATCACTTACGACCTGCTGGGCCGCAAGACCGACCTGAACGATCTGGACCTGGGCACCATCCACTACGACGTGGATCCGCTCGGCCGCGTCTGGAAACAGACCGACGCCAAACAGCAGGTCACCCGCTCGACTTACGACGATCTCGACCGGCTGACCAGCCGCAGCGAACCGAGCCTGGAAAGCCGCTGGGTCTACGACACGGCTGCCCGTGGTATCGGCCAGCTGGCGGAGGCCTACACGCTGCGCAGCGGCGCCAAGGACTACCAACGTACCCACAGCTACGACAGCCTGGGCCGTCCGGACACCACCACGCTGACCCTGGACACGGTCTACAGCAGCAAAGCCGAGTATGACGCCTGGGGCCGATCCCTGCGCCAGACCCACCAGCGCGGCACCGACGCCAGCAAGGCCAAGCGCTTCGAGCAGCGCTACAACCAGTACGGCTACCTCAGCCGGATCGAACGGCAAGGGGTAGCACTATGGCAAGCCACCGAGCAGGATGCCGCCAACCGGGTACGCAAAGCCACGCTCGGTAATGGCTTGCAGATCCAACAGACCTACAACATCTATACCGGCCGACTGAGCGATGGGGAACTGACGAGTCCGCAGACCGGCTTGCAATGGCGTGAGAACTATCTCTACGACAAGTTGGGCAATATCGAGCAGCGCAGTCAGTTTTGGGCGGACAGCAGCTTGACGGAGACGTTTGCCTACGACGATCTGAATCGCCTCAGCAAGGCGACCGCCACCAACCAGCCTACCCAGGAATTCACGTACGACGCCATCGGCAATATGCTGAGCAAGACCGGTGCAGGTACCTACACCTACCCGCCACAAGGCCAGGCCGTGCGCGCCGCCAATAGCGGTGGCCCGCACGCGGTCAGCAGCATCAGCAGCCTGGGCGCCTTCCGCTACGACGCCAATGGAAACCTGATCGAAGGTGCCGGCCGCAAGCTCAGTTGGACCAGCTTCGATATGCCGCACTGCATCACCACGGGCAGCCTGAACGCCGACGGTCGCTGCGGTAGCGGCACGTCCAGCGAATTTGCCTACGGCACCGAGCATCAGCGCGCCAAGCAGATCAAGAGCGACGGCACGACCATCTATTACGCTGGTGCCATCGAAGCGGAAACCACCGGCAGCACGGTCAAGGCTATCAAGACCTACTGGCCGAACGGCTTGGGCGTGGAAATCGACAAGGGCAGCAGTACCGACCAGCACTGGACCCATGAGGACCGGCTTGGTAGCGTGGTGGCCATCAGCGACCAGACCGGCGCGCTCAAGGAAAGGCTGAGCTACGACGCCTGGGGCAAACGCCGCAACCTGAACGGCAGTGCCAGCAACGTGGACGGCGCGATCGACAACAAGGGCTTTACCGGCCACGAGATGCTGGACGGTTTGGATCTGGTGCATATGAACGGCCGCGTCTACGATCCGCTGGTGGCGCGCTTTATGAGCGCCGACCCCATCATCCAGGATCCGGAGCATAGCCAGAGCTATAACCGCTACAGCTACGTGTGGAATAATCCGACCAATCTGACCGATCCAACGGGGTTCGAAGCAGCGAAAACGGTGGAAGTGACCGGCTCTCGTATTCCGAGGATGGAAGGTGAAACCGGTAGTGTGATGATACCGGTTGCCATCAGACAAAAGGGAGAGAACGAAGCCGGCAATGGTTCTGTTCCGAGGAAGGCTTCGGCAAACAGCAATGCCGCAAACAGTAGTGCGTCATTTGCAAATACCTTGATGCAAGGAGCTAAAGACGCATATGGTTGGACGACGCAAAAGGGTGAAGAGAGCGCCCAGTACTGGGCGAATGAATATAACGAATGCAAGAGCATAGTTTGTAAAGCTGCTACAGGCGTGCCTGGCGTGCTGGCTTCTGCTTGGACTCCTAAAACAGCTGGTGAAACTGCTATGACGCTTGGTGGCGCGGGAGTTGGAGCTATTGCAGAAAGAGGCTTGGTTTTTGCTGCCGGACGTATGATGGCTGGAGCAGGTGCCTCGGGGGTTGGGGCAAATGCGCTTGCCAATTTACCAGCAGAGTTGCAATGGGGTAGGAATGCGACAGGGCATCTCATAAAACACGCTGAAGAGCTTGGTGTTACGGGAAAGACGCCGCAAGAGTTGCAGAAAATGGTCCCCGCGTTGAAATCGGCTGCCAATGCGTTGTACAAGAATGCTGATTTTGCAGCTGCGCGTATAGGTCAATGGCATCAATTCAGCGATGCCATTATGATTCCTTCGAGAGGCCGAATGATCGTCACGGAATCGAACGGCACGTTCATTACGACCATAGGTAAGACTACTAACAAATGGTTCAATGCAGCAAAAGCGGCAGCCGAGTGAGGGTTACATGGTACTGAATTCGCAGTTAATTGATTGCATAATTGGAAAGCACGTATCGTCCTTCGTACTGCGTGTTTTCCCACCTTTCGCTGAGAGCGTATTGTCTTCTGCGGATGTTTCGTTTTTGCTCCGGCTTGACGATGGGAAGTGGTACTTATTCCATGTGCGTAGTGACGACAACTGGTCAGTGGAAATTTGTTGTGCCGAAGAACCAGATTGCAGGGGGTGGGATGAGTTTAATGCTCGCATTCCTCTCATTTTAAGCGGTGAAATAGAGTCGGATTACGACTATGAATTTTACAATGGAACGGATGCGTCTATTTTTAGTGGGATTGCCCATTCTAGGGTTTTGTCGGTCGATGTCTTAAGTTCTGAAGGGTCTAAAGATGCGTTTGGTATTCGTTTGAATTTTGAAGACGATTTCATTCTTTTGTATCCCAATACGGATGGTAGTGCTATTGAAACTAAGGAGTTTAAGCAGGGTCGAGGGCTTCGCGAATTTGAAGTATTGGGTAAGATCGAGATTTCTACGAATGTGGGCTGAAGGGTTTGAAAAAATTAGCGGACTGCTGGGGTTTTAATAAAAATGCAGTTTGAAAGTCAGCAGAAGAGCGTTTGCGAAGTGATGGGGGTGCCCTTTACTTCATATGGTCCGCATATGAAAGTGGGCATCTCAAAAAACGTGCTCAGTGGGCTGCGGCCGTTAAACGGGCTACGCATTCAGCCGGAAGGGGATACGTGTGGCTGGTATATATGGGCTGGGGAAGTTTGGTTCGACGCGCCGGACTTCTTTGTTCCGTTGCATGCTGTGCATTTGAATGAGTGGGCGCCACTGGTCCTTAAGTATTTAGGGCTGCCACCTGGTTGGCGGTTCCTTGTGACTGAAAAATACGAAGATATGTGGGAGGATCTGGATTTACTGACCAATAAGCCCAGTCCTTTATCTGGGGGTTAATCGGCGTCGAAATACTCCCTGTCGCTCTGGTCGTTCAACCAAGGCGGCGGGCCTGAATCGGCGCAGGCTTCCCAATACCCCGCTTCATAAGGTGGGGGTTCCTGCTCGTTGGCGTCATCTCTCCAGGGCGTCGGCTCCGAATCGCTGCAAATCTCCCAATAACTGGGCTCGTAGGGTGGCGGTTGGTCGTCAGTCGTTGTCGTTGCGATCCCGGTTTGCTCGTCGGTCGTCGTTGCGACCTCTGCTTGCGTACAGTTATTGGCACAAGTCCTAGATGGCCTTGCTTCGCCCGCCACTCGATTTTAAGACCGTGATTGTGAACATCTTCTCGGAGCCGGCATTTAAACGCTTTGCGACCGTTGAAACGATCCATTTGGCTGGATGTCTTTATTAGCCACGATTGTGCCATGGCCTCGCGCTTGGCCGGCGGACAGCCCATCGGCTGTCAGAATATGCAGGAAATCAGAAGGATATGGAATGAAGTTGCGGGTTTGGCTACTTACGGTAGCGATTGGATTGTCCAGTATGGCCTGGGCGGGAATGGACGGGCGTGAAGGCAACTACGAAGCAGGCCTTCATCAAATGTCGCTCAGTGCCTGGCGTGCGTTGGCCGACGATGGCGATGCGGCTGCGCAGAACTGTCTTGGCGCAATGTATCAGCGTGGTCAAGGCGTCTCACGTGACTACCACGAAGCTGTGGTTTGGTACCGCAAGAGCGCTGCGCAAGGCTATGCGATGGCACAGTTCAACCTCGGGTCTCTGTACTACCTGGGCCGTGGAGTGCAGAAGGATTATGCGCAGGCAGCGGCTTGGTACGGCAAGGCCGCTGCACAAGGCCATGCAATTGCACAAGCTGCATTGGGCGAAATGTTTGAATATGGCCTGGATGTGCCAAAGGACGATATTCAGGCTGTGGCCTGGTATCGCAAGGCAGCGGAACAGGGGAATGCCTATGCGCAAACCCGGTTGGGCGCCCTTTACGAAGTCGGGCAGGGCGTGCGCCAGGATTATCCACTGGCAATCGACTGGTACAGCAAAGCAGCCGAGCAGGGGTACGCCGTTGCTCAGACCAAACTTGGATTGATGTATGGATTTGGTCGTGGCGTACCGGAGAACCATATGCATGCGGTGGCGTGGTATCGCAAAGCCGCAGAGCAGGGAAATGCCGAGGGACAAATATATCTGGGGACAATGTTCGATAACGGCCAAGGGGTACCGCAGGACCATAGCCACGCATTGGCCTGGTACCGTAAAGCCGCCGAGCAAGGGAGCGCCAAGGGGCAGGAATATGTTGGCGTGATGTATCAATATGGTCGTGGCGTATCACAGGACTATACCCAGGCGCTTGCCTGGTATGCGCAAGCGGCCAAGCAAGGCCATGCCTCGGCGCAATTCAGATTTGGCTGGATGTACGCGAATGGCCTAGGCGTCTCGCTGGACAACGTACAGGCCGCAGCTTGGTACCGCAAGGCCGCTGAGCAGGGGGATATCGAGGCGCAGACCACCCTCGGTTGGATGTATGAGCGTGGTAGAGGACTGCCTAAGGATTATGTCGAGTCATTGGCCTGGTACCGCAAAGCTGCTCAGCAAGGTAGTGCCGTGGCGAAAACGAATCTCGGGTTGATGTACGCTAATGGCCGAGGTGTCCCTCAAGACCCTATGCAAGCCATCGCCTTATACCGCCAGGCAGCCACGCAAGGGGATGAAGTGGCACAAGCCAAACTCGGCAACATGTATTTGAATGGCGTAGGGGTGGCGCAGGACGATGTGCAAGCTGCCGAGTGGTCTCGTGCGTCCGCGCTGCAAGGTAACACGGAGGGGCAGGCCCAACTTTGCGTGCTGTACTACACCGGCCGGGGTGTGCCGCAGGACTACGGGCAGGCTCTAAGCTGGTGCGGCAAAGCGGCCGAACAAGGTGATGTCGTGGCGCGGAATACGCTGGGGACGATGTATCTGAACGGCCGGGGCGTCACGAAGAACTATGCTCAGGCCTTGACCTTTTTTCGCCAAGCGGCGGCTCAGGGGGAAGCGGTACCTAAATATAATTTAGCAATTATGTATGAGCAGGGTTTGGGAGTGCCTCAGGACTATCCGCAGGCGAGAAAGCTATTTCGAGAATCTGCCGAGCAGGGGTACGTGGAAGCACAGTACCGCTTAGCCGGGATGTATGACTATGGGATGGGAGGAGAGAAGGATTTTTCTCAGGCCCTGGTTTGGTACCGTAAGGCTGCCGATCAGTCGCATGCCAACGCGCAGACCAGCCTGGGCTGGATGTATGAGCACGGCATCGGCGTAGCAAAGGACTATGAACAGGCTGTGGTTTGGTATCGCCGATCCGCGGAGCAGGGCAATGCTAACGCACAGGACAATCTTGGAAACTTGTACCACCAAGGCCATGGTGTGCCCCAAGACGATGCACAAGCCGTGAAGTGGTCTAGTCTAGCCGCCGAAAAGGGGCTCGCGAACGCACAGTTCAATCTTGGTTTGATGTATCAGAAGGGGAACGGTGTACGACAGGACCACGAACAAGCTGCCGTTTGGTTTCGTAAGGCGGCCGATCAGGGGTTGGCTAAGGCGCAGAACACCGTCGGGACACTATATCGTACTGGTGTAGGTGTGCTGAAGGATCAATCTCAAGCGCTTGACTGGTATCGAAAGGCCGCCGGGCAGGGTTTATCCCGCGCGCAATTCAATCTCGGATTGATGTATGAGGCCGGCTCCGGGGTACCGCAGGACTATGCACAGGCAATGGCCTGGTATCGCAAGGCAGCGAATCAAGAGCATCCCGCTGCCCAGTGCAATATTGGCAACCTGTTTGAACACGGCTACGGCGTGCCGCAGGATTATGCGCAAGCGATGATTTGGTATCAAAAAAGTGCCAAACAGGGGAATGCTACTGCGGAAGCTAGCATTGGAAAGCTGTATCAGGCCGGCAATGGGGTGCAGCAAGATTATTCCCAAGCCGCTGCGTGGTATCGGAAGGCCGTAGCCCAAGGAAATGCCCTTGCGCAGAACCAGCTCGGTTATCTGTACGAACATGGCCTAGGGGTGGAGAAAGACGTGCAGCAAGCGCTCGACCTTTACCAAAAATCCGCGGCCCGGGGGGAGGTTGACGCACAGAAAAATCTCGACCGAATATCCAGGAAAAGCGCGGCAGTGCCTCACGATTAGACGCTAGCGCTTAGCGTTCTTTGCCGGTTCTTTCATACAGAGCGATCAGCCTCGCCTACTTGGCGCGCCGCACGATGCGCCAGGACTGCGGCGCTGACCACATCTGTCGCTTCGTGCGGGAAAATCCTTAATTAATAAGGACATACAGCAAAGACTTGCGATATAATCCGCGCCCTTTGCCTGATCCTTCGCCCGCTCGTCATGCCTCCGTTGTTGTCCCGCTACCGCTTCCAAGCCCGTCGTCTGCTGTACGCTCAGCCACGGCTGGTGGCCGCGCTGGGCTTGGCGGTGCTGGCTTTCCTGCTGGCACTGGCTACCCATATTCGCCAAGGCCAACTGGCGCTGGAAACCGCGCAAACCTGGCAAGCATCCCAGCCGCGCACGATGCCCTTGGTGGCTAAGCCCACCGACAGCGCGGTGGTTTTGCCGGCATTCGAGAGCAAGCAATTACTCGGCGCGCTCAATCGGGCGGCCGACCAAGCCAAGCTACCGCTGGACGAGCTGTCCTTCACGCTCGACGACAGTGCGAACCAGCCCTATCTCCGTTATCGCGCCAGCTTGACGCTATTGGCCGGTTATCCGGCGGTGCGGCGTTTCCTGGCCGGTTTGCAGGCAGGGCAGCCCAATATCGTGATCGATGGCGTGCAATGCAGCCGCGAAGACATTGGCCTGGCCGACCTGAGCTGTGAAGCGACAATTTCGGCGTTTTACCGGAAGCCGTCCCATGGATAACGCGGCGCGGCGTCGTTGGATGATCTGGGCGGGTTTGCTGGCGGCTACGCTGGTGGCGATCGTCTATCCGGTCGAGGAGGATGAGGTCGAGCTGGTCGAAGGGGTGCTTGCGCCTGGCGCTGCCCGGCCGTTGTTGGTCAAGGCGGCGTCGGTGACGACCCCGCCGCTTGCGCCGGCAGCGCCGTTGCTAGCCGTGGCCGACCCGTTCGCCCCGCGCAACTGGCAAGCACCGCCGCCCGTGGCAGCGCCGATACCCAACCCCGTTCAGGAGGCCGAGTTGGTGGGGCCGCCGCCTCCGCCGCCACGGCCTGCTCCACCTGCACTGCCGTTCCGCTATATGGGCAGCTTCAACGATGGCGGTGCGCAGGTCATGTACCTGAGCCACGACGAACAGACGCTATTGGCGCGTCCCGGCGATACGCTGGAAGGCCGCTACAAGGTGCTGCGCATGGATGCCCAGCACATCGAATTCGAATATCTACCGACCGGGGACAAGCAGATTCTCCCGATTGCTGCCTCGGAATAAACCGCTATGCCGATTTTCACTACCGCGCCTGGGCGCACTTTGATTCTTTTGGTCCTGTTGGGCCTGGGTGGCTGCGCCGCCGATCGCCACCACCGTGCCGGTTTATCCGCCATGGCGGACGGCCAATACGCCGAGGCCATCCGCGAGCTGCAGCAGGCGGCCGAGCTGGAGCCGCGCGATACCCGTTTTCGGGCCGATTGGCTGCAGCAGCGCGAAACCGCCGTCCGGCAATTGCTGAGCCGGGCCGAAACGGCACTGGCGGCGGGGCGCGAGGCGGAGGCCGAGCAGCACTACCGCGCCATTCTGAGCTTCGATCGCGACAATGCCCGTGCCAAGGCAGGACTGGTGCAACTCACCCGGCTGGCGCAAGCCGTCGACGCGACCGGGCGGGCGCGCACCGCCTTGCAGCAGGGTGATAGCGAGCAGGCCGCGCAATGGCTGGCGCGGGCCCTGGCCGACAACCCCAACCATGCCGAGGCCAAGGCGCTGCGGCGCGAGATCGAGACGCTGCAGGCGAAAGATTTGCTGAGCGCACCCAGTCTCGGGGCCATGTATCAGAAACCGATCAATCTGGAATTTCGCGATGCCAGCCTGAAGATGGTGTTCGAGGCCCTATCGCGCACCACCGGCATCAACTTTATCTTCGACCGCGAGGTGCGAGGCGATCAGCGCACGACGGTTTTCCTGAAGCAGACCGGCCTGGAAGACGCTATCGATGTCATCCTCACCACCAACCAATTGGACAAGAAGATCCTCAACGCGGGCAGCGTGCTGATCTACCCGAATACCGGCGGCAAGAGCCGCGAATACCAGGATCTGCTGGTCAAGGCCTTTTACCTGGCCAATAGCGAAGCCAAGCAGACCGCCAATCTGCTCAAGACCGTGCTCAAGCTCAAGGAAGTGTACGTCGACGACAAGCTCAATATGCTGATCTTGCGCGAAACGCCCGACACCATTGCCCTGGCGGAAAAACTGATCGCACTGCAAGACCTGGACGAGCCGGAGGTGATGCTGGAAGTGGAAGTGCTGGAAGTGAAGCGCTCGCGCCTGCTCGATCTCGGCGTCAAGCTGACCGACCAGTTGACGGTGGCACCGCTCACCAACAACGCCAGCAATTCGACCACCAATGCCGCCTCGCCGAGCTTCAAATTGAGCGAACTGCGCAATCTGAACGCCAGCAAATTGGGCATTACCTTGCCCAGTGCCACGATGACCTTCCACCAGGAGGATGGCGATGCCAAGCTGTTGGCCAATCCGCGTATCCGCGTGCGCGATCGGGAGAAGGCCAAGATCCTGATCGGCGACAAAGTGCCCATCGTCACCACCACGTCCACCTCGACCGGCTTCAATAGCGAAAATATCCAGTACATGGATGTCGGCCTGAAGCTGGAAGTCGAGCCGGATGTGCATCTGCGCGACGAGATCGGCCTCAAGGTGGCCTTGGAAGTCAGTTCGCTGGTCGGTGCGGTCAAGACCACCAACGGTTCGCAGGCCTACCAGATCGGCACCCGCAGCGCCAATAGCGTGCTGCGGCTGAAGGATGGCGAAACCCAGGTGCTGGCGGGCCTGATCAGCGACGAAGACCGTTCCTCGGCCAATCGCCTCCCCTTGCTCGGTGATCTGCCCTTGCTGGGCCGTTTGTTCTCCAGCCAGAAGGACGACAAGCAAAGGACCGAGATCGTCCTGTCGATCACGCCGCGCTTGATCCGCAATATCCAGCGGCAGTCGCCGGCGGCGGAATCGTTCTGGTCCGGTACGGAAGCCAGCCTGTGGACCAAGCCCTTGCAGTTGCGCAACCTGGAGACGCCGGTCGCGGTGGCCAAGCCCCTCGCCGCGGCCGAGCCGGCCGCCAAGCCGTCCGAGGCCGTGCCGGCGCCCGTCGGATTGCGCCTAAGCTGGCAAGGGCCGAGCCAAGCCAAGCTCGGCGAGACCATCCAGCTGAGTTTGCGGCTGGATAGCGCAGAAGCCTTGCGCGCCGCACCGATGCAATTACTGTTCGACCCCAGTCGCCTTGAAGTGGTGTCGGTCCGGCTGGGCGATTTCTTCGGCACGGCGCCGGTCAGCTTCAGTCAATTGGTCGATTCGGCCAGCGGCCGCATCACGGTCGGCCTGGCCGGGACCGGCCCGGAGGGGGTGAGCGGGCAGGGCAGTCTGCTGCTGATCGAGCTGAAGCCGCTGCAAGCCGACCCGGCCGTCGAGTTCAGCCTGGTCGGTATCGCACCGCTCGGCCCCCGTGCCGCGCCGTCGCTGCCGCTGCGCCATCCACTCGCCATCGTGCCTTGACCATGTCGCGCCGCGCTCTCTCCTCGCGTGCGGGTGGTTTCAGCTTTATCGAGCTGTTAGCCACGCTGGCCATTATCGCCACCTTGGCGGCCATGGCCCTGCCGTTGGCGCAAACCACGCTCAAGCGGCACAAGGAACACGAGCTGCGCCGGGCATTGCGCGATATCCGCCAGGCCATTGATGCCTATCAGGTTGCCACCACGGATGGACGTATCGTCCAGGCGGATGCCTCCGGTAGCCAGCATGGCTATCCACCCACGCTTGCCGCTTTGGCGGCTGGTGTGCCGAACGCCAAGGCACAGGGCGGGGCCATGCTGTATTTCTTGCGTCGGCTGCCACGCGACCCCTTTTATCCGAACGCCACTACGCCGGCTGCACAGACTTGGGGCACGCGCCGCTTCGACTCGCCGCCCGACCAGCCGCTGGCCGGCGATGATGTGTTCGACGTCTACTCGCTCTCCACGCAGACCGGCCTGAACAGCGTCGCTTACAGGGAATGGTGATGTGCGCCAAGGGATACTTCATGCGATTACGAGCGTCAGCGAGGCTCCCTCGCGGCGGCGAGGGCGGGGGGAGTCGGACTCAATCAAGCGAGGGATGGTTCAGCATGCTACGGACCGCTAGCACCCGGCTTTGCCGGGTGATGAGCTGCGGCTTGAAGACGCGCAATATTTCGTGGCGTTCCACCAAAGGCTTTACCTTGATCGAATTGCTGGTCACCCTGGCCATTATCGCCACGCTGCTGTCGCTGGCTGCGCCGCGCTATTTCGGCAACCTCGACAAAGCCAAGGAGGATGTACTACGCGAGGACCTGTATCTGCTGCGCGATGCCATCGACAAGTTCTATGCGGACAAAGGCAAATACCCCGACACCCTGCAAGACCTGGTCGAGCATAAATATCTGCGCCGCATTCCGATCGACCCGCTGACCCAGAGCAAGGAAAGCTGGCTACCGATCGCGCCGGCCGAGAGTGGTAGCGGCGCCATTGCCGATGTGCGCAGCGCAGCGCCCGGCCAAGCGCGTGACAAGACTTGGTTCAAGGACTGGTGATGCGCCGGCAGCACGGTTTCAGCTACCTGGTCGCCCTGTTCCTGGTCGCCATCCTGGCGGTGTTGACCACGCGCGCACTGGAAAACAGCCGCACGGCCGAGCTGCGCGAGCGCGAAGCTGAGCTGCTTTATGTGGGACAGGCCTACCAGGCCGCCATCCGCGCCTATTACCGCAATGGCAGCGGCAGTGTGCGCTACCCCGCCACGCTGGAAGCGCTGCTGCTGGACCAGCGCCCGCTCCGACCCCAGCGGCCGCTGCGCCGGCTGTACCGCGACCCGATCCTGGCCAGCCAGGACTGGGGCCTGGTGCGGGCGCCCAGTGGCGGCATCATGGGCGTGTATTCGCGGTCCCTGCAGGCGCCACAGAAGACCGATGGCTTTCCGGCCGCGCTGGCGAACTTCAAAGGCGCAACGCAGTACCGAGATTGGCAGTTTATCTATCAACCCGAGACGGGGCCGGATGCCCCGACCGAACCGGAACGAAGCGGAAAATGAGATATTCCTACCCGAAAACCCCCGCAGCAGGTTTCACCCTGCTCGAACTGCTGGTGGTCCTGCTGATCATCGGCCTGCTGGCCGGTTTCGTCGGCCCCAAGTACTTCTCGCAGATCGGCAAATCGCAAACCCAGGTCGCCCGGGCCCAGATCGACGGTTTCGACAAGGCGCTCGACCAGTACCGGGTCGATGTCGGCAGCTACCCGACCACCGCCCAAGGCCTGGCCGCGTTGGTGGCGGCACCGGCCAACGAAGGCAATTGGCGCGGTCCGTATCTGAAAAAGCGCGTACCGGCCGATCCGTGGGGCCATGCTTATGTCTACAAGTCGCCGGGCGATAACGGCCGCGACGCCGATGTCATCGCCTACGGCAAGGATGGCAAGCCCGGTGGCAGTGGCGATGATGCCGATGTCACGAATTGGGACAGCCTTGAGCCGAAGTGATGACGCAATTCCACGCCAAGGTACTGCATGTCGAAAAGACGTTCGACATTGCATGGGGAAGGGTAGCGAGGTTACTCAAGGCCTTAGGCCGGCTTCTCGTCTTGCTGGCGGTTTACCAAATTGGTGAGGAGTCGGTTGCCAGTTTGCTCGCAGACGATTTGTTGGGTATGGCATTGTCCGTTGCTATCACCATGGGTTTAATCGGTATTTCCGGTTGGGTGAAATGGCCTGAAGCGGCAATTACGCTGTTTTTCATGGAAATTGTTTACACCATCCTTGTACTCATGATGATGAATGTGGACTTTTTCTTGGGTCACCTGTCCTTGTTTTTCACGGAGTGGGTTACCCATGGTGTGATGCCCGTTAGGCTACTTGCGGGCGTGCTTGCCTACTGCCTCGGGAAGCACTTGCGATCACTGATAGATAGACGCATGGGAAACACAATTTGATGCGCTACCGCGCCAAGGTGATACAGGCCGACGCCCAGGTGGTCGTGGTCGAGCTGGAAGCCGCCGACGAAGCGGAAGCGCGCCGCGTGCTGGCAGCAAGCGGCGGTCGGCTGCTGACGCTGCAACCGGTCCGGCACGGTCTGCCGCGTCTTAAGCGCGCAGCGGCCTTCAAGCTGCTGGTGTTCAACCAGCAATTGCACGCCTTGCTGGAAGCCGGCCAGCCCATCGTCGATGCGATCGAGATCCTGGGCCGCAACGACCGGACCGGCCGGCATCGGGCCGTCTACGACAGCCTGTTGCAAGGCTTGCGACATGGCAAACAGCTGTCGGAAGCGATGGCGGCCTTGCCCTCGGTCTTTCCGGCGCTTTACCTGGCCATGCTGCGCGCCAGCGAAACCACCGGCAGCGTGCGCGCCGCCATCCAGCGCTTTATGCACTACCAGCGCCAGGTCGATGCCATTCGCGGCCAACTGCTGGCCGCCGCCGTTTATCCGGCGATCCTGATCGGCGTTGGCTATATGGTGGTGACCTTCCTGCTGCTGTATGTGGTGCCGCGTTTCAGCGCGGTATTCGAGGATGTGCCCCGGCAGACGGATATGTCGCGCCTGGTGCAGGCTTGGGGCAGTCTGGTCAACGGGTATCCCTGGCTGGCCTGGGGGCTGTGCCTGGCCCTGCCCTTGGGCGGCTTGCTGGTGGCGCTGCAACCGGCTGTCCGCGCCGGCGTGTTCCGCCGCGTGCTGCGCACGCCCTGGCTGGGGGAAAAGGTCTGGACCCTGCAACTGGCCCGCCTGTATCGCACCCTGGGAATGCTGCTGCGCAGCGGTGTCAGCGTCCTCGCCGCCATGAAGATGAGCGAGGCCGCCTTGCCCTTGGCCATGCAGGCGCGCTTGCAGCAAGCGGGCAGGGCGGTCAGCGAGGGGCACCCTTTGTCGCAGGTGATGGCGGAACAAGGCCTCAGTACCGAAGTGGCCGACCGCTTGCTGTTGGCCGGCGAATCGTCCGGCCAGCTGGACGAGATGCTGGAACGGATCGCCGATTTCTACGACCAGGAAGTGGCCGCCTGGCTCGATGTGGCTGGCCGGCTGATCGAACCGGTGCTGATGGTCGGCATCGGCCTGGTCATCGGCGCCATCGTGTTGATGCTGTATACCCCGATTTTCGAGATGGCCAATGCACTTTGATGCCCCCCTGACCCTGGCCGAACTGACGCAGGCCTGCCAAGCCGCCGGCCTCGGCGGCGACTGGCTGAGCTGGCTGGCCGAGCGTTCCCCGCAATCGCGCGAGGCGTTGCTGGCCGAGGCCGCCGCCCTGCTGGCCTACCCGCCGCTAGCCTGCGCCAGCGGCTGGCCGCTTCAGCCGGACTTCGCGCAAGTGGCCTACACCGACATGGCGGAAAGATTGCTGCTGGTGGGGCACGACGCCGCCGGCCGGCTCTGCGCCGCAATCGGCCAGCCGCTGGATAGCCGGCTGGGCCCGTGGCTGGCCGCCCAAGCCTTGCCGCTGACGGCGCTTTACCTGGCCGACCCCGCCCTGCTGCGCGCCGAGCTGGAACGGCACGAGGCCGGTTTCAGCGCCGTGGCCGATGCGGTCGGCCTGGACCAATCCATCGAACTGGCGCGCGATGCCAGCGCCGACCTGACCCTGGCATCGATCCAGGGCGAGGCCAGTCCGGCCGTGCGCTTGATCAACTCGACCGTGTTCGATGCCTTGCGCTGCGAAGCCAGCGATATCCACCTCGAATCGATCCCGCAAGGCCTGGTGATCAAGTTCCGTATCGACGGCGTGCTGAACCGTATTGCCACCGTCAACAAAACCGCGCTGGCCGAACAGGCCATCGCCCGTATCAAGGTGCTGGCCGAACTCGATATCGCCGAAAAGCGCATCCCGCAGGACGGCCGCTTCCGCATTGCCGCCAAGGGCCGCGATATCGATATCCGCGTCTCCATCATGCCCAGCATCCACGGCGAAGATGCCGTGCTGCGGATTTTGGACAAGCAAGCCCTGATCGACCAGGTGCAGCGCCTGACGCTGGATTCGCTGGGATTCGATGCCGACACCGTGCGCGTACTGCGCCGGTTGTCGGCCGCGCCCCACGGCATGCTGCTGGCCACCGGTCCGACCGGCAGCGGCAAGACCACTACCCTGTATGCGGCCTTGACCGAGATCAACCAGGGCGAAGATAAGTTCATTACCATCGAAGATCCGGTCGAATACCAGCTGCCCGGCGTGCTGCAGATTCCGGTCAACGAAAAGAAGGGCCTCAGCTTTGCCGTCGGCCTGCGCTCCATCCTGCGCCATGATCCGGACAAGATCCTGGTCGGCGAGATCCGCGATGCGGAAACCGCCCAGATCGCGGTGCAGTCGGCGCTGACCGGCCACTTGGTGTTTACCTCGGTGCATGCCAACAACAGTTTCGACGTCATCGGCCGCTTTATGCATATGGGCGTGGACCCGTATCACCTGGTCTCGGCCCTGACGGGCGTGGTGGCGCAGCGGCTGGTGCGGCAAAACTGCCCGCACTGCGTGACCGACCAGCAGCTCGATGCCGCCTTATTGGCCGACTCCGGCATCCCCGATCCGGAGAACTACCGCTTCCGTGCCGGCCGCGGTTGTCCGCAATGCCGCGGTAGCGGCTACAAGGGCCGCCGGGCGGTGGCCGAAGTCATGTGCCTCAGCGACGAGCTGCGCGAAATGATCATTGACCGCGCCTCGCTGCGCACCCTCAAGGAGCAGGCCCGCCGCGAAGGCACCCGCTTGTTGCGCGAGGTCGCCCTGCAGGGGGTGCGCGACGGCCAGACCACATTGCAGGAGGTCAATCGTGTCACCTTTGTGGCCTAAAACCGTCTATGCCAGTCTGTTTCCGGGCCGGCGCGGCCTGCAGCTTGGCCGGTCCGCCGCGCCGCGCTGGAGCGAATATGCACCGCGCCCCGCACCGTTTGATCTGCTGGCTGAACTGCACGCACTGCTGACCGAACACGCCGGGCAATGGCGGCCGGGCAGCCGCTTGGTGCTGACTGTCTCCGACAGCCTGGCGGCCCTGGCGCCGCTCGCCTGGCAGCCGGCGCTGCAGACGCCGGCCGAGGTTGAAGCCTATGCGCAAGCCTGCTTTGAACAGCAAGGCCAGCCGCTGGATGGGGAGTGGGTGCAACACAGCGATTTCCGTCATCATGGTCGGCTGGGTCTGGCGTACGCATTGCGGCGCGGTTGGATGGCCGAACTGCCGGCCTTGTGCCAGGCACACGGTCTGCGCCTGCGCACTGTCTTGCCACTGTCCGCCGCCGTCTACCACCGTGCGCCTTGCGCACCGGGAGAAGGCAAGCGCCTGCTGCTACTGGGCGATGCCAGCCGCAGTACCGCTCTGCTGTATGACCATGCCGGCCTGATCGGCTATGACGTCGAACCCGCAGCCGGCGACGCGCAAGCCGCCACTACCCGCCTGCTACGCCGTCTGGCTGCTCTGCACGGTGCGATCGAACAGGTCGCCACCTGGTCGGCCGCGACAGATGACGCGAGCAGCGGTGCCGGACAGATCGTCGCCAACCTGCCCGGCGCAGTGGTGCAAGCCCTTACCCCCAGCGAATGGCAATGAATATGGACCCGCTTAGCCCTTATCTTCGTCCGCCGCTGCGCCATGCCGGCTGGCTGTGGCTGCTGGTCGCCGTGCTGCTGATCGGCGCGGCTTGGTTGGCGCAGGACGGCTATCAAACCGCTATGCGCACCGAACAGCTCGCCGCCCGTAGCGAAAGGCTGCAAGCCCAGCAGCGCCGCGCTGCCAAGCCGGTAGACGACAAGGCGTCGCAGCGTACGCAAAAACAATGGGCGGCACTTCAAGCCGAGCGCGATTACCCGTGGCCGGAAGTCTTCCTGGCCATCGAACGGGCGGGCAAAGCCGACGTGGAGTTACTCGAATTCCAACCCGACAAGACCAGTCGCCAACTGATCCTGCGCGGCGAGGCGCGCGATCGCCGCGCCTTGGAAGCCTATCTGGATGCGCTGGCGGGGCAGGCCGTGTTGAACCGGGTGCATCTCAGCCACCAGCAGACGGTGCTGCGCGAGCGTTTGGAGACGGTTGAATTCGAGATCAAGGCGGTGGTGGTGGGGCCCAGCTCAAATCGCTGATGCGCAGTAAGCAAAGGGAATTGAAATGAAAGTACGTATTTGGCTGCTTACCATGGCAGTGGGATTGTCCGGTATGGCCTGGGCGGGATTGAATGGACATAAAACGGACCTTCAGCAGGCGACACTCGATGAGGTGCGTGCGTTGGCGGAAAGCGGCCATGCCGCCGCCCAAAACAAGCTGGGCTCAATGTATCAGCTAGGTCAGGAAGTTGCGCAGGACTACCTGCAAGCTTTGGCTTGGTATCGCAAGAGCGCGCAGCAGGGCAATGCGGATGCGCAGACCAATCTCTGTACGCTGTACCTCGGTGGCCTCGGCGTGCCGCAAGATGACTCGCAGGCACTGGCCTGGTGCGGCAAAGCCGCTGAGCAGGGGCGTGCGACTGCTCAGACCAGCCTCGGATGGATGTACCAGCAGGGGCTCGGCGTGCCGCAGGATTATGAACAGGCTATCGCTTGGTACCGAAGGGCAGCCAAACAGGGGATGCCAGTTGCTCAGAACGCGCTGGGCGTGCTTTTTTTAGATGGCAAAGGCGTGCCGCGAGACTTTTCTGAAGCGTTTTTCTGGCTTCGAAAAGCCGCCGAGAAGGGTTTCTCCCGCGCGCAGTTCAATCTTGGACTGATGTATATGAAAGGCTTCGGTGTGCCGCGGGACTATGCACAAGCCATGGCCTGGTATCGCAAGGCTGCGGATCAAGGACATCCGATTGCCCAATGCAATGTCGGGGATATGTTCGAACAGGGCCATGGCGTGCCGCAGGACTACGCGCAAGCGATGACGTGGTATCGAAAAAGTGCCGAACAGGGGCTAGCCACTGCGGAATTGAGCATTGCGACACTGTATGAGGCTGGCCGTGGCGTGCCGCCAGATTATTCCCAAGCCGCTGCCTGGTATCGCAAGGCCGCAACACAAGGGGATGCTTTTTCGCAGAACAAACTCGGTTATCTGTACGAACACGGCCTAGGACTAACTCAGGATGATCGGCAAGCACTCGACTTGTACCGAAAATCTGCTGCCCAGGGTCACGCTGACGCACAGAAAAATCTCGACCGGTTAGCAAAATGAAGTGTGGCAGTCGCAATCAGTCTGCACGACTTCTCAGCTATGTGGTTTGACGTACGGTATCCAACCTCATACTGGGGGTATGCTTTCGTTGGCAACCCAAGGTGAGCGATGTGTCTATGTCTCGACCCAATCATGAATTCTCCGATCTGCCTGGCGTCAGGCTGCTAGCCAAGCAGACAAACAGGTCGATTTCTTATGTTGCGGAGCTCTACGCGTCTGAACTGGCGAGACTGACGGCTGGCGCTCATGTGTCGATTTTTATCCCACTGTTGGCGATGCACCATGTGCGGGAGCTACTAAGCCGTCCACCAGCAACCGCACCGCCGGCTAATTGTAGTGGTCAAGTATTTTCGGACACCGCGATATGATTTTTTGCTGCGGGCACGAAGTCAGGTCAAAGCGCGCAATTGCAATCGTGGAGATAGCGCGTGCTATCCGCCAGCATTTGGGCGCCACTGCGTCGGCACACGGCCAAACCGCAGCCCTCGTCGGTCAGCAATTCGCTAATCAAGGCATAGGGCTCGCCGGCATCGACAAAATGAACTGATTGCACGCCGTGGCCGAGGGCATCGAGGGCGGCACCGACCGCAGGGGCGGCGGCGGACTGAGGATGCTGTGCTAACCAGCTTTCCAGTTCGGCACGGCTGCGTGGACCACGTAGCCCGGTCAGTTCTTGCAAGATCGCGCCCTCGCCCATCCATATCAGGGTAACCGCCCGCAGTTGCTGTGCCAGTAACGCGCCCAGCAATTCGGAAGACAATTGCCGGTCTTCTCCTTTCGCATCGGGCGCGATAGGCATAACGATTGGTAGCATGCCATTGTTTTGCAGTAGCTTGAACAACGTCACATCAAGCTTAACGATAGGGCATATACGGTTGGCGTCGGCCTGAGACGATGCCGTCAGGCAATCGCCATCCTGGCCCTTGACGCCGACCGCTTTTGGTCCATGCTGGCTGATCAGCTGGACCAGTTCCAGGTTGATATCGGCCAGGGCGGCACGTGCGACATGCATGGCGACACGTTCCGGTAACAGTGCGCGGCTACTTGGCGGAAAGGGTCGAAATTGCGGTGCCCCACCATGTACAACGACCGGACGCACGCCCGTCAGGGCAAGCAATGCGACTTCCTGGGCAAAGGTTTGCCGGGCGCAGGGGGCAGCGTTGGCCGAACCCGCGTAAACGATGACGACAGTCTGTTGCTGCAGCGATTGCACAAACGGCAAGGAACTGGCCAGTAGACTGGCTTGGTCGGCTTGCATAGGAGTCAATGCGGGTGCTTTCGGCATGGCTTGATCGAGAGGGTGCTTCACGGCGAGCTGAGTCATGATGGTTGGCTGTCGAGCAGCAAGCGGCGTACATCGCCCGGTGTCGTGGCGGCACGCAGGGTTTCTCGGAATGCTCGGGTGCTGAACAGGCGAACGGCATCTGCCAGGAGTTGCAGGTGGCTTTGATGAGCGTGTTCTGGAACCAAAAGCAGAAAGAGTTCGCCGACTGGCTTGCCGTCAGGCGCATCGAAGGCAATGGGGTGTTCCGGACGGATAAACAGCGCGAGTGGGACCTGTAGACCGCTGATGCGTGCATGCGGGATGGCGACACCTTGCCCCAATCCCGTGGAGCCTAGCTTTTCCCGCTTGGCGAGCCGTTCGGCAACGGATTGACTGGTAAGTCCATAGCGATGCCAAAGATGCTGTGCCGCGCATTCGAATAATTGGTGCACGTTTTGCACCTTCGCGTGAAGCAAGATGTCCTCGATGGGACACATTCTGGCTAGCGTATACATCGTTTATCCAAAGGGCTTTTGGAGGCTTGCCTACCCGCGCCACCAGATCTAACGGGGCGGCACCGGACGCTCCCCCCGCCTTGGCGACCAAATAAGGGTCGCTTATTTTCGTCCAGTGCCGCAATTGAAAGCGTAATCAAACCTTTATAAAAACGGCGTAAATAAACGGTCCCAATTTATAAAGATTACGCATTGAACGCGAAAACACCGCTGCCCAAGCAGCTAGAATGGCTGCATTCGCTGAATGCAATGACTACCCATGCCGAAAACCTTACTTCTCTTCGTGCTAACCGCCCTGGCGGAAATCGTAGGATGTTTTCTGCCTTACCTATGGCTACGTCGAGGCGGATCAATTTGGCTGCTTTTACCGGCTGCTATCAGCCTTTCCTTGTTCGCCTGGCTCTTGACATTGCATCCCGCCGCCAGCGGCCGGATTTATGCAGCCTACGGCGGCGTATATGTGCTGACATCCTTAGCCTGGCTTCGGGTGGTAGACGGGGTAACGCGGTCACTGCATGACTGGGTCGGGGCGAGTGTCATGCTGGTGGGTGCCTGCATCATTATGGCGGGCTGGCGGTAGTGGAGACTTAGCAGCCGGACATGATCTCCACGAGGCGGCAAGGGAGATGTAGGCAGCGGTGCAGCCAAGGCTGACCGCTGCTTCGCTACCCTCAGAAGCGCACGACCCGCTTGCGCTCGACGCTGAAGTCCGGCCGCAACACGCTGTCGGCGTCGGCGAAATAGCGCCTGGTTTCCGCCACCAACTCGGCGCTACTGCGCCCGCAGAACACGATGCCCCGGCCTTCTTCCGTCAGCAACTCGTCGACCATGCCTTGTGGTTGGCTGATATCGACGAGATGGACGCTTTGCACCCCGTGAGTCAGTGCATCGAGCGCCTCTCGCGCATAGGCAGCAGCCGTGTTGCTTGCATGCTCGGCTAGCCATTTTTCCAACTCACTTTTGCCGCATAGTCCGGTCTGGTCGCCGAATTCTCTCAGCACCGAATTCTCCACCATCATCACCAGGGTGGTGGCCTTCAACTTCTGCGCCAGCAGATTGCCAAGTCGCTCGGGGCTGACCAGGCGATCATCGCCGTCGGCATCGGGTGCCAGGGGCATGACTACCGGCAGCAAGCCGCCAGTCAGGAAAGCCTCCAGTATCGCGGTGTCGACCGCCTCTATCGGGCTGATGAAGTCGCCGCCGGCTGTCGAACCGGCGGTGAGACAATGGCCATCCTGCCCATTGATACCCAAGACTTTTACCCCATGTACGCCGATCAGGCGAACTAGCTCAAGGTTGACTTCCGCCAGTGCCGTGCGTGCAACATGGATAGCTAGGGTCGTGCGCATGGCCTCGCGGACTGGCGCTTCCGGTACTTGCCCCTGCGCCTGGAATCGCGGCAAACCACCATGCACGATCACGGGACGCATACCGGTCAGCTTCAGCAGCGCCGCATTTTGCGAGAAGGATGCCCGCAGGGTGGGGTTGTAGACCGACTGCCCGGCATAGACGATCACCACGGTCTGGTTGTGCAAGGCTTCCATAAAGGGTAGCGAACTCATCAGATGAGTGGCGCGCTGCGAAGTAGTAGGGGTAGGTTCTGGATGGTGGAGCATGATTTGGCCCGTTGGGTTGATGATCGGAAGTACGGCGAACTCAGCGCGTCACTGTGCTTCCAGCATCAGCCGGTGAATGTCGACGGGCGTTCGCGCCAGCCGCGCGGCATGGCGGAAGCTACGCTCGCAAAGCAACTGGGCGGCATCGGCAAGCAACTGGAGATGTTCTTTGTTGGCGTGCTCTGGCACGAGCAGGAGGAGGAATTCACCGACAGGCTTGCCATCGGGGGCATCGAAGGCGATAGGGTGGGGAGTCCGGATGAAGAGGGCAAGGGCAGTCTTAAGCCCATTGAGTCGTGCGTGGGGAATCGCCACGCCTTGCCCCAGCCCGGTCGTCCCCATCCGTTCTCGCTCGGCCAGCCTGGTCGCGATGCGGTCAGCCGGAAGATCGAAGCGGTTTTGCAGATATCGGGCGGTGTACTCGAACAGCTCCCGCTGGTTTCTGACGGGTGGGTCGAGCAAGATGTTTTCGGGAGGGCAGATATGGGCCAGTGTATTCAACGCTTGCATTCCCCCTCCCGAAAGCATGGCGATCGGCGTTTCAGGCGGTGGCGTGTGGGTACGCATTGGGCATTCCGTTTTGTGGGGAGATGTCGCAATCGTAGGTAAGCCGGCGTAAAAACGGTGTCCAGATCAGGACCGTTTCCGTAAAAATTGCGTATAGGGAAGAGTAGCGCGGGTGGGTAACCCCTCTCACAATGCGTGCTTGCTGCAAAAAAAGCAGGCCGGAAGTCCGGCCTGAAAAGAGATATGGGATTTGATGGAACTGAGGGTACTACAGGTGCTGCACTATCGCCGTAAGTTGGGGTTTCACATGCCCGGCTTGCGGAAATTCAACGACGGGCCAGCTTGATGACGTGGGGAACCTGCCCGGACGTAAACGTGGCATTGCGTACATAGGGCGCGCAGTCTACCGGCGTGGTAAATGCTTCAACTGAGGCCTAGTGTGGTGTACCTGAAATAGCATTAATTAATAACTTTGCCTGCACGAGCAATGGCCTCAAGGATTGAATCTGCGCTTTTGCGCCATACAAAGGGCTTCGGGTTGGTGTTGTGGATGTCCAAGTAGTGGCGGATTGACTGCTCTAGATCGGCGACGCTGCTGTGGGCACTACGCTTGATCCACTTCTCACTGATTTGTGAGAAAAAACGCTCCACAAGGTTGAGCCAGGAGGCCGAAGTTGGCGTGAAGTGCAGATGGTAGCGTGGCCTGCTGGCGAACCAGGCACGCACCTTCTCCGTCTTGTGCGTCCCGTAATTGTCCATGATCAGGTGGATATCCAGGTCTGCCGGTACGCTTGCGTCGATGGTATTGAGGAACTGCAGAAATTCGACGCTCCGGTGGCGACGTTTGAGTTGGCCAATGACCTTGCCAGTGGCCACATCCAGAGCTGCGAACAGCGAAGTCGTCCCGTGCCGCTTGTAATCGTGTGTCCGGGTTTCTGCTTTGCCGAACGTAAGCGGAAGTGAAGGCTGCGTTCTATCCAGTGCCTGAATCTGGCTCTTCTCATCCACGCAGAGCACCAAGGCACGATCCGGCGGGGCGAGGTACAAGCCCACCACATCGCGGACCTTATCGACAAAATTCGGATCGGTGGAAAACTTGAACGTCTCCAGCCGATGGGGCTTGAGCCCGAACGCGTGCCAAATGCGCTGCACTGTGGACGCCGACACGCCTGTTGCCTTGCTCATCGTGCGCACGCTCCAGTGCGTCGCGTCAGTAGGCTTACTGTTCCGGACACGATCAATCACCGCCTGAACGTGTTCGTCTAGCACCGTGCGAGGCCGCCCCGACCTCGGTGCATCGGTCAGCCCTGCCAGACCATACGACTCGTACCGACGACGCCACCTTGAGACGGTCTGCGCAGTGGTATCCAGCCGCTTCGCGATCTCTTTGCCTCCTTCGCCGTCAGCACAACTGAGCACAATCTGAATTCGTAGCTTCTCATCGGCCGGCGCCTTGCGCAGCGCCAAACGTGCATTCAGCTCTCTGCGCTGCTCTTCGGATAGTTCCAGCTTCTTGATCGGGCGGCCCGTTCTGGTCATCGTCATAGTCTCCATGAGCTATTGAACTACGACAATTATACCAAATATTTAATTAATTCTACTTTTGAGACACCACACTAGCAGGCTGGTGAGAAACTCCCGGCATCAGCCACTGCGTGGGAAAATCTGACCAGATCAGGGATATTTGCTCAAAAAATAGGCGCAAATTGCCAGATTTTTGACCAAAACCATGCATTTTCACAACTTTCCTGCAGCACGGTGGAAGTCCGACGAGTTTCTCCCCAGCCTGCTAGTGCCCGACATAGCGCCACTTGTCGGTTGCCTGCCAGATGAAAACGGGGATCGGGTCAGCCTGCCTGGACAGTGTCCTGCCTGCGGCGCGTGCGGCTGCAGCGCTATTGCACAGAATGACCTCGGGGGCATCGAGCTTAAGTTCCGGCCGCAGGCACGCCGCCACCACCTTGCCGCGATAGGTGGGCAGGAATGCCTGCTTGTTGCCGCCACACTGCGTATGGATATCTTCCCGGGTGTAGTCCTTGCCGATTTCGAACATTTTCGTCTCCAAACGAAGCGCAGCCCCTATGGCTGCAAAACGTCGGAGACAATAGCGGGAACCATGTAAAACCCGTATAAAACTGAGGCCTTTTGGCGTAAATTTCGCATCAATTCGACGATCGGCATCCATGCGGTGTTGGCGCGCGGACACGCTTGACGGGCAAAAGGGGATACGCAATACCTACAGAGGGGTTTGATTATTCTTCTCCTTCGGCGAATGGTCAGCGGTGTTCGGCGATGCGAAACTGACAACGGCTTTGCTAGATCAATTGATGCACCATTGCCGTATCGTTGAGACCGTCAACACGTCCTATCGCTTCTGTCACTTTTATCGATCGCTGCCAGGCTTCAATCGTTAGCGATGGCCTTCACAGGGCCTAACCCAGATGACGCAAACCGCCGTATGCAACCGTCACCGCTTGCTCCAAGCGAATTTCGCCCGAGAGATCGGAGAAATAGCAAGGGACAAAGTGCGCTGTCGCACATACAGTCACGCCCAATCAGGCGATAAGAGCATAGGGACGAAAATTCTGTTCCAGGCCCCGGCCATCCGCGCTATTGAACGAACGCGTGGCTCTTACTACGGATGGGTCCATGCTGACAATCGCTGCCGATGTGGCTGATGGTGTTACCGACCTGGGCGAAAAGCCGGCCGGCAAGGAAGGTGTAGCCGATTTCCAGCGCCAAGCCACGCTAGTCAAGACCGGTGCCTTGCAGGACGCCATCTTCAACAGTGCTTACTTCTCCTGTATCGCGACGGATGAAAAAGGCGTCATCCAGATTTTCAATATCGGTGCCGAGCGCATGCTGGGGTACGCGGCCGCCGATGTCATCAACCTCATTACCCCTGCGGAATTCTCCGACCCACAAGAATTGGTCACGCGCGCCGCGGCGCTCAGCGTGGAATTCGACCGGCTGATCACGCCCGGTTTCGAGGCGCTGGTGTACAAGGCCGCGCGTGGGATTGAGGACATTTACGAGCTGACGAAGGTTCGTCGGGATGGCAGCCGTTTCTCCGCCATGATTTCAGTGACGGCGCTGCGGGACGTGGCCGACAACATCATCGGCTACCTTTTGATCGGTACCGACAATACGGCTCGCAAACAAGTCGAATTGGACCGCACGCTGCTTGACCAGCGGCTGCGCGACCAACAGTTCTATACGCGCTCGCTGATCGAATCGAATATCGACGCGCTGATGACGACCGATCCGCAAGGCATCATCAGCGATGTAAACCAGCAAATGATGACGCTGACCGGGCGGACCCGCGACGAGCTGATCGGCGCGCCCTGCAGTAATTTCTTTACCGATCCGATCCGCGCCGACGCCGCCATCAAACGCGTCCTGACCGAGAACAAGGTAAGCAACTATGAACTGACCGTCCAGGCCCTGGATGGTGCGGAAACGGCGGTGTCCTATAACGCCGCGACTTTCTACGACCGCAACCGCAAGCTGCAAGGCGTCTTCGCGGCCGCGCGCGATGTGACCGAGCGCAAGCGCTTTGAGCTGGCGCTGCAAGAGAAGAATGGCTGGGAACACGCCAGCCGCATGAAATCGGAGTTCCTGGCCACCATGTCGCACGAACTGCGGACGCCCCTGAATGCCATCATCGGCTTTTCGGAGGTGCTCAAGGACGGCTTGATCGGTCAGATGAGCGACGTCCAGCAGGAATACATAGGCGACATATTCAGCAGCGGCCAGCATTTGCTCTCGCTGATCAATGACATCCTGGACTTATCCAAGGTCGAGGCGGGCATGATGACGCTGGATCTCGAGGCAGTCGACTTGAATAGCCTGTTGCTGAACAGCTTGTCCATCGTCCGGGAAAGGGCGGCGGGCCAACGTATCCATCTCGAGCTGGAAGCGGGCGAAGATCTGGGCATGCCCCAGATGGATATGCGCAAGACCAAGCAGATTGTCTACAACCTGCTGTCCAATGCCGTCAAATTCAGCGCGCGCGGGGGGCGAGTGACCTTGTATGCGCGCCGTGTTGCGCGAAGCGCGGTCGGTACGCTGACCGGTGTTTGGCCGGTGCATAACTTTCCCTTAGCCGAAAATACTTACCAGGATTTCCTGGAAATATGCGTCAGCGATAACGGTATCGGCATCTCGTCGGAAGACATGGCGAAACTGTTCCAGGCTTTCAGCCAGATCGACAGCGGCTTGTCGCGTCGATTCGAAGGTACCGGACTGGGTTTGGCGATGGTCAAGCAACTGGCCGAACTACACGGCGGTACGGTCGCGGTGACCAGCGCGCAAGGCGAGGGCGCCCGCTTTGCCGTCTGGTTGCCTTTGCGCACGCTGGCGCATACCGCGGCTTCCTCTGCCGAAGCCGCGGTCATAGCGACCGTCCATGCCACGGAGCGCTTCGCCCTGGTCATCGAGGACCACGATCAGACGGCCGATCTGGTGCGGCTCCTGCTCGAAGCCGAAGACTTTACCGTGCTACGGGCATCGAGCGCCGAGGCGGCCCTGCGTTTGGTGCCGCAACAAGCCCTCAGCCTGATCACGCTGGACCTTCAATTGCCCGGCATCAATGGCTGGGAGTTTCTCCGCCAAATCCGGGAGAGCAGTGTGCTGGCGCATGTACCGGTGGTGATCATGACCGGTTCGTCCGATAGCAATATGGCCCTCGCCGGCGGTGCCGCGGCAGTACTGCAAAAGCCGATCAGCCGAGCCCAATTGAAAGCGGCCCTGGCCGATCTGGGCCTGCACCCCATCCCGGCGCGCACCCACACGGTGCTGGTGGTCGACGACGATCCCAAGGAAGTCGAACTGATTGCTGCTTTCCTGCCCGGACCGGCCTATGCGGTCGTACGCGCCTACGGCGGCGACGAAGCGATCACGCTGGCGCAGCGATTGAGACCTGACTTGATTCTGCTGGATCTGGTCATGCCGGATGTAAGCGGCTTTGAGGTAGTCGACGCGCTCCAGAGCAGTCCCAATACGATGGGTATTCCTATCCTGGTGATCACCGCCAAGCAGATTACCGAGGCAGACCGCATCGCGCTCAATTGCCATCCGGGCAAAGCCATTCAAATCGTCGAAAAGGCCGGGTTCAGTCATGCCCGCTTTATCAGGGAAGTGAGGCGCGCATTGCTGCCTCATGCCGAAAGAACCACATATGACCAAAGTATTAGTGATTGAAGACAACCCGGCGAATATGAAGCTGGCCTGTCTGCTATTGAAAACCGCCGGCCATACGGTGCTATGCGCGACGGATGCCGAAGAAGGTTTGGTCCAAGCGCGCAGGGAACTGCCCGACCTGATCCTGCTGGACATCCAATTGCCCGGTATGGATGGGCTGGCCGCAACCGCCGAGTTGAAACACGATCCGGTCACGGCCGGTATACCCGTCGTGGCACTGACTGCCATGGCGATGAAGGAAGATAGGGAGAAAACCAGGTTGGCTGGCTGTGATGCCTACCTGGCCAAACCACTGCGGTACGCCGATCTGTACGCGGTGATCGATGCCCTCCTCCTTAAAACGGACATCCCGCCACCATGACTAGCCCAGCCATCATCCTGGTCGTTGACGATGAAGTCCGCAATTGCAGGTTGGTTGAAGCGATGCTGCGATCGGAAGGCTATGTGACCAGCTGCGCCACCAGCGGTGAAGCCGCATTGGCGGAAATCAAGCAGTGCCCACCGGATTTGATCCTGCTCGACATCGTGATGCCAGGCATGGATGGTTACCAGTTGGCCGGCCTGCTCAAGGCCAATCCGGCCACCGCCAGCATCCCCATCATCATGGTGACCGCGCAAATCGATCGCCGCGCCCACATGGCGGGTCTGGATGCCGGTGCGGAAGAATTCTTGACCAAGCCCATCGACCGGGCCGAGTTGCGGCTCAGGGTCCGCAATCTACTGCGATTGAAGTCATACAACGATTTCTTGCAGAACCATAACGTCATCCTGGAGCAGCAGGTACTGGCGCGTACCGCCGATTTGCAGCGCTTCCGTTCCGCGCTGGATACCACGGCGGATGCCATCTTTCTGATCGATCGCGGCACCATGCGCTTTATCGAGGCCAACGCCACCGCCTGCAATATGCTCGGCTATACGCGCGAAGAATTGCTCAGGCAAGGCCCGGAACAAATAGGTTTTGCCACGCTGGAAGAGCTGGAGCGTGTGTATGACTCGATCATCGCGGATAACCTTGGCAACGATCTGACCGAAATCGAAATACGGCGCAAGGATGGTTCCCGCCTGGAAGTGGAGTTGCGGTGCCAGGCGCAACGCTTTGGCACGCAATTGATCATCGTCGGCGTATTGCGCGATATCACCGAGCGCAAAGCCGCTGAACAGCAACTCTATCGCCTGACCCAACTGCGCCTGAGCGAGGCAGCCACCCAGGTCGCCATTCTCAATGCGCTACCCGCCAATATTGCCTTGCTCGATACGCAAGGGACCATCGTCTCGGTGAACGAGGCATGGCGCCGGGTTGCCAGCACAAACCTGCTGCAAGGCCAGACCTACGGGATCGGGCTGAACTACCTGGCTAGTTGCGACAGCGCAAAAGGCAATGAAGCCGCTGTGGCGCAAAAGGTGGCGGCCGGTATTCGTTCGGTGCTGGCGGGAGAGGTCAAGCACTTCGCCATTGAATATCCTAGTCACTTACCCAGCGAACGGCGTTGGTTCCTGTTGATGGTATCCCCGCTGGCGGACGATGGTTCGAATGGCGCGGTGGTCATGTACCTGGATGTGACGGCAGAGCGGCAGGCCAAGGAAAGTCTGGAAGCCAGCGAATTGCGCTTCCGCCAAATGGCCGAAAACATCCGCGATGTGTTTTATCTGATTGAAGCGGACAGCAACAGCGTGCTGTATGTCAGCCCCGCCTACCAGGATATCTGGGGCCGCAGCTGCGAAAGCCTGTACGCCTGCCCTGGGTCGTGGATCGAAGCACTCCATCCCGATGACCGGGCAGCGACCTACGAGAAGTATAAGCAAGGCATGGCGGCCGGATCCTATGAATTCGAATACAGGGTAGTAAGGCCGGACGGCTCCATTCGCTGGGTAAAAACCAAGGGTTATCCGGTTCGCGACGATGCCGGCAAGATGATACGCATCTGCGGCGTGGCCGAAGATGTTACCGAACAGATGTTGGCCTCGCAGGCGCTGCGTGAGAGCGAGCGCCGCTTCCGCGACCTGCTCGGTAGTGTGCAACTCGTTTCCGTGATGCTGGATCTCGAGTCCCGGATTACCTATTGCAACGACTACTTGCTACGCGTAACGGGCTGGCAGCGGGAGGAGGTGATCGGCGCCGACTGGTTCGAGCTGTTCGCGCCATCGGCGCTTGGCGACATGAGGCAGGTCTTCATGACGCTGCTCGCCAATCTGCCTGAGGCATCGCATCACGAGAACGAGATACTCACCCGGGCCGGGGAGCGGCGTCTGATACGCTGGAACAGTTCGGTACTCCGCTCAGGCGTGGGCGACGTGATCGGTACGGCCAGCATCGGTGAGGACATCACCGAGCAAAAGCGGGCCGAACTGGAAATTCTGGATCTCACCGTCAAATTGGAGCAACGGGTCCTCGATCGTACCGCTGATCTGGAACAGGCCCGCAATGAGGCAAATTTGGCCAGCCAGGCCAAGTCCAGCTTTCTGGCCACCATGAGCCATGAGATTCGCACGCCGATGAATGGGGTGATCGGCATGGTGGATATCTTGCAGCAGACCTGCCTGCAAGACTACCAAACGGAGATGGTCGATCTGATCCGCGATTCGGCCTATTCCCTGCTAACGATCATCGACGACATTCTCGATTTTTCCAAGATAGAAGCCGGCCGCCTGGAAATTGAGTCCAGCCCCATCTCGGTGACCGAGGTGGTTGAGAAGGCCTGCGCCATGCTGGCGCCCTTGGCAGCCAGAAAGAGCGTGGAATTGGCATTGTTTGTCGATCCCACGCTGCCCGCCACCGTCCTGGGCGATGGCTTGCGCTTGCGCCAGGTGTTGTTGAACCTGGTCGGGAATGCCATCAAATTCTCCAGCGGCCGCGAACAATGCGGACAGGTGGAAGTCAGCATGGTGCCCACCGAGCGGAGCGCGACACACCTGGCGCTCACCGTGCAGGTGCGCGACAACGGGATAGGGATGGATGAGGAGACGCAGGCACGCCTGGTCTCCGCATTCAGCCAGGCCGATACCTCGACGACCCGGCGTTTTGGCGGGACCGGACTGGGACTGGTGATTTCACGCCGCTTGGTGGAGCTGATGAAGGGCGACTTAACCCTGCATAGCAGGGCGGGGCAGGGTGCCGCCTTCACGGTGAACCTGCGGTTCGAGATACCGGCCGACGAGGCGAATGCAAGCAACCCGGTCTCTGAAGTGGCAGGGCTGGCCTGCCTGGTGGTGGGCGGTGCGAGCAGCCAAGCCGCGCATATCGCTACCTATCTATCCCATGGCGGCGCGCGCGTAGAACGGTCCGCCACGCTGGTCGAGGCACAGCGCTTGCAGGCACGGCTGCCGGCCGGGTGCTGGATATGGGTCGTCGATGATGCGGATATCCCTTCGTCGCAACACGATCATGCCGCCATGCGCTTGCAGAATCCGGCGCAGGACATTCGTAGGATCACCATTGCGCGTGGCGCACATCATGCCCTGCCGGACCAGTTCCCGGACCAGTTCCCGGACCAGGTACGGTTGGACGGCAATGTCCTTACCTACCGCCGATTGCTGCATGCCGTGGCATCGGTGGCGGGCAGGGTTGCCGAAAAGGCAGTGTCGCAGCAGGCGAAGCCGCCCTGCCAGAAGGAGGAGGCATTCAGCCCCCCTGCGCATGGCGACGCGCTTCGCCAGGGCCGGCTTATCCTGGTGGCTGAGGACAATGAGACCAATCAGAAGGTGATCTTGCGCCAGTTGGCCTTGCTGGGCTTTGCCGCGGATGTGGCTGCAACCGGGCGTATTGCGCTCGCATGTTGGCAAAGCGGCAATTACGCGCTTTTGCTGACCGATTTGCATATGCCTGAGATGGACGGCTACGAACTTGCTACCACGATTCGGGCGCTGAAGGATGGCACCAGTCGCCGTCCCATCGTGGCACTCACCGCCAATGCGCTTAAGGATGAAGCCGATCGCTGCCGGGCTGCCGGTATGGACGGTTATCTGAGCAAACCGGTGCAATTGGCGGATCTGCAAGACATTCTTGCCGCGTGGCTACCCGCTGACCCGTCTTACCCCTTGCCGCAAATCCCTCCCATTGCTGCTGGCGCACCGGCGGCGGATGTGCGCGTACTGGCCAGCCTGGTCGGTGACGATCCGGCCGTGCTCCTGGAATTCCTGACCGATTTCAGGGCCGCTGCCATCGTCATTGCGCAGGCATTAAAGATAGCCTGTGCCAAGCAACACTTGGCACAGGCCAGTGAGCAAGCCCACAAATTGAAGGCTGCCGCCCGCAGTATCGGCGCGGCGGTGCTCGGAGAGCTATGTGAACAGATCGAGGTCGCCTGCAACGCAGGCAATACCGAAGCGGTGGCGGGCTTATTGCCACTGTTCGAGCGTGAGCTCGAAAAGGTATATGCCTACCTGGACGCCGGCCCCATTTTGCATCCGGTGCAGCACCTCTACTGACGGCAATATGGCCGCACGAGCAAGACCGCCGTCGCAAGCTGTGTAGCTATCCGGTTACCGAGTTCATGTTGGCAATGAGCTTGGGTGTGGATTTCGGATACCAATCGTAGCCGGGTAAACCGGTCTACAGAGGTTCCGAATGTACAAAATTCCACGACAAAGCTACACCACCGAATTCAAGCAAGAAGCCGTCCGCCTGGTCGAAGTCGAAGGTAAGACCCCCGCTCAGGTTGCGCGCGACTTGGGCATATCCGAGCAGACGCTTGCCAACTGGCGCAAGGCCCACAAGGCCGGGAAGATGGCGACAGGTTCCGGCAAGCCCGTCACACCAGAGCAGATGGAACTGTCACGCCTGCGTGCCGAGAATTCCCGCCTGAAGATGGAGCTCGAAATTCTGGAAAAAGCCACGGCGTATTTCGCGAAAAAGTCGCAGTGAAGTACGCCGTGATTGACCAGATGCGCAAACACTATCCCTTGCAGTCGCTCTGCAAAGTGCTGTCCGTCAGCACGAGCGGCTTCGCCGATTGGCAGGCCTGTGGCGGCCCGACACACTGGCTTTCTGACACGCAGTTGCTCGCGCTAATCCGCAGCGTGCATGCCGAATGCCAGGGTGCCTATGGCTCACCGCGCATCTTCCAGGAACTCAAATCCAGAGGGCATCCGGTAAGCAAGGCACGCATCCAGCGCTTGAAGCAGAAGCACAGCATTCGTGCGCGCCACAAGCGGCGTTACAAGGCGACGACCAACAGTAAGCACTCCCTACCGTTTGCATCCAACGTGCTGGATCGACAATTCAGCACGAGGACTCCAAACGCTTCAAAACGAAACGGTTTGACGGGTAAATTCGTTTGGGCTGAACGCCACTGGAGCGGCTAGCGCAACTGGGGAAACTGCTGAAAGCCTTGTGCCATAAGGCTTTACGGGGAGCTGTGGGAGAGGGTCTGCACAACTAGGCCGATAGGAAACGAAACCGACGAAAAACTTGGTAACTAGCTGGATCGCGCGGGTATGCCCACCCGCAGGGGACGCAGATCGGCAGGGGCCCCAGCCATTGGAATAATCCGCGCGTTAATTCCTAGTTCGAGAACGTCGAAGTCAGCCCCATGAAGACCATACTGCTATTCGTTGCGACCACGCTTGCCGAGATTGACACCCCCACCTTTCGCTCACGTGGCACCGACCGCCTCTTCTCATACACTGAATACGGAAACGACCCGCCGTACAACACAAGTGCCAAAGAAGTTAGCTCTTGCTTGCAGGACAGTTAAGGATGCACTTAGATGGCTAAGGACAGTGCTTCTAAGCACTGTGAGAAGAATGGCCAGCTCAAGACCAGCAGGCAGAGGGAGAGCATAGTGCGGGCTGCAGGTCTAGGACACATGAAACCGAATGAGTTTATGCCCCATTCCCTTCCTATTTCCGCCATTGCTGGCGCGCCTCACAGGTTCTTCTCAGCGTACATGAAATGCCCCCCAATAAAGCAGCCGGGCGTAACAGTGTCACAAGCGCGCGGGGTGCTAAATAGCATACGGCAATTTGGCCAAAAATTTCATTTAGCCCACCAACGCAACCACCACTAATTTCTTGGGTTCAGCGATGCCATTTAATCTTGATGTAGTTATAGACAGCCCTCCTGATGAACATGTGGATATGAAAGCCGCATTGGAGACCTTGCAGGGAGCATCCACAGCCACTAGATTGATAGCGGAAACTATCCTAGAAGAAAAGGTACCCAAGCACCTCACACACAAAGGTAAAGTAAGGACCAGCCTAAAACAAAGCTTCAAGGGGTCATATGGACATGAATTTTGCATCGAAATTTATGATGAAAACCTAAAGAAAAAATTTTCCAGAATTGGAAAGGCAACATTTGTAGAGATGCTCACCTATTTTATAAGCGAATCACTTTATTTGGAATCAAAAGCTCTTTCTGAAAAATCCCAGAAAATCATCGATCGCCTCAAGGGGACTGCTGAGGCCTTAATCGAACAGCTCAGGGTTTCAGCCTTAAAGGATATTCACACAATATCAACTAATTTTGATCGCGACGTTAAAATAAGGTTCCGGGAAAATAGATACGAACAGACCATCATTGGAGTTTTCAATCAAACAACCGCAAGGGTGCTTCATACGACCGAATCAATCAAAGTTGAAACTCTTTTAGTTGGCATTACGCGACTGAATATACATACAGGCAATGGACGCCTAATAGTCAAAGGTGAAAGCGAAACCGTTGCATTTGGCTTCACAATTCAATACAAGCAAGTAAGACTTACTGCCAAGAAAATCTTCTCTGAAAATCTAGATCACAACAACGGACTAGAGGAAGAGCAATGGAAGTATCTCAGAATTACCACTACACCCCTTCTTCTAAAGGACGGGAAAATCATTAAATACATAATCCGTAGCGTCGCCCATGCAGAATAAATATGCAATTGTTGCTGCTGCAATACTTTTCACTATTGTCACTGCGGCCTATGCCATAAATTTTATTGGCTATCCAATCTCCGAGAAGCCGGAGGCTTGGGGGCAGCTCGGCGACTACATTGGTGGCTTATTAAACCCAGTTTTAAGTTTTATTTCCATAATCCTACTCATCAAATCCCTTAGCCTGCAAATTGAAGCAAACAAAGGATTGGAAGCCGAGCTAAATAATAACGAAAAGAGAGAAAAAATTCGCGCTTTTGAAAGCTTGTTCTTTAGCATGATCGACTCTCAAAAAGAGCTATTTAAATCCTTTAGCATTTTACCGGACCCGAATAATACCCAAAGTATCGCTTCCGGGTCAGAGGCGGTTATAAAAATCGAAGACCGAATAGAGGAAATACAAAAGAACGAAGCGCATCAAGACGAGCTAATGAACTATCTTGATTTTATCGATCAAAAAGATCAAATATTTAACAACACTAGATCTTTCTACATAATAGTGAAATTGATTTCAGAGAGACTGAGTAACGAAAATGGTTTCTCAATCAAAGATCGAGAAATCTATCTAAAGGCACTTATCAATTTTACGGATTTTTCTCAAATAAGATTAATTATTATTAGTGGATTTTTTGAGAGCTTCTATTCGGTGAGGTATTTAAAATCAAATGATGAACTTAAAAATGCAATGAGTGAAGTGGGGCTATCGTTTGATCTCTACCAATCAAAACCCACACCTTTTTCCGACGAAGTAGGCATGGAATTTACGGAATGAATTAATCACCTCACACGCCATTCAAAAAATCAGCCGATCACTGCGTCAACTTCCGGCGGTCTCCTAAATGCTCAGCTCGGTAGTAAGCAGCCCAAACTTTGTTGCGTTGAGCATGCGCAAGCTGGCGCTCGACAATGTTGTGATCAAACCCCTCCTCGTTAGCACTGTGTAGGCCAGGGCACGGAAGTCATGAGGCGTAGCCGTGTCCTGATAGGCCATACGACCCATCGTATAGCCGAGAGTGTTCTCGGGCAATATGCCTTTTGATATTCGTATGACATCCAACCTTTCGGTCATATGGCGCCGGCCCCTTCTCTTCAAACCCCGAAGGCGGAAACAAAAAAGCCCGCGCAGTGTGAACTGAGCGGGCCTAGGCGTAACTTCCTTCGGAAAGTAGCAAAACTATACCTGATTTGTACGAGCCTGTAAATCACAGCGGTAATATTAGCGGGAATGTCGGTTGGATCTATATCGGTGAGGGGGGCGGACAAATTTGAGGGAGTTGGTTCTCCGCATCACTGGCAGGCTGTTGAGTACCTTGAAAATCAACAGGCCATTTTTTATACCCAAGTTGCGCAGCTCCAGCCACCTCGAATGGTCGTATCCGTAAACCATTGATGTTTCTTTTTACTGCATCTACATGTTCAGCATCTGCCCATTTTTCCAATAGCGCGCAAACATTATTTCCCCAACTTACATTTTGAGGCGTTGGCATCCATGTATCCCCATTGATTAAATTCACCTTGCCAGCCCTCAATACTTCAATAACAAAGGTTGCGCACGTTAACCCATCGCTCCCCTTTGGGGGCTTATAACTCGCATTCGCCTGAAAAGAACCCCTCGCCGCTAAAAAATTTATACCATAGCTAATCTTAGGACACTTGGTGGCTACCGCGCGAATGAAAGCAACAAGCTGTTTTGACGCTAACGGCGGAATAACAAGAACATCAGCAGCCCAGCATGATTTGCGAGAAAAATCTGGGATTTCTTGCATTTCTAGTCTGTGATGCCAAGCCAGATGCATTATTTTCGCACCCGCTTTCGCTGTATGAAAGCCAATGCCAATATGACCACCCCCAAAATCACTGTGGGAAATGGCGATCACTACTTGATCAGCCGAAAACTGAACATCATTGAGATTTTGAAAGGCCACAATAAAGCCTCAAATCATTCCAAAAAGTACATCCGCTGGATCCAGGCCTGCTAAGTCGGCCGCACCTTTTGCCACTTGCAATGCTGCATTCCAGCCAATGACTTCGCAACTCCACGTGGAGGTTGCTCGAAGGAGTGCGGCTAAATGCTCTGCCTGCACGCATTGTGAAGTAAGCGTAGTTAGCACAAGCTTCTGTGGTCCAAATTCAGCAATAAACTCCAGACCAGCCTCAACCGTTTCAGTGAGTGAGTCAACATCTGTAGCCGCTTCCGGGTTCATCACCAGTCGCTGCCACCGCTCTCGTGCAGCCTCGAGTTTTAACGCTTTCTCGACAATAATAATAGCCGCCTGCTGAATATCACCAAAGCTGCCATATTGGTAGGCGCTTCCGTACAATTGATTCGTCTTTGGGCCGCACACTCGCTCCTGATGGCCCCGCACCATGCGATGCTCATAGCTATGTCCTGTGGAACTTTCCACTTCCATAGAACATGTGTCAAATAGTGCTAGGGCGGAGCGCATTATGCAACCTTTCGGTAATTGCTCGACGAAACAATGCGCCCGCATATGAGTGCAATGATTCCAACAAAGACTCCAATGCGCTTATTTTCTTAAATGCATCAACATCCAAATTCTCTTCTTTATAAAAATCCGCGTCAATTAAAAACGCACGATCTTGACCATTTACCGACACTAGCACACTACTTTGAAGTAAAAGCATTGCCCCGTCCAGCTTTAATAAAGATTGCGATAAAAAATTTTCGACTTCCTCATCAGATGCAATTTGTCCGACAGCTAATGCATTTGGAGAAAGTGGCCCAAGCAGAAACGGTTGGATTAATTCGTGCCACGGAACGTCCTCCAAACCGATTGGCCCGCGCTCAATCACGTCCTTATAACGCAAGCCAAGTCTTAGTGGTAAAGCGGCGGGGTGTCTTTCAAAAAATATTTGGCAGGCGTTCAAAATTCGGGGTAGATAATCACTCCAGCCTGAGTACTTATAGCATGTGAGTGCTACAAATTCAGAGCACAAGGAAATCCGCCATACGCCGTCTAGTGAATTAAAACGATAGATGTGGGTCTCAGGAAGAGGCACTGGAGCTTTTGCTGCGGCTTCGTGTGGCGTAAGTTGTCGAATATAGCCAAATGAAATTTCTTCTGTACATGTCGGATAGCCAGCAGCCGTAAACGCTGCTTTAAGCTCCTCGACCTCCTCCTCGGAAAGATCGGGCAGCTTCTCGAATCTAGCTTGGCACACAACCTCTGCAAGCGGATTGTGGGCGTACAACACTCGCTGGGAGGGCTCAATTTTCATGGTTTGACTCTGTTCGTCCATCCTGGGCGGAGGTGAAATTTCTCAATGTAATACAAAGCCGCTTATCCTCGCCCCTTCCTCGCCTACCTGAGCACGTGCCTACCTTCGGAAAACACTCCTAAAATGTGCCAGAGCACGATCCAGGAAGCTATTGAACATCAAACAGCAGAGCTACACAACTGAGTGTCTAGTAAGATTTAGAAAATTCAAGGCGTGAGCGACAAACGTTCGGATCTTTGGCTGATAGGTGGGAGCGTGGGTAATTCAGACTACATATACTGTACTCCCCGACAGCGAAAGATCGAGCGATACCACATCCGGCGTTAAGTGCTCGTAGAGCCGCTCCATGGCCTGGTTCTCCAACTCCACCACCCGCCCACGTACCCGCTTGTAGACATCCGCGAAGGTTGTATGCGCCATCCCCAGCTTAGCTGCCACCTCGCGATAGCTGCCTTCCACCACCCGACGATCTGACACTCGCGCGACGATGAGATCGATGGTGTCGCGGTTGTAGCGGCCGAATGAGGGTGCCAGGTATTCAGATAGCGCCCGGATGGCCTCATAGCGAACCGGCGAGAACAGGAAGCGGCGCTTGCCGTTTTCTTCGACGCGCTCGGCCGGCTCATAGCGGGCCACGATGGCGCAGCGCTCTGCCCAGGGGAGATGGTCGTCCACCATCTGGCGAATCATGGCGCATTGCGCACGCACCTCGATACGGTCCAGACCACTGAAATCTACCGAGGCGTTCGTCGCGCCGGGCTCTTCCCAGATACCCAGATCCATCATGATGCGACGCAGTGCTTTGGTCATGGCGCTTTCGGCGCCAATCTCGTAAGCCTGGATGGTGTAGGCGAAATGCAGTGCTTGCGGCACGCTCTTAAAAATTGCCATCAGCGGGCCTCCTTGTTGCGTTGTCCATAAAGTTGGGTGGCGATGTTCGCCAGGTGCAGCCGGTCCCAGTCATCCCGGATATCGTCCAATCGCACCACGACGACACCTTGCTTGTGCCAGGCGGCAGCGCGCAGTTGCTTCAGCTCGGCATCGCCGGCCGGGCCAGTCGCGGCATGGCTAGCCAGGCTGCTACGGACAGCCTTATGCGGAGTCATCATGCTGCCTCCACTTCCAGCGCCTGGATGGAGACGGCCACACCGGGCAGCTCGCCATAGCGCTTCTGTTTGCACACGTCGACCACCTGCACGTCATCGCGCCAGGCCACGTCGTTCAGCCCGTCGAAGATCGCCTTTTCGACGTTGTCGATATCGGGCTTGGCGGTCGGCAGCACGCGGCCAGCGAGGGCATGCTCGCGGCGCCGCTTGGACCAGGAACGCGGTACCGAGACGGTAATGTGCATGGTTACTACGACAGCGCCGTCCAGGGGCGCAGCGCCATTCATAGCCTGCGAAGCGGTGTGGGCGACCAAGCCCTCATAGGCGACAGTCTTCTCCGGGGTCTTGATCCCGGCCTTGTTACCCCAGCGCACGATACGACCGCGGCCTTTGCCTTGTGGCTCGCCGGGTACAGTAAAACTCAGTGTCTTTAGATCCATATTGCTTTCTGTAATTATCGGGTTCATGCCCATTGCGGCCCCATTTTCGGGAGGCTGACCGCATAGCCCGTTTCAGTGAAGGCGCCGCACCGGGCTGCCCAGGCGGTCGGATTCGGCGGGCCAGTGAGCGAGCCAGGCATATAGGGCGTGCCATCCGCCCTATGCACCCGACCACGCAGGATGGCGCCGCAATTGGCGAAGGCCGATAGTTCGGCGCAGCGACGGCAATCCGGACTCATCCGGCCACCTTGACCAGTCCAAGCGCTACCCAGCGGCGCAAGGTCCGGCTTTGGGCGCGGCGTAGATACCAGTCCTTCTCACCCGGCGCGAAGGCATGCCGTACCCGGCCGTCGACGGCGTCATGGCATTCCCAGCAGCCGAATGCGGCGCTGATGTCGTCCGCTTTCAGCCCCATGCCATGGCTTTCATCCGGCAGATGGCACAACACCACGGTATCGGTGCGCCCCTGGCATACGCCTGCGATCTGGAAGGTGCAGTCTTCGCCCTGGGCACTGCCGCGCAGTTTCCTGCTGTGGATGCTCATCGGCCGACCTCCTGCATCCAGACCGGTGCGGACCAGCGCACATCGCGCTCGGCCCCAAAGGCGTACATCAGCTCGAACATATCGCTGAACCAGCGCTTCGATTGGCGACGGGTTGACACGCCCAGGACGACGAAGCCGCCGCCCTCCAGGGCAGGTACGACACGCTGCTTTTCCAGGGCTGCCGAAAAGACGTGCTTCCACTCCTCGGCGGTTAGCCACTGGCCGTACCATTCCACCTGGCGGGCAATGTCGGCCAACATGGCCCACATCTTTTCGTTTTGCTCGCTGCTGCGGGCGTCGCCGGCCTCTACCCGCAGGCGGGCCACCACGCCAGCATCAACCAGTCCCTTCACCTGTTGCCACACCCGCAGCATGATCGGGCGCAATGCGGCTTCGGTCGGTACGCGGTATGCCATCCGGTCGCTCATGCGAAGCCCCCCTTACGTGCGGCTGGCTTGGGTTGCGCCGGTGCGCTCCAGCCCGGCGCCAGATTGCGGAAGCGGCTGTAATGACCTTCGAACACCGCCCGCACCCACTTGCCCGACTCGCCCATGCGCTGCTTCGCGATACCGATTTCCGCCACTCCCTTGTAGGGCGAGTCCGGCTGGTAGTACTCATCGCGATAGGCGAACAGGATTGTGTCGGCGTCCTGCTCGATGGAACCGGACTCGCGCAGATCGGCCATCTGCGGATGCTTGTCCATGCGCTCTTCCACCTTGCGCGACAGCTGGGATAGCGCGATCACCGGGCATTGCATCTCCTTCGCCAGGGCCTTGAGGCCGCCGCTGATCTTGGTGATCTCGTTCACGCGGTTTTCAGTGCCGGGGTGCTGCATCAATTGCAGGTAATCCACCACGATGAGGCCGAGACTGCCGTGCTTGCGATGCAACTTGCGGCACTTGGCGCGCACCTGGGCAACTGTCAGCGCAGGCCGGAAATCGATCTCCAGCTTCAGCGTGTCGATCTTGCCCAACGCGGCCACCATGCAGTGCTGCTCGTCCTCGGTCAGCTCAGCGCGCATCAGCCCGCCAAGGTTCACGCTGCCTAGGCTGGCGATCTGGCGCATGCCCAGTTGTTCGCGGCCCATCTCCATGCTGAAGACCGCTACCGGGGCACGTTCGGCAAGGCGCTCTGCGATGTTCATCGCCAGCACGGTCTTGCCCATACCAGGCCGGCCCGCAAGGATCACCAGATCGCCAGCACGGAAGCCACCACCGAGCGCGGCATCCAGTTCGCTCAAACCAGTCTGCACACCACGGGGTTTGTCACCAGCCTCCAGAATCGCCTGGATTTCCAGCACGGCACTGTGGGCTACCTGGGTGGCGGTCAGGGTGTCGGCATCGCTAGCGTCGGTATCCGCCAGCGATTCGATCTGTGCCGCCACGCTTTGCAGCACTTCGGTCGGCGAATGCTCCCAGTCGCCCGCTTCCAGCCGTTCAACCAGCGAGGACGCGGCCGAGATGCCACCACGCATCATCGCCTTCTCGACGATGATCTCGGCGTAGTGCTTCACGTTCGCGGAGCCGACCGAGTTGCGCACCAGCGAGGAAAACCAAGCCAGACCGCCCAGGTCATCGAGTTCGCCGCGCCGTTCCAGCACTTCCGCCACGGTCACCACATCGATGGGGCGGTTGTCGTGGAACAGGCCCAGCATGACCGAGTAGACCAGGGCGCATTCCGGCAGGAAGAAATGGCGCGGCAGCAGCTGGTCGGCAAGGTTGTCCAGGGCGTAGCTGTCGATCAGCAGGCCAGCGATCAGCGCGGTCTCGGCGTGTTCGCTGAACAGCACCGGCAGCGGGGGAAGGGTCATGTCGCTCATTCGCCCACCCCATGCACGGCAGCCGCTTGCTTGCCGGCGGTCGTCAGGTACTTCTCACCCTGCTGGTTCTCCGCCCACAGCCGGTACCAGTCAGCACGAACGCACAGCCGGAAGGCAGCACGCCAGTCCTTGTAGGTCTTCACGCCGTCCGAGTGACGGTCACGGAATTCGCACCAGCAGAGACGCAGGAAGTCTCTCGGGATGCCAGCCTGCTCGGCGTACTGGAACACCGAGTCGCCTTCAGGAATCGGCGTCTCGCCAGCAGCCTTGGTCGTCTCCAACCAGGCACGCATCGTCTGCTCGGTCCGCTTGGCTCGGGGCGATTTTTTGGCCTGGGGGACTACAGGGGGTTCTTCTTGTCTTTTGGAGTTGTCTATTGTGGGGGGGAATTCACCACGAATAGACGTGGGAATTTCACACGAACGTGGGGATTTCTGGATAGAACGTGGCGATTCCCCACGAACGAGATTCCAGCCCGATATATCAAGGTTTGGCGCGATTTCGGTACCAATCGCACGACGTTGGCCGCGCACGATCAAACCCATGGATTCCAGGGTCATCAGGGCACGCCGAACGTCGCCTTCGTCCATGGCGACCATCTCGGCCAGCTGGGTGGTGGCGATGAAATCCGAAGCCTTGTTGTAGCCCACGGTCTTGCGCAGGATGGCGCGGAATACCCGCTCCTGCTGCTTGCTCAAAGGCGAGCGCAACAGGGCATCCTCGACCGCAGTCGGGATGGCGACAAAGCTATGCTGAATGCGAGTCTCCTCCACCGGCACAACGGCCTTGGCAGCGCGGTAATCGACCAGGCGAACAACGCTGCTCATCGTGCGATCCTTTCCGCCCAAAACGCAGCCATGCGCTGACGCTGTTCAGGCGAGCGCGCCCGGATTTCGCCCAGGAAGCGGCTTTGTACGCGGCGAGCAGCCACGATGTCGCCAGCGGTATAGGCGGCTGCCATCAACGCACGGAAGCGGTCGATACGGCGTTCGCGCAGCCAGTCGGCGATACGCTGGTGCAATTGCTTAAGTTGATTCATAATTTCCTTCGTTCTTGCTCGAACATGAAGCCCCGCACCTAGGCGCGCTAACGCCTGCGGGGCTTTACCTTTTCTGCTGCGTACCAGCAGCACCTCAATCCGCTCACCTAAGGCGGCACCGTTAAATGTTCATGCGCGGGTTACCTCGAACGTATTTTGTTTGGGGAGTACGCCCTACACTGCGGCGTATGGCTTGGAGCGGCGAAAGCCGGCCCCAGAGTAAGTGCGCGGACTTATGCGACCTGACGCACCTTGCGCTCTGCTTTCCACCACCCGCGCAGTACGTCAGGTCGTAGCCGGGCAATGCGCCCGATGGCCGAGTCAGGGATGTCTTCGGACCACTGCGTCACGGCAGGCTGTGAGATGCCCAAGGTCCGGGCTGTTTGAGAGGCGCCACCAAGGAGAGAGAAGACGAATGCTTTTTTCATGACGTAACTATAAGTGAATTTACACGTATAGTCAAAGTATGTATAAGCACAAAATTGAAATTACTTGGTAAGCTTGCTTATATGAGCACTCTACTTAAAGATCGGATTTCCGAAGCCCTGCTACTCGCAGGGCTGGACCAGTCCGAGTTAGCCCGACGAATCGGCGTCTCATCAGTTGCAGTCAATGGCTGGTGTACAGGCGCAACCAAGTCCATCAAAGGGGAGAACCTGCTGAAGGCCGCCATGCACTTGAATGTGCACCCGATTTGGCTGGCGACCGGCAAGGGGGAGCGCTCCCCACATGGGCAAGGCAATATCAGTACGGAACCACGCCCCATCCGTACCTTTGAAGACGGGGATCCTTTAGAAGAAGACGAAGTGGAAGTAGCGAGATTGACGTTAAAAGCTTCTGCCGGCGGTGGCCGGCTTCAGTGGGAAATAGATACCAAAGGCACGCCCAACCGGTTCCGTAAGGGCTGGTGTAACCGTAAGGGCTTTGACCCAACCAAGTTGGTCACTATCATGGCAGACGGGGACAGCATGTCGCCCGCAGTGCAAGACTGCGCCTCGGTGACCATCAATACGGCCGATGTCAATGCTCGGAATGGCAATGTGTACGCCATCGATTACCAGGGCCAGTTCTATATCAAGCGCATCTTCATGGAAGCCGATGGCTCGGTCCGAATCAGTTCGGACAATCCAGACAAGATTCGACATCCAGACTGGCATGTCAATAAAGGCAACGGGGATGCATTGCGCATCCTCGGACGAGCAGTACAGGTGCAAAACGACATATAGCCCCCATCCGCCTATCTTGGCGGGCAACGATCCCACTTCCTAACTCAGCAGCCCGCCCTTTTGGCGGGCTTTTTGTTGCTCGTTCAGCTCAGTCGGCAGCGTACCTAGGCATGGCAATATTTACTTACAGACCGCTTATACCACTAACTTACAAATCACTTGCATCAAAATGTAAGTACGCTTACAGTTCACTCTATCGAGCCGATGCATGCCACGTCACCGGCTCCAGAGGCCTAGCGCCGCCCGATCTTTAACAACGCAGCAGGAAATCACGCCACGGTCTCAAACCGATGCGATGCACAGCCGGAAGCGCAAGAGCGGGCCGGCGGGTAGATGGGTATCACGCCCTTAGCGCAGATGAGGTAGCAGACATGTGGAAAGCGCCAGCCGGTGGCGCGAGATCACCGGACGCGTTGCCCAGCCACCGAAAGGCTGAGGGTGCCGCGCTTCACACGATAAGCGCACAAGCGAGTCAATCAGCCCCTTGTGGACTGGTTGGCTGTCTTGTTTCATGGAAGTCCCTCCACCATGGCACATGGGATGCCGTTAGGCGGGAGAAACGCGACGCAGCCGCGAATGTGCATATGCTGCTGACCACCCGGAAAGGCGGGTGCCTTCAAGCCCGGGAATTGGGCTGCCACGTCCGGTCGGAAGCCTTGTGTGGCAGTAAATGCTGGCCAGTTCCCGGCCTTGAGGGCGACCCTCAACCTTTTGCCTTGGACGCCTGGTCACACAGGCGTTTTTCGCCGCCGCTGCGTTTGCAGTGCGCGGCGATTTTTTTGGAGTCCACCTTGCAGTCCTATTCCCGAATCCTTTTCTACAAGGGCGTCGAACTGGAAGTCACCTACGACTACACCCCTGCGGAGGCCCGCAGCGCGACTTATCCAGGCCGCGCCGAGGAATATCTAACCACATGGGTGTTGGCGGGTGACGTCAATATCCTGCCGCTCCTCACAGAGAGGCAAATCCTCGAAATCGAACAGATGTTGGGCCTGCACGAAGATGAATACGACCTGCGGCAGGCTGCGTGACCCAACCAACCGAACCAAGCTGGTACCGCAATTGCACGACTTGTCACAACACGGGCGACGCCCAGGGGCGCGGTTATCAGGACTGCGCCCACTGCGACAGCGCCGACATCACTGCGGGCTATCTGGCCCGCCAGAAAGCCTAGCCATGATTCCACCGTCGACCAGCCGCCAAGGGCTGGAAACCGACCCCGCCGAGCCCACACCGCAAGCCAGGCAAATCGCCGTCTGGGCTTGCCTCTGGCTGGCCGGCTGGGTCGGCGTCTCCGCCCTGGTCGGCTGGCTTGAACCGTAGTTATCCAAAAGGAGATGCATGACCGCTTTATACGTCTTAGCCAAGGAATACCGCACCGCCGCCGAAAGGCTGGCTGATCTGGACCTGCCGCCGGAAATTGTTGCCGATACCCTCGAAGGGCTAGCCGGCGCCCTGGAGATCAAAGCCACCAATGTGGCGATGTTTATCCGCAATCTCGAAGCCAATGCCGAAGCGATCAATGCTGCCGAGAAACAAATGGCTGAACGCCGCCGTGCGATGGAAAGCCGGGCCGAGAACCTGCGCGACTATCTCAAGGGCGCGATGCAGGCGACCCAAATCAGCGTGATCGAAAGCCCCTACTTCAAGGTGGCGATCCGCAGCAATCCGGAAAGCGTGGTGATCGATGCCGCCAGCCAGATCCCGTCCGAGTTTATGCGCCAACCCGATCCCCCACCGGCCCTGCCCGACAAGAAGCTGATCGCCGAAGCCATCAAAGCCGGCCGCGACGTGCCCGGTGCCCACCTGGCACGCGGTCAGCGCCTCGATATTCGATAAGGAAGCCCATGAGTATTGCCACCATCGTCCTGGGCGAATCCGGGACGGGTAAGACCTATAGCCTGCGCGACCTTGATCCCGCACAAACGCTGTTGATCCAGGCCGTGCGCAAGCCCTTGCCATTCCGCTCGACGGGCTGGGCGCGCATGGACAGAGAGAAGAAACAACCCGGCAATATCTTCGTCAGCGACTTCAGCGCTCGCATCATCAACCTGATGCAGAAGACCAGCCGCAAAATCATCGTGTTGGACGACTTCCAGTATGTGCTAGCGAACGAGTTCATGCGGCGATCCAACGAGAGGGGGTTCGACAAGTACACCGAGATCGGCCGGCATGCCTGGGACATCCTCACCGTCGCCAACAACCTGCCCGACGACGTGCGGGTCTACATCCTGGCCCATACCCAGAACGACGAATACGGCCGGGTGAAGATGAAGACCATCGGCAAGCTGCTGGACGACAAAATCACCCTGGAAGGCTTGTTCACCATTGTGCTGCGCACTGTGGTGACGGATCGCCGCTTCCAATTCAGCACGATCAACAACGGCAGCGACACGGTCAAGGCGCCGCCCGACATGTTCCCCGACCAACTGATCGACAACGACCTGGCTGCTGTGGATGCCTGCCTATGCGACTACTACGGCATTTCGACCACGCACGCACCCGCTGCCTAATACCCCAACAAGGAATCTGCATGCCCCGTTCTTATAATCTCGACACCAAGGCTGCCGAAAAGGCCGATGCGAAATCCAGCCGCATCCAAACCACGGGTGAGTATATCGGCGCTTTCAAATACGCCATTGCGGTCAAATCCAGCCGCACCGGTACCGAAGGTATCGAACTGCATTTCGAGGATACCGATAAGCAAGAGGCACGCATTACGCTGTGGACGGCCAAGGCCAGTGGCGAAATGCTCACAGGCAATAATGTACTGCACGCCATCATGACGTGCCTATCCCTACGTGGCATCCAGGCCACGCGGCAGACAATCGAGCTGTACGATCACAAGGCCGGCGCCAAGGTGCCGAAGGATGTGGAAGCCTATGCCGAGCTGGCCGGCAAGCGCATCGGCCTGCTGCTGCAACTAGCGCCCGAGGAATACCTCGATCAAGCGCAAGAAATTAAGGTCGCCAACCGGATAGATCTGCACAGCGTCTTCAACCCGGATACCCGCATGCTGGCCTCCGAGATTCTGCGCCGGGCACCCAAGGCCGAGATGCTTGACCGGATGAAAGCCTCGCTCAAGGACAAGGCACTGAAGAAACTATCGGTAGGCAAGAGCAATACTGCGCCGGCAGGGCCGGCCAGCAGCGATAGTTTTGACGACTGCGACATCCCGTTCTAACGCCCCATCAAAGACCGAAATCCGTCCGTAATTCGCCGCTCAGCCTGAAAAGGACTACGGCGTAGGCGGATTGCTCATCTCCCTTCACCGAGCCCCCAGAGCCCAAAAAGCTGGGGGCTTTTTCCTGCCCGGACGAAATTGCGTGCCGGTGTCGGGATACCTCAAAACAGAAAGCCATCCCATGTATTTAGACGCCAGCACCCTATCCGGCGGGTCGTCGGACGATGACACCCTGATTGCCTTGCAGTACCACAACGCCCAATTGGCCGTCCGGGCCGATATGGCAGAGATTCTCTTGAAGACACTTCAGCGCGATACCGCGATTGCCATCGCTGCGCTGCGCCGCATTGCCAAGGCAGATGTGGCACCGGTAGCGGTCGTTGCCGCTGAGGCCCTACAGCAAATGGTGACGATATAAGCCAGCCCAGCCAATATACCTCGCAGAATTGAGAGAAAATTTTGAACAGAACAAACACCAGGGCTCTGCTGATTGCCGCGCTTCAGGTCGGCAGCAGCGTAAGCATCGATGAATTGGCAAATGGACTACTCCTCGATGCAAAGATCGTATGCGAGGAGCTCGGTATATTGGTTACTGAAGGTTCGGTTGTCGTCGAATCGGTGACCGACCAAAAACCACGCTATAGCCTCCGAAAAATCTACGCCGACTAAAGAAGCGCAACTAATTTTAAAAGGAGAGGGCGGTTATTCGCTACGTTACGATTGAAAAGCTGGCGGAATTGTCCGGATATTCAGCCGATGCAATAAGGAAAAAAGTTGCACGGGGTGTCTGGCTTCAAGACCAGGTATGGATAAAAGCGCCTGATGGAAGGGTGCTGATGGATTTGAAAGGGTATGAAACTTGGGTGGAATCAGGCGCGGTGTACGAGCTGCCTCAGCGAGCAGCATCGAAATCACGTTTTTCTATCGTGGAGAACGTTGTAGAGAGAGAATTAGGCTTAAGCCCACCCCCGCTAATCTTAAGGCAGCGGAAAAATACAAGGCCGCAATCGAGGACTCAATTTCAAAAGGAACCTTCAACTATCTAGCAACGTTTCCCGAATCCTCAAAAGCTGAAAAATATGTGGAGCGGAAGGGGCAGATACTGACGGTGGAAGTATTTCTGGATGCGTGGCTTGAGCGTCAAAGAAAGCACGTAAAGGCTAGTACATTCGATGGCTACCGTAAGATAATGCTCAATATTTTGATTCCGAATTTTGGCAATTTAAAGCTTGACGCACTTAAGCGCGCAACAATTAGGGGGTGGTGTCATTCCTTGGAATGCGGAAACAAACGCATTTCCAACATTCTCTCCCCGTTACGCATTGCCCTGCAGGAAGCTGTAGATGATGAGCTGATCGAGATGAATCCGCTTTATGGGTGGTCCTACAAGCGCAAAGAAGCTGTAAAGGAAGATGATGATGTCGATCCTTTCAGTCCCGACGAGCAAGCCATAATTCTGGCAAGCATTGATGGTCAATTCCATAATTTAGTTCAGTTTGCACTGTGGACCGGACTACGAACGTCTGAGTTTATTGCACTGGAATGGGGAGACATTGATTGGCGGCGGGGAAGTTTCCGCGTAAGCCGGGCAAAGACTTTGGCGGCCAAAGATCCGGAAGTGCCCAAGACCAAAGCGGGTAAGCGAGATGTCAAGCTATTGGAGCCGGCGCTTACCGCTTTGAAGGAACAGAAACAACATACTAGATTGCACCCCAGCAATCGTGTCTTTTTGAATCCTCATACAGGGCTGCCATGGACAGGAGATCAACAAATTCGATCCTTTTGGACAAGAGCGCTTACACAGGCCAAGATTCGCTACCGAAGACCGTATCAAACGCGCCACACCTATGCGTCTATGATGCTTTCGGCGGGGGAGTCGCCAATGTGGGTAGCCCAACAAATGGGGCATAGCGATTGGACTATGATTGCGCGCGTATATGGGCGGTGGATACCAGATGCAAATCCAACTGCTGGGAATAAGGCTTTGGAAGTTTTTGTCAAAACGCCAGCATTACGCCACCGTGAAGCCGTATAATACGGTGGCGTCGAGTTATATAGGGGGTTCGAATCCCCCCCTCTCCGCCAAGAATTCCTGCAAAATCAATAACTTGGATTTTGCATGTTGTCATTCTCATGACTGTTTTCGACCTGCTTTGTCGGGTAATGACAACATGGTAGCGACAACACTTTTAGAGCCCCGACTTCAGTTGGGGCTTTTTCATTACAACACCTGGTGCCGACGCCGGTTCGATTTACCTCTGCTGTCATAGAGGCACGCAAAGGCAACGCTTGATCGGAGGAAAAGCCAGGGGATGCAGCGCGCCATCCGTGAGGTCGCATAATTCATATTTTTCGACCAAATACCGTAACTGTTCCTTTGACATGAAGCGATTAAATAGCATCCCTGTCAATTCTGCGTGCCGGATACAGGCATGATCATTGCAATCGGTTTCTTTCAACTTTCCCAGGATCGGCTCTCTGAATAGATCTTTTTGCAATACGTCCTCCGTATTGTGTTGGGCATGATGAAAACGCTCAAAGCCAGCCGGACCAATCTGTTTTGCAAAATGAATCAACACCCGATCAAGTTCGCCAATCCTTAGTCTCTCTTGATATTATTTTTTGCTGATAAATTCGAATTTTTCGTGCTCGTATACATACATCACCTCACCCTTCTTGGTGATCTCCTTTTTTACCAGCAAGGGGCCTGGTCGTGTAAAGGCATACAGAAGGACATCTTTCTCGCAAATAAAATTCAGCAACGTATTGCAACAAGCATTGTAGCCAACCTCGCTAAATAACCCTAATCCAACCAGCTCCTTGCCTAAATGCGTACCGGGTGATAATTCAGGCAGTAATTTTAGAAGTGTTTTTATCTGGTCATCACTTTTCCCGGCTTGCCGCGCGTCGCGTAGAAAAGTATCGAACTTGGCCTCCGAATCATCAAAGTAATCATGCAGAAAGGTATTTTCTTTTTTTACTTCCTCGCTGTAAATAGATATCACATCCGGGCTCAGCGTGGAGCAATATCGCACCCACCCGGAGTTAAGAGAAATATCGGCTTGCGTTATTCCGGCTGGTTCCATCATGCTATTTTTCTCCGCGTTTAAATCGGTATCGTACTGCTTTCCGAAGCTTCCGGCTTCCAGAGCGCTCTACCACCGTCATTCGATAAAAATTGGCTAATCCTTTGGATGGCAGTTCCCTTTTGTCCGTTTGCCAATAACACTTTTAGCTCATGAATATCATGCTCACTCATGCCTGTCCGCAATAAAAATAGCACGGAAAATTTCCGCCTGATTTTTAACCCTGCCTCCGAAATAATTGTCGCACCTTTGCCTTCATTAAAAACGCCATTGTCTACTGCGGTCCACTTCGAAAATTCACGCTTATGCTCTGCGATGTCTTCTCTCGTCCGAGCGCCCCATGCTTTAGCTGCTTCTTTACCGCCCCCTAAATGCCGCGCCAGCAACGTCGCCGCGAGATGGTTGTTTGTCGCATGGTCATCGGTTTTTATTTGCGCTTCCAGTGTCGCGAGCAATTGATCATGGAGTGCATCAGCGGTTTTCTTTTGCGCCGTATTGTCGTGCCATGCTTTTCTTGCTTGTTCGCATAGCTGGCGATTTCGGCGGGTGCTATACGCTATCCATAAACCACCTGCCAGTAGCGCCGCCGCGCCGATTGCAGCCAGCGCAATCAAGCCGACACCTGTCGCGGCCAGGGCGATGGTAGTCACGCCTGCCGCAACGCCAATGGCGCCATAGAGAATTCGTTTTTTTGCATGGCTTCGTTCCTCTTTCTGTGCGCTTCGTTCGGCATCTTGGTTGATTCTAAACTGCTCATAAAAAGATTTATATACATTTTGAATGTGTTCGTATTCCGTGCGAGAATTCAGTTTGAAATCATGGGCAAGGTTTTTATATTTATAAAAGCGGACATTGTCCTCCGGGATTTTTTTTCCGGGCAAACTACCATCTTTCTTCAATAAGCCTTCCCGGGCAGCGGCCAGCTCTGCCAATGAAGGTTTATGATTGCGATCCAGACACCCTTCCATTTTGTCGCGTAAAAGTTTCGCAATTTGCCGCGCATTATTCGTCGCGCGCCATGCCAGCCCGCCCTGAACGATATGGGCTACCCCACTTGCCACCGACGCGGCGCCTCCCGCGATGCCCGCCGCCGGCGCGGCAAGATGTACGGCGGCACCGAGGGCCTCGGCTGCGCCGATAATGGACAGTCCCGCATTCCCTACCTGGAGTACGCCATCGCGTGCCCACTCAACCGCGCTGGTAGGCACCGCCTTGATCTGCTGTTTCAAGCCGATTTTTGCCTCACGGTACTGGGCGTGGGCGTAGGCACCCGTCAAAGGGCTCGCTATCGGGGTGGGTTCGCCGGCTTCCTTGCGTTCCGCCGTCTTGCTCGCTTCAAATTTCTTGGCATCGGGTTTGTTATCCCGCTTCTGCACCTGCGTCTTCCTGATGGCAATGGCCATCTTGATCGTGGCACGCCAATTCAAGCTCGCGTCGACCAAGCCAAACGCACCCCCCGCTAGACTAAAGATGCCGCCGGCTGCAGCCGGAAGCAAGGGGGCACGGTTACGGCAAGCGTCCACAATGGTGCTGGGACTTAGTGAGACATTGGCAAAGGTCTCCACGGTCCAGGGGCCGAGCAAACCATACTGTAGGTTGTACTCCTTTATTTTTTGCTTTTCGGGCGAACGCGAAGGGGCGGGTTTGTCAGGCTGCTTTGGGGAGGGATGGGAACGAATGCAGGTAAGCCGATGGAAGATGGCGGTCGGAATGGGGGGCATGTAAGACTCCTGCAGCGAGGGAGTAGGCAAACCGATTTTTTTGTATTGCTCGCAAATGCCTTATAAGCCATCAGCATCCAGTCGCGCATCTGTTTTTCGGAACGGCTTTTCAATTTGCCGACACGTCTGCCGGCTGCCGAATTCAATCCTGCAAGTCTGCCTTGGCGGCAAGGCCCCGACCGCGCCGGACGATCAACCGACGATGCAGGCCCTACCTCTCTCAGGCGCGGCATACCGTCCAATCTGTGCGGTATCGAACAATCCAGGCCAAGGCGTTGACGTATATTCTTCAATTCACGTTGAAGTGCAGGGAAGACCATGACTTCAGGTGGATGCGTTCCTATACAGCGGTGATGATCCCAAGGAGCTTCCATGACACAACTGTTGCAGGGCAAGAAAGGCCTGGTCATCGGCATCGCCAACAAGCACAGTATTGCTTGGGGATGTGCCAAGGCCTTCACGGCGGCTGGCGCCGAGCTGGCGGTGACATGGCTTAACGAAAAAGCCGAACCCCATGTGGCGCCGCTGGCGGAGGAGATCGGCGCCGGCATCCGCATGCAGCTGGATGTGGAGATACCGGGCCAGGATGCGGCAGTCTTCGACGCCATTGCCGAGCGCTGGGGCAAGCTCGATTTCGTATTGCATTCCATCGCCTTTGCGCCCAAGGATGACTTGCACGGACGGGTAGTGGACAGTTCACGCGAAGGGTTTGCGCGGGCGATGGATATTTCCTGCCATTCCTTCCTGCGCGTGGCACGGCTGGCGGAACCCTTGATGGCCGATGGCGGCACCCTGCTGACGATGAGCTATCTCGGCGCCGAAGAAGTGATACCCGACTATGGCCTAATGGGCCCGGTCAAGGCTGCGCTGGAATCAAGCGTACGCTACCTTGCCGCTGAGCTGGGGCCCAAGGGCATCCGCGTCAGTGCCGTCTCTCCCGGGCCGCTGGCGACGCGGGCAGCCTCGGGTATTGCCCATTTCGACGAACTGCTGGCTAACGCAGCCGCTCGCGCACCGCTGCGGCGCCTGGTCGACATCGACGACGTCGGTGCGCTGTGCGCCTTTCTGGTGAGTGGCGGCGCACGCATGATCACTGGCGACACGCTCTATGTCGACGGCGGTTACCATATTCTGGGATAGGACTTGAGCATGCACGACACCCCTACGCAAGCTGCTACAAAGACATCCACCCATGAGTCCTTGGGCATGGTGTACAACCGGGTCTTCGACGAAATCGCGATCGGTGACCATGCCAGTATGGAACGCACCCTGACCACCGAGGACATTACGCTGTTCGCGGTACTGTCCGGCGATGTGAATCCACAGCATATCGATGCCGAATTCGCTGCTTCGACGCGTTTCCACGGCGTCATTGCACACGGTATGCTGGGTGGTGCGCTGATCTCCGCGCTATTGGGCACGCGGCTGCCAGGTCCCGGCACCATCTACCTGGGCCAGACACTCAAGTTCCACGCTCCGGTACGAGTTGGCGACACGCTTACCGTCCGGGTCGAAGTGATTACACGCCATGAGGCAAAACAGCGGCTGATACTCGCCTGTAGCTGTACCAACCAAGCCGGCGTGGTGGTGATTTCCGGCGAAGCCGAAGTGCTGGCCCCCACGGAGCCTATATCCAGGCCGCGTACTACCTTGCCCGAGGTGCGATTGACGGTCGGCAACGAAGGGCTGAACAAGCTGTTGGATCATGTCCTGCCGCTGGGCCCCATCCGTGCCGCTGTAGTCCACCCCTGCAGCAGCCCGTCGCTGTCGGCCGTGCTGGATGCGCGCACAGCCGGCTTGATCGATCCGGTACTGGTGGCGCCGCGGGCAAAGCTTGTCGCGCTGGCCGCCGAGCTGGGCGCGAGCCTCGAGGGTGTCGCTATCGAGGATGTGCCGCATAGCCACGCCGCGGCGGCCCGCGCGGTCGAATTGGCTTTGCTGGGCGAAGTGAGGATATTGATCAAAGGCAGCTTGCACACCGATGAGCTGATGCAGGCGGTCGTTGCGGATAGCGGGGGCTTGCGGACCGAGCGACGCATGAGCCATTGCTTCCTGATGCAGACCCCGGCCTACCCTCGGCCCTTTATCATCACGGATGCCGCCATCAATATCGCACCGACCCTTAGCCAAAAGGCGGATATCGTGCGCAATGCCGTGGATCTGGCCCATGCGATCGGCGTGGCGATACCGCGCGTGGCCATACTGGCTGCCGTGGAGACGGTGAATCCGCATATGCCCGCCACGCTGGATGCGGCCGCGCTATGCAAGATGGCCGACCGGGGCCAGATCACCGGCGCCATACTCGATGGCCCGCTGGCTTTCGACAACGCGGTTTCCGTTGCCGCTGCCCGCATCAAGGGCATTCAATCCGATGTGGCCGGCCAGGCGGACATATTGGTCGTTCCGGATCTGGAGAGCGGCAATATGCTCGCCAAACAGCTTGAATATCTCGGTGGCGCCGCCAGTGCCGGTATTGTCATGGGGGCACGCGTGCCCATCGTCCTGACCAGCCGCGCGGATTCGCGCGAGTCGCGCATTGCCTCCATCGCCGTGGCCTCGCTGCTGGCACACGGCCATACCGGGAGCAAGCCGTGAGCGGCGTCATCCTCGTGCTTAACTGCGGCTCATCCAGCATCAAGTTCGCGCTGTTCGATGCCGCTACCGACATAGCCAGGACGCCGCGTTTGCATGGCAAGGTCGATGGCGTGACCGAGCCCGAGGCGACTCTGACAAGCCAAGGCTACTCCCAAGCGCTTATCCTCGGCCGTGAACAACCCTATCACCACGCGCTGACCCATATCATTTCGCATGTCGAGCGATATCTGGCGGACGAACGCCTTGTTGCCGTCGCCCATCGCGTTGTGCACGGCGGTACACGCTATACCTCGCCCGTATTGGTCGATGCTGCCGTGTTGGCCGATCTGCGCAGCTATATTCCCCTTGCGCCGCTGCATCAGCCCTTCGCGCTGGAGGCGATGGAAATCCTCTTGTCCCTTGATCCGGTGCCACCTCAGATCGCGTGCTTCGACACGGCTTTCCACCACACACTGCCGGATGTCGAGCGCATGCTCCCGCTGCCCTGGTCGGCTTGGGAGCGCGGCTTGCGCCGCTACGGATTCCACGGCCTCTCCTATGAATATCAGTCCATCGTTCTCGCTGAACGCTATGGCGATGCGGCGCGTGGCCGTACGATCATTGCCCACCTGGGCAGTGGTGCCAGCCTGTGCGCCATGCAGAACCTACGAAGCGTGGCGACCACCATGGGCTTCTCGGCACTTGACGGGCTGATGATGGGAACGCGCTGTGGCGCGCTTGATCCGGGCGCTTTGCTCTACCTGATGGAAATCGACAAACTGAGCCCGGCCGAGCTTGGCCGCCAGCTTTATCACGAATCCGGGCTGCTCGGTGTATCGGGCCACTCCGCCGATCCGCGCGCGCTGCTGGAAGTCGAAAACAGCAACGCACAAGCACGTGCTGCGCTGGCACTGTATATACGCCGTATCGTGCGGGAGATCGGCGCCCTGGTTGCCGTATTGGGCGGCCTGGAGATGCTGGTATTCACCGCGGGGGTCGGTGAGCACAATGCCACCATTCGTCAACGAATCTGCCAGGGCTTTGCCTACCTAGGGCTTGCCATCGATGATGAAGCGAATGGTCAGCATGCCTACCTTGTTTCGACATCCGATAGCCGGGTAAAGGTCGCGGTAGAGCCAAGCAATGAAGAATGGGTAGCGGCCTGTAAAGCCGCAAACATGCTCCCGCATTTGTCGGGATGAACCCGTACACACCGAGATGCCTTACATCGCCAATTCATTCGGCAGCAGGCGGTCATACTCTCTTTTGACCACCGCGTAGCACTCGCAGCTGCGCGCCTCCAGACCCAGCCGATCGAGTACCGAAATATGGCCGCGCGCGTAGCGTATCAACCCCGCGCTCTGCAGCTTGAGTGCGGCCTCGGTGACGCCCTCCCGCCGTACCCCCAGCATGTTGGCGAGCAGCTTCTGGGTCATCACCAATTCGTCACCCTGCAGACGATCCAGGCTGAGCAGTAGAGAGCGGCACAACTGATTGTCGAGCGAGTGGTGCCGATTACATACCGCGGTTTGCGATATCTGGGTAATCAGCGCCTGGGTATAGCGCAGCAAGAGATTCAGTACCGGGCCGGCCCGGTCGAATTCTTCCTTCATGATCCGGGCTCGCAGCCTGAACCCCAAGCCTGCGCTTTGCACCTCCGCCCGGCTGGGGGTGGATTCCCCACCCATGAAGAGCGAGACCCCTACCACTCCCTCGTTCCCGACCACCGCGATTTCTGCCGGCGCGCCGTTTTCCATCACGTACAGCATGGAGACGATGGCGGTAGTGGGAAAGTACACATGGCTCATCCTGCTACCGGATTCGTACAGTACCTGGCCTAGCGACATTTCGACCGCTTCCAGCTCCGGCAGCCAGCGCAGCCATTCGGCTTCGGGTAGAGCAGCCAGCAGATGGTTATCCCTGGGGTTGGGCGGGTCGATCATGGTGAGCCTCCTGAGCTGATATCCGTGGTGGCTATCCAAGTAGCCTTCTCGTTGCGGCAAAGGGTATACGCCTCTGGTGCTGTCTTATGTCTGGTAGCGTACATAGGCATCCCTACCCGGTGCGGGTATTTGTCGTTCTTCAGCCTAACGGTGTGAAGGTTGATAGGCACAGGCCCTGTTACGCCATGTGATGCGCTACCGACCCTCGACATCAAGCCTGAAAAGGCGTGGCAAACCGATCATCAAAGCCATTCAACAGCTAAAAACAGAAATTTTGTCTAAATCCAAGCAGCTATCGCAATACATGACATGTAAATTTAATAGGTTGTTTTAGCAATTAGACACGTCAGAACGAACAGTTTATGACGGCCGCCAAGTCGGGATAGGAGCTGGTTTTAATTTGCGGCTTGACTTTCAAATCCAAACATATCGACCCCATTTCAACTGGAGAGTCTTAAAGTATGAAAAAAGGTATCTATCTTTCAATATTCTTTGCGATTGCGCTACCATTTCAAAGCGCCGTGTGGGCAGCTCCCGCACCGCGCCCCGACGCCATAAGGCCGTTGAGTAGGACGGATTTTATTAAAATCGAATCGGCTCGATTTAACTACTATAAAGCCGGCCGCTGCCCTGATGCAACCATCGCAACACCGTGCGCCATGCTTGCAGTCCGTGGGTTCTCGACCGACTTAGGGGAGGTGGATGAAAATTGGGGATATATAAGCTACAACACCGAAGATGTTAGCATCTTCCTGCAAAATTATCTTATTTACCAATACAACCCCCGGTTTCCCCAGGGTATTTCAGTACTTGATCCCAATTCCGGCAGGGTTTTGACGCAAAGCAAGATAATCTCACGAAATCAGCCTGATTTAACCATTGATTGCTTGGGCGGAAATCATAAGCCCTATATATATGGCTTTAATGGGGAGGTTACGACGATACCAATGTGTGTAAATGGGATAGTGGCGACCCGCGTGGACAAGGATAATAAATATGCAAATCAGATAATTTATCAAGCCGAGCCTGCGCCCTGGGGGAGTGGTGGGATGTTTTACGTCAATACCTATCACACGCAACAGAATCGCTTTTTGAATAAGACCCCTTTTGCACTCGGTCTGGTTAGCGAAGACGCTGCATTGATACAACGAGCAACGGCTGCTCCCGATACTGTGCAATTTTGGCCGTTCAGGTTAAGCCCGGACGGAAAGGAATTACGCGTAAATTCGATTTTGACGTTTTCCAGGGTCGCGCCCAGCCCGATTGCGGAATTCTCATGGAGTTCGACCGGATATAGGAAAAATCCTCGATACACCGATGTGTACTATGATTTTTCTGCGTATATCACGCCCGACGGGATTCTACTGAATCCAGATGGCAGCAGGAAATACGATTAAGCAAATCGGGGTACGGGCCGTACCCCGACTGCGTCATGGCTGAGATGTGCGTTGGCGATTCACCATTTGCCAAGCTTGGCAGCCGAGGCGCCATTTCTTTTCCTCAATGCTACCTAATCTGGTCGAAATAGCCACTGGCAGCGTTCCTCGCTGTCAGTTACCCAATCGCGGGATTTTTTCCTTAAATCCAATCGCAAGCTTTCGAAATAGTTGTGGATTTATTGAAATTAGGAATGTCCATCGGAATACTGTGGCCTTTCTTCTTGGAGGCGGTACTTTGTCGATATTGCCTGGAACGAGTGTGCAATCTTATTCGCATCAAGAATGAATAGGCGCGGCAAGCGGATGTCAAAAAAACAGAAAGCATGTCCGAATTAAAGCAGCGAGCACACAGCAGTGAAAGTAAATTACGGCGGCTGTTTGTTGTGTAACAGGAACCACAGAATAAACAGCTTGCGATGGTAACGCGGATGGCGGCCAAGTCGGAGAAGGACTTGTATCTCCTCTGTAACTGGGCTTCAAACCCTATATATCGACCCCCTTCCCACTAGAGAGTCTTAAGTATGAAAAAAAGCATCTGTTATTCAATTTCGCTTGCGTGTGTGCTGGCGTTTCAAAGCGCCGCGTGGGCTGCGCCTACATCTAGTCCCGCCCCACTGAGGATCTTGAAAACAGGGGAAGTGGTCAAGATCGATTCGGCTCAATTCAACTACTATAAAGCAGGTCGCTGCCCCGATGCTACCATTGCTACACCGTGCGCCATGATGAATATCCGCACCTCATCGTCAACGGGTGAGCAAACGAATGAAAAATGGGGATATATCAGCTACGACACCGAAGATGTCAGCATTTTCTTACAGAATTATCTTATGTATATGAAAGTGCCCAAGGGGAATCAACTCCCGGAAGGCGTATATTTAGCCAATCCCATGTCCGGCGGAAATTTATCGCAAAGCATGCTGGATTCGCGAAATCAACCCGATTTGACCATCAACTGCTTGGCGGAGGGGCAGCCACGTACCTTTGCGGGTGATTTTTATCTTGCACGGATACCGCTTTGTGTGAATGGAATCGTGGCAACTCGCGTAGACAAGGATAATAAGTATTCAAATAAGATAATTTATCAACCCGAGGCTGGTCACGGAGAGAAGGGTGGCGTGTTTTATGTGGACACTTATGCCACTCAGCGCTCCGCATTTAAAGCCCCGCTTTCTGTCACCCTTCAAAGCGAAGATGCCGCAATGATAAGTCGAGCAAGGCCAGTAGCGGACATCCTGCAATTTTGGCCTATCAAGATCACGCATTCCGGTATCGGTTGGAGTGTTTGGAAAGAAAATTCGATTTTAACGTTTTCCAAGATATCCACCACCCCCGTTGCGGAATTCTTATGGAACGGAGGGGCTTATAAAAGAAATGAGCAGCTCGCCAATGTGTATTATGATCTTTCTGCCTATATAACACCCGATGGGACGCGACTGAACCCAGACGGCAGCAAAAAATACGACTAAGCAAAGTATCGAGCTGATTGCAAGCTGCTCGCCGAAGATTCGAAGCATTTGCCTTGGCGTGTTTCGGCCGCGAGCAGTTTGGATAGTCTGATGGGCGCTGTACGTGATAGCGCCCGGACCATGCTTGGCCTGAAGGGGCTTCCAAAAGCCCCTTCAAGCCTTATTTGGTTCCCAGCGCGCTATAGACTTCGGGCCTGTGAGCACGCAGGGCACCGCCTGCCCGGTCGGCGAAGTAAGCCGAGCACCGCAACTTGCCAACGTTTGGAGGATCTTGCGGTCCTTGCTCGGAGAGTTGCGACCAAAGCCGATCAAGTTGCATTTCATCCTCTTGCACTTCGCTCGCTGGCCTCGGTGAAGCGGCCTCCATCTGCCGCCACAAGATAGCTGCACGATCGATTGCTGCTTTGTCGGCGCGCTTCCACTTGGCGATGTCATTCGCGATCTGCTTGGCGATGCCCGGATACGCTTTAGCGCACCGCGTGGCGATACCTTCGGCCGCATATACCCAGATATGCATGTTCGCGGCTGCGGCGTAGCGATCGATATCCTGGGCGCTTGCCGGCAAGGTGTAGCACAGGAGGATTCCTGCTATGAGGGCGGATGAGGATAGTTTCATGGCTGTGTGACGCTAGCGATTGGACAGGGATTGGATGGGTTCATGGCACATTCTTGATTCTTCGCGGGGACCGCGGACAACGCCGCTTTGTGCCATAGTGCAAGTCTACCCGCGTCACGAAGTATAGAGTTGGAAATTGTTTCGAATGCGTACGCTTGATACTTATTCAAGTTGTTTTCCTCATTGAAATAGCTTCCGCTCTTTGCTGCAAGCATGAATTTCAGCGCGGTGATCTCGTGAGGGTTCATTCCGGCTGTTTCCAATAGATGGGTTGCTAATTGCATTAGCACCGCGCGAATGTCATCTTTGGCTTGATTTGTTTCATCTCCAAGATGTTTCATAAGCAACACTACGGTGAAATAAGGATTGTTGGTTTTAGCGTCGGCGGCATTTTTATTTTCTGAACAAAATCCTGTATTTCCACAGCTTTCCTGCAGCACAGTGGAACTCCGACAGTTTCTCACCAGCCTGCTAACCCCTACTGAATACCAAACCGATAAGCCGGCAGCGGTGCTCCGGTTCAGGAATCAAGGCCTAGCTCGTATGGGTGATTCTGACGACAAGTGCAGAGTTTGCTTACGAGAAGATGCCCCCCGCTTACCTGTTTTTGGCCCATCGGCCGTACCTACTCCCGCAGTACCGCGGTCGGGACACGATTCCCTTGGCTGCGCCTGGTGAACGATCGTTCTCTTTGCGCTAGAATCCACCCAACAGGGATGGAACGAGGAAGGGACGGTATGTGCGAGGCAATCCAATACCAAGGCCGGCAGGTGTGGTTTCGCATCGAGGGGGCCCAGCTACCCGTGATCCGCAAGGACGGCGCCATTGCGATGCTGCCATGGGGGCTGCGCCAGGCGGATCGGCATGTCCACCTCCACAATGGCGCGAATGTGCTGCTGCAGCAGCTGGGCGAGGATGAATGGAAAAGATTGCACCCCGTTCCCGTCAGGCTGGCGGTGGAACGCTTCTGCCAGGTGGACAAGGAAGGGACGCAGCATTGGTTCGACGTCGCGCCCGGCAAGTTGATGCGGGGCGTGCTGGTGAAATGGCGGGACGATGCACGGGTTTACCTGTTGACCGAGCACCGCAGCGTGGACAATCCCAACCCACGCGCGCTGTGGCCGGTTTTCCGTCTGGCGGACCAGGCGTAGCGCACGATTCGACCGTTCGGAAGCTGAGGCCGCGAGAAAGGCCTGAATTGCGGCGATTGGAAATATATTATTCTAGACTGAATAGTGGGCCGAGTATTTCGCTGTCGTACTTCGCCGACTTGGTAGGGGCGGTGATAGCGAAGCAAACCGTTTTCGCGGCAAATAATCAGAACGACGCTTATTGCAAGGATGTACTTGGCGCTGCAGGAGGAAGCCGAGATCAGCCGCAGCCCTAGCTGCGCTGTTTTCCTTTACTTCCTGGAGACGCACCATGTTTGCTAGATGGTTGGACAATTTGCTGTTGTGGCACAAATTCATGATTCTGGGTGTGTTGGGGCTACTGTTGGTCGGTCCACCGCTCTATCTTTATGTCCATAACACCAATGTTGCGATTGCAGCATCGCTGCTTGAGCAGGATGGCAATGTCCCGGGCAAGACATCCTTGCTCCTGTTGCAGCAGATGCAAATGCATCGCGGGCTGTCCGGTGTTTTTTTGGGTGCGAACCTGATGGCCGAGAAGCGGCAGGCCAAGCAGGCCGAGGTCGATGCCACGCTGGCCTTGCTGGAAAAGCAGTTGCTTTCGGCGGGCCAGGGAGTCAACCAACGGCTGATCCAGGTGCAAGCGGACTGGCGCGCCGTGTCAGGGGGAGTGAGCAACCGTTCGCTTTCCGTCGCGCAGAGTTTTCAGCAACACACCGCGCTTTGTCTTTCGGTCCTGAAATTGCTGGAGGGCGTAGCGGATAGCTATGGCCTGTCGCTGGACCCGGATGCGGACACCTATTATCTGATGCGTACGGTCTATTTCGATGCGCCGCCCATAACGGAAGCGCTGGGTCAGGCCCGTGGCAAGGGCGCCGGCATTCTGGCGACCCGGCAGATCGATCCCGATACCCGGGCAATGATGCACGGTCTGCTCGCCAATGCCAGCAGCCTCAACGCACAGTTATCCAACACGCTGGGGAAGGCCTTTGCGGCAAACACGGCGCTCAAGCCGGAACTGGGCGCCTTGCTTGCCGAGGCGGACAAATCCGCCTCGGCGGCGATCGAACTGGCCAATACCAAGGTGGCCAGCGCAGCGGACCTCGACTATCCGGCCACGGACTATATCGGATCCTTTACCCGCACGATCGACGGCGAGTTCAGCTTGGTCGGCACGTCCTTGAAGCAACTCGATCGCCTGATCCAGCAGCGCATCGCCGATCAAAGGCAGACCCGTAACCTATTGACCGGCGTGGTGATGCTGATCGCCGCCCTGGCCAGCCTGATGGCCTGGCGCATCGCGCTCAGTGTGCTGCGGCCGATGACGGCGGCGTTGGCGGCGGTAGAGACGATCGCCGGAGGGGACCTATGCAAGCCGATCGCAGTGGGTGGCCGGAGCGAGGCCGGGAAAATGCTGACGGCTTTGCAAGCCATGCAGACGCAGTTGCGCGCGACGATAGGAAGCGTGTTGGCCAATGCCGATGCGGTGGCGGTGGCGGCGAGACAGATGGCTGGGAGCTCTCACGAAGTCTCCTTGGCTTCGGCCCGGCAAAGCGAATCATCCGCCTCGATGGCCGCGGCCGTCGAGCAGCTTACCGTAAGCATCAGCCATGTCAGCAACAACGCCGGCGAGGCGGAAAAGTCGGCGACCGACGCGGAGGGGCAGGCCCGCGATGGCGCCAAGGTGATTCAGATCGCGGCCAGCAATATCCGTGGTGTGGCGGCGGAGCTGCGCGGCACGGCCGAGGTGATTACCGAGCTGGGCGCCCAGTCGCAGCAGATTTCGGGCATTGTCGAGGTGATCCGCGAGGTGGCCAATCAAACCAATCTGTTGGCGCTCAATGCCGCCATCGAAGCGGCGCGGGCCGGCGAGGCGGGACGCGGCTTCGCGGTCGTGGCGGATGAGGTGCGCAAACTGTCCGAGCGCACCAGCGGAGCGACCAAGGAGATAGGCGATATGATCAGCCGTATCCAGTCGTATACGGCGGAATCGGTGTCGGGTATGCATGGCGCGGTGAAGCTGGTGGATGAGGGGGTCAAGCAGGTCAACCAGGCCGCCGAAGCGATTGATCATATTTCCACCAATGCGACCGAGGTCGAATCCGCGGTCGATGTCATCAGTTGCGCCTTGAAGGAGCAAATGTCCGCCAGCAACCAGATTGCCGTCAACATCGAACAGATTGCACAAATGTCGGAAGAAAATAATTCATCTGCGTTGCAGTCCGACCAAGCCGCCCAGACCCTGCTGGCGCTGGCGGCAAAGATGCGCGAGACCATCCTGGTGTTCCGCCTGCAGTAATTCGGGAGGGTCAGCCAGCGCGCTGCCATGCATCGCGCCGGGTGCGTGGCTGTTGGCGCGTCAGCGCCGTACAACCCTTGCCCGGGCGGCCACGGCCTACTCCTGGCGGGTATTTTTCATGGCGCTTACCGGCAGTACCTTGGTGTAGTCGCGCCTATGCGTCCTAGAATGATCTGTGTCAGCCCTGAGGCGGGGGAGCCGGGATTCCACATGGACAATCGGGACGATCTGACCAGATCGCTTTTCAATCAGGATGTCGAATTGGTGTGCTCGGGCAGCCAGATGTTCGAAGGCCGAGTGATCGACGCGTCGCTGGCGGCCAGGTTGACCGGTGCATTGGATGGCAGCCGGATCGAGATGGCCATCGGCGACAGCACCGCCTCGTTCGTCATCAGCCACCCCTTTATGGTGGGCAAGGCCGAGCGGGTGATTCATTACGATCATGGCCGGACCTGGATGGAGAATCAGGGCCTCTGCATCAAGGAGAGGATGCGGAACTGCGGCATTGGCGCGCGCATGCTGGCGCAGCAGGTCTTTACGGCCAAGGAGTTCGGGATGCGGCGCATCGTGATGCCGGCCGCTGGCGGTCTCAATGCCGCCAAGCAGCTCGATAGCGAGCTGGCATGGTTGAAATTCGGCTTTATCTCCAATCTACCTTTCGATATCCGGGCCCGCTTCAGCCTCTACGGCGGGCAGTTCGGCACCATCCGGACGCTGCAGGAACTGGTGGCGGTGCCGGGTGGCGCGAAATGGTGGGAGGAAAACGGCCATCCTTTCAGAATGGAATTCGACGTGACCGAAGATTCCTATAGCTGGTCGATGCTGCTGGCGTATCTGCGCCGCAAGGGCATCGTCATGGTGCCCACGTAGCGACCGGCTGAGCGGGCAATGCTGAAATGAAAGTAGCTAAACAAGCCACGTCAAATCGGCAATAATTATATATTACCGCGTCGTCGAGTAAGCGCGGCTGGCCGAGGTGCGTACGCTGGCTCGACCGCCGGAAGGAGAGCGCCATGAGAGAGGCTATCGTTGCCGGTGGGCTGGCATGCCGCATCGGTCAGTGCTTGCTCGGCCTTTTGTTGCTGGGACCGGCGGCCTCGCCGGTGCAGGCCGAAGAAACGGCCGCCGGTACAAAGCGGCTGACCTTTCTCGACCATGAGTCCAATCCGCTGCAACGGGCCACCGCGGAGATACTGACCAGCGCTTACGAGCGGATGAGTATCGAGGTGGTGGTCGAATTCTTCCCGCTCAGGCGCAGTGCGGCGGTCGTCAATGCCGGCCAATACGACGGCGAGTTGTTCCGGGTGGCCGGCGCGGAAAAGAAGTTTCCCAATCTACGCATGGTACCCACCCCGCTGGGGGAAAACGACTTCGCGGCCTTTGCCGTCAGGGCCGAGGTCAAGCCGACGAGCTGGGCATCGCTGCAACCGTTGCGCGTCGGTGCGCAATTGGGCGTGATGCAGGTCGAGAAGCGGACCCAGGGCATGAACGTGGTGTTCGAACCGACCCTGGATAGCGCCTTCAAGCTGCTGAAGCTGGGGCAGGTCGATGTCGTGGTGGCCTCGCGCATGACCGCGTGCGAGCATCTTGTCCGCCTGCGTGGCAGTGATGCGGGCTACGCCGGCATACGCGAAGTCGGCGTGCTGGAGAGTGTGCCCATCTACCATTACCTCAACGCCAACCATGCCGACTTGATACCGCGCCTCGACGAAGAGCTGAAACGGCTTACCAGCAACGGCTATATCGCGGCTGTCTGGCGCAAGGCAAGCATCTCGGGGCGTTGCGAGCGATAAGCGATCCGGCGTCGTCACCCGGCGGCCGAGGCTATCCCACGCAATGGAAATTTGCCGCATTTCATGCTGAATACCACGGCAAGGCGGCGCTTCGCGTTTGCCCGCCCCCTACGGCTGGACTGCTGGTATTATCGCGCCCCCTTGGCCTGAGCCTCTTGAAGCGGGTGTTCGACACATCCGGACCAGGTAAAGCCAGCAACCCGGACTGCAGCAGCACCGGGTTTTCATATTGCATTGAATTGATACAGTTGCCGCCATGACCGAACCCCAACAGGCCGAACCGGGCCAGCTTGAACCCGCCGCCGAATCCGCTTCGGCTGTCCTGGACAGTGGCCTGCTTGGCTTGGTGATGCTGGCGCGCTTCCATGCCATCGCCGCCGAACCGGCGCAATTGGCGCACGAGTACGGCAGTGGCCAGCCTTTTGACGAAACCCGCATTCTGTTGGCGGCCAAGCAACTGGGTTTGAAGGCGCGTGCAGTCAATGCCCGGCTGGATCGCCTGGATCGGCTGCCCTTGCCGGCCCTGGCAGAGGATGTGAACGGCGGCTATTTCATCATCGCCCGCCTGAGCGACGATCAGGTATTGATCCAGGACCCGCGTGTAGGCCGTCCCGAGACGCTTAGCCGCGACGCGCTGCTGGTACGTTGGAGCGGCCGCCTGCTCTGTTTCGCCTCGCGCGCGTCGCTGGCCGGCGAGCTGGCCCGATTCGACTTCACCTGGTTTATTCCCGCGGTGGTCAAATACCGCAAGCTGCTGGGCGAGGTGTTGCTGGTCTCGTTCGTGCTGCAATTGCTGGCCCTGCTGACACCGCTGTTCTTCCAGGTGGTGATGGACAAGGTGCTGGTGCACCGGGGCTTCTCCACGCTGGACGTGATTGCCGTGGGCTTATTGGTGGTGTCGGTTTTCGAGGTACTGCTGACCGGTCTGCGCGGCTGGCTGTTCTCGCACACCACCAATCGCATCGACGTGGAGTTGGGTGCCAAGCTGTTTCGCCATCTGCTCAATCTGCCGCTGGCTTATTTCCAGGCCCGCCGGGTCGGCGACTCGGTGGCGCGGGTGCGCGAACTGGAGAATATCCGCCAATTCCTCACCGGCAATGCCATCACCCTGCTGATGGACCTGCTGTTCTCGGTAGTTTTTATCGCCGTGATGTTCTACTACAGCGGTTGGCTGACCCTGATCGTGCTGCTCAGCCTGCCTTGTTACGCCTTGCTGTCCTTTATGATCACGCCGCTTTTGCGGGCCCGGCTGGATACCAAGTTCGCCCGTGGCGCCGAAAACCAGTCCTTTCTGGTGGAAGCGGTCAGCGGCGTGGAAACCATCAAGTCCATGGCGGTCGAGCCGCGTGTGATCGAACGCTGGGACAACCAGCTGGCCGCTTATGTGGCCGCCAGTTTCCGGGTCGGCCAGCTGGGCAATATCGCCAATCAGGTGGTTTCGCTGATCGGTAAGCTGGTTACCGTGGCCACCTTGTGGCTGGGCGCCCGCCTGGTGATGGACGGCGAGTTGAGCGTGGGCCAGTTGATTGCCTTCAATATGCTGGCCGGCCGGGTGGCGGGGCCCATCATGCGCTTGGCGCAGCTGTGGCAGGATTTCCAGCAGACCGGTATTTCCATGCAAAGGCTGGGCGATATCCTCAATACCCGGACCGAAGTCGGCCAGGTCAGCCGGGCGGCATTGCCCGCCATCGAGGGCGCCATCGAGTTCGAACAGGTTGGTTTCCGCTACCGGCCGGATGGCCCGGAAATCCTCTGCGGCATCTCGCTGCGCATTGCCCCGGGCGAAGTGATCGGCATTGTCGGCCGCTCCGGCTCCGGCAAGAGCACCCTGACCAAGCTGGTGCAGCGCTTGTATGTGCCGGAACGGGGGAGGGTGCTGGTGGACGGGGTGGACCTGGCACTGGCCGATCCGGTCTGGCTGCGCCGCCAGGTCGGCGTGGTGCTGCAGGAGAACCTGCTGTTCAACCGCTCCCTGCGCGACAACATCGCCCTGGCCGATCCCGGCATGCCGATGGAAGCAGTGATCCACGTGGCCAAATTGGCCGGCGCGCACGAATTTATCCTGGAGCTGCCGGAAGGCTACGACACCATGATAGGCGAGCACGGCACCGGCCTGTCCGGCGGCCAGCGGCAACGGATCGCCATTGCGCGGGCGTTGGCCACCAATCCGCGCATCCTGATCCTGGACGAGGCCACCAGTGCCCTGGACTACGAGTCGGAGCGGATCATTCGCGACAATATGCGCGCCATCAGCCAGGGCCGCACGGTGATCGTCATCGCCCACCGCCTATCCACGGTACGCATGGCCGACCGCATTATCGCGGTGGACAAGGGCCAGATCGTCGAAGAAGGCACCCATGCCAGCCTGGTCGATAAACCACAGGGCTACTACGCCCATTTGCACAGCTTGCAGCAGGGATAAGCCATGAAGTTCGAAGCCACCAAGGCGCTGCTGCAGCGCTACGCCGCCGTTTGGCGGGCCGCCTGGTCCGTTCGCAAGCAGTTGGACGGCGTACCGCGCGTGAATTATGAAGCCCAGTTCCTGCCTGCCGCCCTCTCCTTGCAGGAGACGCCGCCATCGCCTATTCCACGCGCCAGCGCGAAGGTCTTGATCGCCTTGTTTCTTATCGCGCTGCTCTGGAGCATCTTCGGCCGGGTGGATGTGGTGGCCGTGGCGCAGGGCAAGATCATTCCGGACGACCGCACCAAGACCATCCAGGCGCCTGAACTGGCGGTGGTGCACCGCATCCTGGTCCGTGATGGCCAGGTGGTGAAGGCCGGCCAAGTCCTGATCGAACTGGATACCACCAGCGCGGGTGCCGATCGTGCCCGCTTCGGCAGCGAGCTGGGTGCGGCCGAACTGGAGGCCGCCCGCAGCAAGGCCCTGGCCGAAGCATTGGACAAGGGGCATTTGCCGAAATTACTGGTGCCGAAAAACGCCGATCCCAAGGGCCTGGCCGACGAGCAGCGTCTGCTGGTGGGTGAGTACGCCGAGGTGCAGGCCCGCCTGGCGGCATTGGACGAAGAGACCGAGAAGCGCCGCGCCGACCTGGCCACCAGCCAGCAGTTGCAGGCCAAGCTGGTCGATACCTTGCCGCTGGTGCGGCAACGGGCGGAGGACTATCGGGGCCTGGCGGAGAAGAACTTTATCGCTCGCCATGCCTTGCTGGAAAAGGAACAGGCGCTGATCGAGACCCAGCGCGACCTGGCGGCCGAACAAAGCCGTTCCAAGCAATTGCAGCACGCCATCGAGCAGAATCTGCGCGAACGGGCCAGCCTGCTGGCGCAGACCCGCCGCAACGCGCTGGACCAGTTGAACCAGGCGGAAGATAGGGCGACGTCGCTGAAGCAGGAAGTGGTCAAGGCCGAACAGCGTAAGCACCTGCTGACCTTGACGGCGCCGGTCGATGGGGTGGTCCAGCAATTGGCCGTGCACACCGTCGGCGGCATGGTGAAGGAAGCCGACCCGCTATTGCAGGTCGTGCCGCAGAACGACAGGCTGGTGGTGGAAGCGCAGATCGAGAACAAGGACATCGGTTTCGTCTATGACGGCCAGGATGCCGAGGTCAAGGTCGAGACCTTTAACTTCACCAAGTACGGCACCCTGCCGGGCCGGGTGTTGACCGTCTCGAACGATGCCGTGCAGGATGAGAAACGCGGCTTGATCTATCCCGCCCGGGTGGAGCTGCACCGCTCCAGCGTGCAGGTGGGCAACAAAAAGGTCAATCTCAGCCCCGGCATGGCGGTCACCGCCGAGATCAAGATCGGCAAGCGGCGGGTGATCGAATACTTCCTGACGCCGCTGACGGAACATCTGCAAGAGAGTTTGCGGGAGCGGTAAGCGCAGGGATGGTCAGATATCCCCCGCCTGCCACCTGGCCAGGAAGTCCGGTACCTGGTCGGCCGGCAAGGGCGGGGCGACCAGGAAGCCTTGCATTTCATCGCAGCCCAACTGGTCCAGGAAGGATAGCTGCTCGGCGGTTTCCACCCCTTCGGCGATCACCTTCAGGCGCAGGTTCTTGGCCAGGCTGACCACGGCGCCGGCGATGGCGGCGTCGTCAGGGTCGGTGAGGATGTCGATGACGAAGGAACGGTCCACCTTGAGCTTGTCCAGTGGAAAACGCTTCAGGTAGCTGAGCGAGGAATAGCCGGTACCGAAGTCGTCGATGGCCAGCCGCACACCCATGCGTTTGACCGTATTGAGGGTCTGGATGGCCGCGCCGACGTCGTCCATCAGGGTGCTTTCGGTCACTTCCAATTCCAGATATTCAGGTGCCAGGTCGGCGGCCCGCAGGGCGTCCAGGGTGACCGCCTCCAGGTTTTCGGCGAATTGGCGGGCCGAGACATTGACCGCGATGGGCGCATACAGCAATCCGGCCTGTTGCCAGATCTTGTTTTGCATACAGGCTTCCTTCAAGGCCCACGCCCCCATGGGAACGATCAGGCCGCTTTCCTCGGCGGCCGGGATAAACCGATTGGGCGGGACCAGGCCCAGTTCGGGATGCCGCCAGCGCATCAGCGCTTCCATGCCGATCACGGCTCGGCTACGGATATCGATCTGCGGCTGGTAATACAGCAGGAACTGGCCGGTGGCGACAGCCTTGCGCAGGTGGTTGTCCAGTAACAGAAATTCCGCACTGCGTTGATTCATATCCTGGGTGAAGAAGCGAAAGGCCTGTCGGCCGGCTTTCTTGGCCGCCTGCATGGCGGTTTCCGCGTGCTGGATCAGGGTTTCCCTTTGCTTGCCGTCATCCGGATAGATGGCGATGCCCAGGCTGGCCGTGACGGTCAGCGGTTGGCCGCCGATATGGTGCGGCTCCGCCAGGGCCGTCAGCAGGCGATCCGCCAGGGCGGCTGCCTGTGCGGGGCTGGACAACTCGGGGTAAAGCAGCACGAATTGGTCGGCGCCATAGCGGCTGACGGTGATTTCGGTGCCAACCAGTTCCGCCAGGCGATACGCCACGTTGCGCAATACCTGGTCGCCATCCTGGTGGCCCAAGGTGTCGTTGATGGCCTTGAAGCGGTCCAGGTCGATAAATAGCACCGCCATGCCATTGCCCATCCGTTCGGCGCGCGAGCTGGATTGGCTGATGCGGTCGGCCAGCAGGGCGCGGTTGGGTAGACCGGTGAGCACATCGTAGTAGACCAGCCGTTCCATCTGCTGCTCGAAGCGCTGCAGTTCGGTCAGGTCGGTAAACATGGCCAGGTAATGCTCGATATGGCCATTCGCGTCGCGCACGCGCACCACGCTTTGCCAGGTCGGCAGCAAGCGGCCGTCGCGGCGCCGGTAGGTGACTTCGCCTTGCCAGGCAGGGTCGTATTCCAGCGTATGCCAGATATCGGGGTAGGGGTTGGCCATGCCCTGACCGGACGGCATCAGATGCTGGGGCAGCTCGCCGCGGACATCTTCGGCGGCGAAGCCGGTCAGCGCGCTGAAGGCCGGGTTGACCAGGCGAATGCGCTGGTCGGCGCCCAATACCATCAAGCCTTCGGTACTGTGCTCGAACATCAGCACGGCCAAGCGGGCGTGCTCTTCGGTCTGCGCCATTTCGGTGATATCTCGCGCGCTGTGCAGCGCCCCGACGATATGGCCCTCGTCATTCAGACAGGGTTCGATGCGCGAATCCAGATAGCGGCGGCCGCGCGTCGGCAAATCGCGCCAAGCCCGCGCATGGGTGACCTGGCCGCCCAATGCCGCCGCCAATGCCAGCTGCAGACGGTCGGTCTGGTCGGCCGGATAGATTATGGCGGCATGCTGGCCTTGGGTATCGGCAATCTGGCCGCCCAGCATGTCAAGGGCGGCGGTGTTGGCGAAGCGGCAGACCAATTGCTTGTCGAAGGCAAGCAAGGCATCGCCGAAGCGATTCAGCAGGATATTGGCGTAGGGCCATTCGGCCATGGGAGGGCAGTTATCCGACATGCTGGCAAGATCCCGGAAAGTGCAACTTCCAGTGTAGTTCATTGCTGCCGGAGTCGCCCTTGGCAAGCTACAATCATCGCCCCATCCGGAGGCCGTCATGATCGTTACCTACCCGAACAGTCCGTACCGCCTGCATCAACCGTTTCCACCGGCCGGCGACCAGCCGCAAGCCATCGCGGAATTGCTCGAGGGATTGGACGACGGTCTGCGTTTCCAGACCCTGCTGGGGGTGACCGGCTCGGGCAAGACTTACACCATGGCCAATGTCATCGCCCAATCGGGCCGGCCGGCGTTGGTGATGGCGCCCAATAAAACCCTGGCGGCGCAGCTATACGCCGAGTTCCGTGAGTTTTTTCCGGAAAATGCGGTTGAGTACTTTGTTTCCTACTACGACTACTACCAGCCGGAAGCCTACGTACCCAGCCGCGATCTGTTTATCGAGAAGGATTCGCAGATCAACGAGCATATCGAGCAGATGCGCTTGAGTGCCACCAAGGCCATGCTGGAACGGCCCGATTGCATCATCGTCGCCACGGTATCGGCGATCTACGGTATCGGCGACCCCTCCGACTACCACAAGATGATTCTGCATGTGCGCGAGGGCGAGAAGGTACCGCAAGCCGAGTTGGTGACCCGGCTGGTGCAGATGCAATACGATCGTAACGAGATCGATTTTACTCGCGGTAAATTCCGGGTGCGCGGCGACGTGATCGATGTGTTCCCGGCCGAAAACGCCGATCTGGCGGTGCGCATCGGCATGTTCGACGACGAGGTCGAGAGCATCAATCTGTTCGACCCCTTGACCGGCCGCATTCAGCAGCGCGTGGGCCGTTTCACCGTGTTCCCCGCCAGCCATTACGTGACGCCCCGCGCCACCGTGCTGCGGGCCATGGATACCATCAAGGACGAGTTGCGTAGCCGGCTGTCCTTCTTTCATCAGGACCATAAGCTGGTCGAGGCGCAAAGGCTGGACCAGCGCACCAAGTTCGATCTCGAAATGTTGCAGGAAATGGGTTTTTGCAAGGGGATCGAGAACTACTCGCGGCATTTTTCCGGCAAGCCGGCCGGTTCGCCGCCGCCTACCCTGATCAACTACCTGCCGGAAGGCTCCTTGATGTTCCTGGACGAAAGCCATGTGCTGATCGGCCAGATCGGCGCCATGTACAAGGGCGATCGGGCGCGCAAGGAGAACCTGGTCGACTACGGTTTTCGCATGCCCAGCGCCATGGATAACCGCCCACTCAAGTTCGCCGAGTTCGAGCAGATGATGCCGCAGACGGTATTTGTCTCGGCCACCCCGTCCACCTACGAAGCCGAGCATCAGGGCAAGGTGGTGGAGCAGTTGGTGCGACCTACCGGGCTGGTCGATCCCCTCATCAGCGTGAGGCCGGTAGGCACCCAGGTCGATGACCTGATGAGCGAGATCCACAAGCGTACGCTTATCGGCGAACGGGTCCTGGTCACTACCTTGACCAAGCGGATGTCGGAGCAGTTGACCGATTACCTGACCGAACATGGCGTGAAGGTGCGTTATCTGCACTCGGAAATCGATACCGTCGAGCGGGTGGAGATCCTGCGCGATCTACGCCTGGGCGTGTTCGACGTGCTGATCGGCATCAACCTGCTACGCGAGGGGCTGGATATTCCGGAGGTATCCCTGGTCGCCATCCTGGACGCCGACAAGGAGGGTTTCCTGCGCAGCGAGCGTTCGCTGATCCAGACCATAGGCCGGGCCGCGCGCAATCTGAACGGCACCGCCATCCTCTACGGCGACCGCATCACCGATTCGATGCGCAAGGCGATCGACGAAACCGAACGCCGCCGCGCCAAGCAACTGGCTTTCAACGAAGCCAACGGCATTACCCCGCGCGGGGTGGTGAAACGGATCAAGGACATCATCGACGGTGTCTACGATATGGACAGCGCCCGCGCCGAGCGGGACGAGCGCAAGCAGCAGCTATTGCTGGAAGATATGGACGAGAAAGCCTTGTCCAAGCAGCTGAAGACCATCGAGAAGGCCATGATGGAAGCCGCCAAGAACCTGGAATTCGAAAAGGCGGCCGAATTGCGCGACCAGTTGCACAAGTTGCGGCAGCGGGTGTTTGGGGCGGGGTAGTTGTCTGGAGTGGACTTGCGCACGCGCGTTAGTCTCTCCTATTGAATTCAGGCGAAGGCCGTATACCCGGCGCGGTAATACCCTGGCAGTCTCGCGCTATGGACAAGGACGATCACGACGCCGCCTACAAGTGCATGTTTTCCTATCCCCGTGCCGTCGAGGATCTGTTGCGCGACTTCGTCGGCGATGAATGGGTGGAAAAAGTGGATTTCTCCTCCCTGGAGCGCATCAACGGCAGTTTTATCGACGACAAAAGGCGCCGCAGAATAACCGATGTGATATGGAAGGTGCGGCTGGCCGACCAGGATCTTTACATCTGCCTGATACTGGAGTTCCAATCCAAGACCGATCCCACCATGGCGCTACGGGTGGGCTGCTATGTACTGAACCTATACCTGGATCTCTACAAGAACCCGAAGCAATATAAATTGACCGACAGCAGCAAACTGCCGCCCGTCCTGCCTATCGTGATGTACAACGGCGCGCCGCGTTGGAGCGCGCCGCTGGAAGTGGATGAGATGATTGACGTGGGTCCCGGTAGGCTGCCGGATTTCCGGCCACACATGCGTTATATGCTATTGGACCAAGGCACCTATCAGGAGCAAGATTTGATGGGGCTGGAGAACGTGGTGGCGGACATCTTTCGGCTGGAGAATGCCGAGAACCCGGAAGTCTGGCGTAGTGTTTTACGCAAGCTGCTGCGCTATTTGGCAGGGCCTGAGCATGACGGGCTGCGGAACGCGATAAAGGCGTGGATCATCAATATACTGATCCCTGCCAAGTTCCCGCAGTTCAAGTGGCCGTCAGCGCAGCTGGAAGAGGCTGGCGACTTGCAAGGAGTGGAAGCGATGTTGAAGATGAACTTGGATCTCTGGGGCCAACAATATGTACAGGAGGGCCTGGAAAAAGGACTAGAGCAGGGTCAGGCCAACACGGTACACCGTCAGCTCCTACGCAAATTCGGTCCTTTGCCAGACTGGGTGGAGAAGCAATTGAGCGATGCAACATCCGAACAATGGGAAGAATGGGGCGACCAAGTGTTGTCGGCCAGTTCTATCGGTGAGATGTTCAAGCAGCCTGAAGACCAATCAGCGTTTCCCACCTTTCCGCAATGATCGGTTAATAGGTCAATATGCGCGGTGTCTTGGGCGCGATATCGGCCACGAACAACCATTCCGAATAATGCCGCTTCTGCTTGAACGCGCTATCTTCCTCATCGAACAGGTCCAGCTTGATCGGCTGGGCAGTGGAGCGGCTGGCAATGCCCATGATGCCGCCATCGGGACCGCGCAGCAGTAGCCAGTCCGCCTGGCCGGAGATGGGGTCGGGATAGAGGCGGCGAAGGTGGCGGCGCAGCGGAAAGCGTGGATCGCGCAGCAGGTCTGCCAGGGCGCGCGGATAGTGGCGCTTTTCCGCCGGGACGGCGTTGTAATAGCTGGCGATGGCGTTGCGGTAGGCGCTGCCGGTCAGCAGCAGGGCTTGTTCGGCCTGGCGTCGTTCGCTGATTTCGCCCAGCAGCACGGTGGCCGTGCCGGTGACGCCCAGCACGGCGATCAGGATAAGCAGGGCGAGGTAGCTGAAACCCTGCTGGGCAGGCCTGCACTTCATAGGCTGGAATAAGCCCGGCCGTCGGCCGTGGCGCCTTCGGCACCGCTCTTGATATCGTAGATGCCGCTACCCCGCTCGGGGTCGGGCGGCAGCAGGGTCCAGCTGTCGTTGCGATCGGTGACGGGATCGACCGGCAGGCTGCGCAGATAGTGCTTTTCCACCATTTCGTCCAAATTGGCGGGATAGCGGCCGGTGTCGCCGTAGAACTTGTCGATGGCGTCGCGCACCCGTTGCAGATTCTCGCTCAAGACCGCCGTCTTGGAGCCTTCGATGCTGCTGAAATAGCGCGGTACCGCCAGGGTCAGCAAGACCGACACGATGGCGAGCACCACCAATAGTTCGATCAGGGTAAAGCCCGCCGCGCGTTTACCACTGCTTGTAGGGTACGCCATTCAATCCTGTCCCTTCGCTGCGCGAATACACATCGTAGACATCATTGCCTTCCTGCGGGTCGTCCGCTTCGCTGGCATAGGACCGCTTGCCCCAGCAGCTTTCCGCCCGGGCCGGGTCGCCGCCTTGGCACCACGGATCGGGCGGAATGCGGCGCAGGAAGAACAGCTTGCGTCCTTCCGGGTCCAGCTGGTCCGGCACGCCCTGCACCAGGATTGCCAGCGAGGGAGGATAGGGGCTGGCGCCCAGGTCGTGCTGGACGTGGCCGCTGTCGAAAGCCTTGCGATAGGCATCGATGCCGGCGCGGATCTCGCGCAGTGCCAGCTTCAGTTCCTGTTCCTTGACCCGCTGCACGCCCATTTGCGCGGTGGGCAGCACCAGTACGGCCAGCACCGCCAGGATGGCCAGGGTAACCAGCAGCTCGATCAGGGTGAAGCCGCGCCCCTTGGTCCACGGCGCGCGCATCTCAGGGCTCCAGCTTGAGCGTGTGGTCGGACAGGGCGGGGTCCAGGCTGCGACCGTCGATCGCCTGCGGGGCCGCGCTGTTCACCTTTAAAAGGGTCTGCCCTCCCTCGGCGCTGAGTATCCTGGCGGTCAAGGTGGCGACCACCCCGCCTCCCTTGGCGCCGGTGGCGCTGGACAGCAGGTTGTTGATGCTAATCCGGCCTGCCTCGATATCGCTGCTGAAGGCAGTGCTGCCGCTGTGCTTGAAGAAGTCGCCTTCACTGACCTTGATGATCTCCAGTACGCGCGGGTCGTAGCTCAAGCTTACCGGCATGCCGTTGAGGGCGGTTTCACCCTGGTAGACCACCTGCAGCTCGATCGTTTGGCCCACGCTGGCGCGATCCGGTCCGTCCCACTGCATCTTGCCGTTCGGCGTGGCGGGTGCGGGCGTGGTGGCCTTGGCCGCTTCGGCCGGGACGGTGGCCGGGAGTATCGGTGCTGCTACCGCGGCTGGCGTCGGGGTAGGCGTCGCCACGGCCGGCGGGCTGCCGCTGGTTTGCTTCAACAGGGCGCCACCACTGCCGGCTTTCGCGCCCGTATCGAGGCGCGAACGGCGGAAATTGCTGTCGGTGCCGGAATCGAACTCCAGGATATCGGCATCGGGGCGGCGGATATTGCGTATCAGCCGCGGGGTGATGGACAGGACGATTTCGGTCTTGGTGTGGTCATTCAGCTGGCTGCCGAACAGTCTGCCCAGCAGGGGGATATCGCCCAGCAGCGGTACCTGGTCGGTGGTGCGGCGGTCTTCGTTGCTGATCAGGCCGGCCAGCACCTGGTTTTCGCCGTCGCGCAGGCGCAGCACGGTGGAGGCGGTACGGGTGCCGATCTCATAGGCGCGGGTCGTCTTGGTCTCGACGGTCTTGAGAATGCTGCTGACTTCCAGCGAAGTCTTGATGGAGATCTCGTCGTCGGGGTAGATGGTCGGTTCGACATCCAGCTTGAGCCCGACATCGACATAGGCGACCGACTCGGACGAGAAGCCGGTGGTCAAGGTCGAGGTGATCACCGGCACGCGGCTGCCGATCAGGATCTTGGCTTTTTCGCGGTTGTGGGTACGGATGCGCGGGTTGGCCAGCAGGTTGGCGTCGCTGTCTTCGTTCTTGGCATTGACGCCGACCGAGCCGACGGTGGCGCTGATGCGGCGGCTGTTGAGGCCGCGCAGATCGCTCAGGGTCAGGCTGCTGCCGGCGGCCTGCAAGGGGGCCAGGCCCAGCTGGTTGGGCCAGTTCACGCCCAGCTCCAGCAGACGGCCGCGCTTCACTTCCAGCACCTCGACCTCCAGCATCACTTCCGGTTCGGGCAGATCGTGCAGGGCGACCAGCTTTTCGGCCTGGCGCACCACTTCCGGGCTATCGCGCAGGATGATCATATTGAGCTTGTCATCGACCACCACATCCTTGCTCTTGACGATGGTCTTGAGCGTATTGGCCACCGTCTTGGCTTCGGCATTGGCCAGGTAGAAGGTGCGTACCAGCATGGGCTGATAGTCCTTGCGCTTGGCCTGGGTATCCGGGTAGATCAGGATGGTATTGCCGTCCAGCACCCTTTGCTCCAGCTGATTGGTCAGCAGGGTCAGATTGATGGCGGCTTCGATCGAACTGTTCTTCAGAAAGATCGAGGTCTTCTGTTCGGTACGCACATCCTTGTCGAACAGAAAATTCAGGCCCGAGGTGCGGGCGATGATATCGAACACCGTCCGCAGCGACGCATCCTTGAACTGCAGGGTGATGGGTTTCTTGAAGGCGTCGGCTAGGCCGCTGTCGCTACCGCGCCGTTTTTTCTCTTCGATCTGCCGCTGCAATGCCTGGGCCGCCGCGTTTTGCGGCTGTTCGGCCAGGATGCTGCGCAGCCGCTCTTGCGCGCTGTCGCCATCCTGCCGGCTCCAGGCCTTGTTGGCTTCCTCCAGCAGGGTTGTCCGGCGCCGCTCGGCGGCGAGATGCTGCATGCCCATCCGGGCTCGTGCGTGCGAGGCATCCAGGGTCAGGATCTGGATATAGCCTTGTTCGGCGCCAAGCAGATCCTGCGCCGCCAGTGCGGCGTCGGCTTGCGCCAGCAGCCTGGCTATGGTCCGGTCGCGGCTGGTCAGATAGCTCATGCGGTAATTGACATCGTCTGGCGCCAGCGCACTGGCTTGCTTGAGCTTATCCAGGCCGGCGTTGAGCTGGCCTTGTTCCAGCAAGGCTTGGCCGTCGCGATGGGCCTGCTGGGCGGCACAACCGGATAACAGGCCCAGCGCGGTCAACAGCGCAAGTCGGGCGCAATGGCGCGAGGAGAGGGGAAACGGGGGGAACATCATTCTTCGCCTTGTCCGATTGCTAGGGTTTGCTTGGTATTCAGCGGCAGATAGGTCAGCAGGAGATTGGCCGGCTGGATCTCATCGACCCGGTAAATGCCGGCCAAGGTGTCGCCACGGTGCACGATCAGCGTCTGGCCGGCATGGTCCAGGTACAGCTCCCAGACACCGTCCTCGAATTTTTTGCCGATGAACTGGAAAGGCAAGGGCGGTGCCACCGGGGCCTGCACCAGCGCAAGAACCACGGGCTGGGCCGGCGGCGGCGGTGTGGCGCCCGGGCGGACCGGGAAAAGGTTCGTACCGGGCTGGGGCGGTTGCATCAACTGCGCGCGCGGGATCAGCGCGGCGATACGGCCGGGTTCGGCCATCGTGCGTTTGGCGGCCGGCGGACGCGAGAAATCGGGTGCCCGGCGTCCGGCCGGTGCGTCGGCGGCGGGGTTGCCATTGCCCCAGATGGCCAGATAGGCCGCCCCGCAGAACAGTCCAAGCAAGATCAGCTGGCGCTTGGTCATGGCTTTTGCCCCCGGCCTAGCCCCTGGCCGGCTCGCGACCACAGGCTGAGTTTGAGCGTGGCATGCAGCGAGTCGGCCTGGCTGCTGTCGCGCTTGAAGCCGATATCGTCCAACGACAGATTGGGTCTGCCGCGCAGCAGCGCTTCGGCCAAGGCGCGGATCTCGGGATAGCTGCCTTGCAAGGGCAGCAGGATGCGCAGGCGCACCAGGCCGTCCTTGGCGCTGACCGTGTAATCCGCTTCGGCGATATCCCAACCTTCCGCCTCGGCGATGTCGAATACCTGGCGCAGGTTGGCCTGGCGGTCACCGGCCTGGTCCAGCAAGGTATACAGCCGGGCCAGCCGGGCGGCGTTGGAGTCTGGCGCCATGGTCCCGGCAGCGCTTGCTACGGTCGGCTGGCCGCCATGGGGCACGCCGGTATGTTGGTCGGCCAAACGCCGTTCGGCAAAGGGCAATTGTAGCCAGACCAAGGCGGCCGCCAGCACCAGCAGCCAGCCGCAGGGGGCTATCCAGCCCTGGCGATGCAGCCTGATTTCGATGGCGATACGCAGCCGGCCCGGCAAGGCATGGATATCAAGGGAGCGATCAGCAGCCATATTCACTCTCCAGTGTGGTCATGGCGCCGTCTCGCCACCCAGGCGGGCCTGGGCGGTAAATTCGAATAGTACCGGTGCGCCGACCGCCTTTTCATTGCTGCGATGCTTGCGCAGAGACACTTCGGTAAAGAAGCCGGATTGCTGCAATGCCGCGACGTAGGCCAGCATGCCGGCGATATCTTCGCTTTCGGCCGAGACATGGACGGCATGGCTCTGCTCATTGGGCGTGATGGACAGGAGCGCGACATCGGGGCGGGCTGCTTGTTCAAAGGCCGCGAACCAGGCGGCCCATGGCAGATTGAGCTGGCGGATGGCCTCGTTGGTGCTGCGGATCTGGGCTGGCGTCAGGCCGGTTTCGACCGGCTGGGCCGGTTTGGCCGCGGCAAAGAATGCCTGGCGTAGCCGCGCTTGCACCGATTGGTCCAGCTCGGCCTGTTGCTGCCGTACCTGCCAGAGCCGGGCGCTGCCCAGCAGCAGTGCCACGGTGGACAGTGCCCAAAGCAACAGCAGCAGCGGATGATGCTGCCGCAGTTGGGCCGTTAGCGGCTGGCGCCGGCCGAAAAAGTCGAGTTGCAGTCTTTTCATGTCTTGCTACCCAATAGCGCCAGGCGGTGGGCAGCGCTCCCCGATGCCTGCGTGGCAAGGAAGCTGGAACGCCACGGACCGAAGCGGCTGTCGCGCGGGAGCCAGGCGGCGCTACCCTGCCAGCGGATATCCTCCGGCAACTGCTCATGGCTAAGCGCCAACAGGCGGGCCTCGCCTTCCAGTTTGGCGAGTAGCTCGGCCTGGCTGGGTGGCTGGGCGAAGCGGATGCTGCGCATGCACAGCCAGCGGCCTTGCTGGATGGCGGCATAGCTCAGCCCCAGGCCCTCACCCATGCAGAACCAGCCACTAGCCTGTCGTCCGGCCAGGTTCAAAGCCCGCACAAAGGCGGGCAGCATGGTGGCAAGGCGCCAGCCATGCACTGCGGCCAGACGTTCGACGTCGGCACACAGGGTGGCCGGGAGCGCGCAGGCCAGGAAGGCTTGCTTGGCGGACCAGTCGGCGTCCATTCGCCAGTTCTGGGCGGTTTCACCGAATAACTGTTCGAAGCGGGCAGCGGTGACGGCGCGCAAGGCGGCCAGGCTGGCGATATTGGCCGGGGGCTGGACCAGCCAGTAACGCACCAGCCGGTCGGCCACGGTCACGCCGAGGGTAGGCGCCAGCAATCGGTTGCGCACCGTGGTGCCGGTCGCCGCCAGGGTGTCGGCCAGGCCGGCAACGGCGGGTGGTCCATCGAACAGCAGCTCGGCGGAACCGCGTAGCAGCGCCACACCGTCCTGGTCCAGGCCCAGCGAGAGGGGTTCAGCCCATAAGCGTGACACGGCGTATCTCCTCCAGGGTGGTATCGCCGCAGGCTGCTTGCTTCATGGCGGCTTCAAACAAGGTCTCGGTACCGTTGCGGCGAGCCAGTTCCTTGATCTGGCGGATGGGGCTTTTGTCGATGATCAGCTCACGCAGCTCATCGGTCAGGCTGAGAAATTCGGCAATGGCGCGGCGACCCTTGTAGCCGGTGCCGCGACAATCGCCGCAGCCCGCGCCCTGGCGCAAGCGAAAGCCGGCGACATCGGCCAGGCCCAAGCCCATCGATGCCAGCATGGCCGGGTCGGCCGCCACGTCCACGCTGCAATGCGGGCAATTGAGCCGGATCAGGCGCTGTGCCCAGATGCCGTTCAGCGCCGAGACAAAGGCATAGGGATCAATGCCCATATGGGTAAAGCGGCCGAAAACGTCGAACACATTGTTGGCGTGCACCGTGGTCAACACCAGGTGGCCGGTCAAGGCGGATTGCACGGCGATTTCGGCGGTGTCCGTATCGCGGATCTCGCCCACCATGATCTTGTCGGGGTCATGGCGCAGGATGGAGCGGAGGCCGCGGGCGAAAGTCAGGCCTTTCTTTTCGTTCACGGGTATCTGCAGGATGCCGGGTAACTGGTACTCGACCGGGTCCTCGATCGTGATGATCTTGTCGCGGCCATGGTTGATTTCGGCGATGGCGCCATACAGGGTGGTGGTCTTGCCGGAACCGGTAGGGCCGGTCACCAGCACCATGCCATAGGGTTCGCTCACCAGCTTGCGCAGCGCCGCCAGCGAGCCGGCGTCAAAGCCCAATGCCTCCAGGGTCAGCGAACCATGGGCGGCCACCATGGCTTGCTTGTCCAGAATACGGATCACCGCATCCTCGCCGTGGATGCTGGGCATGATGGAGACGCGCAGGTCGATCTCGCGGCTGCCGGCTTCCACCCGGAAACTGCCGTCCTGCGGCACCCGCCGCTCCGCGATATCCAGTTCCGCCAGCACCTTGAGGCGCGAGATCACCTGCTCGGCCAAGGTGCGGCCGGGTACCTGGGTGATGGCGTCCAGCACGCCGTCGATACGGTATTTGACCGCCAGTCCACCCGGCAGCGATTCCAGGTGGATATCGCTGGCAGCTGTCTTGAGCGCATCGTACAGGGTGGAATTGACCAGCTTGACCGCCTGGCTGCTGCCGTCGCTGGTAGTCAGGAAGGTCAGTTTCTCGGCGGCGCGGTCACTGCCGCGCGAATCCGCGCTGTCCAGCAGCAGATGATCCACCGCGCGTACCGATTCCTCCTGGCGAGCCAGGTAGGCGTGGATATCGGCGGGTAGGGCCAGGTGGTAGGTCGGGGGCTGGCGGCAGAGGCTTTCCAGCCAGATCGGCAGGTCGGTGTCGAAGGGATCGCCCAGCACGGCATGCAGGCGGCCGCCGTCCGGCCCTGCCTGGCGCAGCAATACACAGCCGCGCTTTTGCGCACGCGCCAGCGGCAGCAGATCGAAGGCCGATTGCAAGGCCAGCATATCGGCTGTCTCCATGCTGGGCAGGTGGAACCAATGGGCCAGCGCCTGCAGGGTATCGCGCGGCTCGCTGCCCAGCAGCGCACCCAGTTCGTCCAAGGGCAGCGTACCCTCGCGCTGGGCCTTGCCATACGCCAGTTTCAGCTGGGCCGCGTTCAGTTCGGGGATGCTCACAGGGTGCCTGCCAAATCGAAGATGGGCATATACAGCAGGATGACGATGCCGCCGATCACCAAGCCGATGGCCGTCATCAGCAGGGGTTCGAAGGTCTTGGTGAAGCGCTCGATCCAGCGGGCGGTTTCGCTCTCGTAGAAATCGGCGGAGCGGGTCAGCATGGCGCCCATCTGGCCGGAGCGTTCGCCCACCCGCAGCATGCGCAGCGAAATGGGGGTGGTCAGTTGATTGCGGGCAAAGGTGTCGGACAGCATCTCGCCCTCGCGGATCGCTGTCGCCGCCGCGGCCAGTCCGGCGCGGCTGGCCGGCGAGACGACGCCGCTGACCATGGCGATGGCGCCGCTGATGGGGATGCCGCCTTCCAGCAGCATGCCAAGCGTCAGATAAAGGCGCGACAGTTCCAGGATGCGCATGCGCTCGCCGATGCCCGGCAGGCGGGCCACCAGGCCCATCCAGGCGCCGCTGCGAACCAGTTGGCGCAGCCACCAGCCGGCCGCAGCCAGCCCGCCCAGCACCACGGTGGCGACCAGAAGCGCGTTGTTGCCCACGAACTGGCCCCAGTCCAGCAGCAATTGCGACAGCATGGGCATGGGCCGGCCGGTACCTTGGTAGACGGCGGCGAAGCGGGGGACGACAAAGCCCAGCAGGAACAGCGCCACGCCGCCGCCCACCGTGATCAGGATGGTGGGATAGATGGCGGCGCTGACCAGCCGGTTGCGGACTTCTTCCAGGCGCAGCTGGTAATCGAGATAGCGGCTGAGCGCCTGCGGCAGCTCGCTGGTGCCTTCGGCGGCTTGCACGATGCCGACATAGAGGGGCGGGAAGACCTGCGGCTGGTGCGTCAGCGCGCCGGAAAAACGCTCGCCCTCCCGCAGCCGGTTGAGAATGCCGGCCAATACGCTGCCGGCGGCAGGGTTGGACTCCTTGTCCAGCAAGGCTTCCATGCATTCAACCAGGCTAAGGCCGGCCTCCAGCAGTGCCAGCAGTTCCTGGCTGAACAAGGTCAGCGAAAAAGCGCTGCGGCGGCCCAGCGTGCGCTGCGCCGCCAGTGGGCGGATCGTCAGCACGCTGGCGCGGCGTGCTTCCACCTGGCGGCGCGCGTCGGCCTCGTCGCTGGCTTCGATGGCCAGCGACTCGATCAAATTGGCGGCCGATAAGGCCTCTACCTGGAACTGCATGCGGCCGCCCGAGGCCTAGCGATTGGCGATGTCGGCGTCATCACCGGAGCCGCCAGGCACGCCGTCCTTGCCATACGAAACCAGGTCGTACTCGGTGGCCGACAGCGCACGGTACAGATATTGGCGACCCCAGGGGTCGGCCGGCAGCACCTTGGGCATATAGGGGCCGCTCCACCTGGCCGCGTCGGCCGGCCGCGTCACCAGGGCAGCCAGCCCTGCCTCGGTCGCCGGATAGCTGCCCACGTCCACCCGATAGGCGTCCAACGCCTTGGCGAACGCCTCGACCTGGGCGCGCGCCACGGTTTGTTCCGACTTGCCGATCTGGGAGAAGTAACGCGGTCCGACATAGGCTGCCAATAGGCCGATGATGGCGACGACAACCAGGAGTTCGAGCAGGGTGAAGCCAATATTGCGGGTGCGCATAAATCGGGAAAGCCTAATTTATTAAACCATGATGTTTATGGGCTGAGAATGGCGACGGAATAAACCGGGCCAATATAAACATCTACTAATTAATGAGCGGGCCAATTGGACAGCCCCTGCCGGGTATTCTTTCAATCATCCGGCCCCGCAGCATTTTGCGAAGCCGCGAGCTTGCGCCAACTGGCGGCGATCATCCAATAGCCACGAGGCATAAATCCAACTTTGTTGTTTTATTACCAGCAAGTTGAGTCCATTTTCGTGAAGGACATGGCCTCCTTCTCCAGCTGGAGTACGATTCTGGCGCACTGTCCATGCCCAGACAGTTGCCGGGCAACCCTGTTAAGTCCTTGTCGCAGGTGGACTTGGCGGGGGTTACCCATGGCTTCAGGCAGTCGGGCGTCACGGCCGGGGTATCCCCCTTACTTGTAAAGGCGTGTCCCGCGCAATGTGTGCAATCCACTGTTGCGCCTTTTATCGATATGAAGGAGTGGTATGAAAAAACTGTTTAAGACAGCGCTGCTTGCAGTCGCTGTCAGTGCAACCGCATCCGTAGCACAAGCCAGCGTGATTACTTTCGACTCGGTCGCGGCGATTGGTTATAACGGCGGCGATACCTTTACCGATGGTCAATTCACTTTGACGGCATTGGGCGACGGCTATGTCGGGGATATTTCCTCGCCATCCACCTGCTCCCTGCTGGACTGCCCAATCGGCAACGCATCCAATTTCTACCTGGGCCTCAATGACGGCGGCGTGCAAGTGACGCACTCCAGCAGCCTGGGCTTCCGGCTGAACAGTTTCGCCGCCAGCTTCGTCGCGCCCGTCGCGCAAGACATTCCGTTCTCGGTTGCCCGCATCCTGGTGATGGGCCATGACCTGAACAACAATGACTACTCCGCCAGCTTCACCTTGCCTGGCCAGAACAACGATGGTCGCTGGACCTTCACCAACTTCAACTTCGGCGCCTCCAGCGTGGTCTTCAAGGATGTCTCCTTCCTGAGCTGCCTGACCGACGACAACGGTTCCTGCGTGGCCTTCGGCGGCAACCAGGCCCAGTTCGCGCTCGACAACATCAACGTCGCCGCCGTGCCTGAACCGGAACAGTGGCTGATGATGCTGCTGGGCATGGCCGGCGTTGCCGCAATCGCCCGTCGCAAGCGCTCGGTCTGATCGCGGCGCGGCTTGAACGCGCAGCAAATCCTACGAATTAAACAAATAGACACTAGGGATTAACCAATATGACCCGTACGCCGGTTCAATGGGCCGTACTCGCCGTGCTGTCTGGCCTTGCCAGCACAGCATTCGCCGATGACGCCCGCCATCCATACATCGTCCAACTGGCCGACAAGCCCGTCGCTTCCTACACCGGCGGTGTCGCCGGCCTGAAAGCCACCCAGCCGGCTCCCGGCAAGCGCCTCGACGTGCAGGCCGCCGATGTGCAGGCTTACATCAACTATCTGGGCCAGAAGCAGAGCAATGTCACCGCCATCATCGGCAATGCGCCGGTGGTGTATGAATACAAGCTGGTGTTCAACGGCTTCTCCGCCATGTTGACCGACGCGGAAGTGCGCGCGCTGAAGAAGAGCGGCGACGTTCTGGCGATTACCGCCGACCAGCCGCGTGAGTTGCTGAGCAACTACACGCCCAAGTTCCTGGGTCTGGACAAGCCTGGTGTCGGCCTGTGGTCGCAACTGGGTGGCATCGGCGCCGCCGGCGAAGACGTGGTTGTCGGTATCGTCGACAGCGGTGTCTGGCCGGAAAACGCCGCCTTCGCCGATCGCATCGACGCCAGCGGCAACCCCACCAACGACCCGAGCGGCACCCTGGTCTACGGTGCGCCACCGTCCAATTGGCGCGGTACCTGCGAAATCGATCCGAGCTTCCGTGCCTGTAACAACAAGCTGATCGGCGCCCAGATCTTCCGCGATCAATATGACGCCCTGATTGCCGCCGGCACCTACACCCCGCATTGGAGCGACTACCGCTCGCCGCGCGACAACGGTGGCCACGGTACCCACACCGCCAGCACCGCCGCGGGTAACCACGGCGTACTCGCCTCGGTAGCCGGCGTGCCCATGGGCAAGACCTCCGGCATGGCGCCGCGCGCTCGCGTGGCCGTCTACAAGGTGTGCTGGAGCTACGACAACCCGGCCCTGCCAGGTACCCCGAAGAACTCCTGCTTCAACGCCGACAGCGTCAAGGCCATCGACAAAGCGGTCGAAGACGGCGTGAACGTGATCAACTACTCGATCAGCGGCAGCCAGACCAGCGTGATGGACCCGGTTGAACAGGCCTTCTTCGGCGCCGCCAATGCCGGCGTGTTCGTCGCGGCATCGGCCGGCAACAGCGGCCCGGCCAACCAGGTCGCCCACATCAGCCCATGGCTGACCACGGTGGCGGCTTCCACCCATGACCGCTACCTGGAAGGTTCGACCACGCTGGGCAATGGCGCGACCTACAAGGGCGCGTCCATGAACCCCACCGAACTGCCGCAGACCGCCGTCGTGCTGTCCAGCAGCGTGGGCCTGCCCGGCGCCAGCCTGAACGATGTCCGCCTGTGCTTCAACACCGCCGTGCTCGACCCGGCCAAGGTGGCCGGCAAGATCGTCGTCTGTGACCGCGGTACCAATCCGCTGGTGGACAAGAGCGCGGCCGTACACGCCGCCGGCGGCGCCGGCATGTTGCTGGTCAATGTGTCCGGCGGCGCCACCACGCAGCTGGCCGTTGCCCATAGCGTGCCGACCGTCCACGTCAACGCCGCCGACGGCGCGCTGATCAAGACCTATGCCGCTACCGGCACGGGCCAGGCCAGCATCGGCGTGTTCACCACCACCTCCGGCGGTGTGCCCGCTCCGGCGATGGCCGGCTTCTCCTCGCGCGGTCCGAACAAGGGTGACCTGAACACCCTCAAGCCCGATGTGACCGCACCGGGCGTGGACATCCTGGCCGGCTACGTGCCGCCGCAAACCGAAGCCGAGCGCAATGCCATCAATGACGGCAGCGTGGTACCGCCGGCCGCTTGGGACTTCCTGCAAGGCACCTCCATGTCCAGCCCGCACGTGGCTGGCCTGGCGGCCCTGCTGCACCAGCAGCACCCAAGCTGGTCGCCTGCCGCGATCAAGTCGGCCCTGATGACCACCGGCTACAACACCCTGGACGATGGCCAGCCTGGCATGTCCAACGGCCGTCTGCCATGGGCGCAAGGCGCCGGGCACGTCAACCCCAACTCGGCGGCCGATCCCGGCCTGGTGTACGACGCCAACACGCTGGACTACGTGCGCTACATGTGCGGCAACAATGTCGGCCTGCCGGCATCGATCTGCAGCACCTATGGCTCCATTGCGCCGTACAACCTGAACCTGGCTTCCTTGACCGCAGGCAGCGTGCTGGGCCAGCTCACCTTCACCCGTACCGTCAAGAACGTCGGCAGCACGGTGTCCACCTACAACGGCAGCGCCACCATCACCGGCTTCAACGCCACCGTGACACCGGCCTCGCTGACCCTGAACCCTGGCGAAAGCAAGAGCTTCACCGTCAAGCTGACCCGTACCACGGCACCGCAGGAAGCCTGGCAGTATGGCTCGCTGGTCTGGAGCGACGGTACCCATACCGTGCGCAGCCCGCTGACGGCCCGCGCCGCCATGTTGGCCGCACCGGCCTTGCTGACCAGCGAATCGGCGACCGGCAACAAGGTGTTCACCGTGGGTACCGGCTTTGCCGGCGCGCTGACCGCCGTCAAGGGTGGCATGAAGGAAGCAACCGTGTTCGACGGCACCGTCAACAAGGTGACCGGCGACGGCGTGGCTGAATGCGCCGCCGGTTCGGATCCGACCGGTGGTGTGAAGGTGCACCAACTGGTGGTGCCGGCCGGCAACCTGGTTACCCGTGTTGCCATGTACAACTCGGAAACCGGTCACGGCGACCAGGACGACCTCGACCTGCTGGTGCTCAACAGCAACGGCGTAGCGGTCGGCAGCAGCGGTAGCTCCACCTCGGACGAATTGGTACAGACGCTGAACCTGGCGGCCGGCACCTACAACGTCTGCGTGATCGGCTACGCCCCAAGGGCGGCAGCACCAGCTACAAGCTGTCCAGCTGGGTAGTTGGCAGCGGCGACACCGGCGGCGATTTCCGCGTCATGTTGCCGGCCAAGGCCTATATGGGCGGCACCGCCTCGGTGGGCGTGAACTGGAAGGGCCTTGCCGTCGGCAAGCGCTATCTGGGCGCCGTCCGCTATGCAGCCGAAGGCGTGCCGCAAGGTAGCAGCGTGGTGCTGGTGGAAACCAACGATCCGCTGCCGCCAGGCAATTCGGTATCGCGCAATTCCCCGGCCAACGCCGGTATCTAAAGCGTCTTATCCGGCCCGCAGGGGCCGGACCATGACGATTGAAAAGCCACGGACAGGGTTGTCCGTGGCTTTTTTTATACTGCCTTGCGACCGGCCGGTTCCAGCACGCAACGGTTCAGCCGGCACACCGCGCCAGGGTCGCTGATCACGCTGCAGTCCGACATTTCGCCGGTGGCCTCTGCCTGTGCCTTGCTGAGCCGGGTGTAGGTCGCGGCCAGCTCCTTGACCCGTTCGCCCAAGCCCTCGCGGTCGGACCATGGCAGATAGAAGGCCGGTCCGCCGCAGGCCTTGGCGCCCAGGGCGACCGTATGGCATTGGGCATCCTTCTGGCAGGTGCCGTCGCCGATGGTGTTGCGCAATTCGATCAAGGCAGCCTGGCCCGGATCGGGCTGGGGCGGTGTGGCGTGGGCAAGGGGCAGGGCCAGCATCAGTCCCAGCCGAAAGAGGGCGCGTCGCATGGTGATCCTTGGCAGATTGGAGGATGCGGCCATCATCGCGTAGGGCGGTCGGCACGGCAAGCGCGACAGCCGAACCGACTTATCCACAAGGCGGTCGGGGTGTCCTGGCGATGCGCGGCGGACGGATTTCACCCTGGCCTCCCCCGGCCTGCGCCGGTCACGCCTGCCAAAGCCCGCAGCCACGTAAGGGGGCGACGGAAAGCTTGCGGGCTGGCAGGCGGAACACTAGAATTAGTGGTCAGAGCCGTACAAAAACACTAGATATTGTGTTTTCCACATTTTCTACACAATTTTATGCACATGATGCGCCGGGCCTGCCGGCGCCAGATTTTTTCCCATGTGCGTGCGGCGGCTCGCTTGCGCCGGTCCTTTTCCGGCGCCCGTTCCGCTGCATTTCAACCTGCAATCGTGGCCCGCGCAGCGTACCTTCGCCGGCGTAGCGCGCAGTCAAACCAACAGCAAAAAAGGGGATCTCCTCACATGTATGCCACCACCGATACCGTCATCGGCCAGCGCTCGTCCCATCCGCAAGGGAACGACAGCGTAGGCTCGACCGCCAATCAACCCGTTGCCGAGTACAAGACCATACGCCGCAATGGCGCCGTGGTGCCGTTCGAACCGATGAAGATCTCGGTGGCGGTGACCAAGGCATTCCTGGCGGTGCATGGCGGCGCGGCGGCCCAGTCGGCTTCGGTGCGCGCGAATGTGCAAAAGATCACCGACAGCGTGGTGGGCGCGCTGATGCGCCGCAAGCCGGAAGGCGGCGCCATCCATATCGAAGACATCCAGGACCAGGTGGAATTGGCCCTGATGCGCTCAGGCGAGCACGACGTGGCGCGGTCCTATGTGCTGTACCGCGAACGCCGCCATCAGGAACGGCTGGCCAAGGGCGAGACCGACCATGTCTCGGCGGAAGGCATCAATATCAATGACGCAGGCGTCATCAAGCAGCTGGACATCGGCCGTCTCGATGCGCTGATCAAATCCGCCTGCCTGGGCCTGGAAGACGTGACCGATCCCGCCCATATCCTGGGCGAGACCTTGAAGAACCTGTACGACGGCGTGCCGGCCGAGGAAGTGCGCAAGTCGGCGGTACTGAGCGCCCGCCAGCTGATCGAGAAGGAGCCGGCATACAGCAAGGTGACCGCGCGCCTGCTGCTGCATTCGCTGCGTCGCGAAGTGCTGGGCGAGGAAGTCACCCACGAGGATATGGCCGGCCGCTACGCCGAGTATTTCCCGCAGTTCATCAAGAAGGGGATCCAGGTCGAGCTGCTCGATCCGGAACTGGCCCAGTACGACCTGGCCCGCATGGGTGCCGCACTGAAGTCCGAACGCGACTACCAGTTCGATTACCTCGGCCTGCAGACCCTGTTCGATCGCTACTTCCTGCACAGCGACGGTGTGCGCATCGAGCTGCCGCAAGCCTTCTTCATGCGGGTGGCCATGGGCCTGGCCCTGCGCGAGATCGACCGCGAAGCTCGCGCCATCGAGTTCTACAACGTGCTGTCGAGCTTCGACTTCATGTCGTCCACGCCGACGCTGTTCAATGCCGGTACCCTGCGTTCGCAGCTGTCCAGTTGCTATCTGACCACCATCGCCGATGACCTGGACGGCATCTACGAAGGCCTGAAGGAAAACGCGCTGCTGTCGAAGTTCGCCGGCGGCCTGGGTAACGACTGGACGCCCGTGCGGTCCTTGGGCTCGCATATCAAGGGCACCAACGGCAAGTCGCAGGGTATCGTTCCCTTCCTGAAGGTGGTCAACGATACCGCCGTCGCGGTCAACCAGGGCGGCAAGCGCAAGGGCGCGGTCTGCGCCTATCTGGAAACCTGGCACGCCGATATCGAAGAGTTCCTGGAACTGCGCAAGAACACCGGCGACGACCGCCGCCGTACCCACGATATGAACACCGCCAACTGGATTCCCGACCTGTTCATGAAGCGGGTCATGGAAGGCGCCGACTGGACCCTGTTCAGCCCCAGCGAAGTGCCGGACCTGCACGAGTTGTTCGGCAAGGACTTCGAAACCGCCTATGTGCGCTACGAAGCCCGTGCCGAGCGCGGCGAGATGCGCGTCGCCAAGAAGATCCCGGCCCTGCAGCTGTGGCGCAAGATGCTGACCATGCTGTTCGAAACCGGCCATCCCTGGTTCACCTTCAAGGATCCGTGCAATATCCGCAGCCCGCAGCAGCACGTGGGCGTGGTGCACTCGTCCAACCTGTGTACCGAGATCACGCTGAACACCAACGAAAGCGAGATCGCCGTGTGCAATCTGGGTTCGGTGAACCTGGTGAACCATATGCACAAGTCCGAGGACGGCGCCTACAGCCTGGACGGCGACAAGGTGCAGCGCACCGTGCGTACCGCCATGCGCATGCTGGACAACGTGATCGACATCAATTTCTACCCGGTCAAGAAGGCGCGCAACTCCAACCTCAAGCACCGTCCGGTAGGCATGGGCATCATGGGCTTCCAGGACTGCCTGCACCTCTTGCGCACCCCTTACGCTTCGCAGGAAGCGGTGGAGTTCGCCGACCGTTCGATGGAAGTGGTGGCCTACCACGCCTACTACGCCTCCACCGAACTGGCGCAGGAGCGCGGCCGCTATCCGAGCTACGCAGGCAGCCTGTGGAGCCGCGGCATCCTGCCGCAGGACAGTATCGATCTATTGATCGAAGCGCGCGGCGGCTATGTGGAAATGGATAGAAGCGCGCAACTGGACTGGAGCGAGCTGCGCAGCCGCATCGCCCAGTACGGCATGCGCAATTCCAACTGTCTGGCCATCGCGCCGACCGCCACCATCGCCAATATCGTTGGCGTGGCTGCGTCCATCGAGCCGAATTACCAGAACATCTTCGTCAAGTCGAACCTGTCCGGCGAGTTCACCGTGATCAACGAGTACCTGGTGCGCGACCTGAAGGAACGCGGCCTGTGGGACGAAGTGATGATCGGCGACATCAAGTATTTCGATGGCTCGCTGTCGCGCATCGACCGTATTCCGGCCGACCTGAAAGCCATCTATGCCACCGCCTTCGAAGTGGAAGCGGACTGGCTGGTCGAATGCGCCTCGCGCCGGCAGAAGTGGATCGACCAGGCCCAAAGCCTGAACATCTACATGGCCGGCGCCAGCGGCAAGAAGATGGACGACCTCTACAAGCTGGCCTGGATACGCGGCCTGAAGACGACCTACTACCTGCGCACCCTCGCAGCGACCGCCGCGGAGAAATCCACCGGCAAGGGTGGCGAACTGAACTCGGTGCCGGTAGGCGGCGGTTATGGCGCGGCGGCTCCCGCCGCTGTCGCGGCCAGTGGCACGGGCGCTGGGGAGGGCGCGGCCGAAGAGGCCAAGTTTTGCCGAATCGAAGACCCCGAGTGCGAAGCCTGCCAGTAAATCGGCCGGCGGGCGCCTGAAAGCCTGGCGTATGGCCTGGCCGCACTGGTAGCCCAGCTTGATGGAAAGCGCCGACCAACCCTGAGGGGTGGTCGGCGTTTTTTTTAAATAGCGAATACGCGGTGATGCGCACCAGACTCGGCTTGCGGCAGGCAAGGGGGATGAGTATGTTCAAGTACCCGCAAATGAACGCGCTCGAAAAAAGAGGCCCCGCCATGTCGCTCGTGCTCTACGGTCATCCCTTCTCTTCGTACACGCAGAAAGTGCTGATCGCACTGTACGAAAACGACACGCCCTTCGAATTCCGCTGTATCGGCGCGGAGACGCCGCAGCACACGGCCGAGTGGCTGAGGCGCTGGCCCTTGCGCAAATTTCCGCTGCTGGTGGATGGCGAGCGCACGATCGTCGAGACCAGCATCATCATCGAGTACCTGCAGCTTGCTTATCCCGGCCCCGTGCGTCTGCTGCCGGCCGATCCAATGGCCGCGCTGGATGTGCGCTTTCTGGACCGCTTCTTCGACCTGCATGTGATGAACATGATGCAACACGCCGTGGATGGCGCGCTGACCGGGGTGGCGCTGAAGCGCCAGGAAGGTTTGGCATTTGCCGAAGAGAAGCTGGAACGCGCCTATGCCTGGCTCGAAGGCCAACTCGCCGGCAGGACTTGGGCCACAGGAGCGGATTTCACGCTGGCGGATTGCGCCGCCGCGCCCTCGCTGTTCTATGCGGACTGGACATACCGGATAGCCGACACCTTCCCTGAGCTGCGCGCCTATCGCGCGCGCTTGCTTGCCCGACCGTCATTTGCGAGGGCGGTCGAGGAGGCGCGGCCTTTCAGGCCACTTTTTCCGTTGGGTGCGCCGGGCCGCGATTAGGGGCAGCTAAGAAAGCGCTATTGAAGTATGCGACCCCGCTGCGGCGGAGTTGTAGTGTCAAGCAGTCTTGCGTTTCAAGGTTGGCGGCCCACCGACAGGCTTTCGCTTTGGCAGCAAAACATCGGCGTTGGTCGCGACCATGACGCCGCGCCGCCCGTCGGGTCTGCACAGAGAGGCTTTTACCGCTTCCTTATCGGTGGTGGGCATGTTGGCCAGCTTGTTCATCAGTCCACGACTCATAGTCGGATCTCCTTCCCGTTCATATACTGCGCCAATTGAGCCCAGCTTCGGCTACCGTCGCGCTGATATGGATCAAGCCCTGAGGCGAAGTCCAGCGCAGCACGCACATCATCGAGTTGGACTCGTGGCAAGGCTTCGCATACCTGCTCGATACTTTCGCCGGCTGCCAGACGGTCCAAGATGTTTTCCACGGTGATACGTGTGCCGTCGATCACGGGTTTGCCCATCATCACGGCAGGGTTTGATGTGATTCGATTCATATACATATACAACTCCATGCATCGATTGTTCTTTCAATTCGCGCTGGCCAATATTCGTATTGCAGCATGTGGCGGCTGAGTTGTCGTACTTCAAACCAGCCCCACCAAACCGCTATAAAGCGTCAACACCGCCGCCACCATCAATACCAACCCCACCCCCTTCGCCATCCACGCATTCGCCCGTGGACGTTCCGTCAGCGCCGTCTGTGCCTGCGCCGCCACCAGGGCCAAGGCGCCATACACGCCGATTTGCGTGCACGCCGTAATCAGGCTCAGCACGCCGGCCTGGGCCCAGATGGAACCGCGTTCCGCGTGGATGAATTGGGGAAAGACCGCCAGCATGAAGATATAGGCCTTCGGGTTCAGCATGCATGTTGCCAACGCACGAAAGAAGCTTTGCGAGACGGTATGGCCGCCGTTGGCCAGCGTCGGTCCCGTCAAACTGCTGACGCGCATTAGCGACCAGCCTATCCAGCCGATATAGCCGCCGCCGATCAAGAGCATGGCGAGCAGGGCGCCCGGCATCAGCTTGAGCACCACGCTGATGCCGGTCGCCGCAATGATCATATGGCATACCCCGCCGACCACGGTACCGGCCACCGCCGCCAGACCCGCCCGTCGTCCGCCCGTCAGGCTGCTGCCCATGACAAAGGCCATATCCATGCCCGGCAGGATAATGACGCCGAAGACCATCAGGAAATACAGCCAGAGATTGGTCGTGTCGCTCATGGGGTGGACCTCCATGTGGAAGCGGGTGGGCGGATGAAGGTGGATGCCATGGTTTTCCCTTTCGTCAGGTCGTTTTTCTGTTGCAAAGATTAAAGCTTAATTAGGACAGAACCTGTCCTGATTGCGGATAAGATGGTCCGTATGGCTAGTCCCACCACCCGCGTCCTGGCGCTACTCGAACTATTGCAGAACCATGGCCTGATCAGTGGCGCCGAGTTGGCGCGCCGGCTCGAGGTCGATCCGCGCACCTTGCGGCGCTACATCCTGGCTTTGGAGGCGCTGGGTATTCCGGTTCTGACCGAACGGGGCCGTGACGGCGGCTACCGGTTGATGCAGGGCTTCAAGCTACCGCCCATGCTATTTACCAATGACGAGGCCCTGGCGCTTGCCTTGGGCCTGGTGGCTTCGCGCAGCCTGGGCTTGGCCAGCCATGCGCCGGCGGGCGAGAGCGCCTTGTCCAAGCTCGAACGGGTGCTGCCGGACAAATTGCGCCAGCGAATGCGCGCGGTCGGCGAGACGGTGAGCCTGGATATCGCTCGCGCGAAGACGGCCAGCGATACCGAAATCCTGGCGACGCTCAGCGCGGCAGCGCAGAACCGGCAGCGGGTAAGGCTGCGCTATGGCGCGCCGGGGCAAGCTCGGACCGAACGCGCAATCGATCCCTACGGATTGAGTTATCTAGGGGGCAAATGGTTCGTGGTCGGTTTTTGCCACCTACGCCAGGACAAACGCTCGTTTCGGCTAGACCGCATTTTGCTGGCCGAGTTGCTGCCGGCCAGTTTTGCCCGGCCGGCCGACTTTGATGCCATGCGTTTTCTGACTACCGCCATGGCCACCATTCCGCGCGCGCACAGCGTGCGGGTGCTATTGCATACCGATCTGGCCACGGCGAGCGCGTCGGTGTTTACCAGCTTGGGTATTTTGGAATCAGTGGCAGCCGGCACCTTGCTGCATAGCCAGGCGGATGATCTTGATTGGATGGCGCGCGAGTTGGCGCGGCTGCCCTTTTCCTTTTCGATCGAGGTTCCGGCAGCTTTGGAAGGAGTATTGAGGCGGCACGCGCTTGGATTGTTGGCATGTATCCGAGGGGAGGACCAAGGAACTTGACGGCGCGTCCGTGCGGCTGCGAAGCTCGCGTCCCATGGCTTCTCTTCTCTCTCACCCCGCCGTGCCGCTTGCCCTCGCCATTGCGCTGGGCAGCAAGACCATTCCACCGCGTTTGCTGATGCTTGGCATCCTGTCGACGCTCTTGCCCGATGCCGATGTGCTCGCGTTCAAGTTCGGCATTCCGTATGCATCCCCATTCGGGCATCGCGGGTTCAGCCATTCACTGCTGTTTGCCGGCCTGTTGGGCTTGGCCGCCATGCCGTGGTCGGTTTGGATGGGAGCCAGGAAAAGCACGGTGGTGGGTTTCGTCGCTCTCTCGGCGGCTTCGCATGGCGTATTGGATGCGCTGACCACGGGAGGCTTGGGCGTCGCTTTTTTATGGCCCTTGTCGGACGAGCGTTACTTTCTGCCGTGGCAGGTCATTGCCGTCTCGCCGATAGGCGTCGGGCGTTTTCTTTCCGAACGGGGCCTGGCGGTACTGCTGTCGGAATTTTGCTGGGTATGGCTACCGTTGCTGTCGGCGGCCATGATCGCCAAAGCTGCGGGAACGCTTCGCTCGCGTGCCTTGGGGTCTTGAAAGCCGGAACATAAAATCGGCGCTGCTATGATGGGGTATGCCCGCCTTTGCTTTTTCGTCCATGCGTTTCGTGCTTGCCCTGTTCGCCAGTGTGCATCTGGCCGCCGCTACGCCAGCCTCCGATGAGGTGATCTACCCTGCACCCGAGGGTATCAATGATGTGCGTCACGAAGACAAGCTGGAGCTGCTCAAAGGCGCTTTGGAGCACACCCGCAAGCAGTACGGTGGCTACACCATGCGGCCGGCCGGTATTGTGATGAACAAGGCGCGCCAGCAGGTGACGCTCGCCAGCGGCAAGGATCTGACCTTGGGCTGGGGTAGTACCTCGCTGGATATGGAGAAGGATTTCCTGCCCATCCGCATTTGCCTGCGCAAGGGGCTGGGCGGCTTTCGTATCGCGCTGATCGCGGAAGGCCGGCAGGGGGAATTCGACAAGGTCCGCAGCCTGGATGACCTGAAGAAATTCATCGTAGGGCAGGGCAACGGGTGGGCGGGCAACGAGCTGCTGACCGCCGCCGGTTTGAATGTCGTCACCAGCAATTACGACAGCCTCTTCCGCATGCTGGCAATCCGCCGGATAGACCTGTTCCCGCGCGGGCTGTCCGAGGCATTCAGCGAGTACGAAGCCAACCGGACCGCCGTTCCCAATCTGGCGATCGAACAAAGTTTTTTGATCCGCTACGACAATCCCTATTACTTTTTCGTCGCCAAGGAAAATACCCGCCTGGCGCAACGTATCGAGCAAGGCTTGCGGGCCATGATCAAGGACGGCAGCTTCGACGAGATATTCTGGCGCTACAACGGCGAGTGGATACGCAGGGCGAATGTGAACGAGCGGCGGGTGCTCCATCTGCAAAACAGCGAGCTGCCACCGCAGACACCGCTGGCCGACAAGAGCCTTTGGTTCGATCCTGCCGCGCCCTTGCCGAAGTAGGGCGGCGCCGTCCGTCCATCCGCCCGGGCGCCATGGCACCGCGACCGATGGTACGATGCGCCCCCCATGCGCATTCAAGACTTTCACCATTCCCTCGCCGAGCTCGGCGCCAAACCCTGCCATATAGGCCGGGTAAGCCGCGCCTGGCTCAAAGGCCTGCCGCTGGACACCGGTACCCGTCACCAGCAATCCGAAAACTATCTGCCGCTGAGCGTACGGGCTGGCCTGCCGGCCTTGCAGCAAGGGTTGGAAGGGCTGGCGCGCCTGCGTTCGCAGCATCCGGCCGGCGATGGTTCGGCGCGGCTATTGGTCGAGTTGGCCGATGGGCAGATGGTGGAAAGCGTGCTGTTGCCGCGCGATGGCCTGTGCGTTTCCACCCAGGTCGGTTGCGCGGTGGGGTGCGTGTTCTGCATGACCGGCAAGAGCGGTCTGCTGCGCCAGTTGGGTAGTGCCGAGATCGTCGCGCAGGTGGCGCTGGCCCGGCGTGAGCGGCCGGTGAAGAAAGTGGTGTTCATGGGAATGGGCGAGCCCGCCCACAATCTGGACAACGTATTGGAGGCCATCGACCTGCTGGGTACCGATGGCGGGGTAGGGCATAAGAACCTGGTATTTTCCACGGTGGGTGATCCGCGGGTGTTCGAGCGGCTGCCGCAGCAGCGGGTCAAGCCGGCGCTGGCGCTATCGCTGCATACCAGCCGCGCGGATCTGCGCCGGCAACTGCTGCCGCGCGCACCGCAGATCGATCCGGCGGACTTGATGGAGCTGGGCGAGGCCTACGCGCGGCGGGTGGGTTATCCCATCCAGTATCAATGGACCTTGCTCAAGGGCATCAACGATAGCCAGGAAGAGATGGACGCCATCCTGCGGCTGTTCCGGGGCAAGTTCGCGGTGCTCAATCTGATCCCCTACAACAGCCTGGAATCGGACGAATTCCAGCGTCCCGACCGCGACGATATCCAGCGCATGACCCGCTACCTGCATGAGCGGGGAGTATTGACCAAGGTGCGCAATTCCGCCGGCCAGGACATCGACGGCGGTTGCGGCCAGTTGCGCGCCCGTGCCGTGCAGACGGTCGATATTTCGCGCTTGCGTCAGCGTTCGAAGGCGTAGGCCCGTTCGACCTTGCATACCCGCGTGGCAAAAGCCGCATACCAGCTGTCCCGGCCTTTGCGCCTTACCTCGCTATGCTCGGCATGCTGCTTCCAGGCAAGGATGGCGGCTTCGTCGCGCCAATAGGACACGGTGATGCCCAGGCCGTCTTCGCCGCGTGCCGACTCCACCCCGAGGAATCCGGGCTGCTGCCGCGCCAGCGCCAGCATGCGCTCGGCGGCCTGCGCATAACCCTCGTCCGCTTCGCTACGAAGCGAACTGAAGATCACTGCGTAATAGGGCGGTTCAGGTGTGGCGGCGATCATGATGATCCTTTCGCGCAGGCCTGCAGGAAGGCGGCTGCCAGTGGCGGCAACCGGCCGGCCAGTGCGGCTCGTTCGGATTGGAACAGGGTCGCGACGAAGAAGGGATGGCTTGTCAGCTCCACCGCCCGGATTTCACCATTCGCATCATGGCCGCTGGCGCGCAGCGGGCCGCTGAGCAACTGCTCGGCGAAGGCCGGGTTGAGGCCATATCGGCAATGATAGCCTTCGTCGATTTCGACCGTGCCGTAAGCCTGCGCGATATGCGAACCCGCTACCAGCTGGATGCCGCCACGTACTTCGACCAGGGCGCAGGCCAGCGGTGCAATCACCAGGCACTTGCCGTCCGGCGTGGTTTCACCGTGAACGGCATCCTGCCAGCCCAGCTGGTTGCGGGCATATTCGATCAATGCATGCTGGAAGCCGCCGCAGCTGCCGAGAAAGGGTATCCCTTGCTCGCGGGCATGGCGGATGGCGAGCAGGGCGCCATCCATATCGCGATAGGGACTGGCCGGCACGCACCAGATGCCGTCGAATCCGGCCAGGCTGCGGGCGTGGGTGATGCCATCGGTCGGCAGCCATTCGAAACTGACCGCCAGCCCAAGCTGTTCCGCTGCCTGGTGCAACGCTATCGGAATGGCCTGGTGTGCCGGTACGGTTTTGTCATGGTCGCCGACCAGGGCGATATGCACGGTTTGCATGCTCATATTGCTTGCTCCCTCGAAAAGGCTTGTCGTTTGATGACGGCGACTATAAGTTGGTGCTGACGCCATGAAAATTGGCATTTCCGCAAGCATATCGTGCAGCCATGCAATGTAGACTGAGTTATACCGACCTTTCACTGATCCTTGCCTTGGTGCGTGGCAAGACTTTGGCCCGGGCGGCCGCCTTGTTGCGCGTCGATGTTTCCACCGTCTTTCGCGCCATCCACAAACTGGAAGCCGCGCTGGGAAGGGAGCTATTCGGCAAGAGCCGGGCGGGCTATGTGCCCAACAGCATGGCCCTGGCGCTGGCCGATCAAGCCGAGCGGGCCGAAAAGGCCTTGCTGGCTGCCCAGGTCGGCCTCGAACAAGGCCACGATGTGGTCAGCGGCACCGTTCGCCTCACTTGTACCGATTCGGTCCTGCAAGGTCTGCTGCTGCCGGCGCTGGCCCGCTTCATGCCCGCCTATCCGGCCTTGAACCTTGAACTGACGACATCGAACGCGTTCGCCAATCTGAGCCGGCGCGATGCCGATATCGCCTTGCGGTTGACCACGGCCCCGCCGGCGCATCTGGTCGGCCGGCACCTGGGGGCGGTTGCCTACCGTGTCTGCGCGGCCCAAGCCTACCTGGCCACCGGCGTGGCGCCGGAGCTGGCCGGCCTGGCCTGGATAGGCCTGGACGACTTCCTGCCCGACCATGCCACCGTGGCTTGGCGCCGCCAGCACTTGCCAGGCGTGATGCCGCGTTTCCAGTGCAATTCCATGCAGTCGGCCATCGAGCTGGTTCGGGCCGGGCTGGGCGCGGCGATACTGCCCGAGTTCGTCTTGCCCCGGTTCCCGGATGTGCTGCCGCTCACCCCACCCTTGCCGGCGTGCGATACCGCGCTATGGCTGCTGACCCGCCCGGATTGCCGGGCCCTGCGCGCGGTGGTGACCTTGTTCGACGAATTGGCCGCATCGATTCGCCTGGCTTGAGGAACCACGGCCGTTCGTCGAAGTCGCACGCTTGCAAGGTGCGGTACGTGCCTTTGTTGATGCATTCAAATTGAAATATTTGTCACATGTCTTAAGCCATCTCACTGGATACGGCGGCGCGAGTCCGCCTGCGTTCGATAGCTGGCCAATCGATACGAGGAAGTCATGAAGACGCAAAATTTAGTGCTGGATGAAATTCTGCAAAACGATCTGAAGCAATTTATCGAGGATTGGCTGGCGGAGTCGCTGCAGGACGGCGCCCTGGTCAGGGCGCCGGCAAGTGCGCAGACCGATGCCGCCAAGCTGGTACGGGCCTTGCGCGACGGCATCCGCGCCGACGGCGAGCCGGCGCAGTTCGAGGCGCCGCCCTGGGCAAACCTGCACGCGGTACTGCATGAGCTGTCGGCCTCGCGCGCCGCACAGGGCGCGTCGGCCGGCGATACCAGCCGGTTCGTGCTGGCGATCAAGCGTCCCATCTTCGCCGCCCTCCAGCTGCGTATCACCGAGGATGTGCGGGCGTTGATGGAGGCGATCTGGTGGAATTCCAACCTGGCCGACAAGATGGCGCAATACGCCGCCAGGGCGTATCAAAGCTCGCGTGAGGAAGTGATCCACCGGCAGCAGCAGGAGTTGCTGGAACTGTCCACGCCGGTGATCAAGCTGTGGGACGGCGTCCTGGCCGTGCCCATCATCGGCACGCTGGACAGCGGCCGTACCCAGTTGGTGATGGAATCCCTGCTACAGCGGCTGGTCGAGACCGGCTCCGAGTTGGCCATCGTCGATATCACCGGTGTGCCTACCGTCGATACGCTGGTGGCGCAGCATCTGATCAAGACCGTTACGGCCATCCGCCTGATGGGCGCCGACTGCATCATCAGCGGAATCCGGCCGCAGATCGCCCAGACGATCGTCCATCTCGGTATCGAACTGCAAGGCATCACCACCAAGGCGACCCTGGCTGACGCCCTGGGTCTGGCACTGAAGGCCACCGGCCACCTCGTCACCCGCGCCACGGCCTAAGGGGAGCGTCCAATGGAACGCATCCCCATTCTGCAGATGGGCAACTGTCTGTTTGTGACGATACAGGTGGATTTGCGGGACCAGATCGCCCTGACCCTGCAAAGCGACCTGGCCGATCGGATCGCCGCCACCGGCGCCCAGGGGGTACTGATCGATATCTCTTCCCTGGAAATCGTGGATTCCTTTATCGGCCGGATGCTGACGGCAATTTCGAATATCGCCGGCTTGCTGGGTGCCGGCGTGGTGGTGGTGGGCATCCAGCCGGCGGTGGCGATCACGCTGGTGGAGCTGGGGCTGTCGTTCGGCGGTGTGCGCACCGCCCTGAATGCCGAGCGTGGCATGCGCATGCTTGCCGCCGCCTGGGAGCGTGAATGTGACCCAAAATTCTAGCGGGGTGCTTCCGCTTCGCAGCGAGCAGGACATTGTCTTCAGTCGCCAGACCGTGCGCGAACTGACCAAGTCGCTGAAATTCTCCTTGGTCGACCAGACCAAGATGATCACGGCGGCCAGCGAGTTATCGCGCAATACCGTTGTATACGGCGGCGGCGGCGAGATGCGTTGGGAAGTGCTGAGCGACTCGATACGCCATGGCTTGCGTCTGCATTTCGAGGATTGGGGTCCCGGCATCGACAACCTGGAGCAAGCCCTGCGGGATGGCTGGACCTCGGGCAACGGCTTGGGCATGGGCTTGTCGGGTAGCCGGCGGCTGGTTAACGAGTTCGAGATACGCAGCAAGGTGGGTGAGGGCACATGCGTCATCATTACGCGTTGGCGTGGGAAGTAGCGCGGCGGAACGGCCATCTTGCGTTCGAGTTGGACGACAACAGCCAGGTAGGCGAGTTGCGTCGTGTCGCCGTTGCCATGGCCGCCAAGCTGGGTTTCGACGAGACCACCAGGGGGCGGGTCGCCCTGGTGGCCACCGAGCTGGGGAGCAACCTGGTGCGCTACGCCAACCGTGGACGCGTGCTGTTGGCGGCGGTAGAGAGCACCCCAGGCAAGCTGGCGGTGGAAATGCTGTCGCTCGATCACGGTCCGGGCATCGCCGATTTGTCCGCCTGCATGGCGGATGGCCACTCCACCGGCGGGACGTCGGGGACCGGCTTGGGGGCGGTGCGGCGCTTGTCCGACGAGTTCGATATCCATAGCTCGGTGCCGTCCGGCACGGTCATCCTCGCCCGGCTGACGACCCGGCCGGCCCCTCCGCCGAGCGGCCCTTTCGTGGTAGGTGCGGTCGCGCTGGCGCTACCCGGCGAGACGGCATGTGGCGACGGCTGGTCCGTCAGGCAAGGTGAGGCGGGTACCGCCGTCCTGTTGGCCGACGGTCTCGGCCACGGTTGGGAGGCGGCCCAAGCCACATCCCTTGCCCTCGCTACCTTCGAAACGGCGCCCTTCGATGATTCCCGCGCCATGCTGCAAAAAATCCATCAGGCACTGCGCACAAGCCGCGGCGCGGCGGTGGCCCTGGCCCAACTCGACCCGGCTGGTACGCATGTACGGTTTGCCGGTGTAGGGAATATCGCCGGCCGGCTGATATCCGGCCTGGTCGATCGTTCGCTGCTTTCCCAGCACGGCACCGCGGGCCTACGGCTGGGCAGCCTGCATGTCGTGGATTGCGACTGGCCTGCACATGCGGTGCTGGTGATGCACTCCGACGGACTGTTCTCGCGCTGGAAGCTGGAAGGCGCGGCCGACATCCTGCAGCACCACCCAGGGCTTATCGCTGCCTGGCTGATGCGCGAATATTGCCGTGGCCGTGACGATGCCAGCGTAGTGGTGGTGAAACGGAGGGATGTCTGATGAAAGACCCTGACCGACAAGCGGTATGCGCGTCCCACGCGGAAGTGCAGGCCAAGGTGGCTGAGATAGCAGCCTTGCGGGCCGAGTTGGATGAAACCAATCGCGGCGTACTGGCGCTCCATGCCGAACTCGATATAAGGGCGGAAGACCTGCTTCACGCCACCGAGCTGAAAAGTCGCTTTCTGACCTATATGAGCCACGAATTCCGCACGCCCATCGGTGCGATCCGCAGTATTGCCCGCCTGCTGATGGACCGCGTGGATGGTCCGTTGACGGCCGAGCAGGAGACCCAGGTGCGTTTTATCCAGGACACCGCGGCGGAATTCTCCGAGATGGTGGACGACCTGCTGGATCTGGCCAAGGTGGAGGCCGGTCAGTTGGAGATCTGCCCTGAATGGTTCGAGATGGTCGATCTGTTCTCGGCCCTGCGCGGCATGTTCAAACCCATGCTGACCAACCATGATGTGGCGCTGGTATTCGAAGAACCTCACGAGGTGCCGTCGCTGTTCAATGACGACCGCAAATTGGCGCAAATCCTGCGAAATTTTATTTCCAATGCCCTGAAATTCACCCAGAAGGGCGAAATCCGCCTATCCGCCCGCCGCAACGACGACGATACCGTGACTTTCGCGGTGGCCGATACCGGCATCGGCATAGCGCCGGAATTCCATCACGCGATCTTCCAGGATTTTGTCCAGGTCGATTCACCTATCCAGAAGCGCTTGCGCGGGACCGGTCTGGGCCTGTCTCTCAGCAAGCGGCTGGCCGAATTGCTGGGCGGCACGGTCGCTTTGCAAAGTGAATTGGGGAATGGGGCGGTCTTCTCGATCCGTCTGCCGCTTCGTCTGCCCAATCAAAGCGCAGGTACAAGGGGGGCGGAGCAATCATGAGCCTTTTCGACGAACCACCGATCGATGGTCCGGCCGTGCTGGTGGTGGATGACAATCCCACGACCCGCTATTCCACCTCGCGCGTACTCAAAGCGGCGGGTTTCCAGATACAGGAGGCGGGCACCGGTACCGAGGCAATCGAGTTGGCGGATGCCGGCATCTCGGCGGTCATCCTGGACGTGCATCTGCCCGATCTGGACGGCTTCGAAGTCTGCCGTTGCCTGCGTAGCCGCCAGGGGACCCTCCAGCTGCCGGTTATCCATCTCTCCGCGGCCTATGTGAGCGATGACGACAAGGTGCGCGGTCTCGATTGCGGTGCCGATGCTTATATGACCCACCCGGTCGAACCGGCCCTCCTGGTGGCGACCGTACGGACCTTGATGCGCATGCGAGCGGTCGAGGATGGCATGCGCCGTAGCGAGGCGCGTTTTCGGGCCATCTACAAGCAGGCATTGAACGGCATTTGCCTGTTCGATACGGCCGGTTGCTTTATCGAAGCCAATCCGGCCATGTTAGACCTCCTCAAGCGCAGCCAGAGCGAGGTGGTGGGGCGGCGCCTGGTCGATTTCGCGCCATCCTGCTGGGTCGAGCGTATCGATGCCTACCTGGCCGACAGCCGTACCGGCATGTGGTTCGGCGAGTTCCCCTTATTGGATAGCAACGCTGGCCTGGTGCATCTGGAGTGGAGCTGGTCGGCTCATCTGGAACCGGGCGTCAGCATGGCGATCGCCACCAATATCTCCGAGCGCATTGCCTTGTCGCACCAGCGCGATCAATTGCTGGAGCGGGAACAGGCGGCGCGTGCCGCGGCGGAACGGATCAGCCGTTCCAAGGACGAATTCGTCGCCATCCTGTCGCACGAGCTGCGTACACCGCTGAATGCGATTCTCAGCTGGGTGCATGTGCTCAAGCAGGACCCGGCGCAGCATCTGACGCGCGGGTTGGAAGCGATAGAACGCAATGCCAAGACCCAGACACGGCTGATTTCCGACATTCTCGATGTGTCGCGCATGGATCTGGGCAAATTGAGCCTGGATCTGGAAATGGTCAATGTGGGGGATCTGGTGAACTCGGCCGTATCCGCGCTGGGCGGCTCCATCCGCGACAAGGCGCTGCGGGTGGAGGTCGAGACAAACGAGGTGAGCAGGCCCATGGTTGCCGACCCCGCTCGGCTACAGCAGATTGTCTGGAACCTGTTGACCAATGCCATCAAGTTTTGCCAGTCGGGCGGGCAGATCCATATCGGCCTGCGCCAGGACGACAGCAATCTGACGCTGACGGTGAGTGACGACGGACAAGGCATCAAACCGGATTTCCTGCCTTTTCTTTTCGATCGCTTTACCCAAAGCGACTATGCCAGCAACCGCTATCACGGTGGGCTGGGTCTGGGCCTGTCCATCGTCAAACAGTTGGTGGAGCTGCATGGCGGCACGGTCTCGGCGCTCAGTTCCGGTCCCGGCCAAGGCGCCGCCTTTATTGCCGTCTTCCCCATCAAGACCGATGCGCCACAACCATGCAGGAGCACGAAAGACGCTGACGGCGGCGACGCACAATTGGCTACCAGTCTGGCGGGCCTCAACATTGTTGTCGTCGAGGACGATGCCGAAACGCGGGAGATGCTATGTCTGATACTGCGAGATCGCGACGCGCGTGTGCGGTCCGCCTGCAACTTCGCCAAAGGCTTGCACTGCCTCGAGCAGCAGCGGCCGGACTTGCTGATCAGCGATATCGGCTTACCGGGCCAGGATGGCTATGCCTTGATTCGCGAAGTGCGGCAACGTGAACGTGGCGGCCTACGCTTGCCTGCCATTGCCTTGACCGCTTTCGCCCGGGCGGAAGACAAACAGCTGGCCCTGACCGCCGGTTTCGATAGCTACCTGGCAAAGCCGTTGCGGCCGAATGATCTGATTGCCACCATATTCGAACTTGCCCATCCCGCGATGCCCCGCAAATAAAGGATCACCCTTCCCCTGGCAATATGGCCATCCACCCCGGCACCCAATTTGCTGAGTCTGGCAAAAGCGCGCCATACGGCAGCCGACGAGGTGCATCGCCATGAAAATCCCGCAACACGCCACTCGCATCGGCCTGATCAGCGCTTGCTGTGTCTTTACGGCCGTCTCCTGCAGTTCGCTCCCCTCCAGCGCGCCTGCCGACCTACCGCAACAAAGCGGCCAGGTCCAACTGGCGAATTCCCGTGGGCCGTTGAGTATCAAGCAAAGCAAGGCGATTCTCGAGCCGCTGCGCCGCCGGTTTGGCGACAGCGATCTACTGGGACGGCATATCGCGGTGGAGGAGGCGGTGGTGGGGCGACCGCTTTTGGTGGGCAATCAGGTTAGCTTGCTGATAGACGGTCCCGCTACTTACCAAGCCATGTTCTCGGCCATCGAGGCTGCCCGCGACCATATCAATCTCGAAACCTATATCTACGAGGATGACGAACTGGGCCGCAAAGTGGCCGAGATGCTGCTGGCCAAGCAGGCTCAGGGCGTGCAGGTCAATCTGATCTATGACAGTGTGGGCAGTATCAATACCCCGCGTGCCTTTTTCGATCGGCTGCGGGATGCCGGTATACGGGTGCTGGAGTTCAATCCGGTCAATCCGCTCAAGGCACGCAAGGGTTGGGAACTCAATAGCCGGGATCACCGCAAATTGCTGGTGGTGGATGGCGAAACCGCTTTCCTGGGCGGCATCAATATCAGTGGTGTGTATTCGCGCGGCTCCTTTGCCCGCTCCAGCGGCGACAAGGACAAGACCCCCTGGCGCGATACCCATCTGCGGATCCAGGGGCCGGCGGTCGCCGAATTCCAGCGCCTATTCCTGGAAACCTGGCAAAAGCAAAAGGGCGAAGCGTTGGCCGCCCGCAAGTATTTTCCGCCGCTGGCGCAGAAGGGGCCTGAGCTGGTACGCGCCTTGGGCAGCGCGCCGGACGCCGAACACAGCGTCAACTACCTGACCTTGCTATCCGCCATCGATAGCGCCAGTGATCATATTTCCATCACCAATGCCTATTTCGTGCCCGACAGGCAGTTGTTGAATGCGCTGAAGCAGGCCGCCAGGCGCGGTGTACAAGTCAAACTCATCCTGCCCGGCACTTCCGATTTCTGGGCGACTTACCACGCCGGCCGTTCGCGCTACGCCGAGTTATTGGCGGCAGGGGTAAGGATATTCGAGCGCCGTGGCGCCTTGCTGCATGCCAAGTCCGCCGAGATCGACGGCGTCTGGTCTTGCGTCGGCTCCACCAACCTCGATTGGCGCAGCTTCCTGCATAACAACGAGGTCGACGCCGCCGTGCTGGGCAGTGGCTTTGCCAGCCAGATGCAGGCCATGTTCCAGCGCGACCTGCAGAGCTCGGACGAAATCATCGCCTCCCAATGGTCACGGCGTTCCTTGCTGATGCGTATCAAGGAGGCGGGTGCCCGAATCTGGCAGTACTGGCTTTAAGGGTGTTCAGGTCGCCGCAGTTTTTACAGATCGTGGGTAAGCCTTACTTGGGCAGTTTCGGCGCGAGTTTCTGTGGCTGTGCGTAAATTATTGAAATTAAACATGAATATCGTAGGCATGCGCATTGCTGAATAGGGATTGTCGGTGGCATGTCGTCGCCGGATTTCAAACTAGACATATCAAGGAGCCAAGCCATGAACTGGGATATCGCAGAAGGAAACTGGAAGCAATTTACCGGCAAGATCAAGGAGCAATGGGGTAAGTTGACCGATGACGACCTCGACCGGATTGCCGGTAAGCGCGATCAACTGGCCGGCAAGATCCAGGAAAGTTACGGCATTACCAAGGACGAGGCGGAAGAGCAGCTGAAGTCCTGGGAAAGCCGTCACTAGGCTGACTGCCGACCGGTCGGGTAAAGCACCGGCCGGTCACCGGGCAGGAAGGGGAAGGCAAATGAACGATTCGGAACGCAAATCGATCAGACAGGCACTTGCCTTGTTTATCGTCACCGCCGTGATATGCAGCTTGACGATAGCCATCCATGCCGTCAGGTCGGACGCTTCAACTCCGGCCAAGTATGCGGCGCGCACGGAACGCCCCTTCCAGATCTCGCTGGCTAGAACCGTATTGGAGTTGCCGACGGTTCAGCCAAGGCGCGATAGACGACCACGCCGGATCGAATTCCGGCCATTGGAGCCGGCTACCGTGCCGATGATCCAGCAAGCCAGTCGGCATATGGTTTGAACGCCTTGCCGTCGGACCAAGCAGGGGGCGCAGGCTTTAACCCGCGTCCCTCCCACTCAAGGAGAGCATCATGCTGCACTATGCTGCCGTATTCTTTGTTATTGCCCTGATTGCCGCGGTACTGGGATTTGGCGGTATTGCCGCTGGTGCCGCCGAAATCGCCAAGATCCTGTTCTTTATCTTCCTGGTCATCTTTGTGGTGACGCTGGTCATGGGCCTCTTTAGGCGAGGCCGAGGTTGACCGCGCTCCAATAGATGCCAAAAAAACAGGCCGCTCTTTGCAGAGCGGCTGTTTTTTTCCGGCAAGGCCTCAACGCCGCCACACGCGGCCATCGCGTACCGCAACCACATCGCCACGCCGAAAATTGGCACTGTCCTGGGTGATGGCCTGATAGCTGCCGTCGTCCATGCGGACCGATACCCTGTAGGCGACGCGCTCCTTGTGCCTATCGTCCAATTTATCGCCGACGACGGCGCCACCTACCACGCCTACGATGGTTGCGGCGGTATTGCCGTCACCCTTGCCGACTTGATTGCCCAGCACGCCACCCACCACGCCGCCCAGCACGGCGCCGGCACCCGGGCCGCGCTTGCCTGGTTGGACCACTTCTTCCACCGATTGCACTACACCGTAGGGGGAGTGGTCGGCCTGTCGTTCCGCCAGTAGCAACGGAGCCTGATCCTGGCGCGAGGTACTGCAGCCGGGAAGGGATGCGGCGGCTAAGAGGGATACGGATACAGCGGTGATCAATGTTTTCATGACGCTTCTCCTCGATGGTCGGTAAACGGGATGCCCAGTAGCTGGGTCCACCTTTTCGAGGGGCATATTTCATGCCACGGACCGTGGGCGAGCTATTTGCTCTTATTACTTCAGCAACACTTCCCTCACGGACAGGAGCACGCCATGCAAGCCGTCACACAGAACGATCCACGGGCCTTACCTATTTCCACCAGGAAACGGGCCTTGTGGCTGGCCATGCCCGCACCGGACCCGCTCGCCGATCCCGTCCCTGAGGAAGCCCCCGGGCAGCTACCGCCGAATCCCTCCGACGATCCGCCCGTGCTGCCAGTGCAGCCGCCACTCAAGGTGCGGGACGACGAACGGGATCGCGTCGAGCCGACTTGCGAGCGTGAGTACGCGTGGCTGCAGGCGCAAGCTGCCCAAGCCAGTTGTCCCGGCCCTTACTACTTCATGTAGGACGGATCAGGCCAGGAACAACGATTGCTCCCTTTTTATGCGCCAGCGAGCAAGAAGCCACTATTCAAAAATAGTTACCATGGCTTTGGAAAAGCTTACAAATGTAGGTAATTAAGTACTTTTCCCGGCGTGTTGGCAGAAGTTCTCCCCCTCTCTCTCAACTAATTTAGAAGGGAATAATGATGAACCAAAGCAATCGCGCCTATCCGCGCAATGACTACGAAAATGACATGCAAGGCAGTGGCAACGAGCCTGTCGGTGGTGATGTCTGGCAATCCGGTACGCCAGGCAATCGGCCAATGGAACAAGGCGGCCGGCAAGGTCAATCCCGCCAGGGCGCCTATCAGGATGAGTACTATGGTGGCAATCGCTACCAGGGCAATCGTCCCAATAGCGTTCATGGCCAAGACAGACAGCGCCAGCAGGGCCAGTACGGCTACCAAGGCGATGAGCGCTATCAACGCGGCGGCGGTATCGAGGGCTACGACGGCCCGGGCCAGTATAGCCAATATGGACAGGGCCAATCCGGACACCGTGGGATGGAGCGGGGCGGCTACGGCAATGCCGACCAAGGCCAATTCGGACAGCGCGGTGAATTCCAGTCCAGCCACCCTGGCGGCTTCCGCTCAGGCCAGCAAGGTCCCTATGGTCATGACCAGGGTGGATATCGCAGCGCTCACCATGACCCGTACCAAGGCGGCTTCGATCGCGGTTATCAAGGCGGCGAACAGCAGTTCGGCCCGCAGCCCGGGACCCGCCACTATGATCCCGACTACCACCAATGGCGTAGTGAGCAGGTGAGCAAGCTCGACCAGGATTACGACAATTGGCGCCAGGAACGTTACGGCAAATTCGCCGACGAGTTCAGCGAATGGCGCAGGAGCCGCGAGTCCAGCGGTAGCGTCGGCGGCGGCGGCGGCGGCAGCGACCGCGACGCAGCCGGCCGCACCGGCACCAGCAACTCCTTAGGCAACAACAATACGCTGGGCAATAGCGGTGTCAGTGCCAATACCCCTGACAAAATGCCGAAGGGCAAGTAGACCGCGTACCCGGGCCAGATAGGAGGGAAGGCGATTCCGGTTGCGATCCCCTCCCCGTAGCCCGCTTTCCATCCTATCCGGGCACGCCCTTGCCGATTGACAGCCACGCCGGCCTGGGTGGCTGTTTCGCTATGGGTGGTCGTATCGAGGATTGCCGCAGGATTTACCAGGGTGCGGAAAACATTGCGGCGCCGGCGTCCGGCACGCGCGTCAAACCGCAGCGGGCGAATGGGTATGAGGCTTGCCTGAACAAGGATATTCCGCTTTGCGCGGCCATGTTCAGGAGCTTCCCATGTCATCCACCCAGCATCCATCCCACCCGGTAAGCACCGGTGTGCCCTCTGACATGAAGTCGCAGGACCTGGAGGCCGACCGCCGCGAGGCGGGTGAGGTGCTGACCACCAATCAGGGCCTGGCCATCAGCGACAACCAGAATTCGCTAAGGGCCGGCGCGCGTGGCCCCACCTTGCTGGAGGATTTCATACTCCGGGAAAAGATTACCCACTTCGATCACGAGCGTATTCCCGAGCGGGTTGTCCATGCCCGTGGTGAAGGCGCGCATGGTTATTTCGAAGTGTACGAGCCGATGAGCAAGCTGACCCGCGCGGCCTTTCTACAGGACCCGGCCGCCAAAACGCCGGTGTTTGTCCGGTTCTCCACGGTGGCCGGCTCGCGCGGCTCGGCCGACACCGCCCGCGATGCCCGTGGCTTTGCCGTCAAGTTCTACACCAGTGAAGGTAATTTCGACTTGGTCGGCAACAATATTCCGGTGTTCTTCATCCAGGACGCCATCAAATTTCCCGACCTCGTGCATGCCCTCAAACCCGAACCCGATAGCGAGATGCCGCAGGCATCCAGCGCCCACGACACCTTCTGGGACTTTATCTCGCTGATGCCGGAAAGCACCCATATGATCATGTGGGTGATGTCGGACCGTGCCATTCCTCGCAGCCATCGCATGATGGAAGGTTTTGGCGTGCACACCTTCCGCCTGGTCAATGCCGAAGGGGTGTCGCGTTTCGTCAAGTTCCACTGGAAGCCGGTTTTGGGCATCCATGCGCTGGCCTGGGACGAGGCGCAGCAGCTCGCCGGGCGGGACCCGGATTTCCATCGCCGCGACCTATGGGAGGCGATCGACCGCGGTGCCTATCCTGAATGGGAGCTGGGCCTGCAGGTGGTGGAGGAAGCCGATGCCGAAAAATTGGGCTTCGATCTGCTCGATGCCACCAAGCTGATCCCGGAAAACCTGGTGCCGGTGCAGAAGATCGGCAAGCTGACGCTGACCCAAAATACCGACAATTTCTTTGCCGAGACCGAGCAGGTGGCCTTCCATCCCGGTCATCTCGTGCCCGGCATCGAGTTCAGCAACGATCCCCTGCTGCAGGGACGGCTGTTTTCCTATACCGACACCCAGCTGTCACGTCTCGGTGGTCCGAATTTCCACGAAATCCCCATCAACCGGCCGCGCTGCCCCTTCCACAACAACCAGCGCGACGGTATGCATAGACAGTCCATCGCCATCGGCCGGGTAGCCTACGAACCCAATTCCCTGGCGGACGGCAAACCGCACGAAATCGAGCCGGCCCTGGGCGGTTTCGCCAGCGTGGCGGAAAGAATGGAATCACCCAAGATCCGGGCCCGCAGCCCCAGCTTTGCCGACCATTTCAGCCAGGCGCGCCTTTTTTGGGTAAGCCAGAGCCTGGTCGAGCAGGACCATATCGTGCTGGCCTTTACCTTCGAGTTGAGCAAGGTCGGGGTGCCGGCCATTCGCGAGCGCATGGTGCGCACACTGGAAAACGTCGATCCGGTATTGGCCGGCCGCGTTGCGCGCGGCCTGGGTCTCAAGGATCACCAAGCCACGGTGCGGTCTACCCCCTTACCGGAGCCGGAACCGTCTCCGCAGCTGAGCATGCTGGGCAGCGGCGACCATTCCATCCGCACCCGCAAGATCGCCATCCTGGTGGCCGATGGCGTCGATGGCGAGGCGGTCGAGAGAGTACGCAAGGCCTTGGAAGCAGCCGGTGCGGTTTGCAAGTTGGTCGCATTGACGCTTGGTACGGTGACCAGCGCAAGCGGTGACGCACTGTCGGTCGATCACACCTTGCTCACCACGCCTTCGGTGGTCTTCGATGCGGTTTTCGTGCCTGGCGGTAGCCATGGATTGCGTGCCTGCGGCGACGCGCTGCGTTTCGTGCTGGAGGCCTACAAGCACGGCAAGGCCATTGCCGCCAGTGGCGACGGCCTGGAACTACTGGATGAGGCCGGTATTCCACCGGAGACCTGTCCGGCTGGGGTGGTCTACCAAACCGGCGAGACCCTGCTGGCCGACGTCGCGGCGCAGTTTATCGACGCGATCGGCGCGCACCGCCATTGGCAAAGGTGCAGCCAGGACGCCGTGCCGGCGTGAATATCCAGGCAGAAAGACCTGCCCGGCCGGCAAGCAGGCACAACGTTTGCACTTGCTTCAACAACGGCCCTCCCAATGGCGCCGTACCTGCTCAACAACAAGGAGACCTGCCATGTACAAGCTGCTAATCGCCCTCTCGCTGGCCATCATGACCGCCTTCGGCACCACCGGCTGTGCCGTCACCAGCGGCCAGAGTTCCGTCGGTGAATTTGTCGACGACACCACCATCACCACCCGGGTGAAGGCGCGCTTCGCCGAGGACAAGACCGTCAGCGCCATGCGCATCAATGTGGAAACCTTGAAGGGCGTGGTGCAACTATCGGGATTCGCCACCTCCGATACGGAAAAAACCCATGCCGCCCAGATCGCCCGCAATGTGCCGGACGTGAAGGATGTACGTAACAACATCACGATAGCCCGTTCCAATTAAGCGGGACGGCCGGGCCAGCGGCCTGGGACCAGGAAAAGCGCCAGGAATGGCGCTTTTCGCATGTTTGGGACCCGCACAAGACTGGAATCCAACTTCCGGTATGCAGCGCTTGGACGGTCTTACCTCAGCCCGCGGGTAGCGAGCGTGAGCGGGGTGGCATGGAGGGTCAGCGTGCCGGCGCGTGGCCGAATGGCGCGCCAGCCCAACAGACGCAGGAAATTGTCCCAGCTGAAGGGGCTCTGTTGCGGTCCCAGGGCAATGGTGAGTAGCGTGGCACGGCAAAAAAACAGCGCCAACAGGAGATAGCCGGCGGCGGCCAGCATGCCCATCTGTGGGCTGAGCAGGCTGCCGCCCACCGTGACGGCCTTGGCGGTGGGCAGCATGCCATATACCACCCAAGGCTGCCGTCCGACCTCCGCCACCATCCAGCCCGCCAGCGTGGCCAGCCAGGGGAGAGGCAGGCAGACCAGGATAAGGCGCAGCAACCAGCGCTGTCCGCCCGCGGCCAGCTGCTTGCGCCGCCAGACGGCCAGGCCGAACAGTAGCGACAGAACCAGTCCACACCCCACCATCAGCCGGAACGAGTAGAACAGGACCGGTACATTCGGCACCAGGCGATTGGCCGCTGCAGCGATATCGGCTTCCTGGACGCGATGGCCGGTACGTTGTTCCAGATCGCGGGATAGTAGGTCATAGCCATCCTCCACGCCGTCGTGGCGAGCATGGCGTATACGCGAGGCGGCCTCGTCCACCAGCTCGTCCATGCCCTTGGGGGCTTGGTCCAGGCGGTGGTTTCCCAGCAGGCTGAGCAGGTAGGGTAGCTGGATTTCGTAGCGATTGCTCCGGCTGGCACGGTCCGGCACGGCCAATAAGGTCAAGGGCGCGGGAGCCGCTTCGGTTCGCCATAGCGCTTCGATGGCGGCGAATTTAAGCGGCTGGTGTCGGGCTACGCTGCGCGCACTATGATGGCCGGAAACCACCGTGGCCAGGGTTGCGACCAGGCCCACCACGGCGGCCAGCTTGAAAGAGCGATGTGCGATCGGCAGATGCTTGCCTTGCAGGCAGTACCAGGCGCAGATGGCCAGCACAAACAGGCAACCGATCACGACGGCTGCTGGCAGCGCATGGGAGATCTTGTCGAAAGCCACCGGGCTGCGAAAGATTTCCTCCAGCGAGATCACCACGGCTCGTCCCTCGGCCACGGTCACGCCGACCGGATGCTGCATCCAGGCATTCATGGTCAGGATGGTGGATGCCTGGATGCACAGTACAAGGCCCAGCAGGCAGGTGGCGGCAAAGTGGACATATTTGTTGAGACGGTCCCAGCCGAACACCATCATGCAGGTCAACACCAGCATGATAGGCGCGACGATGCCCTCGATGGATAGCACGCGGCTCAGGACCTCGCGGACATAGTCGCTATAGCCAGCCCAGTTGTGGGTGAGCTGCCAGCGCAGCGGCAGGCCGGTGGCCAGGCCCACGCACCAGGCGAAGAAAAAGAAGCGGCTCCAGAAGCGGGCGCCCGTCCGCCAGCCGGTATCGCGGCTGTACAGATAGGCCCCTTCCATCAGGGCGATCAACAGGATCAAGCCAAGCGTGATCGGTACGAACAGATAGTGGTAGCTGGCCGTCACGGCGAACTGCACGCGCATGAAATCGAAAGCGGCGGGGGAGAGCGGCATTCTGGTATTCCTCCTGGGACTATCCGGCCGCTCCTGGCTGCCACGTCGGCGCTGAAGCGTGTCGTTGATTAGACAATATGCTAATAATCTAATATACGCAAGAAGAACTGTCCGGATGACGGTGGCGGACTACGATGAATCGCATGGGAAAGCCCCGGGTATCCGACGTGAAAGGAGTACATCATGCGATTCGCAGTCCTGATTACCAGCTTGCTGTCCTTGTGCGTGGTGGTTGCGCAGGCTGGCGAATTGAGTCTTGCCGTCAATGCACCGCGCGGACAGGAAGATATCCAGAAGTGGAATGCCCTGGCGGCCTACCTGAGTGCCGAGACCGGCGAAAAGGTCACCGTTTCGGGCACCCCGCCGGCACGTATCGACAAGGAAGTCGAATCGGGCGCCATCAAGCTGGCCTTGATGAACCCGGTATCGGCCGCGGATGTGATCCAGCAGAACATTGCGAAGCCGCTGGCTACCCTCAAGGCCAAGGGAACCGCCCAGTTCGCCGGGGCCATCATCACCCGCGCCGATAGCCCGATCAAGACGGTCGCCGACCTGAAGGGCAAGAATGTGATGGCCTTCCAGACTTCCTCGGCCGGCGCCTATGTCTTCCAGATGTATTACGTTCAGTCCAACGGGCTGGACCCGAAAAAGGACTTCAGCTTGCGCCAGTCCAACAAGCAGGACGATATCGTGCTGGCCGTGCAAAAAGGGCTAGTGGATGTCGGCTTCGTACGCAGCGGACTGCTGGAATCGATGGCCAAGGAGGGCAAGATCAAGTTGACCGAGTTCGCCCTGGTCGACGGCAAGAACGATGAATTGAAGCTATTGCACAGCACCCCGCTCTATCCGGAGTGGTTCCTGGTGGCATCGAACAAGCTCGATCCCCAGGTCGCGGCCAAGATCAAGGCGGCCGTGCTCAAGCTCAAAGCCGATCAGCCCGCCGCGCGTGATGCCGGCATTGATGGATTTATCGAGCCGCTAAGCCTGGACAGCTTGAAAGAGGCCTTGCGGGCGCTGAAGGTGGCGCCGTTCGGTTAGCAGGGACAGGTATTCAGCAATTTCCGCAAAGACAGCCAAGCCAGAAGTGTGTGCTTTGTGCTGTTGGGAGCCGACAAACAGTCGGCTTCCTTCCTGGTGCGCGGACGCGCGTGGCCCGGCTGCGTAGGTTTTAAATCTTGGTGATGTTGATTCTGCAATATTCATAAAATCCTGAGGAATATATGTCGAGCTGTAAAAAAATAACTCGCCCGGTAGCTCATAATATCCTGGTGCTTTTCCTGATTTCGCCATTTGTTTTGGTGGCTGGTCTGATTGTCGCCTATTTTATTAATCTATTTTTCGACAGTCGTGCCGGAAACGCATTCGAGCAAGTCGCCATGGGTACGACCAGGCAGAAGGTCGTTGCCCTTCTTGGCGAGCCAAGTGGCGTACATGCGTGCAGCCAAAACCTCTGGTGGGGTAGCGACAACAAATATCGTGGCAAGAACGATGGACGTTGCGTTACCGAAGTGCGCTATGAATACTTCCTCAGCGCTTGGAATATTGGATTTTCCCAGGATGGTCGCGTTGTTTCCAAATATCATACTTTCTCCGATTGACGCCACGCTGGTCGCACACTGCGTTTGAACGCGCTCGTCCGGACTTCCGCTCAGGCTTATATCCCGCAACATTCCGAAAAACAAAAGGAACAGATATTTTTCGGAAGTCTGGAGAGCGGGAGTAAGCGACACTTCATTCAATTGCAGTGAAGCCGAAAGGCAACACGGCAATTGATGGCTGTAATCCGGCTCAACCCAAGGTATTTCGGACGCGGGTTCGAATCCCGCCAGCTCCACCATCGACGGGGCTGACTTGGTTTCGACGGGGTATACGAAGGAAGAGACGCAGCCCGAAAGGCGACGGACGTAATCCGCGCAAATCCTTAGATGGTAACCAACCTTCTAATCTGCAAGTAATGCAGCAATTCGATGTACCGACTCCGGCTAACGGGGATCAGTACTTGAATGTTGCTTAAGGTTAACGCCTAGCTTGCGCGGTGGCCGGCTACCGGGCAACAGAAGTGCCGGCACGAACAGTTTGCGACACTGTAACGCGGGAAACCGCCAGGCGGAGGTAGGGTCCGCCAATCGCTTTTCCCTCCCTCGCAATGCTCCCCTCATCGCAGTTCCCCGGCCCCCAGCCCCCATCGTCCGCGCTTCAAAGTGGTGATTTCTGCAAGCCACCTTTACCTGTCTGTGGGATAGCGACGGCCGGCCGCACCAGCAGCGACAAGGCGACCGCGGTCGAACAGAAAACCGCAATGCCGCCGGCCAGGTAGATGGTGTCCAGGTCGTGATGGCTGGCGATCATGCCGGCCAGCGGGCCGGTGATGCCCAATGCGACATCCAGGAAAGCGACATACGCGCCCATCGCTACACCGCGGCTTTCCGGCGGCGCCCGTCGAATGGCTTCCACGCCGAAGCCCGGGAAGGCCAGCGAGTAGCCAAAACCGGTCAAGGCCGCGCCGAGATAAGCCAACATCACGCCCTCCGCCCGCCAGATAAGCAATTGCCCCACCGCTTCGATCAGCACGGAAACCAGCGCTACCTTGGCGCCGCCCAGCTTGTCCGGCAAATGGCCAAACAGGAGACGGGCCGCGATAAAAGCCATGCCAAAGGCGGTAAAGGCCATGGATGCATTACCCCAGTTCCGGGCGGCGAACAGCAGGGCGATAAAGGCGGTGATCACGCCGAAACCGACACTGGACAAGGCCAGCCCCACGCCGGGCAGCCAGACCGTACCCAGTACCCGATAGAAAGGCACCCGCTTGACCGAGCCCAGTACGCTGGGCCGTACCGTGGCGACCAGGGCCAAGGCCAGCAGCGGGATGACCGTGCAGGCAGCGGCGATACCGGTAAAACCGTAGTGCCGGTAGATCCACACGCCTATCGGTGCACCCAGCGCGTAAGCGCCATACATGGCCATCCCCACCCATGCCATGACCTTGCCGGCATGTTGCGGACCGAGCAGACCCACTCCCCAGCTCAAGGCGCCGGTAACCAGCAGGCTTTCCGCGCAACCCCATAGCAGCCGGCCCAACAGCAAGACGGCTACCGCGCCGGCCGGCAGGGCAGAAAAGGCATCGGACAGCAAATAGGCAAGCCCAGAGCAGGCTGCCATGCAGCTGCCGACCAGCATGGTCCGTTTGGCGCCGACGGTGTCGGCCATGCCGCCGGCCCAAGCGCGCGAGAGCAGGGCGGCGGCGAACTGGCTGCCGATGACCACACCGACCACCAGGGTGCTCATTGCCAGCGTACCGTGCACATGCAGCGGCAGTACCGGCAACGGCAGGCCGATCGTGAGGAAGACGATAAACACAGCCAGGGTGATGGGTAGTAACCGTATAAATACCGAGGGGGAAGCCGCTGCGGTGGTAGCGGCGGCAGGGGAGGCAAGAGGCGCCTTGTTCATGTAAATCTCCAGATAAAGCCAAGCTGCTGCCAGGTTCCGGCTAGAATATGAGTAATAGCTCGTGTTTAAAACTCGCATTGGAAAGCCGCCATGCCAGCGCTCCCGCAAGCCCGTAAATCGCCGCGCCAGGCCCGTTCGCAACAGATGGTCGAGGTGATTCTCGAAGCAACGGCTCGCGTTCTGGCCGAGCGCGGTTACGCGGGAACCAACACCAACCTGGTAGCGGAACGCGCCGGCGTCAGCGTGGGATCGATCTACCAATACTTTCCCAACAAGGACTCGCTGGTCACCGCGCTGCACGAACGCCATGCCGCACAAATGGGCCAGGCCATCGAGCGGGTGCTGGCCGGGTCCCGGCCGCCTGGATTGCGTGGCCGGATCGAAGCCATCGTGCAGGCCTTGCTGACCGCCCACCAACTGGAGCCGGCCTTGCACAAGGTGCTGGAAAAGGAATTCCCATTCTTTGACGCGCCCAAGGCAGAAAGTGCCGCCGACAATGCTATTTATCGCAGCGTATGGACCTTGCTGGATGCGCATCGGGCCCAGCTGCGGCCGGGCAATCTCGACTTGGCCACCTGGACCGTACTGCAGGTGATGGAATCGCTGGTGCATGCCGCGGTGATCGATCCGCCGGCCCGGTTTTCGACGGAGGACATCGCCGCGACGATTACCGAAGTGCTGATGGGGTATCTGGGCCAGGCCGAGACGTGCTCCCCGGCTTAGCGATCCAGCGAGTCCGCCCGGACGAGGGAGGCGAACGCCTTCAGACCGGCCGGCATCAGTCGGCGGCTGGGGTAGTAGAGAAAGAAGCCGGGGATTTCAGGACACCAATCGTCCAGCACCGTGACCAGCCTGCCCGCCGCCAGACCCGGTGCGGCGTATTGCGCATAGACATAGGCGAAGCCGACGGCGTTCTCGGCGGCATGGATCATCAGCGGCATATCCTCCACCGATAGCGGACCGCTTACCTCCACTTCCAGCTGCTCGGCGCCGCGGGCGAATTCCCAGCGGTAGATACCGCCGCTCGGGAAGCGGATGCCCACGCAGGCATGCCGCTGCAAATCCTGTGGATGGTTTGGCATGCCATGCCTGGCCAGATAGGCGGGCGCAGCCACCACGACGAAGCGCTGTGGCGGCCCAAGTGGAATGGCCACCATATCCTGTTGCAGCCGTTCACCGAAGCGCACGCCCGCGTCGAATCCCGCCGCCACGATATCGGTAAGGGCATCGTCGCAGACCAACTCCACCTTCATGCCCGGGTGGGCCGCCAGAAAACGTGTCAACAAGGGCGCCAGCACCAGCTCGGCGGCAGCGCGCGGCGAATTCAGCCGCAATGTGCCAATGGGGGAGTCGCGGAAGTCATTCACTTCATCCAGCGCGGTCTGGATATCCAGCAGGGCAGGGGTGATGCGTGCCAATAGCCGCTCACCCGCCTCGGTCGGCGCCACGCTGCGGGTGGTGCGGTTGAGCAGGCGCACACCCAGCCCTTCCTCCAGGCCGCGCAGCGCATGGCTCAGCGCCGAGGGGGAAACACCCAGTTCCGTGGCAGCCCGGCGAAAGCTGCGCAAGCGGGCGACCGTGGCGAAGGCCTGTAAGGCGATGGTGCTGCTGGGCATCATATTGCTGAAAATAACTCATCAATTTGTACTGGAGAATGGGGATTCTCGCACAGTGTACCGACGGGTAGTCTTCGCTGCGTGGCATTTCCCAACCTTTTCCAGGAACAAACCATGAAGAACCTCTTATCCGATCTGGCCGGCAAGACCTATATCGTCACCGGCGCTTCCTCCGGCATCGGTGCCGCTACCGCACTGGCGCTGGGGCATGCCGGCGCCAACGTGGTGCTGGCCGCGCGCCGGCAGGCGGTGTGCGAAGACCTCGCGGCCCAGATCGTTGCCGCCGGCGCCCGGGCGATGGTGGTGCAGACCGACGTCTCCGTCGAAGCGGACAATCGCCGCCTGGTGGAGGCGGCCGTGGATCGTTTCGGCAAACTGGACGGCGCCTTCAATAACGCCGGGTTGCTGGGTAGCGCCGCACCCTTGCATCAAGCCAGCACGGCGGACTTTGAAGCAGTGCTACGTACCAATGTCATGGGCGTGTTCTGGTCCATGAAATATCAGATCGAAGCCATGCTCAAGACCGGCGGCGGCGCCATCGTCAACAATGCCTCCATCGCCGCCCAGGTAGGCTTCGTCAATATCGCCCCCTACAACAGCAGCAAGCACGCGGTCATGGGACTGACCCGCACCGCCGCGCTGGAATATTTCAAGCAAGGTATACGCATCAATGCCGTTTGCCCTGGCCCAATCACGACGCCCATGGCGGAACTGGCCATGGGCGGCTCGGATAATCTGCATGCCATGATGGTGGATTCGCCGGCGGGCGTCCCGGTGAGCCGGATGAGGTAGCCGAACCGGTGCTGTTCCTGCTATCCGGCGCGGCCAGCTATATCAGCGGCCAGGGCTTGACCATGGATGGCGGATTCACAGTCCAATAAGGCGAGAGAGGCAGCTGGCTGGCTTTCAATGCGCGACAGCCGGCCGGTCTGCACGTACGGCCCGGCCGACCGCCGGGTCGCGGCTATCCAATCGGCCGCTCCATGCGGTCAAGGCCAACGCGCCCAAGACGATCAGCCCGCCTATCCAGGGCGTGTGCATCAGTCCCATCCGCTCGACGATCAGTCCGCCACCCCAGGCGCCGAGGGCGATGCCCAGGTTGAAGGCAGCGATATTCAGGCCGGCGGCAACGTCGATCGCCTGCGGCGCATAGCGTTCGGCTTGTCGCACCACATAAACCTGCAAGCCTGGCACATTGCCGAAAGCGAAGGCACCCCAGATCAGCACGGTTGCCGCAGCCAGCCAAGGGTGGGGGGAGGTAACGGTCAGTACGAACAGCACGGCCGCCAATCCGGCGAAGATAAGCTTCAATGCTGCGATGGGACCATGGCGGTCGGCCAGTCTGCCGCCCTGGATATTGCCGAAGGCCACCGACACGCCATACACCAGCAAGACCAGGCTGACGGCGCCGGCGCTGAATCCCGCCACCTGTTGCAGGATGGGTGCCAGATAGGTGAAGGCGATGAAGGAGCCGCCATATCCCACCGCGGTCATGGCATACACCAGCAACAGGCGTGGTTGACGCAATACCTGCAATTGTTGCCAAAGCGAGGCCGGCGGCGTGTGAGGCAAATTACGGGGGACGAACAGCAAGCTTGCCAGAAAGGCGAGCAGTCCCAGGGCCGCGACGACCAGAAAGGTCGCGCGCCAGCCAAAGTGCTGGCCGATCCAGGTGCCCAGCGGCACGCCCGTGACCAGGGCAACCGTCAAGCCGGAAAACATCGTCGCGATGGCACCGGCCGCCTTTTCCTTGCTGACCAGGCTGGTGGCGATGGTGGAGCCGATGGAAAAGAATACACCATGGGCCAGGCCGGTCAGCACGCGGGCCACCACCAGCGAGGTATAGCCGGGCGCTTGCCAGGCCAGCAGATTGCCGAGGGTAAACAGCAGCATCAGCCCCAGCAGCAATTGCTTGCGCGGCAGCCGGCCGCTGAGGGCGGTCAGCAAGGGCGCGCCGATGGCGACGCCGAGGGCATACAGGCTGACCAGCAGGCCGGCCGAGGGCAGGCTGACAGCCAGATTGGCGGCAATGGTCGGTATCAGGCCCACGATAACGAACTCGGTGGTGCCGATGGCAAAGGCGCTGATGGTCAGCGCCAGCAAGGCTTTGGGCATGGGAGCTATCCTGCGGTAGGTCGAGGGCCGCAGTGTCCACCCGTGTTGCTTGCCGAAAAAGCCGTGGACAAGCAGTAGATAATTGACTGAAATGCAAGAATGAAAACGACCCTGGATGAGCTGCAAGCCTTTAGCACGGTGGTGGCGAGCGGTTCCATCACCGCCGCGGCCGAGCAGTTGGGCCAGACCGTCTCCGGCATCAGCCGTGCCTTGCGGCGGCTGGAAACCAAGCTGGCCGTCACCCTGCTGCACCGAACCACACGCAAGCTGGAATTGACCGAAGAAGGGCGCTTATTCCTGGCGCAGGCCGGACGAATTCTCGCCGCAGTCGAAGAAGCCGAAGCACAGATGGCGGTCCGGCGCGACCGGCCCGCCGGCCGCCTGCGGGTGAATGCCGCCGCGCCCCTGATGCAGCATGTGCTGGTACCCTTGGTGGGCGGGTTCCGGCAAGCCTATCCGGCCATCGAATTGGAGCTGCACACCAATGACCAGATCATCGACCTGATCGAGCAGCGCACCGATATCGCTATCCGCATCGGCGAACTGGGCGATTCCAGCCTGCGCGCCAAACCCTTGGGCGCCCACCGTCTACGCGTATTGGCCAGCCCGGCCTATCTGCGCTTGCACGGTATTCCCCGTGATGTTGAAAGCCTTGCCAACCATAGTCTGTTGGGCTTTACCCAGCCGGACAGCCTGAACAACTGGCCCTTGCGCCGTCCATTGGGCGAGCGGTGGAGCATCACCCCCAGCCTGCGGGCATCCAGCGGCGAGACCCTGCGCCTGCTGGCCTTGGCCGGGCAGGGCATTGTTTGCCTGGCCGACTTCATGACCGCGGCCGACCGCCAAAGTGGCGAGCTGGTGCCTATCCTGACGGAGCACACGGTCGAAGTGCGGCAGCCGGTGCACGCCGTGTACTACCGCAACACGGCGCTGGCGGCGCGGATTGCTTGTTTTCTGGATTATATGAGTGAGCGTATGGGGTAGTGTCCGGCACCGTAGCTAGTATGTTTCAATGGCGAAAGGCTTCTCATTAACGGGGTAGTTTGCCGGGTCGGCATCCAGCATAGGCCACCTCATTGCCCTCCGACCCGGGTATGAAGCGGCAATTCGTCATCGAATACCCCGTCTTCCTCCCTTGGCGCGTTCATCGGGCGTTCGGTCATGAAGTCGTCCGGCACGTCAATGGCTCTCAACTGCTCGAAGAATCTAATCCATAAGCTGGCTCTGCGTGTGGCAAACATCAGGGACTCCCGTCAAAGCCGGCTAGAAGTTATATGAACTCATATATACCAGTAGGACCAGAGGCTCTCTACCTAATTTTCGCACGTCAGCCATGACACTGGTTGGGGGAGATTAGTCGGACCCGCACAAAAGGGCGGAAATGCTTTATAATCCGAAGAGTCCGCTCAAGCAGCGGATATTTTTTTGCCTATTTTCTGAGCGATCGTCTCCCATTCGGTCAGATCCCCCAGCTCGAATGAAGCCAAGAATTTCTCACCAACCTGCTAGCCGCTGGTTCAAACCCGTGCGTTCATGAATCTTTTTTTGAGTGATATAAAATGAAGAAAGTTACCGTTGATCTAGAAAAATTAAAATGGCCAAACAAATGCGCTGCCTGCAATGGCTCCGCAACCAGAGTCCTAACCGTTGACAGCAAGGAGACGAAAGCAGTGGTCCCTTTTGGGGCGGGTGTCGTTACAATAGGTAAAGTTACGAGAATTAGATATCCCGTTTGCAATAGGCATTTCTTATCTGGTTGGTTTGCCAGCGGCCTATCTCAGCGAAGTTTGTTCTATCTGATGCTGGGCGTTCTATCCATGTTTACCGCCCTGGCTGCGTCGCTAGCCATCTATCGGATAACAGGCAATTTACTCCATGGCAAGGAAACCGAAGATTTTCCTTATGGTTCCGTTACCTACACGACACTATATTGGGGTCTTTTCTTCTGGGCAAGAAGTGCCACGCCCGTAAGGTTTGCTGGAAAAACCTATTTTGGCACAACGTTTCAATTTAATAACGATGAATACGCCGACAGTTTCGCCAAAGCCAATGGCCGTATGAGTTAAACCCGTGCTCGTATTCACTTCGCTGTACTAGGTGAATCACCCCCCCGGACCATTAATCTGCATCCTCAACCTTTGGTTCAGATTGTCGTCCTGCGGATAAATGCGGGCCAGGCACATCTCCACCTGCATCTTGTCCATCTGGTCGCGGGTCACTTGGAAGCTGCGGGCAGCGGCGTTCGCGGCTGCGGCCAGCAGGCGGTTGTTGTAGTTCTTCAGTCCGGCGTCGGCCAGCCGCTCGGCTGCCTCGCCCGGTTTTTCCTCCATCAACAGGCGCGCGCCTTCTTCGGTGATGGTGGCGATCTCTCCCGCCGCCAGATTGATCACCTCGGCCAAGGTGGGATGCTCGGCTACCCGCTGCACCATCAATTCGTGCGCGTAGCGGCTGCTGGCGAACCGTCCGGCCAGCGGACGTATCCAATCGCCCAAGGTTTCGGCCAGGTCGGCGGCATAGAGCCGGTCCACCACGCGTAGATAGTCCAGGGCGAAATCGAAGTCGAAATCGGGTTGGTTCCACTGGTCGGCCAACTGCCGCATGATATCGATCACCGCCATGGTTTCGCGTTTGGCAATCATCTCGGTTGCCTGCGCCAAGGCGCCGTACCAGGTGGCGCAACGGTTCTTCGAGGAATGGGGGTCCGCCCTGAGCTTGGCGCCCATCTGCTTGATCAGGCTGGATGCCTCGGCCGTCTGGCCGGTATCGAGTTGCAACAGCGCCAGGTAAAAGATACTGCGATAGTCGAGATCGACCACATTGCCTTTGAAACGTACCGCCTGGTTCAGAAAGTCGCCGGCCTTGACCGCATCACCCAGGCTGTAGGCAAGCTGGCCGGCATATTGCAGGCGGCGGATACTGCGCGGGGTGATCTTGATGGCCTTTTCGGTGACTGCGAGTGCATCGCCGTAGCGTTCCTGGATCTGGTACAGCTCGGTCAACTGGTTGTAGACCGGCAGATAAAGCAGGTGTTGTTCCACCAGGCCCAGCATGGCCTGCTCGGCGGCCGCCAGGTCGCCCTGCTTGATGGCGATCTTGGAGAGTCCCAACTTTGCCCAGGCCAGGCTGCGCTTGGCCAGGATATCGCGGTACATCTTGGTCGCTTCGTCGTAACGGCCGAGGCGAAACAGGCTTTGCGAGGCCAGGCGGACGATATCGCTGATATAGGGCGATTTATTGCTGATCATCCACTGCGCGACTTTCAGTACCTCTTCATCGTCGCCCTTGTGCAGGGCTTCATAGATATCCATCAGGGCATTGCGGCGGGTGAAGGCCTTGCGGATGCGGTCGGTCAGGTCGCCGGTCTGCACCGGCTTGAGCATATAGTCGTCCGGCGTTTCTTCCGCCACGGCCACCACGCAGGGGTAGCTGGCTTCGCCGGTGATCATGATAAAGATGGTGGACAGCGGCAGCGCCTTGTTCTTGCGCAGTTCTTCCAGGAAGTCGTGACCGCTTTCCTCGTTGCCCAGGTGGTATTCGCACAGCACGATATTGTAGGTCGACTCCACCAGGCGGCGGCGTGCCTCGGCCACCGAGGACGCGACATCGACACGGAGGATATCCAGGCTCATCAGGGCTGAGCGCAGCGCTTGCCGGATGGCGGAGGACGGGTCCACGATCAGCGCGGCGGAGAAGTTGTTCGTCATATTTCCTCCAGCTTCGGATCCGCCGGGCGGATCTCTTCTTGGCTGCACGCGGCTTCGATGCGGGCGAGGCCTAAAACCAGCGTAGACCATCCTTGCCGGATACGATGGCTTTCTCCACCCGGTTGGACAAGGCCCGCATTCCGCCGGGTCCGGCGCCGCTCGCCGTTAATGGTGACAATTCACATTTCGATAAATTGTTTATAAATTCGATAGCTTATTTCGCCATAAAATGCAAAATCGAATTTTTATGCATTGTAAGTACGAATTTATGGAAAATCACGATAAGTGCCGAAATCAATTCATCGGCATCCCGGTTCCGGCCCCAGAGCCGCTGCCGGCTTCCCCCGAAAATCCTTCGCTTGATCCTGACGACTCCCTGATTTCCGCAGCGTACTATTCTTCCATTCACGCCGACCAGTTTTACCGCGCCAGCGGCAACAATTTCACCGATCTCGACTTCACCGATCTTGATTTCACCTACCTCGATCGGCTAACACCAGGCTCGGGAATTGCTGCCGAATAGGCGTGCAACGATATCTTGTCCAGTCCGTCACAAATCGAGTCTTCCAGGCTGGATATGACCGGAAACGAGTAAGGAGCCGGATGCCGTGCAACGTGCCGAAACGACGTCTGTCGTCAGGCCGAGGCCGGCAGCGGGAGGATGGCAGCGAGTAGTCCGGCCAATATCCGTGATCAAGCCCTATGCCGTTATATACGTTTTGGCAATGCCGAGAGCGTGGGTGAACATAAAGGGCGGCTGTAGGTATTTTCTTGCAGGTGATGATAAATGAAGCCATTTTCTCTACCCATACGCTTGGAAAATAATCATGCTGAAAACCCTCCGCGAGGTATTTTCTCCCTTACCCTCCCAATCCCACCTGGCCCCCGCACCCGCCGTTCGCCGAAGCAGTCTGGAAAATGCGCTGCCTCGGCCGCGCGACAGTCACGCAATCGCACGCCCCCGCCTGCAAAGCAGCCTGGATAATATTGTCGAGGTCGGCGTGCCGCTACCCCGTTCGTGCCCGAACAAACGGCATTGCCTAAAAAAACCTTCGCCTGGTGCGGCAAACCATTTCGACAATTTGAATAAATGGTTGTTCTCCCATGACGCAATGCATGCTGAAGCCGGCTGGCCCGCAAGCGCTCGGTCGGTCGGCGCCAATTGGCTACCTGCCGCTCACGTGCCCGACAAGGATGAAGTCCTGTTCGACTTGGGAAAGTCGGCGGATAGAGCGGCACTGGATGTGGTGATCGAGCTGCTGGAGGAAAGCCTGGGGATCAAAACCGATGAGCCGCAGGCATCCGCTATCGGCGAGGCCATGTCATCCACCGCGGCCAAGACGGGTGCGTCGCGGGATGACATGCCGTTTCCGCTTGAGCTGGAATTATCCAATCCGGTAGCGGGAGCGGCAGGCACACCGGAAATCAAAAAGCCCCTGATCGGTGGTTCCAGAATCAAGCGGATCTAGGCAATGCCGGCCAGGACTTTCAGGAAGGCTTGGTCGGCCAATCCATTGGGGCTGCTTGCAAGATACTGATATTTCTATATAATTTTGCCCCTTGTTTATGCTTCCTTGCTTGCTGCCGTAGTGAAGGCGGCGCATCCCTTTCGTGTTCTTACCGCCTGCTTGGCCAGTGGCGGTCACCTCCGCCTCCAATAGTTTGCCCGCCAAGCCGGCGTGCAGCTTTACTCCTGGAACGCGCTTCCGAGCGCGATGAATTTCCGCATGCCTAATTCGTTTGCAATGTCTCGCGCCTGGCTTATCGCCGTCCTCTTTTGCGGTTTGGCCCTGCTCGCCGCCCTGCCGGCTTATACCGCGCCACGGGAGTACCTGATTTCAGCGGCGCCGCAATGGGTGCTGCCGGTGACTTACCCTGCGCAGGGGACGGTGCCGCCTGAGCGGGTAGGTGAAGGCGTGCTTTATCTGCTCAGCGACCAACAGGTGCGGCTTGGCCCTCAAGCCAAGTCCAGCTATCGGCACTATGCCACGCGTGCGATGAACGCCAGCGGCCTGGACGGTGTGGCCAACATCAAGATCGGCTTCGATCCCGCTTACCAGACCTTGGTCTTGCATTCCATCAATGTCATTCGCGACAAGCAGGTGATCGGTAAGCTGGACAATGCGACCATCAATATATTGCAGCGCGAGACCGAATTGGAATACCAGATGTATGACGGTAGCAAAACCGCCAACATCTTTTTGAAGGACATTCGTGTCGGCGATATTGTCGAGTATGCCTTTTCCGTGAACGGCGATAACCCGGTATTCGGCGGTAAGGTATTCGGCGGCTTCGATCTGCAATGGACTGCGCCGGTTCAACGGCTGCATGCCCGCCTGCTCGTACCGTCGGGCCGTGAAATCAGCCTGAAAGCACGCAATACCGATCTCACGCCGCAAGTGCGCGAGATCGGCGATTTCCGCGAATATCTGTGGGATAGGAAAGACGTAGCGGCCTTGCTGGTCGATAAGAATGCACCTGGCTGGTTCGATCCCTATCCGATGGTGCAATGGGGCGAGTTCAAGGATTGGGCGTCCGTGGTGCAATGGGCGCTGCCGCTATACCGGCTTCCCGCGCAGCTCAGCCCCGCCTTGCAGGCCGAAGTCGACAAGATCGCCGCCGCGCATCCCGATGTGGCCGGCAGGATGATGGCGGTGCTGCGGTTCGTACAGGGTGAAATCCGCTACCTGGGTGTGGAGGTCGGCGCCGGCTCGCATGCGCCCAGCTCGCCCCTGCAAGTGTTGGAGCGTCGCTTTGGCGACTGCAAGGACAAGACCATGCTGACCATTGCCATGCTGGACGCCCTGGGCATCAAGGCGCGGCCAGCCTTGGTCAATACCCAGGCGCGGCGCGGCGCGGCATTGCCGGCTGGCAGCCATCGCCGGGGGCTTTCAACCATGTCCTGGTGGCGGTACGCTCGCAGGATGGCTCGAACTACTGGATGGATCCGACCCGCGCTACCCAGCACGGCAATCTGGCTAGCTTCTACCAACCCGACTTTGGTCTGGCCCTGCTGCTGGAGCCGGGATCGCGCGATTTGTTGCCCATGCACCCTCGCGGTGAGCTGCCGCACCAGCGGACGATCACTTCCGTGTTCGATGCCAAGGCCGGACCCGATCAGCCGGTGGGCTACACCGTCAAGACCCAGGTGCAGGGCGGCGGTGCGGAAAAGCTGCGCAATGAACTGGCTTCGCAGAACCGCGATGAATTGCAAAAGAACTACCTGAATTTTTACGCTCGCTTCTACCCGGGTATTACCGTAGCCGCGCCGCTCACCGTGGAAGACGATAAGCAAGCCAACCTGGTAACCGTTACCGAGCACTATCGCATTGCCGACTTTTGGACACGCAACAAACAGGCTGGCAGGCGCGAAGCGCAGATATATACCCCCGATATTCGGGAATACCTGCGCAAGCCGGATCAACTGATACGCAATGCTCCGCTGGCTTGGGCGTTTCCCATCGATATCGAGCAAATCAGCCGGGTGGAACTGCCGGTCGGCTGGAAGCTGGAAGCGGAAAACCACGTCGTGGAGGATCCGGCTTTCGAATATCGGCAGACGGTCAATGTGCAAGGCACCTTGGTGAGTATCTACGACCGTTTCCGTAGCCGCACCGACCATATCATGCCGGCCGATATGGCGCGGGTGAGCGCCAAGCTGGAAGTCGCCTTCGACTGGCTCGGCTATTCCTTGTATACAAATGAACAGGGCAAGCAGGTGGAGCGGGAGGCGCCTGCGCCGGCTGGCGGCAAGGTGCACTTCAATTGGACCATCGCCCTGCTTGGCTTGATGTTGACGGGAGTGTGGATCGCGCTTGCCATCATGCTGTATCGCTACGACCCACCGGCCAAGCCTGGCCAGGCTACCGGGCCGGGCGAGAAAATCGGCGGTTGGCTGGTACTGGTTGCCATTGGCGTGTCGTTTAATCCATTCCGGGCATTGAAGGAGCTTTTCGAAATGCTGCCGGTGTATTCCTTGGACTCCTGGGCCGCTATCACCAGCCTGGATGGTGCCGCCTACCACCCGCTATGGGCGCCGACCCTGCTGTTCGCCTTGGCGGCGCAGCTTGCACAGGTCGTCTTTACCGTATTGACCGCCGTACTGTTCTTCCAGAAACGTCGTCTCTTGCCAAGGGTCTATATCGGCCTTGGGGTAGGGTCGCTGCTGAGCGCGCTTATCTGCGTGATCGGCCTTTCCGCCATCCCGGGCGCCGAGAATGACGCCAAGGAATGGGCGCGAGCACTGCCGATCGTCACCATGCAGATCCTGGTATGGGGTGCTTATTTCCTACGCTCCAAGCGTGTGGCCAGGACCTTTGTCCATATCAATGAGACGGCGGCCACCCGGAGAAGGCCGGGAACGCCGCTGCCAGAGTCCGCGGGCTCTGACGCTTGAGACGCGAGTGGGTCAACTGGCGAGCCAGGTAAATTCGTCTACGGTGTAGTGGTATTTCAGTGGTTCTAAGCTGCCTGAAGGCAGCAATACTACACCGGAGGATGGAATGAAAGCCCCAATCGATAAGCTCTTGTTTTCTGTCATGCTGGCGGCTGCTTGTAGCGGTGTTGCACACGCCGCCCAGTTGCCGCTCCAGCGGGCGAAGTTGTTACTACCACCCTGCGATTCCTGGCAAAGTGGTCAGGTCTATACCGCCGGACAATACGTGCTGCATAGCAATCAAGCCTGGCGCGCCAAATGGTGGACCCGCAATGAAGCGCCGGGCGGTAACGCCGTATGGGAGGCGCGTCCGGCCGGTGAATGTACGCCTGGCAACGGAGGCGGGGAGGGCGGCAGCGTACCGACGCGGGCGCAGGTCAGGGCGGATGAGCAGGCCAAGACTGCCAGCGCCGTGTTTCAAAGCGTGAGAGCCTCGGTGCGAACGCTGGACAACGCCAGCGTCGAAGCCGTTCGACCGGGCAGAAGCGACAATCCCGCCAATGTTCGGCGGGTCGAACGCATTCTGGCCGCGACCGATTGGGAGGTATTGTTTCCGCAGCGCCATGCCAGCTACAGCTACGCCAATTTCCTGCAAGCCATCGCCAAATTCCCCGCCGTCTGCGGCGATCAAGCCGGCGGTCGCGACGCCGATGCCATCTGCCGCAAGACGCTGGCCACCCAATTCGCCCATTTCGCCCAGGAAACCGGCGCACACGATCCCTCGTCCGCCATTCCACAGTGGCGGCAAGGTCTGTACTACCTGCGGGAAGCCGGTTGCAGCGAGGACGGGGCGGCTTGTACCTACAATGCCGAGTGCGCGCCCGGCACCTGGCAGGGGCAGACCTGGCCCTGCGGCAAGCAAGCGGATGGCAGTTGGAAGAAATACTTCGGCCGGGGAGCCAAGCAGCTCTCGTACAACTATAACTACGGGCCATTTTCGGATGCGATGTACGGCACGGTCCGCACCCTGCTGGATAACCCTGAACGGGTAGCCGATAGCTGGCTCAACCTGGCCTCCGCGGTGTTCTTCTTCGTCTACCCGCAACCGCCCAAACCTTCCATGCTGCATATCGTCGATGGTAGCTGGCAAGCCAATGCAGCCGATCGGGCCGCCGGCATTTCGGCTGGATACGGCGCCACCATCCATATCATCAACGGCGGGATAGAGTGCGGCCATGGCTACGATAAACCGCAGGCGCTGAACCGCATCGCCTATTACCGGGAGATGGCCGCTTATCTGGGCGTGCCGATCGCCGCCGGCGAAGTGCTGAACTGCGCCGGCATGCAGCCTTTTCCGGCTGCCGGAGCGGGCGCCTTGCAGATCTATTGGGAGCAGGATTGGAGTTGGGGATCGAACTGGCCGGATGGGCGCAGTTATGCCTGCAAGCTGGTCGGCTATCAGACGCCCTATAGCGCGCTCAAGGCCGGCGACTATGAGAAGTGCGTGGAGAAGTACTTCGATATTGTCCTGCAATAGCGGAAGCGGGCGAGGGGGCGCCGCCCAAGTCGGTGCCCCGTCCACCCCGCGATTTCAAACGGATCTGCCACCACGACCGGGGTCGTTCGCCGCGACGAGATGGGTCATGTCCCTGAACATTCGCTGCCCCGAGCCGCCGAGAACACTTGCTCCGCCCCTTGCGTCATCCTCGCCTATCGGGTCGAGCTCGCGGGCGCTGCCGCCATTGTCCAAAGGCTCCCGCTTCCGCTCGATCGCGTTGTCTTGCGCGTCATCCTCCGATGCCGTGGAACCGGGCTTGTCCAAGTCAATGCCCGTTTGATCGTAATCCGAATCCATATAAGGTGTCCTTTCCTTTTAGGCCCTGCAAGGCGCCGTGGCGGTACCGATTGTGTGGATCGCCAGAGGCGGCCGGTCCGTACGGCCTTGAGGGAAGGGCAAAAGGCGTGCCTGTCCGGCGACGCGATATCCGGGCCAAGCCGGTCATGTTGGCGACCCTTTGCTGTAGGTTTTACGGGCCTCCGCCAACGCCGTTACCGATAGTCACCCGCTACCTACGGGTGCGTTCTGGCGGTGGGAGGCGATTGCATCTACAGTTATTGTCCAGCCGCCGACGCGCAGATGGTCCACCCAGCATGCAGGAGGAACCCAAAAATGACCGAACAATTGGATCTGACGCTGACCCGTGATCTCGATATATCGCCCGCCTTGGTATGGAAGGCCTGGACCGATCCGGAGCAGTTGCTGAAATGGTTTACGCCCGACCCCTGGCGCACGGTGGAATGCGACATCGATTTGCGTCCGGGCGGACGGTTCCGCACCGTGATGCGCTCGCCCGAAGGGCAGGACTTTCCCAACCAGGGCTGCTACCTGGAAATCGTCGAGAATCGCAAACTGGTCTGGACCAATGCCTTGGAGCCGGGCTTTCGTCCGGCCCTGCCGCCGGCGTCCGGGCACTGCGGCCATTTTCTCTTTACCGCCGTCCTTTCGCTGGAGCCCTTGGGCAGTGGTACCCGCTACAGTGTGCGATTGCTGCATGGCGATGAAGCCGGCCGCAAGGAGCATGAGGAAATGGGCTTTCACGATGGCTGGAACAAGGCACTCGACCAGTTGGTGGCAAGGGTGCGGGGTTAAGCCGCGAAGAGGCGTTCCCGACAGGGAGTCCACTGCCGCAGCCGGCCATGCCGTTGAAGATTGGATCGTCACACTCTTTTGCAAAGGCAATTACATCCTTTATGATGCGGCGCCTATTTCTGCTACGCATTGGAAACCATGATGACAATCGACTGGCTGGCCCTGGCTGATATTATCGAAGCGGCACAACAGGCTATCTGTTCCGCCGCGGTGGATTTTGAAACGGATGAACTGAATTGGCTGTACGACAACGTCGACGAGGTAAGGTCCGCCCTGCTGACCTTCAATGACGAGATGGCCGAATTGGATTACCCGTTGCGCTATATGCGGGCCACGATAGATGGGATGACCAATATTTTCCTGGTGGATCAAGCCCACTTCCGCGCCCATCGGCCCGATGCCGAACTACTTGGCTAACGTTCCGGGATCGTAGGGTTGCGGCGCAAACGGCACGCAAAAAAATCGGTGGCCGAAGCCACCGATGTCAACGTTTGAGGAAGCCGTAATTTAACCATTTGGCTAATCCGAGCTATTGGATAAATGCCGCGGACCCAGGTATATAAACACGCCGTCGCCCAATTCGATGCCATGGCGAATTGGGCGGCGTTGGAAGCCCTGCTTCGGCAGGTATATCCGGTCCGGTGGACAAGAGAGTGCGATGATCAGCGAACTGCAAGTGGAAGATATACGGGAGGGCGAGGGCAAGGCGGTCGTCAAGGGCGCCTTGATCACCACGCAATACCTGGGCCTGCTGGAAGATGGCAGCAAGTTCGACTCGTCCTATGATCGCGGCAAGCCTTTTCAGTGCGTGATCGGCACCGGTCGCGTGATCAAGGGTTGGGATATTGGCTTGATGGGCATGAAGGTTGGCGGCAAACGCAAACTCATGGTGCCTGCCCACCTTGCTTACGGCGAAAGACAAGTCGGTGCCCATATCAAGCCGAATGCCGATCTGATTTTCGAGATCGAGCTGTTGGAAGTGTTGACGCGGGACGACTGATTAATAAGTGCCGCTTCTTCCCCAGTGCCGTCATTTCGGGCAAAAACCCCCAAGCTTGGCTAGGCTGGCGTAAGACGGCGCTTATGTGGGAAGGGAAGGCTATGGCACAATGCCGGCCTATGCAGACGGCCAAGACTCCAAAAACAAAAAACCCAGCACGAGGCTGGGTTGTTTGTGGAGCTTATGCGGCATTGTCGGCAAACCGCCCGACAAACTACATACGCCCTTGCTGTATTGGTGCCCAAGAGAAGACTCGAACTTCCACGACCTTGCGATCGCTAGGACCTGAACCTAGTGCGTCTACCAATTCCGCCACCTGGGCTTCGAACTTCGCTGCATGATACGCAGCAGCGCGTCGAGAGATGCGCATTATAGAGAGTGAACGATTTATGTCAACCAGTAAAGAAAAAAAACCCGGAAAACCGGCCAAACTACCCAAGGCTGCATTGAAGCTGCGCCAGGCGGATCCCTTTTATGAACAGGAAGTTGGCAAGTACGAGATGCCGCTTCCCAGCCGCAGCTACATTCTGCAGATATTGACCGAGCGCGGCGCGCCCATGTACCCGGACGAGTTGGTGGAGCTGTTTTCCATCCAGCCGCACGAGGCCGAATTCTTCACCCGCCGTTTGAACGCCATGGCGCGGGAAGGCGAGGTGGTGATCAACCGCAAGGGCGTTATCTGCATCGCCGATAAGCTCGACCTGATCAAGGGCCGCGTGCAAGGCCACCCGGATGGATTCGGATTCGTGGTGCCGGACGATGGATCGTCCGATCTATTTATCGGGCCCAAGGAAATGCACAAGGTGATGCATCGCGACCGCGTGATGGTGCGCGAGATCGGCGTGGATCGCCGCGGCCGCCGCGAGGGCAAGATCGTCGAAGTGCTGGAGCATGTGAACACGAGGCTGGTCGGCCGGCTGGTGGTGGAGCGCGGCGTGCGTTTTGTGCGGGCGGAGGAGAAGCGCATCAGCCAGGAGATCCTGGTGTCGCCGGAAGGCAGCCTGGAGGCCGAACCGGGCCAGGTGGTGTCGGTCGAGATGATCACCCAGCCGAGCAAGTACGGCCAGCCGATTGGCCGCATCGTCGAGGTATTGGGTAACTACGCCGATCCCGGCATGGAAATCGAAATCGCTTTGCGCAAGCACGATCTGCCGCATGTGTTCTCGCCCGAGGCGGAGAGCCAGGCGGGCAAGACGCCGCAAAAGGTGACCAAGAAGGACTGGAAGACACCGGAAGGTCTCAAGCGCGTGGATTTGCGCGAAATGCCCCTGGTGACCATAGACGGTGAAACCGCCCGGGACTTCGATGACGCCGTCTATGCCGAGCGGCAGGGCAAGGGTTGGCGCCTGGTGGTCGCCATCGCCGACGTCAGCCATTATGTGCGGCCCCGCGATGCGCTGGATGCCACCGGTTACGAGCGCGGCAACTCGGTCTATTTTCCGCGCCGCGTCATACCGATGTTGCCGGAACAGATTTCCAACGGTATCTGCTCGTTGAATCCGGATGTGGAACGCTGCTGCATGGTCTGCGATATGCAGGTCGATGCCGACGGCCAAGTGGTCAAGTACACGTTCTACCCGGCGGTGATGCTGTCCAAGGCGCGCTTTACCTATACCGAGGTGGCCGAGATACTGAAGCAACCCAAGGGCAAAGCCGCCAAGGAGCGCAAGGCCCTGCTGCCGCATCTGCTCGATCTCCAGGCGCTGTTCCAAGCTCAGCTCAAGGCGCGTGGCCAACGCGGCGCCATCGAGTTCGAGACGACCGAAACGCAGATGATCTTCAACGAGACCGGCAAGATCGAGCGGATCGACCCGGTTCGGCGCAACGACGCCCATCGCCTGATCGAAGAATGCATGCTGGCCGCCAATGTCTGCGCCGCCGATTTCCTCGGCAGCCATCAGCACACGGCTTTGTACCGCATCCACGAAGGTCCGACCGAGCGCAAGCTGGAAAATCTGCGCAAGTTCCTGAACGAGCGCGGTTTGTCCCTGGGCGGTGGAGATTCGCCGCAAGCCGGCGACTACGCGCGGCTGATGGAACAGGTCAAGGCCTGGCCGGATGTCGGCCTGATGCAGACCATGCTGTTGCGATCCATGCAGCAGGCGGTCTACAGCCCGGAACGCCTGGGCCACTTTGGCCTGGCCTATGACGCATACACCCACTTCACCTCGCCGATCCGGCGCTACCCGGACTTGCTGGTGCATCGCGCCATCAAGGCGGTGCTGACCAAGACAACCTATAGCCCGGGCAAGTGGGATGAGATCGGCGCACATTGCTCGCAGACCGAGCGGCGCGCCGACGAAGCGACCCGCGATGTGGAAAACTGGCTGAAGTGCTATTTCGTACGCGACCGCATTGGCGAGGTATTCGACGGCGTGGTGTCGGCGGTCACCAGCTTCGGTTTGTTCGTCCAGCTCGAAGGTTTGTTCGTGGAAGGCCTGGTCCATATCTCGGAGCTGGGGACCGATTATTTCCAATACAACGAGGCCAGCCACACCTTGCGCGGCGAACGCAGCGGCAAGGTATATGGCTTGACCGACAAACTGACCATTCGCGTGGCGCGGGTCGATCTCGAAACCAGCAAGATCGATTTTGCCTTGTTCGACAAGGCCCGCGAAAAATCGGCTGCGAATGCGCAACAGGCATCCGCGCCCGAGGGCCGGGGCAAGCGCAAGAAATCCGGCACGCCTGATATCGCCCAGCCCGTTGTGGCGGCGGCGCCTGCGCCGGATGAGGCCAAGCCGGCCAAGACCCGCAAGGCGGCCAAGCCGGCGCTCCCGGCCGTTGCGCCGGCACCTGTCGAACCGGCGGCGCCAAAACCCCGTGCGGCGGTGAAGGGGAAAGCCGTGGCGGCGGCCGAAACGGCGCCACCGGCCCCGGCCAAGAAGCCGGCCCGCAAAACGGGGGGTCACAAAGCGGCGGCCAACCCGCCGGTCGTGGTCGAGCAGCCAAAGCCGGCGGCGCGTCCCGCCCAAGCCAAGCCGGCAGCGGCCAAGCCTGTCGCGGCCAAGGCCACTGCGGCGCCGGCGGTCAAGCGGGCGCCGCAAGTCGCTGCCTTGCTCCAGCCCAAGCGAGTGGAAGGGGCCGCGACGTTCGAATCGCCGCTGGATAAGGTGGCCAACCAGTTCAGCATTCAGCCCGAGCCCAAACGAGCCGCTCGCTCGGTCGCCAAGCTGACCTCCAAATCGGCTGCCGACCTGACTGCGCAAACGGCAGCCCGGGCGATGGCCATCAGTAGATCCGAAGAAGTGCCGGCACCGCCGGTTGCCAAAAAACGGCCCGCTGCAGCCGAACCGGCTGATGTCGCGAAGACCAGGACGGTAGCGGCGAAACCGGCGGCGGAGAAGAAAGCGGGGACGGCGCCGAAGAAACCGGCGGCCGAGAAAAAACCGGCGGCGAAGCCGAAAAAGGCCAAGGAATAAGCGGGCCTGGCATGTGAATAATCCGCCGGCCTCCACCGGCATGGCGATCTTGCGCTGAGGCTGGCTATGGCGTCTCTTGCCTGGACTGATCTGGATGCTTATGCCTGGTTGGACACGCCCGTCTGGGTGTACGACCCGGCCAGCCGGCGCTTCGCCTGGGCCAATGCGGCGGCCGCGTCACTATGGTCCGCCGAGAATCCCGCCACCTTGCAGGCGCGCGATATGTCGGTGTGGGCGGAGGGTGCGGCGCCACTGTTGAGCGAGCTGCGCGAGCAGATTGCCAGCCAGGGCAGGGCGCGGGCCGACTGGCGTCTGGACTGGGCCGACAAATCCATCGATGTGGTGCTGGCCGCGGTGCCGATCGTGATGCCACACGGTGGAGCAGGTCTGTGCTGCCATGCCCAGCGGCAGGATGCCGCGCGCATCGACCCGGCCGCCATGCGCGGGGTCGAAGCCGTGCTGCATTTTTCGCTGGCGGTGATGATGTTCGATATGGAAGGCCGGATACTGATGCGGAATCCGGCCGCTTTGCGTGCTTTTCCGCAATTGGACTTGCAGATGGGCACTTTCTTCAACGCCTTGCTCGATGATCCGTTTGAATCGCGGCGGATCTGGCAGGCAGCGATGGAATACGGCGCCGATCAGGGCGAGCGGCGATTCACCGCGAAGCCGACCCCGCGTTGGTATGCTTATAGCCTGCACCGTGTCATGGACCCCGTCAGCAACGAGGTGGCCATGCTGTTGACCGCCCAGGATGTAACGGAGCGGATGCAGTCGGAGCAGAAGTTCAAGGTGCTGTTCGAACAGTCGGCCAATCCCATGCTGCTGTACGACCCGCACAGCCACCGCGTGATCGATTGCAACCGCGCCGCGTCGCAGGCGATGCGGCTGGCGACCCGCAACCAGTTGATCGATACCGACCCGACCCGTTTCTTTCCGGTCAGGCAGCCGGACGGCAGCGATTCGCTGCAACAGGCCGCCGAAGCGGCCGAGCGGGCGATCAAACTGGGCTGGCATCGCTACGAGTGGCAGTATTTGCGCGCGGACGGCACCGAGTTCCTGGTGGAGATCACGCTCTCGCCGGTGACCGTGGGGGATAGTCAATTACTGCTGGCAATCTGGTACGACATGTCCTTCCGCAAGCTGATCGAGCGGCAGATGCTGGAAGCCAAGGAGGAGGCGGAGGCGGCCAATCGGGCCAAGAGCCAGTTCCTCGCCAATATGAGCCATGAGATACGGACGCCGCTCAATGCCATTGTCGGCATGACCGGCCTGTTGCTGGATGGCGATCTGGCCGAAAGCCAGCGGCAATGGCTGGAAATGGTACGGTTTTCATCGGAAAGCCTGGTGGAGCTGGTGGGCGATATCCTGGACTTCTCGCGCATAGAAGCGGGCAAGCTCAGCATCGAAGTCCGCGCCTTTGACTTTCGCGCCATGGTGGCCCGTACCTGTGAACTGCTGCGTTTTAACGCCGAGGATAAGGGGCTGGTGCTCAGCCTCAGCATGGAACCCACCTTGCCGCGCTGGGTGGAGGCCGACGAAGGCCGCCTAAGGCAGGTGCTGGTCAATCTGCTGGGCAATGCGGTCAAGTTTACCGAGCAAGGGCGGGTCGGCCTGCATCTGCGCTGCGCGCGCGAGGAGGGCGGCGTGGCTTGGGTGGAAGTGACCGTGCGCGATACCGGCATCGGCATCGAACCGGAGAAGCTGGGCAGTATCTTCGATGCCTTTGCCCAGGCAGATGACAGCATCAGTCGCCGCTATGGCGGCAGCGGTCTGGGCCTGACCATTTCGCGCCGGCTGATTCGCGCGATGGGCGGCGAAATGTCGGTGCGGAGCACCTTGGGGCGAGGGAGCGTATTCAATTTCAAGGTGCCGCTCAAGCTGGCAGAGGCCGGAGCGGAGCCCGAGATACGCCCCGACGGTGTCGCGACCGCACTGCGCATCCTGCTGGCGGAAGACAATCTGCTGAATCAAAAGCTGGCGTGTGCCTTGCTGGAGCGCGATGGTCACCAGGTCAGGCTGGCGCGGCATGGCGGCGCGGCGGTGGACCATTTCGTCAATGAAACCTTCGACCTGATCCTGATGGATATGCAGATGCCGGAAATGGACGGGCTGGCCGCCACGCGTGCCATCCGTGCGCTCGAAGGCGATATCCATCTACCCATTATCGCCATGACAGCCAATGCGCTGCCGGAGGACCGTGAGCGATGCCTGGCGGCGGGCATGGACGATTTCCTCTCCAAGCCCATTTCGCTGGCCAAGCTGCGTGCCGTGCTGGCACGCGTCGCGAACCTGCGGGATGCGGTGGCGCCGATGAGCGTCGAGAAGGCCGCTATGCCGTTCGACCGCGAAACGGCACTGGCAAGCTGCGGCGGCAATGCCGCCCTGCTGGCCGAGATGCTGAACCTGTTCCGTGCGGAATGGCCGGCGCGGCGGGCCGGGCTCGAAGCCGCCTTGGTAGCGGAAGACCTGCTGACCTTACAGCAGGAAACGCATACGCTAAGGGGGAGTCTCGGCGCGCTTGCCGCCTCGATCGCGGCGGCCGAAGCCTTGCGGGTCGAGCTGGCCGCCAGGCGAGGCGAGTTGGATCGACAGTCCTACGCCGCCTTGTTGGCTGCCATGGGTGACTGCTTGGCAGCGATGGCGGTCCAGGGCGATGCTTAGGTTTCGCTAACCAATCCCGCGCAGCAGGGCATCGATCTTGCTGCGATATTCATTGCTGATATCGGTCAGCTTCATCCCGGTACGGAACTCCCCCATCGAACCGACCAGCGACGAGAAGATCGGTTTGCCTTCGACCTCCACGTAAGACACGCTGATATGCATGGCGTCGGGGATCTGCATGATGATGCGATAGGTGATATGAGGGAACAATTGTTCCTTGCAAAACAGCGAGATACCCTTTTGCGCCACTTCGGTGGCGTGGCTTTGGATAATATGGTCCGGCCGGTTGAGCGGGATCACCGCCGCTTTCCAGCGAACCAATCTACGACCCGATGTGCGTTGGTCGAACATGCGCTGGCCTTTGCTTGTCTTGTATTAAGTTGAATTCTAAGCGATGGGCGAGGTGCTCGATAGGCGAGCAATGCAAGTGAGCTTCGCTTGTTCCACTGCGGCCGAAGCGGGAACGTCGCATAATCCTGCTTTGGCCGCTGATTTAATGCGCAAACGAGCGCTAGCGAGGCTCCCTCGCGGCGGCGAGGGCGGGGGGAGTGGGATAAAACAGCGAGGGATCGTTGATTTCTCACTGACCTCGAACACCCGGCTTTGCCGGGTGGTGAGCTGTGGTTCGAGAACCCGCAATATTTCAGTGTGTCCCTTTTGCGCTGCCTGCATAGCGGGCCGGTAGTGCCATGCTATGCTCGGACGCAGGTATATCTGGAGAAAAAAGTATGTATTTTGTGGATCGTTCGATTGCCGTTATCAAGCCCAAGAAGCCTTTTCTCGAGTGGCTCAATAGTTTGCCCGAGAACGAAGTGACCCTTAGCCTCGACGATATCCGCAGTGATTGCACAGTGTTGATGATTCCCGAGGTGAATGAGCAGGAAGACGGTATTGCCTATATCGACGATATGGCCGACAAGGTTTTCGAAATGGAACTGGCGTCCTGGGCGCAGGATAGCAAGCTGTGGCCGAAGAGCCGCAACCTGAAGACCTTCTGGGATTGGTTCGATGTCGAAATCCATACCGTGCTGATGGATAGCGTGGACCAGGACATTCACAACAGCCCCACTACCGATCACGGTCTGCACTGATTCACCACGGGTTCAGGCGGCACCGGAGAGACTGCTCGTCGTTCGGGCGCAGGTTTTGCCCGTGCCACCGTTGGAGCGCCTCCCCCCCCGGCGCTCGACGGGGGAATCTTGTCAGCTTTCATATTCAAATTGCAGAAGAGGAAAACCATGAAGCGAATCCCGCTCCTGATCGCATCCGCCCTGTTGGCCGGTCAAGCCTTCGCCGCCGAGACGATTCAATACAATATCGTCGGCCTGCAGGCAGAAGCGCGCCGCGAAGTGCCGAACGACCTGGCCCAGGCTTCGCTCTATGTCGAGTTCAGCGACGCCAGTGCCGCGATCCTGGCCGACAAGCTCAATCGCGCTACCGCCGAGGCGATCAAGATTGCCAAGACCTATCCGGCGGTCAAGGTTTCGTCCGGCAGCAATGGCGTTTATCCCATCTACAACAACAAGAACAAGGCCGAAGGCTGGCGCGGCCGCTCCGATATCCGGCTGGAATCCACCGATTTCAAGGCGGCGGCGGAACTGATCGGCAAGCTGCAAGCCAATATGCAATTGGCTGGTGTCAGCTTTGGCGTAGCGCCGGCTACCCGCGAACGGGTGGAGACCGAGTTGATCGACGAAGCGGTCAAGGCGTTTCGCGGCCGCGCGGAAGTGGTACGCAAGAGCGTTGGCGGCGGCAGCTACAAGCTGGTCAACCTAAGCGTCAATAGCGGCGGTTATGCGCCGCAACCGCCCATGCTGATGAAGGCAATGCGCGGCGGCATGGCGGCTGAAATGGCGCCGCCGCCGATGGAAGCGGGCGACAGCCAGGTGCAGGTGGGCGTGTCGGGTACGATCGAAATCCAGTAAGCGTGATATCGGCAAGTCGTCATGGCTTGCCGGATGCTGGTAGACGGAGCGGCAAATGCCGCTCTGTCACATTCTGGAGTACGGATTGAAAGCCGCTCCACAATTGCTGCTGCAATTACGCCCTTCGAATCTGGAACGCCTTGGCGTGGGCGCGCTGCATCTGCTGGCGCTACCGATGCCGAGGTTGGCCAGCCTGCCACTGGCGGCACAACTGCTCCTCGGCTGCGCCGTGCTGCTGTCGGCGCTATGGCGGCTGCGTTCCTGTCGGCGCGAGCTGCCCAGCCATGCCTGGCTATTGGCGGATGGCAGTTGGGCCTTGCGGCTCGGCGACGAGGATTTCGCCGCGCTACTGATGCCCACCTTCCATTGCACCCCGCATCTGCTGGTGCTGACACTTGCCCTAACCGATGACCGTCGCATACGCCTGGTGCTGTGGCCGGACAGCGCCGCACCGGCCGAACTGCGGCGCTTGCGGGCCTGGCTGCGCTGGGGCGCACGGGTTCAGGCGCATTCCGGTCTACTCGCCCCTGGCGGCTAGGATGGTCGGGACGGCCGTCCCCAGCGTGGCCGGGTAATCGCGGCTGAAGTGCAGGCCGCGGCTTTCATGGCGCAATTGGGCCGAACGTACGATCAAGTCCGCCGTATCGACGAGGTTGCGCAGCTCGATCAGATCGTTGCTGACACGGAAATTGCGATAGAACTCGTCGATTTCACTGCGTAGCAAGGCGATGCGATGGGCGGCCCGCTCCAGTCGCTTATCGGTGCGGACGATGCCGACGTAGTCCCACATAAAACGCCGCAATTCATCCCAGTTGTGCGCAATCACCACTTCCTCGTCCGCATCGCTCACGCGGCTGGCATCCCAGGCCGGTACCGGAATCCGTTGGACCGGTGCCGCCGACAGGATGGCCTGCGCCGCCGCGCGACCCAGTACCAGGGCTTCCAGCAAGGAATTGCTGGCCAGGCGATTGGCGCCGTGCAGGCCCGTACAGGCGGTTTCGCCGATGGCGTAGAGATTGGCCACGTCGGTGCGGCCGGCCAGGTCGGTCAGCAGTCCGCCGCAGGTGTAATGCGCGGCCGGTACGACCGGAATGGGTTGGCGGGTGATATCGATGCCCAGTTCCAGGCAGCGCTGGTGGATATTGGGGAAATGCTCGCGGATGAATTCGGCCGGCTGGTGGCTGATGTCCAGGTAGACACAGTCGAGACCGTATTTTTTCATCTCGAAGTCGATCGCCCGGGCCGTGATATCGCGCGGCGCCAGTTCGGCCCGCTCATCGTGCGCCGGCATGAATCGGCTGCCGTCCGGCAATTTGAGCAGGCCGCCTTCGCCGCGAACGGCTTCCGAGATCAGGAAGCTCATCGCATGCGGGTGATAAAGGCAGGTGGGATGGAACTGGATGAATTCCATATTGGCCACCCGGCAGCCGGCGCGCCAACCCATGGCAATGCCGTCGCCGGTGGCGGTGTCGGGGTTGGTGGTATAGAGATAGACCTTGCCGGCGCCGCCGGTGGCCAGCACGGTGTGGTCGGCCAGCAGGGTTTGCACTTGGCCGCTGCGCTTGTCCAGCACGTAGGCGCCCAGGCAGCCCGAGTCGGGGTGGCCCAGCTTCTTGCCGACGATCAGGTCCAGGCCGATATGCTCTTCCAGCAAATGGATATTGGGATGCGCCGCGACCTTGGCCGCCAGGGTCGCCACCACGGCGGCGCCGGTCGCATCGGCGGCGTGGATGATGCGCCGATGCGAGTGGCCGCCCTCGCGAGTCAGGTGGAAGCCGGTTTCATGCGCCGCATCGGGGGTGAAGGGAACGCCCAGCTCGATCAACCACTCGATCGCCTCGCGAGCCCGGTCCAGGATGAAGCGCGTGGCCGCTTCGTCGCAGAGCCCGGCGCCCGCGATCAAGGTGTCGCGCACATGCTCGTCGATGCTGTCGGTCTGGTCGAGCACGGCGGCGATCCCGCCCTGTGCCCATTGACTGGCGCCGTCGGTGAGCGTGCGTTTGGTAACCAGTGCGATCTTGCGCGTTTCTGCGAGCTGCAAGGCCAAGGTCATGCCGGCCAGGCCGCTGCCCAGTATCAATACGTCGTAATGTTGCATGGGAAAGGATCTAGGGGACGGGTGCCGCCTACTATACCAAGGGCGGCCCCGGATCAGTGCGAATGGTTATCATGCGTGCGTAGGTGCGCCGTACGGTGCCGAGGGCATCGTCCCAGGGATCCTGGGGAAAATTGCAAAAGATCCGTGCATTCCCGAAAAATCTTGCATCAGTACATGCTTAGAATGACCAAGGTGTTTGTTTTTACGAACGGCAAGCCCTCGGCTTGCCGTTTTCGGCATTGCCGTCGATCCGGACAACATCGCATTTCTCACCCTGAACAGGACGATTCATGAATACCAAGACGGTAACTTATGAATATCACCACCTCGGTATCCCTACCACTCAAAAAAGGGAGGGCGAAAGATATAGCCCAACATTCAAAATGTACACATCGGGCGGCGAGGACAGTGAATTTCGTGTGCAATATCATCGCTTTGATGACGATTGCCCTTTGCACCTGATACTGAAAACGGTTCCCCATGTCGCGTTCAAGGTGAGCAACCTGGACGAGGCGATAAATGGGAAAAATGTCGTGCTGGGACCATACTGTCCATTTGAAGGATTTAGAGTGGCAGCCATCATTGACGAAAATAGCGGCGCGCCGATCGAGTTCGTCGAGACGAATTTAAGCGAAGAAGACATCTGGATGAAACCGAAGGGGAATTCGGTTATTTATCCGGAGGAAAAACAGTAGCCTTTCCCGGCCTGGGCCGCCTTGCGGATCGAGTTGTGGACGCCACCACCATCGCCGCGCCCGGCTCGGTCAAGCACCGGCGCGAAGGGCGAGACCCCGGGATGCACCGGGCCAGGAGAGGGAGCGAGTGGCGTTTGGCGATGCCGGCGCTGCGGCGCGCGGGATAAATTTTCAGTTGGACCAAAAATAGTTTGAACTTTCCTGAAACCGGCCGGTCTTTGACCTGTTACCCGCAAGGGAAGAGAGCGGAAAGGCCCACTTCAGATGGAATCCATTACACTTCAGCCCGTAGACTTGCTTGATGCCTGGGGGGCCGAGCGAACAAAAACGCGCGCAACGGCACGGACCCGTGAAAAAATCCCGGCCCGCCCGCATGTGTCCCCGGTTGAGGCGGCAATGCCGCAGGTGGTCGCCAATAGCCAGGGGAAAACAGTAGCTATGTCGAGTGAGCGGGACATCGACCACGAATTGGTACTGCGCGTGCAGAGCGGCGACAAGAAGGCGTTCGAGCTGCTCGTAGCCAAGTACCATCGCAAGGTCGGACGCTTGTTGAGTCGCATGATACGCGACCAGGCCGAGATCGAAGACGTGACGCAGGAAGCCTTTATCAAGGCCTACCGCGCGCTGCCGGCTTTCCGTGGCGAAAGCGCGTTCTACACTTGGCTGTACCGTATCGCGATCAACACCGCGAAGAACTATCTTGCTTCGCTCAAACGTCGGCCCTTGCTGTCGACCGAGTACGAAGATGAAGATGGTGATACCCTCGATACCGCATCGCAGTTGCCGGATATGAATACGCCGGAAACCGAGTTGATGAACCGGCAAATCGTCAGGACGGTGAACCAAGCGGTAGATGCGTTGCCTGAAGAGTTACGTACCGCGATAACGCTGCGTGAGATGGATGGCCTATCGTATGAAGATATCGCCGCGATGATGAATTGTCCGATCGGGACAGTGCGTTCGCGGATTTTTCGGGCACGTGAAGCGATTGCGACACGGCTACGGCCGATGATCGAATCAGCTGGCAAAGACCGGCGTTGGTAAAAACCTACAGGGCAGATGGGTGCTGAACATGCAGGAAAAACTCTCGGCATTGATGGACGGCGAGTGGGATGACCATGAGCTTGCGGAGCTGATCGCTTCTATCGACGAAGACGACGCCTGCGCGGAGTCTTGGCACGAATACCACTTGATTGGCGACGCGATGCATGGTCGGCCAGTCCTTTCCGACAACTTCCTTGCCAATTTCTCGGCCCGGCTGGAAGCCGAACCGACGATCTTGGCGCCTAATGCAATGAAGCAGAGCGCGATCCGACGAGACGTGGTTCGGCAGGGTGCCTCCATGTTCCATATGCGGCCCCATAAACGCTGGGTTGCCTTTTCCATGGCAGCCTCCGTTGCCCTGGTCAGTGCCACTGCCTGGTATGTGGGCAATGGGACGGGTGTCGTCGCCGCGCCGCAGGCGCAGTTCGCCGCCAACCAGGCCATCAAGCCGGCGGTCGATGAGGTCAATCCGTACCTGGTCGCGCATCAGGCCTTGCTGGGCAACCCTGGCTTCAACCATCGTGCAGTCGTCCTGACCGGGGCGGAGGCTGAACGTGGCACCGCGCGCCATTGATATTCGTGCCGCTACCGCCGTGCGACGCGTAAGGCCTGCCATGAGACTGCGATCGGGCTTGTGCGGCCTGCTGCTGCTGGCTGCTTCGGCGCATGCCGCGGATTTGATGACGACCAATGAGTCGGCGAATCTGCTGAAGAAAATGGGCGTGGCTGCCAGGTCGCTCAATTACAGCGGCGTGTATTTTTATCAGCACGCCGATGTGATGGAGACTTTCCGGCTGGTGCATCAATTCGATGCGGCCGGCGAGCAGGAAAGGCGCGAGTCGCTGGATGGCCTGCCGCGAGAGTTCGTGCGCAACAACGACCAGATCGTCGGCTATGTGCCTGATCTAAAGCCGTTTACCCTGGACAGGCGTGCCGCCAACAAATTCTTTCCTGGCGTCATCCCCGACCAAGCCGTCGACGTATTGAATAACTACAATTTCAAGCGCCTGAATATCGAACGGGTAGCTGGCCATGACTGTCAGTCCATCCTGTTGGAGCCCAAGGATAGGCTGCGCCATCCACATAAGCTGTGCGTGGAACCGAACTCCGGCCTGATGCTGAAGAGCACCATGTACGGGCCGGAACACGGTGAAGTGCTGGAGCATTTTTCCTTTACCCAGCTCGATATCGGCGGCCAGATCGAAAAGCGCTTGCTGAAGTCGGTATTGGCGTCGCGCGCCCTGCCGGCCGATCCACCGCGTCCCTCCGCCGGTCTGGCGCCGGCCGTCGCAATGGCGCAATTCGACACCGTCAATCTCCCCAGCGGTTTTAGGCTGATCAAGGAAACGCGCAGCCAGTTGCCCGGCAAACAGCTGCCCGTGCTGCATTATCTCTACAGCGATGGCATGGCGACGGTCTCGGTCTTTATCGAGCCGGCCGGCAATGGTCCGGTCAGCCTGCCGCTGACGCAGGGCAAGAGCAACTTCAACTTCTTCTCGCGCCAGGCCGATGGGTGGCGTATCACGGCCCTGGGAGAAGTGCCCTTGCGCACCGTCCAGCTGTTCTCCCTGGCTTTTTCGCCCCGATAGTTCGTTGAAATGAACCGTTGGTCGGCGCTTTCGGCATGTCCGTCGCAGGTGAGGTCCCTAAGGGAACTCATGTGTCGGGGCGTGCTCGAAATAGCGAACTCAAGCGGCCGCTATTGTGGTGGCCGCGATTGCGTCTCCCCTTTCTCCGTCAACTAAAAAAAGGATAGCTTGTATGAAACACAGCCTGTTGACCGCTTTGTTATTTGCTTGCGGTTTAACCGCCTGTACCGAAGCCGCCGCCGTGGAAACGCCCTCCAAGGTAGCTGCCCTGGCGCCGGCGGTGGCCGCCACCGCCGCGCCCCTGGTTGCCGGCCTGCCGGACTTCAGCGCCCTGGTCGACAGGGAAGGGCGTGCTGTCGTCAATATCAGCACTACCCAGACCATACGGGCCAACCGCAACCAGATGCCCGAATTCGGCGAAGACGATCCGTTCGAATTCTTCCGTCGCTTCGGCCTCCCCGTACCGCCCGGCGGACAGCAGCAACGGCCTGGGCCGCAGCGTGACGAAACAGCCAAATCGCTGGGCTCCGGCTTTATCTTCGATGCCGATGGCTATGTCCTGACCAATGCCCACGTGGTGGCCAACGCCGACGAGATTACCGTCAAGCTGATCGACAAGCGCGAGTTCAAGGCCAAGGTCATCGGCGCGGATGCCCGTACCGATGTGGCGGTGCTGAAGATCGAAGCCAAGGGTTTGCCCGTGGTGGACCTGGGGTCCAGCGAAAAACTCAAGGTCGGTGAATGGGTGGTGGCAATCGGCTCGCCTTTCGGCCTGGATAACTCGGTCACTGCCGGTATCGTCAGCGGCAAGGGCCGTAACCTGCCAGACGAGAACTTCGTTCCCTTTATCCAGACCGATGCCGCGGTAAACCCGGGCAATTCGGGTGGCCCGCTGTTCAATGTGCGCGGCGAAGTGGTCGGCATCAATTCGCAGATATTCAGCCGTTCCGGCGGCTATATGGGCTTGTCCTTCGCGATTCCCATCGATACCGCCATGCAGATCGTCAACCAGCTCAAAAGCCATGGCAAGGTAACGCGCGGCCGCATGGGCGTGACCATCCAGCCCCTGACCGATGACCTGGCGCGCGATTTCGGATTGAAATCCGGCAAAGGCGCGCTGATCAACAATGTCGAGGCGGATGCCCCCGCGGGTAAAGCCGGTATCAAGGCGGGTGACGTGATCCTCAAGTTCAACGGTGTCGAGATCGGCGACGGGGCCGACCTGCAGCGCACCGTGGGTGCGACCAAGCCCGGCGCCAGCGTGCCGGTCGAGATCTGGCGCGACAAGGCTGCCAAGACCCTGACCGTAACGGTAGTCGAGCTTGAGCAGGCCGCTGACGGACGTTCCGCGCAACGTGAGCGGAAAGCCGACAGGAAGAGCGAGGCGGGCGCCAAATCCGGTTTGGCCGTGCGCGAAGCCGATCCGCGCCTGCTGCGGCAACTGGGCCTGAAATTCGGGCTGCAGGTTGTCGACGTCAATGGCCCCGCGGCGCGGGCCGGTATCCAGCCAGGCGATGTGATCGTGGGTATCGCCGGGGAAGACGTGAAGTCCCTGGCGCACCTGGACGGTGTGCTGTCCGCCGCCAAGGCGGGTAGTTCGGTGGCATTGCGGATCCGTCGCGGCGAAGCGGCCATGTTCGTCAGCCTGAAGCTGGGCGACAAGTCCGAGAAATCCAGTGACTGAACTCGCACTGCTCACCCTCTACGGGCGTGAATATTGCGGGTTGTGCCAGCAGATGCGGGAGGAATTGCGTCTGCTGGCGCCGGATCTGCATCTCGATATCGTCTGGTTCGATATCGACGATAGCGACGCCGCCGAAGAGAAATATGACCGGATGGTGCCTGTCCTGACGGGCGATCAGGACGAGATCATCTGCTTCTATCACCTCAATCGAATGGCGCTGGATGCTTATCTGGCCCGAATCCGGTAAAATCACTTGAAATTCAACGTGGGCACGTAGCAACGTGCCCATTTTTCATGCCGCCTTACCTTGATTGGTGTCCCGGCCGCTAAGGCTCGAAGTCTATGAATCACATCCGCAATTTCTCCATCATCGCCCATATCGACCACGGCAAATCCACGCTGGCAGACCGATTTATCCAGTTCTGCGGTGGCCTGGAGCTGCGCGAGATGAGTGAGCAGGTTCTTGACTCGATGGATATCGAGAAGGAACGCGGCATCACCATCAAGGCCCAGACCGCGGCGCTGCATTACAAGGCGCGCGACGGGCAGATCTACAACCTCAATCTGATCGATACCCCGGTCACGTCGACTTCAGCTACGAAGTAAGCCGCAGCCTGGCCGCTTGCGAAGGCGCGCTGCTGGTCGTGGATGCCTCGCAAGGCGTCGAAGCGCAGACGGTGGCGAACTGCTATACCGCGTTGGAACAAGGCGTGGAAGTGGTCGCGGTGCTGAACAAGATCGACTTGCCGGCAGCCGAGCCCGACCGGGTGATCGCCGAGATCGAGGATATCGTCGGTATCGAGGCGACCGATGCGGTGCGTGCTTCGGCCAAGAACGGTATCGGCATCGAGGATATCCTCGAAGCCGTGATTGCCAAGATCCCCGCGCCGGGCGGCAATCCCGACGGTCCGCTCAAGGCGCTGATCATCGATTCCTGGTTCGACAACTATGTCGGCGTGGTGATGCTTGTCCGGGTGGTGGATGGCCAGGTCAAGCCCAAGGACAAATTGCTGTTCATGTCCACCAAGGCGCAGCATCTATGCGAACAGGTCGGCGTGTTCACGCCCAAGTCGGTACAGCGCGATGCGCTGCGTGCCGGGGAGGTGGGCTTTATCATCGCCGGGATCAAGGACATCGCCTCCGCCAAGGTGGGCGACACCATTACCCTGGTCAAGCCGGCCGCCGAAGAGCCGCTGCCAGGCTTCAAGGAAGTAAAGTCGCAGGTTTTCGCCGGGCTCTACCCGGTCGAATCGCACGATTACGATTCGCTGCGCGACTCCCTCGAAAAGCTCAAGCTCAACGACGCCTCCCTGCATTTCGAGCCGGAAGTCTCGCAAGCGCTGGGTTTTGGTTTCCGTTGCGGTTTCCTCGGCTTGCTGCATCTGGAGATCGTGCAGGAACGTCTGGAACGCGAATTCGACATGGACCTGATCACCACGGCACCCACCGTGGTCTACCAGGTCCTGATGCGTGATGGGGATCTGATCGAAATCGAGAATCCGTCGCGCCTGCCCGACCTGGGCAAGATCGAGGAGATACGCGAGCCCATCATCACCGCCACCATTCTGATGCCGCAGGAATACGTCGGCGCGGTCATGACGCTGTGTAATCTCAAGCGTGGCAACCAACGCAATATGCAATACATGGGCCGGCAAGTGATGCTGACCTATGACATGCCCATGGCCGAAGTGGTGATGGACTTCTTCGACCGCCTCAAGTCGGTATCGCGTGGCTATGCTTCGCTCGATTACGACTTCAAGGAGTTCCGTGCCGACGATCTGGTCAAGCTCGATGTGCTGGTCAATAGCGAACGGGTGGATGCCCTCAGCTTGATCGTGCACCGTGCCACCAGCCATTATCGCGGTCGCGAGCTGGTTTCGAAGATGCGCGAGCTGATTCCGCGCCAAATGTTCGACATCGCCATCCAGGCAGCCATCGGCGCCCAGATCATCGCCCGCGAAACGGTCAAGGCGGTACGCAAGGATGTGCTGGCCAAGTGTTATGGCGGCGATATCTCGCGTAAGCGCAAACTGCTCGACAAGCAAAAGGCTGGTAAAAAACGGATGAAACAAGTAGGTAATGTCGAAATTCCGCAAGAGGCTTTCCTGGCCATCCTGCAGGTAAGCGATAAGTAAATGAATCGCGCGGTTTGGTGTTTCGAACGCATCAAACCGCGTTTCGTCTTTTCAGCATCCCTGGCGGTCCTTGTTCCCGTTAGGCTGCAAGCTCCACGTAACTACTAGAAAAGCCAAGGAAGCCCGCATGAAATGGACTTTGCTCGCCTTTGCCGCCCTGATTCTCGGGCCCATCCTGATTTGGCGTGCTCGCCGAAACGCCACGCCGGTCTACGATGCCGAGCAGATGAACGAAGGTGCCTTATGGGGCTACTTCCTGATTTTGGTGGGGGCGTGGGGTGCGCTCTCCATGATCGCCAACCCAAGCGATCTGTTCTTCGTCGTGATGATGGTGGCAAGCGTGCTGGCGCTGATCGCCCGCCTGCGCGGCTACAAGGCCAAGGGCAATGAACGGAACCTGCCCGACTGGGCCGCCTTCGGCTTTTCCAACGCCCTGGTGTTGGCCCTGATCGGCCTGGGCAAGACTTTCGTGGTCGAACCGATGCAGATCCCGTCCAGTTCCATGCGGCCCGGCCTGGTGGTGGGCGACTTCATCCTGATCAATAAGTCGGCCTATGGCGTGCGGATTCCCTTCCTGAATATCCCTATCATTCCGATGGGCAAGCCGGAACGTGGCGACGTGGTGGTATTCCACTATCCGCAGGATACCAAGATCAATTTCATCAAGCGGGTGATCGGCCTGCCGGGCGACAAGGTCGAGTATCACAACAAGCTGCTGACCATCAATGGCGTCAAGGTGGATAGCATTCCGGTCGGCGACTATCCTTATTCCGACACCGGCGTAGAAACCGTGCAGGCGATCAGGATGCGCGAAACCCTGGGCAACAAGCCGCACGACACCTTGAATGTGCCGGGCACGCCCACCCTGCAACCCGCTTCCGTGGTGGATTTTCCCATGCGCGAAAATTGCCAGCACGACGAGACCGGCTTTACCTGCACCGTGCCGCCCAATCGATACCTGATGCTGGGCGACAATCGCGACAACAGCAACGATGGCCGCTACTGGGGCTTCGTACCGGACGACCACCTGGCCGGACGGGCCTTCCTGATCTGGATGAATTTCGGCGACTTCAGCCGCATCGGAACACGTATCCAATAGTCCGGGGACGTATCGGAAGTTCACAAAACTTGCGAGTCTCCCTAGAATGGCGCGGATCACGTAGAGATACACTGATCTAACTCGCCAACGAGCGTCAGCGAGGCTCCCTCGCAGGGCGAGGGCGGGGCCGCCCGGGTAAGGGGGAGTGGGATAAGTCAGCGAGGGAATCGTTGATTTATCAAAGTCCGTGAACACCCGGCTTTGCCGGGTGGTGAACTGCGATTTGAGTACGCGCAATATTTCAGTGCGTCCTAGTTGTTTCGCGCCAACGTACTTATAAAAAAGGAAATAGCATGCAAAAGCAACGTGGCCTCAGCATGGTGACCATGCTTGCCTGGGGCATTATCCTCGGGGGCGCCCTGGTCCTCTCGCTTAAATTGATTCCCGCCTACAGCGAGTACTTCGGCGTCAAATCGGTGCTCAAGAAGCTGGTGGTCGAACAATCCGGTGCACCGGTCTCGGATATCCGCGAGTCGTTCGACAAGCGGGCCAATATCGAGAACATTTCCTCGGTCAAGGGCGAAGACCTGGAGATCTTGCAGGATCAGCAGGGCACCACGGTTACCGTGGCCTACCAGCGTGTGATACCGCTGGTCGCCAATGTCAGCCTGCTATTCGACTTCACCGCCGAGGAACGCCATGGCGGCGCCGGCAAGTGAGTGGTGAAACCGCGCGGCTCGAAACCGCGCTCTCCTACCATTTTCGCGATCAGGGCAAGCTCGGCCAAGCCCTGACCCACCGCAGCTTTGGCGTGCCGCATAATGAGCGCCTGGAATTCCTGGGCGACAGCATACTCAATGCCGTGGTGGCCAGGCTGCTGTTCGATGCCTTTCCCGAACGCAGCGAGGGCGAATTATCGCGGCTACGCGCCAGCCTGGTGAAGAAGGAAACGCTGGCCGAGCTGGCGCAAGCACTGAAGCTGAGCGATTACGTCCGCCTGGGCGATGGCGAAGCCCGCAGCGGCGGTTTTCAACGGCCGTCCATCCTGGCCGACACCTTGGAGGCGATCTTCGCCGCCATCTGCCTGGATCAGGACTTTGTCGCGGCCAGCCGGACCATCGCCTTGCTGCTGGGCCCCAAGATCGCCGCCATCGATCCAGAGACGCATGGCAAGGACAGCAAGACCAAGTTGCAGGAATGGTTGCAGGCACGCAGGCTGGCCCTCCCGCAATACCGTATCGTCAGCCAGCACGGCGAGGCGCATGATCAGCATTTCGTCGTGGAATGCCAGATTGCCGAGTTGGCGTTGGCTGCCAAGGGCGAAGGCGCGAGTCGCCGGGCCGCCGAGCAGGAAGCCGCAACCCGCGCGCTCGATGCTCTGCCCACAGTCAGGAAAGCGCACAAGCCATGACCGAACAAGCAATTCCCTTCCGCACTGGTTATATCGCCATTGTCGGGCGCCCCAATGTGGGCAAGTCCACCCTGCTCAATCGTTTGATTGGCCAGAAGATCAGCATCGTCTCGCGCAAGGCGCAGACGACGCGCCATCGCATTACCGGTATCCGTACCGATCCGGATGCCCAATTCGTCTTTGTCGATACGCCGGGCTTCCAGACCAAGTACAAGAGCGCCTTGAACGACGCCATGAACCGTGGCGTCACCACCACCTTATCGGATGTGGATGCGGTCTTGTTCGTGATCGAGGCCAGTAAATTCGATGCGCGCGATCTGGAAGTCATCAAGCTGTTGCCCAAGCATCGCCCGGTCATCCTGGTGCTCAACAAGGCCGATCTACTGAAGGATAAGGGCCAGCTACTGCCGTTTATCCAGCGCATGGCGACCCAGTTCGAGTTCCACGCCATCGTGCCGGTATCGGCCAAGAAGATCATGAAGATCGATGTATTGGTCGATGTGATCAAGCCCTTGCTGCCTGAAGGCGCGCCGATGTACGAGGAAGACCAGGTCACCGACCGCAGCGAGCGTTTCCTCGCTTCGGAACTGATACGGGAAAAAATATTCCGCCTGGTTGGCGACGAACTACCTTACTCCACCGCGGTGGAGATCGAGAAGTACGAAGAGGAAGGCAATCTGCGCCGCATTTTCGCCTCCATCCTGGTGGACCGCGACGCGCAAAAGGCCATCATCATCGGCCACGATGGCGACAAGCTCAAGGAAATCTCCACCCAGGCGCGTACCGACATGGAAAAAATGTTCGATTGCACGGTCTATCTGGAGGTCTTCGTCAAGGTCAAGAGCGGTTGGGCGGACGACACCCGCTTGGTACGGCAATTCGGTTACGAGTGACCGGCATCGCCCTTGACCGCGGCAACTGCTGATGGCCGCCGTTACTTTTGCCCGCAGCAAACAGCGCGTCGAAGCCACGCCGTGCTGGTTGTTGCACAGCTATCCGTACAAGGAAACCAGCCTGATCGTCGAGGTACTCAGCCGCCAGCATGGGCGGGTGGCCTTGGTGGCGCGTGGCGCGCGGCGGCCGACTTCCAGCTTGCGGGGCAATTTGCTGGCTTTTCAGCCCTTGATGCTGTCGTGGTTCGGCGGCGGCGAGCTGAAAACCCTGCATGCCGCCGAATGGCAGGGCGGGGTAGCGCAGCTGACGGGCTTGCCGCTGATCTGCGGCTTCTACCTGAACGAGTTGCTGCTGCGCTTGGTGCCGCGTGAAGATGCCCATCCCGGCCTGTTCGACGCTTATCGGCTCGCCGCGATCGCGCTTGCCAAGGCGCCTACCGAGGTCGAACCCGTCCTGCGGCGCTTCGAACTGACCTTGCTGACCGAGCTGGGATATGGCTTGACCTTGGCACGCGATCTACATGGCCAGCCCGTGGAAGCGGCCAGGGAGTATCGTTTCCTGAGTGGACGAGGCATTGTCCCCGCGAACGAAATCCCGGCGGGCATGGGCGTGGGTTTGTCCGGCCGAAGTCTCGCTGCCATGGCCGCGGGTGACTATAGCGAGCCGCAATCGGCACTGCAGGCCAAACAGTTGATGCGGGTACTGCTGGCCGAGTTGCTGGGCGACGCCCCGCTGCATACCCGAAAAATTCTGCGCGACTTGCATAAGCTTTGAAATGATCTTTGGAATCGGTACCGATATTGTCGAAATAGCCCGCCTGGGCCACAGTTATCAGCGACATGGCCAACGCCTGCTCGCCCGCCTGCTGGCACCGGACGAGCAGGTCGAGTTCGCCGCCGCGAGCGATCCGGCGCGCTTCCTGGCCAAACGCTGGGCAGCCAAGGAAGCCTTCGCCAAGGCCTTGGGTACCGGTATCCGGCCACCGGTCACGCTGGCCGGCATTGGTGTCGGTCATGATGAAGCCGGCAGACCCATCCTGATTTTCGATCCGGCGATCCAGCAGTTATTGCGACAACAGGGTATTCAAAATGCCCATCTGTCGCTCAGCGATGAACGATTGTCCGCCGTGGCTTTCGTTATACTGGAAAGCGCCGGAACGGCTTGCCTATAACTGGGTCATACGGGTTACCATTCAACCGTCATACCAAGAGGACACTCCTAGATGATTGCCATCGAACACAAGGATCACGCGGTGCTCGCCTCGATTGCCGGCGAATTCACCTTGGCGGATTACCGGGAGTTCGAAGAGAACGTACTGTATGAGCTGAAGTTTCGCGGGCGACCCAATTTGCTGTTCGATCTCAGCGGCATGTTGGGCTACACCCTGGATGTGGTGTGGGAGGAAATACGCTTCTCCCGCCAGCATGCCACCGAGTTCGGCCGCATCGCCGTGGTGACCAGCGACCAATGGACGACCTGGGCGACCTGGGTGGCGCGTCTGTTCGTGGATAGCGACGTGCTGGTCTTCGATAATCTGCAACAGGCGGAAAGCTGGTTGCTTGAAATACAACCGGTGGAAGGCTGATGCGCCGTCTGTTCGAATCCCTGACCGGCATGGTCAAGCGCGACACGGATCCACTGTCCGAGCCGCGCACGGCCATGACCTGGATGCGCGAGATCAAACAGGAAGACATCAGTACCCAGCTATCCGCCGTACGGGATATGGTGGCCAAGATAGAAGGCCGTAATTCCGTCAACCTGGCTACGCTGCAGGCCTTGTTCGTCATCGACGAAAAAATCCAGCCCACCTACGAGCAGGTTCGCCAGCAATACATTCAGAATCCCCGTGCCGGCAAGGCCATAGAAGAAAAGCTATGGGACGATATCGTCGGTTTCGCGCGCGCCATGCTGGCAGCCTATGAGCCCTTCGTCCGCCTCGAGGAACCCGCCCTGGGCGAGGAAGCCGGCTTTATCCAGTCGACCGCCCTGATGCTGGCCCGCGCCATGCACTATGTCGGCATCCAGGTGAAGTGGCATTACTTCCGCTTCCAGAATCCGCCGGCCACGCTGTGGGCAACGGCCAATCAACTCTACCGGCTGGCGGAAGTCAGCGGCGTGGATAGCCAGGCCTTCCGCCTCTATCCCGACCAGGAAACCCAGCCGACCTCCTGCGCGGATGAATTTATCCGTATCCAGATGCTGTCGTCCTTGCATAACGGCAATTTCAGTCTGCGCCAGTTCGACTGGGCTGACCGCTGGCTGTCGATCTGGTCCGGCAATGTGCAGGTGGAACGCAAGTACCGCGACGGTGTACACCAGTTCTGCGTCAACCTGGCCGAGCCCATGGGCGCGGTCAAGATCAACGAAGCGATCGAAGGCGATATGCTGCGCTTCTGGGGCGTGGGCGCCTTGCTGGCGGAGATGGGCAAGCTGATGAACCAGCTGGAAGCCGGCGATTCGCCTGCCCGCCTGGGCCTGGGCGACGATGCGCGCATGCCGTCCTGCCTGGAATTCCTGCGCCAATTGGAGATCCTCTGGTCGCGCGAGCGTAGCCAGGATACCAATCGCAGCGAACGTACCAAGGTCAATAAGCTGGTGCAGATCACCTCCGGCCTTGCCACGGTGTTTTCCGCGGTGCGCTTCGACGACGAGCGCGCCATGGCGCGTGCCAGCGTGCGCGGCACGCCGGACGGCGACGAAGTGATGGATATGAAGCTGTACGGCTACGTGACCGAACGGACCCGGCAAAAGCTGGTACAGGCGCAGTCGCGCAACCATGCCTATGCGAACAAGGCCAAGTCCATCGAGCACGACGAATGGGTGGTGGAAAACCAATCGGCCGGCGGCTTCGGCGCCATCCTGCCGGTCGAAGGACACGACTGGGTACGCTTGGGCGTACTACTGGCCGTGCGCAACGACGAGCAATCGAGCTGGATGATCGCCGTTATCCGCAGGCTCAACCGAATCAACCCCGAGCAGATCTACGCCGGTGTGCAGATCCTGACCAATACGCCGGTAGCCGCCAGCATGAAATCGCTGGATGAAGAACGCCATGTACCGGTGGTGGGGGAGGGCATCGATACGGTCGGCCTGGTACTGCGCAAGAATGCCCTCTATATCCCGTATCTGGGCGAGGGCAAACGCATCAATACCGTATTGATGCACGCGGCCGACTATGCGCCAGGGCGGCTCTATCATCTGGTGGCCAGGGAAAAGGCCTTTATGATCCGGATCGGCGAAACCCTCGAAAAGGGACCGGACTGGATCTGGACCTCGGTCGAGCTGCTGCGCCGCGACGCTTGAAAGGCGCGTCTGCTTAAAAAACAGGCGGCGCCTTCCAAAGCCAAGGCGAACAGGGACTTGCAGGACTTACTCGCGACTTATGCCTGGATTTATCCACAGTGCGTGGGGATGGTTTGCCTTTGCTATGGTTGTAAGCTTTTAATGGCTTGCGGCGATGCATTCAAAATTTTACAATGAATGCGTCGAAATCATTTATGCATGGTGCTTACATGGCAATGCTGACCGTACGCAATCTGCCTGACGATGTGCATCGCGCTTTACGGGTACGGGCAGCGCAACATGGGCGCAGTACCGAGGCTGAGGTCCGAGAAATTCTGGCGATGGCGGTCAAGCCGGAAGAGCGTGTTCGCATGGGTGATGCCCTGGCGGCATTGGGCCGCCAGAACGGCCTGAGCAACGAGGATTTCGAGATCTTCGACCGAGTAAAAGATAGAACGCCGGCCGAGCCGCTGAGATTTGAATGATCGTCCTCGATACCAACGTCGTTTCAGAGGCGATGAAACCCGAGCCGCATCCAGCCGTGCGGGCTTGGCTGAACGATCAAGCTGCCGAAACGTTATATCTGTCCAGTGTGACTCAGGCCGAATTACTGTTTGGCATCGCTGCACTCCCAGCTGGTAGGCGAAAGGATAGTCTGGCACGGACCCTTGATGGCCTGATGGGCCTATTCGGCGAGCGGGTGCTGCCCTTCGATACCCATGCGGCACGGCACTATGCCGAGCTTGCAGTGAACGCCAAGGCTGGCGGACGAGGATTCCCAATACCTGACGGCTACATCGCTGCGATTGCCGCGTCGCGGCGTTTCATCGTGGCGTCGCGCGATATGGCCCCTTACGAGGCCGCCGGCGTTTCCGTCATCAATCCGTGGGAAGCATAGCAAGGTCCCTCTAGCGGCTAGTGATGAGAGCAAAGGTACGGCAGTTCGGCATGCGTACCTTTGGACTCACCGGAATGAGTTCTTTGTCGTTCCCTAAGCCCCCGCCATCCGCGCCTTCAGCCACACGCCGATCGCCATGATCTCTTCCATGCATACCGAATGCGGCATGTTGTAGCTATGCCAGCTGCTCGGATTGCCGGCCGCCGCTACCTGATTGGCAGCCGCTTCGCCCAGCGCGTAGGGCACGACGGGGTCTTGCAGGCCGTGGGCGGCGAATACCGGCGTGGTCCGGTTGGCCGGGCTGCTTTCCGTGGCCAGCAGGCTGGCGGAGGGAATATAGGTCGATAGGGCGATAATGCCGGCCAGCCGCTCAGGGTGGGTCAGTCCCACGCTATAAGCCATGGCGCCGCCTTGCGAAAAACCGGCCAGCACGATGCGCTCGCTGGGGATGCCGCGCTGATTCTCACGGGCGATCAGCGCCTGGATCGCTTTGCAGCTCAGGCGGATACCTGCTTCGTCCACCCGGCGGCTGATGCTGTCCAGCTCCAGGATGTCGTACCAGGCCCGCATCACATAGCCGTTATTGCAGGTGACCGGAATCATCGGTGCATGCGGGAAGATAAAGCGTACGCCGGCCTGCTCGGCCAGGCCCAGTTCCGGCACGATGGAGACAAAGTCGTTGCCGTCGGCGCCCAGGCCATGCATCCAGATTACCGACCAGGCCACCTGGGGCTTGGTCTCCATTTCGATCGCGTCGAGCAGTTGGCTCATCGGCTATTTCCTTTGAAAGACGGTGAAACTAACACGGCGCTATTTCAGGGCCGCATGACGGAAGCAATGCACGGTGTGGTCGTTGACCAGGCCGGTCGCCTGCATATAGGCATAGATGATGGTGGAGCCGACAAACTTGAAGCCCCGCTTGGACAAGTCTTTCGAGATCCGGTCGGACAGCGGCGTCTTGGCCGGGACTTCGCCCTTGGCCCAGTTGTTCTGAATGGCCCGCCCATCGACATAATCCCACAGCAAATGATCCAGGCTCAGCCCCTCGTCGCGGAGCCGCAGCCAAGCCTGGGCATTCACGATGGTCGCCGCCACCTTGAGTCGGTTGCGCACGATGCCGGGGTCGGCCAGCAGGCTGGCGACCTTGACCGCATCGTAAAGGGCGATCCGCTCCGCATCCCAGCCATCGAAAGCGACCCGATAGTTGGCGCGTTTGTTCAGGATGGTCTCCCAGCTGAGGCCGGCTTGCGCGCCTTCCAGATTGAGCATCTCGAACAGCGTGGCTTCGTCGTGGCAGGGCACGCCCCATTCCTCGTCGTGATAGGCGAGGTAAAGCGGATTCTTCGGGTTGGCCCAGGAACAGCGGCAGGTTTCGGTCATTTGGTGGGCTCCATCCAGATTCATCGCAATGCCGGCACGGCTTGCGGCTTGAGCGGCGCCACCGGTTCGCTGGCCAGTTTGCGCTGCAGATAGGCAATGGCGGCGGCCAATTGCTTGTCCTCGCCCATAAAGGTCGCATGCGGGGGATTGTCCACTTCCATGTCCGGCTGAACCCCGTCACCTTCGATGATCCAGCGGCCATCCATGCCGTATTGGGGCGATTCCGCTACCCGTGCCCGGCCTGCGTCGACCAGGTTGTTACGGTCGGACAGCCATACGCCGGCCCCGGCGGTACGCGTACCGATCAGCGGGCCAAGTTTCAGCGCCTTGATGCCGGCGGCAAAGGTCTCGCCGTCGGAGTAGGTCAGCGCATCGGTCAGGACCACCAGATGGCCGCGGAAGGTCTGCTGCATATTGGCGTAAGGTGCGGTACCCGGGGGCGCCCAGTAGGCCCAGACCCGGCGCAGCAGTTTTTCGATAATCCAGCTATCGATATTGCCGCCGTTGTTGCGGCGCACGTCGATGATCAAGCCATCCCGTTCGTACTGGCCGTAGAACTCCCGCACGAAGCTGGCCATGTCGGTGCTGCCCATGGCGCGCAGGTGCAGATAACCGAGCTTGCCCTGGCCGGCTCGCTCGACCAACTCGAGGCGGCGCTGTTCCCAGTCGGTGTAGCGTAGCGCGGCGTGCTGCTGGGCATTGACCGGGGTCACCACCACGCGGCGCACCGCCGTTTCGCCACGCTTGACCTCCAGCAGCACCTGCTGGCCGGCCTGGTTGCGCAGCAATTCTGAGATATCCTGCATCTCGTTGCTGCGGTAGCCATTGACCGCCACGATCACGTCGCCCACCCGGACATCCACGCCAGGCGCTTGCAAGGGAGAACGTTCGCTTGGCAGTTCGCGTTCGCTCTTGTAGATATGCGCCACTTTCCAGCCATTGATGACCGGCTCCAGCAAGGCGCCCAATCCCGCTGCGGTGGCGCCGTCCTGGCTGCGGCGAACATCGCCCGGCACCACCTGCGAATGCAGGCTGCCTACTTCCGCCACCATTTGCGCCAGGACGTCGTCCAGCTCGCTGCGATCGCTCACCCGATCCAGCAGCGGCAAATACTGCTTGCGCACCGCCAGCCAGTCCACGCCGCGTAATTGGCGGTCGTACAGCTGGTCGCGGTGCACGCGCCAGCTATCTGCGAACATCTGCCGCCATTCCTGCGGCGGATCGATACGCATGCGCCAGTCGCCTATACGCACGCTGGACGGGCCAAGCTCGGCCGGCACCTTGGCGGCGGCGTCAACGATATACATGGTGGCGCCATCGTCGTCGCCCTTGCGGTAGAACAGTTTCTTGCCGTCCTGCGACAGGGCGAATTCGTTGACATCGGCGACGAACAACTCGGCCTTGGGGACGGTGTTGTCGATTGCCAGGCTCTTCAGCTCATCCTTGCCGTCGTTGCGCTCCAGCAGGTAGAGGCGCTTGTCGCTGCTTTGCACGGCTTTGAAATTGCCTGCCGGCAGGGGAACTTCGAACAGCCGCTCCGCCAGGCCTTCGAACTGGATGGCGGCGGGCTTGGCGTCGGATTTCCTGGCTTCCTTCGCTTCCGGCTTGGCGGCATCGGCCGGCTTGTCTTCCACCGTGGGCTTGGCCGCCTGCAATTCATCCTTGGGTTGGAAGGGGAAGCGATTGGCCGCCTGTAGCGCCAAGGCATAGATTTTTCCGCGGCGGTCGAGATGGGCGCCGGTATTGCGATCGCCCCAGGTGCTGCCGGTCTGGAGTTGGAAACTGCGATTGGACAGGAACCACAGCCATTTGTTGTCCGGGCTGAAGCTGGGCGAAGTCGATTCGTACTTGTCGCTGGTCAGCCAGTGGGTGCGCTTGTGCTCCAGGGAATAGAGGCCGATCTGGTTCAGCTGGCGGTTATTGGTGGGCCGGACCAGGGCGATGGCGCGGCTATCGGGTGACCAGACGATGTCGGCATACTCATCGCTGCCGACCAGGCTGCCGTCATCCGCTAATTCATTCTTGCCGCTGGCCAGCTCCAACAGCCACAAGCGGCCGCGCTTGTCGCTATGCGCCAACCATTTGCCATCAGGCGAGGGGTAGATGTCCACCCGCGCGACGCTGCCATCATGGGTAAGCGCATGGCCCCCGCTACCGCCGTCGGCCGGGAAGCGCCAGATTTCCTGCTCGCCGCTGGCGTCGCAAATGGCATACAGCCACTTGCCGTCCTTGCCGATCACGGCGGCGCCAAGGCGGCTGCCGGGCGGTTGCGTGATATCGACCCGGCGGATGGGGCCGATGCCGGCCACGGTGACGCGGCCACGGGCGGTAATGGCAACCTTGTCCCCCTCGGCTGCGAGCTTGCTTGAGCTCATATAGCGCAGTGGTTTTTCCAGCCAGCGCGGGCGCATTTGATCGAAGTCCGAGGCAAGGCTGATGGGCACGGCCTGGTCACGTTTGGCGGCCAGTTCGTATAGCCGCAGATCGGCGCCCAATTGATAGACGATACGCCCGTTGCCCATGCTGGCCGAACGCACGTCGAAAGTCGTATGCTGGGTCAGCGGGCTGAAATTGCTGCCGTCCGGCTGCATGCTCCACAGATTATCGCGGCCGCTTTGGTCGCTGATTACCACCAGCTGGCCATTCCACCACATCGGCCGGCGCAGATTGCTGTCCTGCGGGCCGATACGCTCCGCTTCCCGGCCGCCCTTCAGCGCATAGCGCCAAAGTTGCGACAAGGCGCCGCCCCGGTAGTGGCGAGCATTGTCGCCGGTGGTGGCCAGGCCGAAGCGCACGAAGTAGAGATACTCGCCGCTATCATCCAGCACCGCGTCGTTGGCGTCGGCCAGCGGAAAGATGCGCTTGGCCAGGGTTTTCGGCGCGACGGCCGCTACCACCCGCTGCGCGTTCGGACCGGTGGCATGCTGGGCGCTGAACAGGACTTCGCCTTGCGGCGTCCAGCCCAGGGTAAAGGCACGGCTGTTCTCGAAGCTGACACGCTTGGGCAGGCCGCCCGCCAAGGGCATCACGTAGACCTCGGTCGGTCCCTCGTACGCGGCGGAAAAGGCGACCCACTTACCGTCGGGCGAGATCGACGAGCGGTTTTCCTCGGCCGGGTGGGTGGTCAGCCGACGGGCGTTGCCGCCACTCGCCGGCGCGGACCAGAGGTCGCCCTCGGCGGTGAACACCAGGGTGTCGTTCCGTACCGACGGAAAACGGAAGTAGCCATTGCCGGCAGCCCAAGCCGGCCAGGCGGCCAGCACGGCCGCCGTGGTCAATGCAACGCGCGATAGTTTGAACACAGCCCATCCCTTTTGTGAGACATGACAAAAAGGGCGATGGTACACGTCCTGCCGTGCCGGACTGAATGGCCTGCGACGGTTTGTTGCGGGCGAGGATGAATGGCGGGCAGGGAGCAGGGGGAGGACAAACCCATGCACGCAGTACCGCTTACGAATTGGGGACTGTGCCCTGCTTGTAATCCACTAGTGCTTATTCCCAACCCAATCCAAGCGCATTTTCATAACGGGCAACTTCTTCATTCGGCATGCCTTGTTCCAACAGGGAGGTTTGCCAATGCGTCCGCACGTACTGCTGGGTTGCTTCAAACCACATTGAAGCCTCCTCCCTTTCATACTGATAATGACTGACGGCTGCCTCGATAAGATCTTCTCGGTTCGCGCTCCAAACCAGACGGGGTGTATTCGTACCTGTGCCGTGTCGCCCCGCCTTCACATACCGGTAGGCGCTTGACATCGCAGGTCGCCGCATGGCTGCAACCGGTGTGACGACATCGAAGGCCGGGGACAACTGCCAGATGCCCGCATGGGGGTCGCTACAAATCAGACCATGGTTCCGTGTATGGTCGTCGATGTTGCGAACCAAGCCATTGAAAACAATACGGCGCCACAGCTCGCGAAGTTGCTCGGCATGATGGGTTTTTCCACCGCACCACCTCATCATTGCGTCGGCGAATGCAGGATAGCTTCTGGCCAGAGACTGTGGATCGAAACCTCGCGTAGCGTAAAGTGCGATGTCTCTAGGGTCTGCCCTCAGTTCTGCGATATCCATTCTTAAAACCGAATGGGCGCTGACGTAAGGGATGCGCGCAAACCCTCCGTTAACCTTGTACCTATCAAATCGCTCGACAAGCAGTCCGAATTTCTCTTTGCCAGGCAGGCGATACACTTCGGCTTTACAGGCATTGATGCCGCATTTTGTTGCCATGCAAAGCAATGCCGCCTCAACGTGAGGTAACCAAGGCGTATCGCCGTTCGCCGGAAATTTAAGTAGGAATTGCTTATCCTTTCGCTCGATCGAAAGTTTGGGTTTAGTCCCACCCAGGCTGGTACCGTTGTTGACCGCTTGTAGCACCGCCGTTTCGACATGGGTTTCTGCAAGTTTCTTTGCAGTATCCAGTGCCTCATAGTGCTCAAGGAACTCGTCCAGCGTTAAGGCAATTGATCGAGACGAATCCAGCTCCCCTAACGCGATATTGCCTACCCCGTCTACAGGGCAGAGAACTAGCGATTCGAACAGATCCACAGGACGCCCCAGGCGGCGTTCGAGTACGCGACGCCCCCAGTCGTCTGGACCTGCATCGCGAAATAACGGGAAGATGGCATCACCGTTTATCACCTTGATCTGCTTGTTCTTGATCGGCATATCCGGTGCTAAGCCGGGAAAATGGCCCGCACGGTATTGGTCGTCGTAGGTGAAGGTGCCAACTCTGCGATCAGGTTCAAGCCGGAAGACTCCCGCGACTATGGGATCAACAGCGTCGGCGGGCCATACATGTACTAGCGTTTCCCGAGCCATGATCAAACCCTCGTGAGCAGTCGGTCCAGGGGACCAAAGTTCACACCAGGCACTTCAAGGTGCCAGATGGCAAGGGCATATGACCCGATCTGAACGGTCGGCATGCCTTGCTCCATGGCCACCACCGTGTTTGGTGCCACGCCTATCATGTCGGCCAGCGCACGCTGGTTGAGGCCGCGTTCTTTCCTTGCGTGGCGAATGGCTTCGCCTAGCGACTCGAGTTGCAGTTGGAGTGCAATCGGCAGGTTCGGTTTGATATCATCGCGGTAACGAGGCATTTGGATCAACCTATTGAGAATATTTCATGAGTCTGGATCAATAGGTTAAGCATTTCAAATTTTCTTGAGATGCAAAATATCAACCTATTGCGCTAAATAAAGTATTTGACGCAATAGGTTGATATTTTTCCTTCTTTGCTGCCTCCGAAAGGTCATGCATGGCTTGTCTGCGTATGAGCTAGCCGATCACGCATGGTTCAGTGCTTCCTCATTGCCTGAGCAAATCCTCCCAGATCTTGTTCAGCCGCTTGGTCGATACCGGGTAGGGCGTACGAAGTTCCTGGGCGAACAGGCTGACGCGCAATTCCTCCAGCATCCAGCGGAAGGGCGCCAAGGGGGCAGGGTCGCGGCCCAACTTGCGCCATTTGTCCTGTTCCGCCTCCCAGCGCGCCCATAGCGCCGCCACGTCGGTACCGCGCTGGGCATCGCGTGCCTGGTTGGCGTTGTATTTCTCCAGACGCACTTTGATGGCCTTCAGATAGCGTCCCAGGTGCGGTAGCTGCTCCCACGGCGTGTCTTGCAGGAAGCCGCGATAGACCAGGCGGCTCAACTGCTGTTTCAGCTCGCTTTGCAGCCGGACCGGCTTGGCCAGCTGGGCTTGCAATTGCTGGTACTCGCCGCCCACCTCCTGCAGGACGCGATAGGCGGCGTCGCGCACGGCGGGCAGGCGTGCCTTGGCGCGTTGCTTTTGATTGTCGAAGTCCTTTTGCGAGCGGGGCAGGGCGTCTTCGCCGATAAAGGCGCGGTCGCAGACACAGGCCACCAGATCGTTCATCAGGCTGTCGGAATCGGCCACGCCACGCAGTTGCAGGGCGTTCTGGGTGAAATTGGCAAAGCATTTGGGCAGCTGCTTGACCTGTTCCTTCAGTTCCATCTGCATCAGCCGGACCACGCCCTGGCGATGGGCGGCTTCGGCCGCCGCCTCGGTATCGTAAAGACGGATGGCGCAGGCGGCTTCGAAAGGCACCAGGGCTGGATACCCGGTCAATTTGGCGCCGCCCCGCTCGAAGGTCAGCTTGGCCGGCAGATCACCGAAATTCCAGCTGACGATACCGTCCTTTTCGATGGCGGGGCCGGCGGCGGCAGGTTTGGGTGAGGCGGGTGCGCCAGCCGGCGGCGCGCCAGCCGCCTTGCTTCCTTTGGCGGTGGCAGGGGCGGGCGCCTTGGCCGGTTGGGCCGCTACTTCGCGGAAGGTCATTTGCGCCGCTTCGCCCAATTGGGCGCGCAGGCTGACCAGATCGCGGCCGCTGGCCAATTCCTGGCCGGCGTCATCCACCACTCGGATATTCATCCGCAGGTGGCCGGGCAGGTCGCCGCTATCGAATTCGTCCACGCCGACCGGTTGGCCAATGCCACGCCCAACGGCCTGGGCCAGTTGCGGCAGCAGTGCGGCGCGATGGTCGGCCTTGTCCAGCGTGACCAGGGTGCGGGTCACGAAATCCGGCACCGGTACGCAGAGGCGGCGGATAGACTTGGGCAGCGATTTGACCAGATGGGTGATCTTCTCGCGTATCAAGCCCGGCACCAGCCAGTCGAAAGCATGGCCATTGACCTTGTTGAGCAGATGCAAGGGCAACTGCACGCTGACGCCGTCCAGCGGATGGCCCGGTTCGAAGCGATAGGCCAGCGGCAGTTCCAGGCCATCCAAGGGCAGGGTGGGGGGGAACTGCTGCACGGTGATGGACTCGCCGGCATGGCGCATCAGATCGTCGCGATTGAGGAAAAGCAGCTGCGGCTGTTCCTTTTCCGCCTGCTTGCGCCAGGCATCGAAACCCTGGCCGTTCATCACCTCGGCCGGCACCCGCTGGTCGTAGAAATCGAACAGCACCGTCTCGTCCACCAGCACGTCCTGGCGGCGGGCCTTGTGCTCCAGTTCCTCGATCTCGCTGATGAGCTTTTCGTTGTGCAGCCAGAACGCCGCGCGGGTATTGAAGCGGCGCCCGGCCAGGCCTTCGCGCAACATGATTTCGCGTGCTTCGGCCGGCCGGATCGAACCGAAGTGCACCTTGCGGCGGGCGATGACCGGCAAGCCGTACAGGGTGACCCGTTCGCTGGCGGTGACCTGGGCCATGCCCTCGTCCCAGTGCGGTTCGAAATAGTCGCGATTGACCAGGTGGTCGGCCAGCTTTTCCAGCCATTCCGGCTGGATGGCCGCCACGCAGCGGGCGTATAGCTTGGTGGTTTCGACCAGTTCGGCCGAAATGACCCATTTGGGCCGGTTCTTCTTCAGGCCCGAGCCGGGAAAGATGCTGAATTTGATGCCGCGGGCGCCCAGGTACTCGTCCTCGTCCGGCTGCTTCATCCCGACCTGGCCCAAGAGGCCGGCGCACAGCGCCCGATGCAGGGCGTCGTGATGGTTCTGCGCCGCTTGCTGGCGCGCTTTCTCGGCTTTCTTGCCGGCACCGGGTGCAGCCTCGGGCAGTGCCGCAGGTGCCGGCGTGTCGACGGGGCGGCTGTCGCGCACCTTCCAGCCCATATCCTCGACGATATCGGCCAGCTGCTTGTGCAGTTCGCGCCATTCGCGCATGCGCAGATAGCTGAGGAAATTGGTATGGCATTCCTGTACCAGCAGCTTGTTGGATTGCTTGTTTTGCAGGGCCTGTTCGAAGAAGTGCCAGAGGTTGAGCAGGCTGACAAAATCGGATTTATCGTCGGCGAACTTGGCGTGCGCGCGGTCGGCTGCGTCGCGCGCTTCGAAGGGGCGGTCGCGCGGGTCCTGGATGCTCAGGGCGGAAGCGATGATCAGCAGCTCGGCCAGGCAGCCTTCGTCGCGGCCGGCCAGGATCATGCGGCCGATCTTGGGGTCGATCGGCAGGCGGGCCAATTCCTGGCCCAGGCGGGTCAGGCTGCCCAGGCTATCCACCGCGCCCAGCTCATGCAGCAGGGCATAACCGTCGGCGATCAGGCGGCCGGGCGGCGCTTCCAGGAAAGGGAAGTCCTCCACCCGTCCCAGTTTGAGCGCCTGCATGCGCAGAATCACGGCGGCCAGCGAAGAGCGCAGGATTTCCGGATCGGTAAAGGCCGGCCGGCCCAGAAAATCCTTCTCGCTATAAAGCCGCACGCAGATACCGGCGGCCACCCGGCCGCAGCGGCCGGCGCGTTGGCGGGCCGAGGCCTGCGAGATCTTTTCGATCTGCAATTGTTCGACCTTGGCGCGCGGCGAGTAGCGGTTGACCCGTGCCAGGCCCGAGTCGATCACATAGCGTATGCCGGGAACGGTCAGCGAGGTTTCCGCCACATTGGTGGAGAGGACGATGCGGCGGCCATTGGAGGGACGGAACACCTTCTGCTGGTCTTCGGCCGACAGGCGGGCAAACAGCGGCACGATCTCGGCGCCCATGATCTTGGCGCGGCGCAGCTGCTCGGCGGTTTCGCGAATCTCGCGCTCGCCCGGCATGAATACCAGTACGTCGCCCATGCCGTCGTTGCGCCACAGATCCTGCACCACATCGACCACGGCTTCTTCCATTTCCAGGTCGGCATCGTCCTGGTCCTTGGAACGCAGCTCCTTATAACGGACCTCCACCGGATAGGTGCGGCCCGATACCTCGATCACCGGGGCGCCGTCGAAATGCTGGCTGAATCGCTCGGCATCGATGGTGGCGGACGTGACGATCAATTTCAGGTCGGGGCGGCGCGGTAGCAGTTGCTTCAGGAAACCCAGCAGGAAATCGATATTGAGCGAACGCTCGTGCGCCTCGTCGACGATGATGGTGTCGTACTGGCTGAGAAAGCGGTCGGTCTGGGTTTCGGCCAGCAGGATGCCGTCGGTCATCAGCTTGACCAGGCTCAATTCGGACGATTTGTCGGTAAAGCGCACCTTGTAGCCGACCGTGTCGCCCAGTTCGGTCTTCAACTCCTGGGCGATACGGCTGGCCACGGTGCGGGCCGCCAGGCGGCGCGGCTGGGTATGGCCGATCAGGCCGGCGACACCGCGTCCCAACTCCAGGCAGATCTTGGGCAGCTGGGTGGTCTTGCCCGAACCGGTCTCGCCGCAGAGGATGACCACCTGGTGCTTTGCAATGGCACTGCGCACTTCGTCGCGGCGCTGGTTGACCGGCAAGGACTCGTCGAACTGCGGTTTGGGCAGCTTGGCCAGGCGCGCGGCGTACTTGGCCTGCGAGGCGGCGACGGCCTGCGCCAGTTCCGCGTCGGCACGTTCGGTGGGCTGTCCCTGCTTGTGCCGTTCACGCAGCGAACGCAGTTTCTGCCTTAAGGTATGGTGATCGCGCAACAGACAGGAAGAAAGGGCGAGATCGAACTGGGCTGGGAGCATGGCTGGCTAGGACTTGATAAGCGGAATCGATACGAGCGCCACACGCTTTGGAGCAAGGTGCGGCGGCGTAGGGAGACCCGCGCGAGGGTCGCGGGTCTTGCCGGCCGCATTATATCCGGGCCGGGCTGATATTGGAGGACACCCTTGGCCTGGGCTGGCGGCGGGAACGAGCTGGCTTGCCCGTTCCCGCCTGTCTGGTGCTGGCCGCTTGAGTGGCCTTGGTCAGTGGATAGTGGCGGGATAGTTGCTTGCCACCCACTGTTCGAAGTCGGCACACATCGCCGTTTCCGACACGCTATTGTCCGCCAGCACCTGGTCGCCATGGACGATACGGATGATGGCATCCAGCTGGGCCGGATAGTCCGCCGAATAATCACGCTGCTTGGCGGCGGCAATGCTGGCCTGGGCCGATTGCCAAGCGGCATCCACGGTCAGATTGCACTTCTCCGCCAGGTAACGGGCCGAGAATCCTTCGCCGGTCAGGCTCAGCAGGGTGGCGTTGTGATTGATGCTGTTGCCCGGTCCCCAGTAATGCTGCGACAACAAGGGGCCGATGGCCGGATTGTCGGTCAGGTAGCCGAAGCGCTCCAGGAAGTAGGCGCGGGTCTGGTAGACCGCCATATGGGCCAGCAGATAACCATGATAGGCGGCGGCCGATTCCTGGTTCAGCAGGTGGGGGATGGACAGCATCGGACGGGGGCTTTCCACGCCCAGTACCCGCTGTTCGGTGGCGCGCGCCAAGGCCAGCACGCCGGCAGGCGTCAACTCGCGTTCATCCATGCCATACAGCGCGGATTCGAAGTAAGACACCACGGCGATCGACCGTTCGTTGTAGGCGGCGAAGGGCTGGCTGGTTTCGATCCGTGCACGGATCAGCTCATCCGGAATGGCTTCGCCGGTCTCGTTGACGGCATAGCGCTTCAACCAATCGGCATCTTCGAGCAAGCTATCGCAGAACATGGACTGGGTTTCGGCATACGCCATCGAAGTCGGCGCAAATTCCTGCGAAAAGCAGGGCGAATTTTGCGTCACATTGGCGAAGTGGGCCGCATGGCCGCCTTCGTGAAATAGCGTGTTGAGCGCGCGCCAGCCGCTGCCGACCTGATCGGGCTTGGCCTCGGCGGTAAAGTTGATCTGCGCCGCAATCCAGTTGCCCCGTTCGTCGAAGTAGCTGGGGATGGGGCCGTGGCAGAAACCATTCTGGTACTTGCCCTTACGCTCCAGCAGATCCAGCTGCATGGTGGCGCCGCGGTATTGGATGCCCAGGCGGCGGAAGCTTTCCACCCAGCGGCGCAAGCCCTTGCCGAAGGTCACATAGGGATCCATGCGCCGCAGCACATCGCCATTCATATGGAAACGCAGATTCCACGGTTGCGCCGCATCCTCTCCGTGCGCTGTCCGCAAGCCTTGCAGGGCACGGGTATTGGCGGCGCGGGTACGGGTTTCGAAGTCGTCCAGGATGCCGAACAGCGTTTCGGGCGACATCTGCTCGTTCTTGCGCACCTTGTAGTCGAAGTAGTCGCGGAAACCCAGCGAGCGGGCGAAGCGGTTGCGCAGGCGCACGATGTCGAGATAGCCGTTTTCCAATACCCAGGTTTCCAGCGAGCGCAGGCTCTCGAAGGAGCTGCGCCGGGAGGCTTCCTGCGGATTCATCGACAGGTTGGTGGCCAGCATCGACAGCGAAGCGTCCTCGCGTTCGCCTTGCTCATTGATATGTTGCAGAGTCAGTTGCTGGCGCTTGGCGAACAGCGCCGACTCGGTTTCGATCAACTCGCGCATCAGGGTGCGGGCGGTTTCGTTGTCCACGATATTGCTCTCGAACAACGCCAGCCAGCCCTGCAGGCCATGTCGCAACGCATCGCGGTCGGCGCTTTCCGGCGCGGCATCCAGGCTGGCCAGGTGTGCGCGGGTTTCGGCCAGCCGATCGGGCGCGGAAATAAAATCCTTGTAAGCCTGTTCCGCCTGGGCAAAACCGGCGTGATCGTCGCTGGTTGCCATATAGGTGGACCAGAACAGGTCTTCCTTGTGTTTATGTACGGCGAGATAGTCGCGATTCAATTGCTCAAAGAACTGGCGGGCGTTTTCCATGGTAAGGGGCGCTCTTGGCTTGGGGTGCGGGTGGGCAGGATAGCGCCAACGATGTGGCCGGGTGAAGACAATTCTTGGTGCTGTGGCGATTGCGCAGTCGGGCAGACATCAGAACGGGCGTGAACTATATATATAGGCGTCAGCGTTCATTAATTTTCTGCTCCGGCCGGGTAGGTGGGTCGGATGGAAGGAGAGCACGATGCTGCAGCGCGGTGGTCTGGGTCGCAAGCTAATGATTCCCGTCTTGTTGGCGGGTGTCGCCATGTTATGTGCGGTGATGGCCATCCTGGCCCATATCCGCGAACGCACCGTCGAGGCGGCCGGCATGAATACCGCGCAAGCGCTCGCCAGCCAGATCGTGACATTGCGCAGCTTCTATACCGCCGAGATCGGTCCGCGCGCCAAGAAGGCCGGCATGAAGCTCAATTTCGATTTCTTCACGGCGGACAATACGTTGCCGCTGCCCGCCACCCTGGTCAAGACCCTGGGTGAAAGCATCACCAAGGACCACCCGGGCATGGCGATCCGGCTCTATAGCCGCCACCCCTTCCCTAATCGGACCAATGAGCGCTACGACGAATTCGAGATGAGCGCCATTGCCGCCCTCGAAAAAGCACCCAAGGTCCCGCAGACCAAGATGGAAAAGCGCGGCGACAAGTTGTACGCGCGCTATGCCGTGGCCGACATCATGAAGGAGGGCTGCGTTGCTTGCCATAACTCCCGGCCGGACTCACCCAAGAAGGACTGGAAAGTGGGTGATGTACGGGGCGTGGTGGCGGTGACGGTGCCGGTGGACCAGGTGGCCGGCCAGATCAACAAGGGCATCGGTAGCGTGGGGCTGGCGGTGCTGGCCGGCTTCTTCGCCATCTCCGCGGTGACGATCATGGCGACCCGCCGTATCGCCGGTACGGTGCATGAGTTGGCGGAACGCGCCGGCCAGGTCGAATCCAGCGGCGACTTCACCTTGGCGATGCCGGTCCGGGGCAACGATGAAATCGCCGGTATCGCCAAGGCCTTCAATAGCCTGTTGAATCACTTCCGTGCCGTGATCAGCGAGATACGCGAAGACGCCAACCAGGTGCTGGCTGAGTCGGTTCGGCTGGCGGATGCAGCCGCCAAGGTCAGCCAGTCTTCCATGCAGCAGAGCGATCTGGCGGCCGCCGTTTCCGCTTCGGTGGAGCAGGTCAGTACCAGTATCGGCCATGTGTCGTCCGAAGCGCACGAAGCGGCGGACCAGTCGGCCGCGACCAGCCGCTTGGCGCGCGAGGGTGGTGAAGTGGCGCAAGAGGCGGCCGGCGAGATGGACAGGGTGGCCGCCGCGGTGGAAACCATGGCCGCCGTGGTGGGCCAGCTGGGCCAACGCTCGGCACAGATCAGCGTGATCGCCAATACCATCCGCGATATCGCCGACCAGACCAATCTTTTGGCCTTGAATGCGGCCATCGAGGCCGCCCGGGCGGGCGAGCAGGGTAGGGGCTTTGCCGTGGTGGCGGACGAGGTGCGCAAGCTGGCGGAACGGACCAGCGTGGCAACCCGCGAAATCGCTTCCACCATCGATGCCATCCAGCAGGAATCACGCAGTGCGGGCGACGCCATGGCGCACCATGCCGACCTGGTCAGCCGCGGCTCATCCTTCTCGCGCCGTGCCGCGGAATCGCTGCAGCAGATCAATACCGCCGCGAACACGGCCGGTCAGCATATCGGCGAGATCGCCACCGCAACCGACCAGCAAAACACCGCCAGCCATCAGATTGCCCGCAATATGGAGCAGATCGCCATGATGACCGAGGGCAATGCGCAGTCGGTGGCGATTGCCGCCAGCTCGGCCGACAAGCTGAGATCGTTGGCAGGACGCTTGCAGGACACCGTGAATCGCTTCAAGGTATAAACGGCAGTGGAAATAAGAAAAGCCCAACCTTCACAGGTTGGGCTTTTCTCTTTATTGGCGGAGTGGACGGGACTCGAACCCGCGACCCCCGGCGTGACAGGCCGGTATTCTAACCAACTGAACTACCACTCCAGTACTGCAACTACATGACTTTGGTGGGCGATACTGGGATCGAACCAGTGACCCCTGCCGTGTGAAGGCAGTGCTCTACCCCTGAGCTAACCGCCCGAAATCCGTGTTTCCGATTTCGGAAAGGGGCGCATTGAAACATGCGCTGCCAAACTACGTCAAGTCTTTCGTCGTTTGGCTGGCCGACGCTTGCTGCTGCGGCGACCATCTTGATTCTGGCGGAGTGGACGGGACTCGAACCCGCGACCCCCGGCGTGACAGGCCGGTATTCTAACCAACTGAACTACCACTCCGCGTTGGCCTCGCTGCAACTCATCGTTTGCTGCAAGGGGGCGGATTAAAGCATAGCCTTTCGAATTGTGTCAACGCTGTTGCACAAAGGAAATCCGATAAAAATTGGCATGCCGGGCATCATGTTCGCGGCGCGAAAAACATTGGCGCCAATCGTTTATTTTAAATCAATGACTTTTCGATTTTCGGTCCCCGCCCACGCGCCGTCGTCGCGGTAAGTAGCCTTGCCAGGCGCGGGGCAGGCTGCTTTTCTCGCGCTTTCTAAGGCAACGACAGGATGGCGGCCCGTCGGGCTTGCTGATATAAATGCTGGCCCCTCCGCATTGCTTGACTAATGCGCAACCCTTTTAGAACCGAACTTATAAGCCAAACCGGATGATTGTTTCCCTGCCCGCAACGCCCTGGTTCTATCGCAGCCTGCATGCCATCCTGTTGGTCTTGGTGGCCTGGTTCGCCGCCGGCTTGTTCTGGCAGATATTCTCGCCGCGCCCCCTGCCGCCGGTGGCCGCGCCTTCCAAGCAGCTGCAACGCCCGCCCCAACTGGATATGAGCGCCCTGAACGGTCTGTTCGGTAGCCCTTCCAATGGCGAGCCGCAACCTTCCACCCTCAGTTTCAAGCTACGCGGCGTGATTGCCACCGCATCGCCGGCCGTGGCGGTGTTTGAAGTGCCAGGCCAACCGGCCCTGGCGATCAAGACCGGCGGCGAAGTGGAAGCCGGCGTACGCCTGGTCGAAGTCAATGCCGAATATGTGTTGCTGGATAACCGTGGCCGCCGCGAGCGGATGGAACTGGACGCCAAGCCGGCCGCCACCATCGGCACCGCCGATACCACGCCGGCCGGGGGGGGCGATTCGTCGCTGATCACCGCCGCGCCGATGGAAGCGCCGCCGGCCGAGCCGCAAACGGAAAAACGCTTCGAATTGCGCAAGGAAAACGAACGCTCTCTCCATCGCCAGGAACTGGTCGAGGGTTTGCAGCGCCTGAACGTGGCCGATTGGTCGCGCGGCCTGGGCGAAGCGCCGGGCGGCGGAATTACCGTACAGAACGCTGCTTCGCAACCATTGGCCGCCCCGCTGGGTCTACAGAGCGGCGATATCCTGAAATCCGTGAACGGCGCACCGCTGACCCACGTTGGCGACATTTCCGCGCTTTACTCGGCGTTCAGTCGCGCCTCGCAAATATCCGTTGAAATCAAGCGCAATGGCACCCCCATGAACTTGCGCTACCGCATTGAGAGCCCTACCGCGCCATGAAGAAGATTAAAACTATCGCCCTTGCGCTCATGCTTGCCGGCCAGGTCATGGCGGCGGACGACAAGGTGATGCTGAATTTCGTCAATTCGGACATCGATTCGACAGTCAAGGCGGTCGGACTCATCTCCGGCAAGAACTTCGTACTGGACCAGCGGGTGAAGGGCACGATCAATATCGTCTCGTCCAGCCCGGTCCGCAAGAGCGAGGTCTACGAGATCCTCTTGTCCGCCTTGCGCCTGCAGGGCTTTTCGGTGGTGGAAACGCCGACATCCGTGCGCATCGTGCCGGAAGCCGATGCAAAGCAGAATTTCGGCGCGACCGTCAGCAAGAAATTCAATGTCGGTGGCGACCGCATCGTCACCCAAGTCTATCCGCTCAAGTATGAGTCGGCCGCTCAGCTGGTGCCCATCCTGCGGCCGCTGATCACGCCGAACAATTCCATCGCGGCCTATCCCGGCTCCAATATGCTGGTGATCACCGACTACGCCGACAATGTGAAGCGCTTGAACCAGATCATCGGCAACATCGACCAGCCCTCCGCCGGCGATATGGTCACCTTGCCGCTGAAATATGCTTCGGCGGTCGATGTGGCGCAGATGATAGGCCGGCTGATGCCCGAGGTCAGCGTTTCCGGCGTCGCCAGCGGCGGCATTCCCGGCGCCCAGTTCGAAGGTATACGCAAGACCGTGGTGGTGGCCGATCTGCGCGCCAACGCGCTGCTTATCCGTGGCGATAACGCCACCAGCCTGGCGCAGATCAGGCAGTTGGCGGATACCCTGGACAAGCAGGGCGCCAACGGCGGCAATATCCATGTGATCTATCTGCGCAATGCCGAAGCGCCCAAGCTGGCGGCCACGCTCAAGGCCATCCTGACCGGCACCGATGTGGCGGCGACGCCCGGCAGCACCTTTACCAGCGTCAGCAGTACCAACAACAGCGGCCAGACCCCGGCCGCGATTCCCTCGTCGGCGCCGAGCAGCGGCGGCGGCGGGCAGATCTCGCCGGGCGTGGCGATCCAGGCCGATCCCACCACCAATGCCTTGATCGTTACCGCGCCGGACAATGTCTACAACAATATCCGTGCGGTGATCGACAAGCTCGATGTGCGGCGCGCCCAGGTCTATGTCGAAGCGATGATCGCGGAAGTGCTGATCGACAAGGGCGGCGATTTCGGTGTCCAGTGGCTGGTCGGCGGCGGCAATAAGAGCGTCAACGCGGTGGGGATCGGCAATATTGGGACCAAGGATAATAATTTGGGCAGCATCATCGCCGGCATCGCGAACAAGACGGGTATTCCGGCGGGCTTCACCCTGGGCTTGATCAATGGCAGCGTGGACGGCACGGGCAAGAAACCCAACCTGGCCATGATCGCCACGGCGATCGAAGCCAGCGGTGAAGGCAATGTGTTGTCCACCCCGAATCTCCTGACGCTGGACAATGAAGAAGCCTCCATCGTGGTGGGGCAGGATCTGCCCATCGTGACCGGCAAGCAGGCGGCCACCCTCGCCGGACAGAACCCCTTCAACACGATCGAACGCAAGGAAGTGGGCATCAAGCTCAAGATCAAGCCGCAGGTTTCCGAAGGCGGCGCCATCACCCTGCAGGTTTCGCAGGAAGTGTCCAGTGCCGCCCCCACCGTCGATACCTCGGGCAATGGCGTGGCCATCAATACCCGCAAGATCGATTCCAAGGTCCTGGTGGACGACGGCCAGGTCATCGTGCTGGGCGGCCTGATCGAAACCAAGGTCAGCCAGACCGATAATCGGGTACCCCTGCTCAGCAGCATTCCCCTGATCGGCAACTTGTTCCGTTTTGAGCATCGTGAAAGCAAGCGCACCAATTTGATGGTGTTCCTGCGGCCGGTCATCCTGCGTGACGGTGTCAGTGCCGGCGCACTGAGTGGCGAGCGCTACCAGCAGTTGCGCGATGCCCAGGGCGCCTACAAGATGGATAGCCGCTGGATGTTGCCCGACCTGCCCAAGGTGCAGTTGCCGGCGATCGATCTTCGTCGCCCTTCCTCGGCCTCGGTGCCGATCGCCGCGCATGGGTCGACCGACAAGATCGGCGTGGCCGACCAGGCCGCGCCTGTCGCGCCCGCCGAGCCGATGCCGCAGGCCGAGCCGGTGCCGGCCGCCGATCCGCAGCCGGCAGCAGACAAGACCGCCGTCACCGTGAAGACGCTTGGCAAGCCATGACTTACGCACGTGTCACTACTTACAGCTTTGCCCGCAACCGTGGCGTGGTGGATATCGCTGAGCACGACGGGACGGTGTCGGTACTCTTGCGCGAAGGCGCCGATCTGGCCGGCCTGATGGAGCTGCGCCGCAATCTTGGCCGGCCGGTGCAGGTCGAGACCATGCCCAGCAGCGCCTTCGATGCGCGCCTGGCGCAGTTGTTCGCCCGCAGCGACAGCCATTCGGCCGATGTGGCCGAAGACGTGGCCGCCGACCTGGATCTGAGCCGCCTGGCGCAGGATCTGCCGGCCATCGAAGACTTGTTGGAAGCCGAAGACGACGCGCCCATCATCCGCTTGATCAACGCCTTGCTGACCGAAGCCTTGCGCGAAGGGGCATCCGATATCCATATCGAACCCTTCGAGACCCGGTCGGTGGTGCGTTTTCGGATCGACGGCAAGCTGAAGGACGTGATCGAGCCCAAGCGCCAGTTGCATGCCGCCATCGTGTCGCGGATCAAGGTGATGGCCAACCTGGATATTTCCGAGAAGCGCTTGCCGCAGGACGGCCGTATTACCTTGCGCATCGCCGGCCGGCCGGTCGATGTGCGGGTATCCACGCTGCCTACCGGCCATGGCGAGCGGGCCGTGTTGCGGCTGCTGGACAAGTCCGCCGGCCGCCTGGATCTGGAAAAACTCGGCATGGTGGGCCATACGCTCAATACCATGCACAACCTGATCGCCCAGCCGCACGGCATCGTATTGGTCACCGGCCCGACCGGTTCCGGCAAGACCACCACCCTGTACGCCGCCCTGGCGGCCATGGATGCGACCAGTACCAATATCATGACGGTGGAAGACCCGATCGAGTACGACCTCGACGGAGTGGGCCAGACCCAGGTCAATGCCCGCATCGAAATGACTTTTTCACGGGCTTTGCGCGCCATTCTGCGGCAGGACCCGGATGTGATCATGATCGGCGAAATCCGCGATCTGGAAACCGCGCAGATCGCCGTGCAGGCCTCGTTGACCGGTCACCTGGTACTGGCCACCATCCACACCAACGATGCACCCGGCGCGGTCACCCGTATGGTGGATATGGGCATCGAACCTTTCCTGCTGGCATCCAGCCTGATCGGGGTACTGGCACAACGGCTGTTCCGCCAGCTCTGTCCTGCCTGCAAGCAGCCCTACACCCCGGACCAGGTGGAAATGGCCACCTTGGGCATGTCCGAGCCGCGCCCGCTTTACCGCGCCGTCGGCTGCGATCATTGCAATCAACTGGGCTATAAGGGCCGGGCAGGGGTCTATGAATTGCTGTCGGTGGATGACGAAGTCCGCCGCCTGATCCATGATGGCGCCAGCGAAGCACGCATCCGCGATTACGCCAACACCCGCGGCATGACCAGCCTGCGCGACGACGGCATCACGCAAGTCATTGCCGGACGCACTACACTGGAAGAGATTCTGCGGGTTACCCGGGAGGGTTAGCAGGTAAACGGCGGAACGGATCGGCGCGCGCACTTCCACCAGGGAGAAGCAGATGTTCGGACTGGGCAAGAAGAAAGAGCCTTACCTCACGGTGAGCTGCAAGGGCAAGAAGCTCGACGGTCAAGCCGTGCTGGCCTTGCAGGTCAGCGAGCTGGACCTGCCGGCCATCGTCAAGAAGGTCGACAGCCTGGAAGCTTGCAGCCGTGTCTCCTTCGGCCGGATCTACCAGAAGCCCGGCACCATGCTGGTGGACAACAACACCGAGGATCAGGGTTATAGCGCCAGCTATGACAAGATCACCAAGTCCATCGGCGTCAATCTACGGCAGGGCTCCATGCGCCAGACGCTGGTATTCGCCACCCGTGAGCCCGAGGTGGTGTGCACCGAGTTGGGATTGACGCTCGATGTACCGGGACCCAGCGAGCCCATGGTGGAATAAGCGCGGCTTCCATGCGTTCGCTGTTTTAATGAAAAATCATAATTTTTCTTGAATTACAGAAGTCATTTTATTTGAATTTAAACATGAATTGATATGCCATATATGCAAGCGGGGCATTGTGGGTATGCTTTTCCCATTCTTATTTCATACGCGGATAAAGGTGCATTCCCATGAAAAATACCATCAATACGTCATCGGGCAGATTTTATCCATCCGGTAATACGGCAGCTAATGCGAGCGATAGGCTGCTTCAGCCGATCAGCGGTTCGCCAGCTTATTCCAGGGGTCTTTCAGGCAATCATCAAGCCCAAGCCCCATCGAATGATTCCGATGAAGCAAAATTGGCACGCCGTATCTTCCTGGGGTCGGTAATCGCTGGCGCCTCCTGCCCGATAGCTTTAGGGGCCGGGCTTGTTGCCGCGTCGTTTGCCGTGCCGTGGCCACTTGCCTGCAAGATCATTTTCTCGCTCGGATTGGGTGGCGCCGTATGTGCGTTGCCAGTCACCATATCCACGGCCCTTGCAACCTACAAAAACATGCAGGTGGGAACGAGCTTGGTTTAATAGGTTCCAGTCAACGCATCCAATACCATCACATGCCCCCGCCGCGCAACGCGAGGGGCATCCCGACCAGTCTAGGCTATAGTTGGCTCAGCGAACCTAGACACGCCGTCTTTCGGGAACCCTGCATGAGTATTCGTTTGCGATGGTCCTTCAGCTTTTTCGACCGCTTCGCCGCACTGCTGCTTGCGCTGGTGTTATGTTTGATCGTCGGCATTGGGCTGCTGCTGCTACATACTTCCAATCAGCAAAACGAAGCATCGATCAAGGCCGAAGAAGTACTGGTCCAAGCCATGCTGGACGAATCGCGCCGGCAACTGGCCTCCAGCATCACCGAGTACGCGGTCTGGGACGATATGTACCAGCGCGTCGGCGGCAAGCAGCGTCCGGACCTGGACTGGTTCGACAGCAGTACGACCGAAACACTCTACTCCAAACTGAATATCGATCTCATGTTGCTGAGCGAGGCCGAAGGCCCCGTCTTTCGCTTGATGCTGAAAGGCCAATGGCACAAGCCAGCCGAGTTCGATCTGGGCCGGCAGCCGGACTGGCAGCGTTTTTTGCGCGATACGCTGGCCTTGGCGCCGGGTGAAGTATTGGCGCGCGATCTTGTCTGGGACAAGCATGTCTATTGGGTAGTGGCCCAGCGGGTGCAGTCGCAGACCCAGCCGGAAGCGGATAGTAGCCGGGTATTGCTGTTCGCCCGCTGCGTCGATCAGGCGCGCCTCTCCGACATTCTCGCGGCGCAGCGCTTGCAGGACTTGGTGCTTGTTGCCGGCGCCAGGCCTGATGCGGCGAATGTCGTCACCACCAGGCTGACAAAGCCGCTTTACGCCAGTTGGACGCCGACCCTCAGCGGCAGTGCCTTCTTGCGCGCCATTATCCAGCCGGCGATGTGGCTGGTGGTGATGGTGTTATTGATCTGCTACGCCCTGCTGCGCAATGCCCGCTCCTACCATCGTGCCTTGCTGGCGGTTGGACGCCGACAGGATGGCCAGCGTGCCGCGACCGTCGCCCTGGTCGAACTGGTCTATTCGCACCGCCAGAGCGAAGATGGGATAGACGAGGACTTCTGGCGGCTCTTCGCGGGGATACTGGCCCAAACGCTGCAGGGACGCCGCTTCAGTTTGGTCTTATATGGCGAACACGCGCCCGAGCAGGTGATATTCGATGTGGTGGTGCCGGCTGATCGGGCGATCGATGGCATGGATATCGTCGGGGTGCCGCTGGCTCGCCGTGCGGAGTTGGCGCGCGACTTCGTGCTGATGCACCACGATGTCTTCCCCCGCGCGAGCGCTGCCATCATGCGCGATGGTCGCCTGGTGGGCGAATTGATCGCCGAGCGTGGCGGCCGGCTGGGTTGGCAGCAGGATGAAGGCAATTTCCTGGTGTCGGCGGCTGCGCTGGCGGCACTTTCCCTGGAAGCCAGCAGCCGGCGCGGTATCGAATACGCGCTGCACCGCCACGTCCATTTCGATCCGCTCACCGGCCTCTCCAGCGCACTGCGGCTGAGCCAGGAGTTGGATAGCCTGCGGCACAGCTGGAGCGGGATGGTGGTGGTGGCCGTACTGCGGCTGGAGGGCTTGGAGGATGTGAACCTGTTGTTGGGCCGCGAAGGCGGCGACCGCTTATTGGTTGAACTGGCCGACCGGCTGCTGGATTTGCTGGAGGAGGACGAACTGGTCGCGCGCAGCGGCGGCAAACGTTTCGATCTGCTCTTGCATGCCGCCGCGCCGGAGCGGGTACAGGCACGCCTGGCGGCCATGGTGGACGCCTTGATGGCGCCCTATCAACTGGGCGAGCACGCCTATCGGCCGCAATGCCGCATTGGCGCCACGCATTGCCCGGCGGAGGCATTGGGTGTTGCCCGCCTGCAGGAAGCCACGCTGGCGCTGGATCAGGCCTACCACAGCAAGGAAAGCGTGGTCTGGTTTGGCGAACACTTGCGCGCCAGTACCGAACGCCGTCTGGCGTTGGCGCAAGCCATGCGGCAAGCCGTGGCACAGGGCGGGCTGACATTGGCTTACCAGCCTTTCGTCGATGCCCGTACCGGTAAGCCGGTCGGCGCCGAAGTCCTGCTGCGTTGGACGCATGCCGAACTGGGACCGATCTCGCCGGTCGAATTCATCCCTATCGCCGAAGAAACCGGGCTGATCGTGGAGTTGGGCGAATGGGTGCTGGATACGGCCTTGCGGCAACTGTCCAGCTGGCAGCAAACGCTGCCGGTACGGCTCAAGCTGGCCATCAATCTCTCGCCCAGGCAACTGACCGATGCCAATCTGGCCGCCCGTCTGCTGGCTATCCTGCAAGGCCATGACGTCGATAGTTCGCAGTTGGAATTCGAGGTTACCGAAGGGCTGGCGCTGGACGACTCGCCGGAAATCTCCGCCAATCTCAGCACCCTGCAAGCAGCCCGGGTGAATATCGCCATCGACGACTTCGGTACCGGCTATGCCACCTTCAGCTATTTGCGACGCTACCAGGTGGAAAAGATCAAACTGGACAAGCAGTTTATCGACGACCTGCAAAACGAAGCCTCGCGCCTGTTGGTGCGCAGCATGATCACCATGGGCAAGGGTTTGGGCGCCAGCGTGACCGCCGAAGGCGTGGAGCAAGCACAGCAATGGCAGCTATTGCGCGAGATGGGCTGCGATTACATCCAGGGCTATTATTTCAGCCGTCCCTTGCCCGCCGACGCATTCGCACTGCGCATCGCCGAACTGCTGGAGCGGGCCGACGGCACGGTGCCGCCGGCACAGCCGGTGCCGGCGAAGGGCTGAGGGAGCTAGTCCCTTGCCATCAGTTCTCGCAGCACGAAGGGCAGAATGCCACCGTGCTTGTAGTAATCGACCTCGATCGGCGTATCGATACGGCACAGCAGCTGCACCGCCTGGCTGCTACCGTCCTTGCGGGTGATCACCAGCGTCAGATCCTGCTGGGGCCGCAGGTTTTCGGTCACGCCCAGGATATCGAAGCTTTCATCGCCCTTCAGTCCCAGCTTTTCGTGGCTGTCGTCACCCTTGAATTGCAGCGGCAAGACGCCCATGCCCACCAGGTTGGAGCGGTGGATGCGCTCGAAACTGCGTGCGATCACCATTTTCACGCCCAATAGTTGCGTACCCTTGGCGGCCCAGTCGCGGCTGGAGCCGGTGCCGTACTCCTCCCCGGCGAACACCACGGTCGGTACGCCCCTGCGGATATATTGCATGGCCGCGTCGTAGACCGTGGCCTGGTGGCCATCCAGCAAGGTGAAGCCGCCTTCCACGCGGCTGCCGTCTTCCTTCGGCGGCAGCATCAGGTTCTTCACCCGAACGTTGGCGAAGGTGCCCCGTATCATGATGTCGTGATTGCCGCGGCGGCTGCCATAGCTGTTGAAATCCGGCTTGAGTACCGCCCGTTCCAGCAGGTAGCGGCCGGCCGGGGTGGATTCGCGGAAGGAACCGGCCGGGCTGATATGGTCGGTGGTGACCGAATCGCCCAATATCAATAGCGCATGGGCGCCATGGATATCGCCGATCTGGCCGGTCTGCATGCTGAAATGGTCGAAGAAGGGCGGTTTGGCGATATAGGTCGAGTCGGGCCAGGTATAGACTTGCCCGGCTGGCGCCGGAATGGCGTTCCACAGATCGTGGTCGCGGGTGAAATCGCCATATAGGCGGCGGAAGGTGGCCGGATTCATGGCGTGGTGCATCAGCGCCTCGATTTCGCCGGAAGCGGGCCAGATATCGCGCAGGAACACCGGCTGCCCATCGCTGCCGGTACCCAAAGCTTCGTGCTCCAGATCGATATTGACCCGCCCTGCCAAGGCAAAAGCCACCACCAAGGGTGGGCTGGCCAGGTAGTTGGCCCGGATATTGGGGTGGATGCGCGCTTCGAAATTGCGATTGCCCGACAGCACGGCGGCGGCGATCAGGTCGTGCTGGACGATGGCCTCGTTGAATTCGGGCGCCAGGTCGCCGGCATTGCCGATGCAGGTGGTGCAGCCGAATGCGGCGATATTGAAACCCAGCCTATCCAGATAGGGCTGCAGACCGGTTTCGTTCAGGTACTCGCTGACCACGCGCGAACCCGGGCCGAAACTGGTCTTGATGCGCGGATGCACATGCAGCCCCTTTTCCACCGCCTTCTTGGCCAACAGGCCCGCCGCCAGGAGGACGCCGGGATTAGAGGTGTTGGTGCAACTGGTGATGGCCGCGATCAGCACATCGCCGTGTCCCAGGTCCATCACGCCTTCGTCGGATGGGCGAGGGGCAGGGAAGCGCTTGCCCAGTTCGGCCGGCAGCTTGCCGAAGCCATTCTTGGCGAGCGGCGCGGCGAACAATTGGTTGAAGGTGTCTTTCATCTTCGGCAATTCGATCCGGTCCTGTGGCCGCTTCGGACCGGCCAGGCTGGGAACGATCACATTCAGGTCCAGCGACAGGGTGGTGGTGTATTCGATCTGGCCAGGCGCGGGCATGCCGAACAGGCCTTGCGCCTTGAAGTAGGCCTCGAATGCTTCCACCTCGGCATCGGACCGGCCGGTGCCGCGCAGGTAGTCCACCGTCTTGTCGTCAACCGGAAAGAAGCCCATGGTGGCGCCATACTCCGGCGCCATATTGCCGATGGTGGCACGGTCCACCACGCTCAGGCTGGCGGCGCCTTCACCGAAGAATTCGACGAATTTGCCCACCACCTTTTCCTTGCGCAACATCTCGGTCACGGTCAGCACCAGGTCGGTAGCGGTGATGCCGTCGCGCAGCTTGCCCTTCAACTCCACCCCCACCACGTCGGGGGTCAGGAAATAGACCGGCTGGCCCAGCATGCCGGCTTCCGCCTCGATGCCGCCGACGCCCCAGCCGACCACCCCCACGCCGTTGATCATGGTGGTGTGGCTGTCGGTGCCCACCAAGGTGTCGGGGAAGGCGACGCCATTGCGTATCTGCACGCCGCGGAACAGGTATTCCAGATTGACCTGGTGGACGATGCCGATGCCGGGCGGCACCACCTTGAAGGTGTCGAAGGCTTGCATGCCCCATTTCATGAACTGGTAGCGCTCGCTATTGCGCTGGAATTCCAGTTCCATGTTCTGCCGCAAGGCATTGGGCGTGCCGTAGTAATCGATCATGACCGAGTGGTCCACCACCAGGTCCACCGGCACCAGCGGTTCGATGGTCTTGGGATTCTTGCCCATCCGGTCCGCCACATTGCGCATGGCGGCCAGGTCGGCCAGCAAGGGCACGCCGGTAAAGTCCTGCAAGACCACGCGCGCCACCACGAAAGGGATCTCGGCTACCCGGGCGGCCGTGGCCTGCCAGTTGGCCAGCTCCTTGATATTGTCCTCATCGACCTTTTTGCCGTCGCAATTACGCAGCACCGATTCCAGTACCAGGCGAATGGAAACCGGCAGCTTGCCGACCGGTCCCACCCCGGCGGCTTCCAGGGCCGGCAGGCTGTAGTACTGCAGCGTACCGCCGGAAGGCAGGTTCAGTGTCTTGAGCGTGCTATGCAGATTGTGCGGCATGGTGAACTCCTCTTACCGGCCCGGGAAGTGGCCTGAGTGGCAATGGCGTCGAGCCGCATGCGGCGGGACGCTGGCGCGAACGCTTTATCTTTGTCCTGCTTCCGTGACTTGCAAGCCCGGATGCGAGGCGCTTCTCATATATATAACGATAGTCGAGCGTGGTTTTATTTTTCCGCGCGCTGCCGTGGCGATTTCAACGACGGTGCGCAACTTTCCAGCCATTGGCAAAAGGCCGTAATGGCCGGGTCATTCATCAAAGCCCGCGGTACGATCCAGCAGTAGCCCCGCACCGGCACGCTGGGACCCTGCAGAGGAGCAAGCAGTGTTCCCGCCTCGATCTCCGCCTGCATCATCGGCAGCGGCCCCAGGCAGACGCCCAGGCCATCCATGGCCGCTTGCAAAGCCAGGTAGAAATGGTCGAATTGCTGGGTGGCGGCCGGTTTCAGGTCCGGCACGCCGGCCCGCGTCAGCCAGCGCTGCCAGGCGGTCGGGCGGGTATCGGCATACAACAGGGTATGCCGCGCCAGGTCCGCCGGCTGGCGAATGGGCGCATGGGCCAGCAAGGACGGGCTGCAGACCGGCATTTCCCACTCCTCCAGGAAGGGGTGGGTGAAATAACCGGGCCAGTCGCCCGGTCCGCGCCGGATCGCCACGTCGAAAGGATTGTCCAGGCGGGTGATATCGCGGTCCGAGGTCATCAGCCGCAGCTCGATCTCCGGGTGCAGGCGCTGGAATTGCGTCAACCTGGGCAGTAGCCAGTGCATGGCCAGGGTGGGGGTGGAGTTCACCACCAGGCGGCGCTGGCGGTTTGGCTGCATCAGTTGTGCGGTGGCATTGGCGATGATGTCCAGGCCATCCTGGACCTGGACCAGATAGCGCCAGCCGACCTCGCTCAGCTTGACCCGGCCGCCGCTGCGCTCGAACAGGCGTACGCCCAGCCACTCTTCCAGCTGCTTTATCTGTTTGCTCACAGCGCCATGGGTAACGAACAACTCGTTGGCCGCCGCCGAAAAGCTTTCCAATCGGGCGGCAGCCTCAAAGGCGCGGAGGGCATTCAAGGGCGGTAGGTTTTGGCTCATAGCTGTGATTTTATCTCACAGAGGCTGTCGCAATTACTCGTTTGTGCGCGACCGGGCTTACGCGTAACCTGCGCGCCAATCGCTTCGGGATGAGTTCGCTTTTACCGCCGCCGGGCAGCTTGGCGCGCATCAAGGCAAGCACCGTATAGCGGCAAATCGCCGCCCTACCCGAATCGCATATAAAATAGGCAGCTTCGTGCGAAAGCATCGAGCTGATCCGGCAGTCCCGGCCGGATGGGCAGCAAGCAAGTGCTTCCCGGAAAAATCGCAACCGCAACCGCAAAGGTCACCATCATGCTAGTAGCCTACCGCCAGCACGTCGCAGAGCGCGCCGCACTGGGTATCCCACCGCTCCCACTCAATGCCCATCAGGTTGCCGACCTGGTCGAGCTGTTGAAGAGCCCGCCTGCTGGCGAGGAGGCCGTGCTGGTTGAACTGCTGACCCACCGTGTACCGCCAGGCGTGGACGACGCCGCCAAGGTCAAGGCTTCCTTCCTGGCCGCCGTGGCCGAAGGCAGCGTGGCTTCGCCGCTGGTCTCGCGCGCCCTGGCCACCGAGCTGCTGGGCACCATGGTCGGCGGCTACAACGTCAAGCCCCTGATCGACCTGCTGGACGTGGCCGAACTGGCCGCCATCGCCGCCGCCGGCCTGAAGAAGACCCTGCTGGTATTCGACTACTTCCATGACGTGAAGAACAAGGCCGATGCCGGCAACGCCCACGCCAAGGCCGTGCTGCAAAGCTGGGCCGATGCGGAATGGTTCACCAGCCGCCCGGAAGTGGAAAAGAAGATCACCATCACTGTCTTCAAGGTCACCGGCGAAACCAATACCGACGATCTGTCGCCGGCGCCGGATGCCTGGTCGCGGCCCGATATCCCGCTGCACGCCATCGCCATGCTGAAGAATGCCCGCGAAGGCATCGTGCCGGACAACGCCGGCAGCGTCGGCCCGGTCAAGTTGATCGCCGAACTGAAGGCCAAGGGCAACCTGGTCGCCTACGTCGGCGACGTGGTCGGTACCGGCTCCAGCCGCAAGTCCGCCACCAACTCGGTGGTCTGGTATACCGGCGAAGATATTCCTTTCGTGCCGAACAAGCGTTTCGGCGGCCTGTGCCTGGGCGGCAAGATCGCCCCCATCTTCTTCAATACCCAGGAAGACTCCGGCGCGCTGCCGATTGAAGTCGATGTGTCCGCCCTGAACATGGGCGACGTGGTCGATGTCTACCCGTATGACGGCAAGATCGAGAAGAATGGCGCCGTTGTCGCCAACTTCGAACTGAAATCCGACGTGCTGTTCGACGAAGTCCGCGCCGGCGGCCGTATCAACCTGATCATCGGCCGCGGCCTGACCAGCAAGGCCCGCGAAGCACTGGGCCTGGCGCCCAGCACGGCATTCCGCCTGCCCAAGGACCCGGTCAACTCCGGCAAGGGCTTCTCGCTGGCGCAGAAGATGGTCGGCCGCGCCTGCGGCCTGCCGGAAGGCCAGGGCGTACGCCCGGGTACCTATTGCGAACCGAAGATGACCACCGTCGGCTCGCAGGACACCACCGGCCCGATGACCCGCGACGAACTGAAGGACCTGGCTTGCCTGGGCTTCAGCGCCGATATGGTCATGCAATCGTTCTGCCACACGGCGGCCTACCCCAAGCCGGTGGACGTGAAGATGCACAAGGAACTGCCGGCCTTTATCTCCACCCGCGGCGGCGTGGCCCTGCGCCCCGGCGACGGCGTGATCCACTCCTGGCTGAACCGCTTGCTGCTGCCGGACACCGTCGGCACCGGCGGTGACTCGCACACCCGCTTCCCCATCGGCATCTCCTTCCCGGCCGGCTCCGGCCTGGTCGCCTTTGCCGCCGCCACCGGCGTGATGCCGCTGGATATGCCGGAATCGGTGCTGGTCCGCTTCAAGGGCAAGATGCAGCCTGGCGTCACCCTGCGCGACCTGGTCAACGCCATTCCGCTGTACGCCATCAAGGCCGGTCTGTTGACCGTGGCCAAGGCCGGCAAGACCAACGTCTTCTCCGGCAAGATCCTGGAAATCGAAGGCCTGCCCGACCTGAAGGTGGAACAGGCATTCGAATTGTCCGACGCATCGGCCGAACGCTCGGCCGCCGGCTGTACCGTGCATCTGGACAAGGCGCCCATCATCGAATACATGACGTCCAACATCACCCTGATGAAGACCATGATCGCCAATGGCTACGCCGACGCCCGCACGCTGGAACGCCGCATCAAGTCCATGCAGGACTGGATCGCCAAGCCGGAACTGTTGAAGGGCGACGCCGATGCCGAATACGCCGCCGTGATCGAAATCGACCTGGCCGATATCCATGAACCCATCGTTGCCTGCCCGAACGACCCGGACGATGTAAAGACGCTGAGCGAAGTCGCCGGCGCCAAGATCGACGAAGTGTTCATCGGTTCCTGCATGACCAATATCGGCCACTTCCGCGCCGCCGGTAAGCTGTTGGACGGCAATGTCGATATCCCGGTCAAGCTCTGGATCGCCCCGCCGACCAAGATGGACGCGCAGCAACTGACCGAAGAAGGCTACTACGGCATCTTCGGCAAGAGCGGCGCCCGTACCGAAATGCCGGGCTGCTCGCTGTGCATGGGTAACCAGGCGCAAGTGCGCGAAGGCGCCACGGTGATGTCCACCTCCACCCGTAACTTCCCCAACCGCCTGGGCAAGAACTCCAATGTCTACCTGGGTTCCGCCGAACTGGCCGCCATCTGCTCCAAGCTGGGCCGTATTCCTACCAAGGAAGAGTATATGGCTGCGGTGGGCGTGCTGGATGCCAAGTCGGCCGAGGTGTATCGCTACCTCAACTTCAATGAAATCAAGGACTACCAGGACGTCGCGAATACCGTGACGATTGGCTGAATCCCGGTCCCGTAGGAATAAAAAAGCCCTGTGGTTCATTCTGCAGGGCTTTTTTAACTTATGACTGCACGTCGATCACCAGCTTGCCCAGTGCCTTGCCCGCTTCCAACTTGCGGTGGGCATCCGCCGCCCGGGCCAGATCGAATCTTTCTTCATCGACCAGGGGTTTGAGTCGGCCGGTATCCACCAGATGGCGGACCTCGTCCAGGATGCGGCCCTGCTGCTCGCGGCCGCGGCCATACATCATGGCGCTGAGGACCAACACGGTGTGCAGATTGGCGCCGCGCAGATAGAGCGGGGCCAGGTTATGGCTGCTCGCACCCATCACCGTGATCACATCGCCACCGGGGCGGACCAGCAGGAAGGATTGGTCCAGCACCGCGCCGCCGACCGTATCGAATACCACGTCGAAACCATCGCCGAGCTGATGGCGGGCAAGGATCTCGTCCGATGGCGTCTCGCGGTAATTGATGGCCACATCGGCACCCAGCGAGCGGGCGATATCGCCCTTGGCCTGCGACGACACCGTGGTAAAAACCTTGGCGCCGGCCGCCTTGGCCAACTGGATGGCGACATGGCCCACGCCGCCGGTACCACCGTGTACCAGCACCGTCGTGTCCTTGTTCAGCTTGACCTTGTCGCACAAGGCCAGCCAAGCAGTCGCGGCGACCAGGGGCAGGGCGGCCGCTTCGCGGAAACCCAGGCTGCGCGGCTTGAGCGCGATCAGTTCGGCATCGACCACGGTGTACTCGGCCAGGGCGCCGGCCAGGTCGGCATGCTGGCCACGAATACCGCCCGCAAAACCGAATACTTCGTCACCCACCCGAAAGCGCGAAACCGGATCGGCCACCGCTTCGATCACCCCGGCGAAATCGCCATGCAATATGGCCGGGAACTGGTGCGGCGTCATCGGCAGCTTGAACTGGCGGACCTTGGTATCGATGGGATTGACGCTGCTGGCGTAGACCTTGACCAATACTTGGCCAGGACCCGGCTTGGGCATGGGCAGATCGACCAGTTGGAGGACGGCGGGGCTACCTTGTTCGACGGCGACGATGGCTTTCATGGGAATTCCTTTTATGAGTAGTGGAGCGGGCCGGCAAGGTTGGCCCCGAGGCGTTGCCATTCTGCTGGTGGTCAGAAGAGGTATAAACCAGTCCACGGCGAATACACTGTGAACTGAAAGTGTTTAATCAAGGTGCCGACCATGGAACGATTCAGCCAAAGGGTCGCCGGACTGGAAGAGTTCGTGCGGGTAGCCGAAGCACGCAGCTTTGTACGCGCGGCCGAAAGCCTGAACCTATCGACCTCCGGTATCGCCAAGGCCATCAGGCAACTGGAAGCCCGCCTGGGCGTACGGCTGCTGAACCGCACCACCCGCCAGGTCAGCCTGACCGATGACGGCGCCACCTTCTACGCCCGCGCCAAGCAGCTGCTAAGCGACTACGCCGATGCCGAGGCGGAGCTATCGGCCAAAGAAGCACTACGGGGCCTGATCCGCATCGAAATGCCGGTGGTCTACGGCCGTCTGCTATTCCTGCCGCACCTGGTCAAGTTCCTCGACCGCCATCCTGCGCTCAGGGTGGATGTGCGCATGAGCGACCACTTCGTCGACCTGGTCGCCGAGGGCGCGGACCTCGCCCTGCGCGTAGGGACACTGGACAGCTCCGACCTGGTCGCCCGCCCGCTCGGCCATGTCCACCTCGGCACCTATGCAGCACCGGACTACCTTGCCCGCCACGGCCAGCCAAGCCACCCGGACGAGCTGGCCGGGCATCGCCTGCTGGCCTACACCTATCCCTCCGGCCGGGTGCGCAAGCTGCTTTACCAGCAGGCAGGCAAGCCCATGCTGATCGACGCCCTCGATGCCGTCGCCCTGTTCAACAACGGCGAAGCGTGGACCGATGCCGCCATGGCGGGCCTGGGGATCGCCCAGCTGCCAACCTTCCATGCCAGTGCGGGCGTGGCGGCCGGCAAGCTGGTGCCCATACTGCAGGGGTGGGATGCGACCGATATTCCCATTCATCTGGTCTATCCGTCGCGGCGGTATCTGCCGGCCAGGGTGAAGGCGTTGATCGACTTTGTTTTGAACGAGGTGTCGAGGGTGGAGTAGGGGGGGCGGGCGATGGAATCGATTGGCTTTACCCCAACACTTCCGGCTTGCCGGGAAGTGTTGCGACAACTTTTCCGACGATCGGTCAAGGCCTTTCATGTCACGGCGGCAAGCACTTGATAACACTACATCTAGTGGTTGCTTGCCCTGTCCGGCCCGGTATTTAGTGAATCCGCACTTTTCGAGGGGGGGCTGCCAATGCTATTATCGCTTCAGTGCAGTCCCCTTTAGAGGGGCGGCCCAGAGCAGATAATTCATGAATTTTCAAGAATTCTTGGGCATCACACTCAGGCGCAGTCCTGGTCATGCACTGCATGCCGGTCCCGCCCCGGCCAGTCCGCCACACGGTGGACCACACCGCCGGGCGACAGCGATTTGGCGGCATATCTTCGAATGAGATAGACGCAATCCCGATCACCAGCGTATCGCGCCTGACCCGACCACCACGCTGGATGCCGCATCGGCGTCCGTGCAACCCCCAATTTGGAGACCCCCGCCATGCTGTCATGGGACGACAACCCCGATACGCAGAAAACCACCGACGAGCCGACTGCCCCTCAGCAGCCCGCCGCTCCCCGGTACTCGTTCGAATCTGCCCCGGCGGTAGCCGATTTCAACACGGCCAGCGTGCAAGCTCCCACCACCAGCCGCATCAGCGCGGTAGACAAGCGCATCATCAACGGCGGCACCGACGTCAACCAGCTGGTACCGTTCAAGTACAAGTGGGCCTGGGAGAAATACCTGTCCAGCTGCGCCAACCACTGGATGCCGCAAGAAGTGAATATGCAGCGCGATATCGAGCTGTGGAAGAGCCCCAACGGCCTGACCGAGGACGAGCGCCGCATCGTCAAGCGCAACCTGGGTTTCTTCGTCACCGCCGATAGCTTGGCCGCCAACAATATCGTACTGGGCACCTACCGCCATATCACCGCGCCGGAATGCCGCCAGTTCCTGCTGCGCCAGGCGTTCGAGGAAGCCATCCACACCCACGCCTACCAATACATCGTGGAAAGCCTGGGCCTGGACGAGTCGGAGATCTTCAACGCCTATCACGAGATCAAGTCCATCCGCGACAAGGATGATTTCCTGATCCCGTTTATCGACACCCTGACCAACCCCAACTTCAAGACCGGCACGCTCGAAGCCGACCAAGCCCTGCTCAAGAGCCTGATCGTGTTCGCCTGCATGATGGAAGGCATCTTCTTCTACGTGGGCTTCGTGCAGATCCTGTCGCTGGGCCGCCAGAACAAGATGACCGGCGCCGCCGAGCAGTACCAGTACATCCTGCGCGACGAATCGATGCACTGCACCTTCGGTATCGACCTGATCAACACCATCAAGCTGGAAAACCCGCAGCTATGGACCGAGGAATTCAAGGCCAGCCTCACGAGCCTGTTCCAGAAGGCGGTTGAGCTGGAATATGCTTACGCGGAGGACACCATGCCACGCGGTGTGTTGGGTCTGAATGCGCCGATGTTCAAGGAATACCTGCGCTTTATCTGTAATCGCCGGATGCAGCAGATCGGCCTGGAAGCGATGTTCCCGGGCGCGACCAATCCCTTCCCCTGGATGAGCGAGATGATTGATTTGAAGAAGGAGAAGAACTTCTTCGAGACGCGGGTGATTGAATATCAGAGTGGTGGGGCTTTGAGTTGGGATTGAGGAATTGTGTGCGTGGGGGCATAAGTTGAAATTTCGCCCCCATAAGCTGCAATTTTTGTGCTGCCGACAATATGTAGCCAAGCAAAAGCCCTGCAAACTGCAGGGCTTTTGCTTGTTGACGGGCAATGATTTAGCGATGCAAACGCTTAGCGTTATTTTGCTTGTAGCCTGAGTTATGCAGCCAAGACTTCCTTGGCGAGACGTTGCACGTCTGTCGCCTCGAAGTAACAGACCTTGATGTACTTATTGCCAATCTCCAATGCTGGGATGGCTGGCGGCTTTACTCCGTACCGGAAACGGTAACTTCTACCCGGCGGTCTGGTTGTAAACAGATGATTAGTTTCCTGGTCTTTTTCAAACCAGGGCACTCATCGGGCTTGGTCACGGGTTCCGCACCGTCCACCCCGCGTGCATCGATCCGATCACCCGGAATACCGGCCGAGTTAACCAGATGGGCTTTGACGGCTTCAGCGCGGCGTGTTGAGAGCGCTTGGTTGTAAGTGTGCGAACCAATACGGTCGGTGTGTCCGACTACCGTTATGATGCCTAGCTTGTTGCCCTTCAAACCATCTGAAAATTTGTCGAGTGCCTGCTTGCCTTCGGGTTTGACGGTGGACTTATCAAAATCAAACAGCGAATCGGCTGAGAAGCTCACCTTTTGCGGTGTGGGTGGTGGCACTGGTGGACGCTGCATCACCACGGGAGGGGGAGGTGATGGTGCGACATACACGGGCTCAGGCTGCCGTATGGGTGCGGCCGGCGCTGGCGCTTTACCACCAAAGCGGTAGAGCAGGCCAACCGAGATCAAGTCAATATCGCCACGATTCCCTACCGCGTCGTTGATACGGTAGCGCTCTAGCTCGGTGCGCATGCCGAGTGAGTCGGTAAAGGCATATTGCAGGCCCAAGCCAAATTTGTAGAGCGTATCGCGCTTGCTGGGGGTCGGATTGAGCACGACGACTGAGCCGGTACCGCTAAATCGATCCTTGGCGCGAATAGAGGTAGCGCCCAGCCTGCCAAATGCGGCAAACCGGTCAGTGAAAGGCAGCAAGCCGACCAGATCGAGATTCAGGCCCCGCAGTTTGATCTCGCCACTCAGGGTGCCAGCCGGCACGGTAGTGGCGGTATAACCGAACTTACCGAGATCGAAATAACCACCCTCCATCGCAAAGTAGGGGCTGAATTGATAGCCGCCAAACAGCTTGTAGCCCGTACTTCGGTTATCGCTGTCGATTAAGGTGCTGGTATAGCCGCTACCCAGCAAATCACTGTTGATGCGTGCTTCGTCAATTTTTGCCCGTGACTGGCCGGCATTGAATCCGGCGTACCAGCCGGCATCGTCAGCAATGGCATATTGGCCGACTGCGATTGCCAGCGTCAGCAAGCCTATGGCCTTGGGGCCGCTTATTGGTTGCATTGTGTTCTCCAGAGTGGATTGAGCTGATCCGTATCCGGGCAACCACTGCTGGTAATGGCAGATGGGTGATCCCGGACGACTGACAGGCATTGCCTGTCAGCCTTCACTTGTTGTGTATGGCGGTCATGGCGCAGGAACGTTGATCACCGTATCAACCAGCGTGATCGCAGCGCCTAGCGACAAGGCCCGGCCATTCAAGGTCAGGATCGAGGTGTTGCCAGCCGTGGAGAACGCAACGCCGGACTGGGCGATGATGGTACCAACCATGGTTCCGCCACCGGCCGCATTGATGATGGCGGCGCTACCCACCTGCCAGTAAACGTTCTTGGCCAATGCCCCACCTGTGAGAATGATGCTTTGCGGGAAGGCCGCTCCAGGACCGCCCACGCCCAGGGTGGAGGACATCTGAAAGACAAAGACTGCATTGGCATTGCCTTGCGCATCCAGGGTCAGATCGCCACCCTGGATCAGGAAGGAACCGCTCGGCGCGGTATAGACGCCCGGTGTCAGGGTGAGCCCAGCCAGATTGCCGCCGGGATTGGCGCCAGGAGGCATTGCTACGAGCGCCTGGTAGGCGGTTTGTGCATCCAGTCTGGCTTGGGTGGCGATGGCACAGGCGGGGGCATTGGCCCCCGCCGAGGTAGGGCCGGTCGTGGAGTTGGTGCAGGTATAGATCGTCCCGTTAACGGCACCGATATTGGCTGGGGTCTGGGTGTAGATGTCCCCTGCGGTATCGTGAAAACCGGTGATTGCCGACGTGCCGGTTGCAGTGGTGCCGATATTGCCGTTGATCAGCGTCAAGGTACCGGTATTGGTCATGCCGGCGGTGCCGCCGAAGGTACCGAATGGCGCCACGGTGCCTAGCGGGACGGCGGGTTCAAAGACAGGCGCTGCTGCGGTCGTGAAGGTCCAGTTATTGGGTACCGGCCCAATAGCCAGCTCGTTACCCCTTACGTCCGTCACGCCTCTGTAAATCTGCGCCGTGTAAGTGGTGCTGTTCATCAGTGGTGCCAGCGGCGTAAAGGTTGCGATGTGGCTTGTGGCATCGTATTGAACGGTGCCTGCTACCGATGCGTTGCCGTTGAGCAAGGTGAATTGCGTTGTGGTGAGCGTCAGGGGCGACATCGCCTCGCTGAAAAGCACGGTGACAAGGGTGTCAGTGCCAACGTTGGTGGCATTCGCTGCTGGGAAGGTGGAAAGCAGGGTCGGTGCGGTGTTGTCTGCTACTACTCCAATCGTGAATTGCCAGGAGTACGGCATGACCATGGCGTTCATGGCCACATCGGTCACGGCGGTGCTGATGGTTGCCAAGCAGGTAGCGCCTGATGGCAAGGGGTTGATGGGTACAAACGTTGCCACTCGGCTGTTGACCGCATAGCCGACTGTACCGGCAACCGGCGTGTTGGCCGGGCAGGCAAGCTTGAAACTGGCGGAATTGAAGGTAAGCGGCGCCATGGCTTCGCTAAACGTGGCGGTTATCTGGGTATTGGTGGCGACGTTGTTAGCGCCAAGCAGCGGCAGGGTAGAGGTCACCGTAGGTGCAGTCGTATCGCCAGTCGTACCGGTAGTGAAAGTCCAGGTAAAGGGTGCAGCCATGGCATTGGCTGCCACATCCCTGACTCCCGTAGTGATTGTTGCGGTACAGGTGATGTTGGCCGGCAGTGGGCTATTGGGTATGAAGGTGGCAACGTTGCCGCTGACCGTATAACCCGTGGTACCGGCGACAGGTGTACCGACCGGGCAGGCCAAGCTGAAGTGGTTGGTGTCGATGGTGAGTGGATCCATGGGCTCGCTAAAACTGGCCGTGATCCGGGAGTTCAGCGCCACGCCGGTTGCGTTTGCCAAGGGGATGATCGAGCTGACGGTTGGTGCGGTGATATCGACCGCCGCATCGATGCCGGTGGTGAATGTCCAGCTGAAGTTGCTGGCCAACGCGATGCCACCGGTGTCTTTGGCGCCTGTTGTGATGGTGGCGGTACAGGTGGTGCGGGCGGGTAGATTGTTGGCTAGCGTTAACGAGGCCACGCTGCCTAGCGCTTTGTAAGTCACGCTGCCTGTTTGGGTTGCGGTGGCAGGGCAGGTCAACGTAAAGCTGGTACTGGTGAGTGTGTTGGGGTCCATCGCCTTGCTGAAGGCGGCGGTGATGATCTTGGTATTGATGGGTACCGCCGTGGCATTGGGCGTTGGTGCGACGGCCGTTACAGTGGGGGCAATAGGCACAACGCCGCCTGTGCCTAGTATCGGATCAGGGCTCCCGTCATCACCACCGCAGGCCGCCAGCAATGCCACTAGCAGCAGCGCGGTGCATTCCCCCAGTTTCCTGGTGTATCTCGCCATCGTATTCATGTGCTTCCCCTTTGCAGTCAGATCCAGCAAACCAAGGCTTAAATGACCTGGTTAACGTAATGACTGAGGTACGGCCCCATGGACTGGCACTACACCTCAACGAGGAGCAAGCAATACTCGGCTGAAAAGCACAGGTCTGTTCGTGACCGCACATAGCGGTTTTCTGACCAGGGAAACCAATGCTATAAAGTGATGCCGGCAGCACTTTATCTACGGGTACTTAGCAGCGCCGTAAGTGGCATCGGCCCCAGACGCCTCTGCAATGCAAAGAGCGGCAAGGGGAGGCGTAAAGGCCCGGACAGAGCTTCCACATGATTGGCAGGCAAAGCTCAGATCGCTCAAATATCGAACAGATAAAAGGCTGCCTCTAGCCACGCTAACGGGTCAATATGGTCATATTGCCGTTCTGGCTGATCGCCACGCCGGACTCGTTACTTAACTCCGTTGGAATAATCAGCTGGCGACTCTTTGCCGCTTACCCAGTCCGGCGTGGCGACAGATCACGAATCCAACACAACTATCTAATTTTAAATAGAATTGTTCTTAACTTGGGTGGATTGGGGGGTGGCGTGGCCAGAGGTGGGGGACTTTGACCGGCCAACGGGAGATGAAAAAAGCGTGGAGAATAATGGCCCACTGCCCCGAGGCTTCAAGCTTGCGGACACGGCGCTAGCCTCGTTGGCGAACTACGCCTTGAACCTGACGATCGGGTTGATGAGGCATATGGGAAGCGCCTTAGGCAGCGTGAACGGAACGGGAGCAAGTAGCGATGCTGTTGCGGCCTAGGCGCACTTCACTCTAGAATCAGCACTAGCGCTCTATTCATAAGCGGCAAGTCAATAATTTCACGATTTGCCACGGTTTGGCGAGAATTTCACGATTTGCCTCAATCTGATTTCTTTTTTTTCCTGCGGTTATTAATGCAACTCTTTGATTCGTATGTGATAAAAATTTCAGCTTTCACTGCTATGCACAAATTGTTGTTGGTCACGGACACATGAAGCTGTTTTTTGGACACATAACGATGCTCGGTGTATGTCGTCGACTACGGCTCGGATATGCCCATACAAGCAGTGCGATTGGGGCTAGAGTCTAGGCCTCGTCTAGCCATGGTGATCGACGCTAGGTTTGTTTGGCCCCACTTACAGTGAGGCCAAATCATTCAAGCTGATTGATTTGTCCTGCCGTCTGTTGCAATAGGACTAGTCCCAGCAAGCCGGGCCTGGCCTATCATCTTAGGCAGTAGGCTTATGAATTGCTCGATCTGCAAACGATTTTTAGAGCATCCTGGCGATCCGCTTTCCGTAGATTGCGGCGGAGATTGCTGGGGCTGCGTTGGCGAAATCGAAGCTCAAATGGGCCATGAGCCGTCGCTTGCCAAGGTGCGGGAGGAGTTTGCCCGTGGCCTTCGGCCCAGGTCACCATCGGTCCATCTATTTGACTGTTAGAACACAAGGGTGCCCAGTGATCGAGAACATTCCGTCCCTCGCCTTCGCAGCAGCATCTGCGCTGCTCGGGGCATTTTTCATTCCGGTACTTGCTCGTCTCATCCCGCTGCGGCTTGAGCAATCGTGGAGGCGTGAAGTAATTGAATCGGGAAAGGAATTGGCGCAACCACTGGATCCAGGCAGATTCAATATCACATTCATTGAACGGATCGCAATAATTGCATCTTCCCTTACCATCTCGGCAATTGCACTCGATTTCGGCAACTTAAGCACGACGACGCTGGTAGCTACATTCTATTTTTTTGCAATGCTGCTGCTTCTGGCAATCAATCTGAAGCACTTATTGCTTCCTGATGTCATTGTTCAGTCAACGCTTTGGGTTGGCCTGTTATATCACGCGCTCGTGGGCGATCCATCAAACTTCGTCCTTGGTGCATGTGTAGCTTATCTAGCGCCCTATAGCCTATCCCTGTTTGTTAAGTTCCGAACCGGGAAGGAATTCGTCGGCCATGGGGATCTAAAGTGTTTCGCAATGGCTGGAGCATGGTTTGGCGTGCATTCGTTGCCAATGCTGTTCTTGGTCTTTTTTACGGTGTCCGTAGCTCTCGCCATAGCAGAAGCGTTCACTGTCCGCGCAAGTCGGCTGCTGCCGACCGGGATTGCACATGTAGTCTCATCAGTTGCAGTGTTGGCCGGGGGGTATATTGTCTAGCAATGTGGTCAACTGGACAACCCTGCGATCGGTAGGGATCCGCAGCCTATATGCAGTCTGGACCTTTACTTCCAAGGGGGTTTTTCAATGACGAAATTTGTATTGGCAATACTGTTGGGAATCGCAAGCCTCGGCGCGGCCGCCGACAAGATCGATGACCAGATAGTGAACGTGAGCGCCGAGGACAGGGACATGAACCTTGCCATCGGCCGGGCCAGGAGAACGCTGGACAAATTTTTGGCCTTGTATAGGGAACCCCCGGAAGGCGCGATCAATTTCAAATTGAAGGTGATGCTGTCGGACGACAACGGGGTTGAGCATTTTTGGTTTATTCCGTTCAAGGAAATCAAAGGCGGCTTTGCTGGCGTTCTTGCCAACGATCCGTCGATCGTCAATTCGGTAACTGCTGGCCAGGTCTATGCCTTCAAGCGCGAACAGATTACCGATTGGGGCTATGAGCTGAACGGAAAGCAGATAGGTAGCTTTACCGTTTGCGTCCTCTTCAAGACAATGCCGAAGGAAGAGGTTGCACGCTACAAGCAGGACCACGGCTTTGTGTGCGAAAACTAGTCCGGACTCAGACCATGGTGCTATGGCAAGCTGTACATAATCACTTCAGGAACAGCAATATTGCGAATGCAATACTGGAACTCGAAGCGTTCCTTTCTAGCCGGGATGCGCAGAAGTTTTCCTGCCTTATCGGCGCGTCGTTCTCGAATCCAAGTTCGTCGGTTGTCGATGAAATAAACCGATTCATTCATGCAAATGAAACGCAGTTCGAAGTGAAGGCCGTCTATCTTGAGATGAATGGTTTCGACATCAACTACGACCGATGGTATTTCGATCTGTTTGCCTATTCCAGCTATTTACCGGAATTCGATGAAACGGAATGGCTTTGTGAGTGGCAGTCACCTCACTGGCCTGAAGTTGAGCTCTTTGGTATGGATGCTGCTCGAGAGGCATTCGCGTGGTACCACGAGCAGCGCATTTGGAAATTCCAGCCTGACTTTGAGCCCGTCTACGAGGCAGCCATGTTGCTTGTCATGGCCAAGTTCGCTGATTTTGTTGGCTTGGCCCTGAAGGAGACTAATCTTGCGAAACGAATACCAGTTCTCGCAACTGCGCACGACTTTGAGTCGGTAGCTCGTTTTGAAGCCTAACAATGCCTATTTGATATACGAATTACGCGTCCAAACTCGGTTAACTTTCCAGCTGCGCATCCTGGATGTAGTAGGAGGGCTGAGAAGCAGGTGTGATCAAGGCCCGTGGGGGATCGCTGCATGGTAGCCAGCGCGAGAACGCCCGAAAAAGGGCGGTCGCGTGGGCAGCTTCTGGTGCGCCAGCTTGAGGCCAAGCCAATCTTTGCTCTGGCCACTCAATCGACTTAGCGCGCTAGCGCACGGACACCTGCTTTTTTCTCGCCCAAGGTTCATGCGTCCTGATCCCAGAACCCTGCAATTTCGCAGGCAGCAGGATTTTCTCAGAGGTCACCATGAACAATCCCAGCGAATCCACTACCCGTTACAACGCCGGCAAAACCGATGGCATCGATCCGAAACCAGGCGACCAGCAAGTGATGCCCGCCCCTGGTGAGCCAGCGCCAGTGCTAGGCCCAAAGTACCCGCTTGGTGAACCGGCCTATACCCGGCCTGCGAACGACCCCACTCAAGATGGGGCTATGGCAGCAGTCGCAAGGCAAGAGGTGGACAGATCCACGCAAGCGGTCAAACAGGACGCCCAGCAATTTCTCGCCTACTCGCAAGCCATCAGCATGGTGACCAGCGACGTGATTCAGCGTTACTTTGCCATTATCGAGCGTAATACCCAGCGTTATTGCCAAGCAGTCAACGCCTATCTCGATGCATTCCGAGAAGAGCTCACCAGTACCGGACGGGCCTTCGAGGAAGGGGATACCGCTACGCGCAAGGCAGCGGAATTGCCTTATTCACAGCGTTCAAGGACGGATGGTGCGCGTACCGACACCCGCTTGCAAAATCAGCGCGCATAGCTCGCCAGTAGTCGTCTAGACACCTGGCACATACGCGGCACCATAAGGCCCTGTCGATTCAACCAATCTCCACAATGGCGGGAGAGCGGTAGTTTGCGGGGCTTTTTTACGCCCTGCCGAGGTTGCTGATCTAGTTAGCCGGCGACGTCCAGGCCAGTGATCGTTCGCTGGCGTACGGACAGCGATTTCAATTGCACCCATTGTCGCCATGTCGCAACCATCCTGACGCCCCGCATCCCGCGGAGATCAGGCGTCTCCAAGAGGTCAACCTGAATATGTCTGCCCAAAAAAACTTCTCAGCCGGAGCAGGAAAAACTGCTGCAACTAGCCCTAAGTCGGATTCGAAACCCGAGCCAGCCAAACACACGGCGACCAGCACCAAAACAGACCCTAAACCGGCCGCCAAACCGCATGCCAAGTAGTCGTTTGCCCCCGTTGCACCTTGGTGCAACGGGGTTCAGCCAGCATACTAGCCAGTGCGCCGGAATTGCCAAGCGTAGCCTGGCGGTATTTTTTGTTTGAACCTGGCATCAGGCTGTAATTGAGCAAGCAAGATCGAAAGGTGCGATATATGGATGAACGCTTGTTAAGCCAGTTGCAGGAAGCAACCCGTTTAACATCGAAAGGTAGTTTGGCGGAGGCAACTGCGCTGATTCAACGCGCCCTTCGTAAAGATTTGCCCGAGCCGCCGACAGCAGAGACAGGTCCTGGCATGGAAAAAGACCCTATCGAGGGTGTTTTCTATGTGGTCGATACCCCGGCGCCGCCGCAAGACGAGGTGTTTGTCGACATTGCTGCAGGAAGCGACGCGCGCAGTACTTTCGTCGAGCACGGGGGGCACGGTTTTATCGACGGCACCTACAGCTGTGCAGCCGGTAGCCGCGCCTACAAGCTCTATATACCGGGTGCGTATCACGGCCAGCCCTTGCCTTTGATCGTGATGCTGCACGGCTGTACGCAGAATCCGGATGACTTTGCCGCTGGTACGCAGATGAATGTGGTGGCAGAAAACAAGCACTGCTTTGTCCTTTATCCCGCCCAGTCCAGCCAGGCAAATAACAGCCGTTGCTGGAACTGGTTTAAAGAAACGGACCAGAAGCCGGGTAGGGGTGAGCCGGCCATTCTGGCGGGTATGACGCAAGATATCGTGCACCGTTACCACATTGATCCACGCCGGGTATTTATCGCCGGCCTGTCGGCGGGCGGCGCCATGGCCGTCATCATGGGCACCACTTATCCGGGCCTCTATGCGGCCATCGGCGTGCATTCCGGCCTCCCCTACGGCGCCGCAACCGATATGCCATCGGCGCTACAGGCCATGCAGCAGGGTAAAGGTGGTCAGGGACGGCGGCCGCAAAGCGAGAAAGGGCTGCCGACCATTGTGTTTCATGGCGACCACGATAAAACCGTGCATCCCGGGAATGGCGAGCAGCTGGTGAAGCAGGCTGAGTTTGCCTTGCAGGGGACCGCTCAGACATCGGCTCAACACGCACGCCGTTCGGTCCAACACGGCAAAATTCCGCGTGGGCATCGCTATACGGTCACGGTTTACCACTATCCGGATGGCAGTCCAATGATCGAACACTGGCTAGTACACGGGTCAGGACACGCATGGTCGGGCGGGAACCGGAAGGGCAGTTTTACAGATGCGCATGGCCCCAACGCTAGCGAGGAGATGGTTAGATTCTTCTTTGCTCAACCCATGAACTGAGATTTCCGCAAGAATCCTCCGCGTGTCTGACGCAATCGTCCGTGCGTTGGCGCACGGAAACTCACCGGGTAGTTTGGAATACTCCCATTGGCCTTGCCAGTGCTTCAAGCGGTCCAATCTACGTTATCGGTGAAATAACCCATGCCAAGCGAATCAAAAGGTCAAAATCCCGACCCGAGGGAAAATCTCATACTTGCAGCGCTTCCCAAGAAAGACTTCGAACGTTTGCTGCCTGATTTGCAGCTCGTCGATATGCCTTTGGGCTGGACTATGTCGGAATCGGGCGATCACGTGAATTATCTTCACTTTCCGATCTCCGGCATCGTATCGCTGATCTATGTACTGGAGGATGGTTCATCCAGTGAAGTCGCTTTGGTTGGGAACGAGGGCTTGGTCGGCGTGTCCATTTTCATGGGTGGGGAAAGCATGCCCAGTAGTACGGAAGTGCAGTGCGCGGGGGCTGCCTACCGTCTCAGCCGCAAAGTCATGAAACAGGAGTTTTCGCTGGGAGGAAAGCTGCAGCATCTGGCGCTGCTGTATACGCAGGCATTGATCTCGCAAACCTCGCAAACCGCCGTTTGCAATCAACATCATTCCATCGAGCAACGGTTTTGCCGCTGGCTGTTGATGAGTATGGACCGCTTGCATGGCACCGAAGTCGTGATTACGCAGGAAATGATCTCGAACTTGCTCGGTGTGCGCCGGGAGAGCATCACCGAAACGGTAGGCCAGCTTCAGCGCGATGGCGCCGTCGAAAAAAGCACGCGAGGTCGGCTCAGCGTTTTGAACCGCGCCAAGCTCGAGAAGTGCGTGTGTGAATGCTATTCGGTCGTACAGGAGGAATACGACCGCTTGTTGCCATAACGCGCTACACCCTCTCCCGAATCTTCTCATTAGAAACCAGTCGCGGTGACTCGGCTTGGTTTCCGTCATTGCTACGCGAAGCCGTACCGAAGCCGATCTATCTACAGCCGCCGCCAGTCGATGACGAATCATGCTTGTCGTTGCTGAAGGTATACTGCGACGGCATTCGGCGGACGGGCCGGCACAATTTCGGAAGTCTGCGTGGCTTGGTTGCACAAGCGGCCACTGCTCCCGCTCGTTGGTGGTGATGGATGGTCCAACGAACTTCCGTCGAATCCTCCGGACGAAAGGCAGAACTCGCCAGTCCTGCCTTGGGGTTCTATTGCAGAGCTGGAGAGTCAGCTTCGCAGCCTCGACTTGGCTCAGGTGGCCAGTGTCCAGAGCGACCAGGCAGCCTAATGCTCCCCCATCGTACCTACCAAGGACGGTTTCGACACGTCCTCGGTTGCTGGTCGTAAATATTCAGGATTGATGCTCGATGACCCTCGACTTCTCCACTTTGGAAGTCCTCCGAACCCACAACCCGGCATGGCGGTTATTGCGCTCGGACCATGCGCCATTGGTGGCGAGTTTTCTGCATCGCGTGTTCGTGGCACCGAACGTACGGGGGAAGGCAGCAGCGGACCTGGCCGAGGCGCTGGAAGATGAACTATATGCCTTGCGGTTGCAGTTGGGCGAGAAGGGCGAGACGGCCTTCCCCAAACCCGCACTCGAGTATCTGAACGACTGGGCAGCACCCGACAGGCGTGGCTGGAGAACCGCCGCATCATGGACATCCTGCATGGCATCGAGAGCAAGGCGCTGGCCCTGCGCGAGTCGCCGCCACCGGGCAATGTGATGGAGATGGCCGAGGCGCAGGCCGACATCGAGCTGGCGATGGAGCGCCCCTTGTTCACGCCGGCGGTGAAGCCGGTGATTACCGACCTGGCTTTGCAGGCAGGCGAAGAAGACATCGATGCGCAAGCGCTGTTCGATCAGGTGGTGCTGGACAAGGCTCACCTGATCCGCCACATCCACCACGCTTTACAGGACAAGGCGCAGATCACCTTGAGCGAGCTGGTGGCAACCCAGCCCTTGCAACAGGGCTTGGCTGAGTTGGTGGCCTACCTTGGTGTTCATAGCAAGTTCATTGAATCACATCGCTCTGTGCTGGCCGAGTTGCTTGATTTGAGCTTGCCAGTTGAGGGTATGGACTTGACGAAAACCGGGGTGGGTCAGTTTTCCGCTCGATATGGCTTTCTGGGGAAGCCAATACGAATTCGTTCCCGGATTCTGGATCCGGGCGTTCAAGTGGTGCCGGGTATCTCTTGCCCCGATATCACATTGGATGCGGACAGCTTTAGCCAATTGAAGCTGGAAGTTCGGCGGGTGTTTATCACGGAGAACGAAACCAATTTCCTGGCCTTTCCATGTGTATCCGGCTCAATGATTGTTTTTGGCTCGGGATATGGCTGGGAGGCGTTGGCTAAAGCGCGTTGGCTTGAGCGATGCGAGGTCTACTATTGGGGTGATATTGATACTCACGGCTTTGCCATCCTGGATAAACTACGAAAGTATTTTCCCCACGTCACGTCGTTGTCGATGGATCGAGACACCTTGCAGGCCTATTCCGAGTTATGGGGTATTGAGGATAAGCCGCAGTGTATCGATCTACACCGGCTGACCAGGGAGGAGCACGAGTTGTATAACGATCTGCGGGACAACCGTATCCGCGCTAACTTGCGGTTGGAGCAGGAACATATTGGGTTTGACTGGGTACGGGCCAGGCTTGACCTGCTGCGTTAAGTTTTTAAAGATTCCCTGGAGAACAAGACACCCAGAGTCTACCATTCGCTTCTGGTCGGGTTTCGTAGCGACCTCAAACCGACATGGAGACGACTATGCGCATTGTGTCGAGCGCGCTTTTGCTCGCGCTGGCCACCGGACTAATTTCGTTCTCCACCCAAGCCAAGGAAACCCAGAAATCAGACGCCCAGATTAGGCAAGCTATCATGCAGGAATCGAAAGCCGGTTACCCGGGCAATTGTCCCTGTCCTTACAATGCAGATGCCCGGGGGCGCAGTTGTGGCAAGCGTAGCGCCTGGAGCCGTGGGGGTGGCTACGCACCGATCTGCTATGAACGTGAAGTGACCAAGGATATGATTGCCCAATACCGTCAACGGGAAAACTGACAAGCCTTTCCGCGCGGGAATCATTTTGAAGTGCCGCGTGTTTCCCCTTTTCGATCTCAGCGGTGAGGTATGGAAATACTGTGGGGGCACTTCGGTGTATTGCGGCTTTGCCATTCATTCGGGATGAGAATTTTTTATGCATATTGATGCCCAGCCATATAGCAAAGCCCAAGCGATACATTTCGGCTCGGATATCCATAGCGTTGAATGGCAAGATGGGCAGCTGCAAGTTCTGGTGGCGCGTGAAATACTGGCAAGCAAGCAAATATCTGGCTTGCTGATTCAATTCGAATGCGCTACGGGATTCCGATTGCTCGATGAGCTTGATTTGGCGCGTTATTGGAGCGCAACAAATTTCCCGCTCGGCCATCACGTCCTGAAAATCAATGGTGGTGGTTGGTCCGCTGAGGAAAATAATCTGCAAGGGTTCGATACCGGCCGAACCGAATGGCTGATTGTTACGGGGAATGGCTGCATGAGTATTTTCTCTCAAGGCGATCCGAAAATTGAAAACGTTGAAGTAGACGGTTATCCATAATGTTCAATCGGCCTGGCATATATGTTTCCAGGAAGGTCACCGCCGCAGGCAGCAAGCATTTCGAAGTGATCTTTGCATGGCAACCGCGCAGTTCCGCCACAACGTCCCTGAATACGCCCTCCGGCAAGAGGCCTTGGAAGAAAGCAGGCAGCAAGGTGCCTTGTGTAGTCGAGAAGGCGCCATTGAAAACGCGTGCCGTGTAGGCTTTCCACAGCGACCATTGTGTAGTGGTCAAGTATTTTCGGACACCGCGATATGACTTTTTGCTGCGGTTGCCTGCTCGTTGTCCACTTGAAATTCCCCCTGCCATGGTGTTAGAGTTCACTTTCCTTAGAGAGCCAGACCCAAAATGACCACGCAACTTTGCACCTTCAATCGCAACACCGCTACGCCGCAGGGCGAGCGCGTGGCGTTGGCCATTTTCGTCTAGCCTCTTGAGCTTTCGCTCGGGAGGCCGTTGCCTTCCGGGATGATGTACCAGAACCCCGGTTGGCCTGCTGCCCACCGGGTTTTTTTGTTTTCGGGTTTACCACCCGCAGGAGTTTGTAATGCGCACCTATGACAAGTTGATCGCCACGATTTGCACTGGCCAAGGGACCGGGAGCTTGCGCTCGTCCTTTGGCATGGCATCGGCGTTTGGCGCGTGCGTATCGCATGGCGCCTGCGCCACCGCGCAAGACACGGCATAGCCTTTCCATACCATTGTGTCTGGAAGGCCTCTAGCGCCTTCCAGGTAAAACAAAACCCCTGGCAGGCGTCCCCTGACAGGGGTTTTGTCTTTTTAGGTGGTACATCATGGAAACCAGAAAACGTAGAAACATCGGCATCATCGCGCACGTCGACGCAGGTAAGACGACAACGACCGAACGCATCCTGTATTACACCGGCGAACAACATCGACTGGGTGAAGTGCACGACGGCGCGGCCACGATGGATTTCGACCCGCAGGAGCAAGCGCGCGGCATCACCATCAATAGTGCGGCCACCACGGTGTTTTGGCGCGATCACCAGATCAATTTGATCGATACGCCGGGCCATATCGACTTCAATATCGAGGTCAACCGCTCGCTGCGCGTGCTCGATGGCGCGGTCGTCGTGTTCGACGGCGTGGCGGGTGTCGAGCCGCAGACCGAAACCAACTGGCGCTTGGCGGATAAATACCGGGTACCGCGGATTGCCTTCGTGAACAAGCTGGACCGGGTGGGCGCGGACTTTTTCCGCGTGGTCGAAATGATCGAGCAGCGGCTGGATGTGGTGCCGCTGGTATTGCAACTGCCCATCGGCGCGGAAGGCGACTTCCGTGGCTTGGTCGATCTTGTGGCGATGCAGGCGCTGGTCTGGACAACGGCGGATGCCGAACCGTACGAATCGCTGCCGATTCCGGCCGATATGCTCGAAATGGCGCTGCGCTATCGACAGTTGCTCGTTGAATTGGCGGTGGAACAGGACGATGCCCTGCTGTCGCGCTATCTGGACGGACATTTGCCGTCGCTTGAGGAATTGCAGCGCTGCATCCGTAAAGGCACGCTGTCGGGCACCTTCGTGCCGGTCGTATTGGGGTCTGCGTTCAAGAACAAGGGCGTGGAATCCTTGCTCGACGCGATGGTGGCCTACTTGCCGGCGCCGGAAGAGATTGAGCAGGACATCGGGACGGACGTCGATAAGCCGTTCGCCGCCTTGGCATTCAAGGTGGTGCACGACGATCATGGCATATTGACCTTCGTGAGGGTGTATCGAGGGCAGCTGGAAGCCGGTTCGACGGTGCTCAATGCCAACACCGGCAAGCGTGAGCGTGTGTCTCGGCTGTATGAGATGCATGCGGACCGCAAGCAGGAAAGGCAAAGCGTCCGGGCCGGCGACATTGCTGCGTTTAGCGGCTTGAAGGCGACCGCAACCGGCGAAACGCTCACTGATCCGGATCACCCGCTGGTGTTGGAGCGGATCGTCGCGCCGGAGCCGGTGATCGATGTGGCGATTGAACCGAAGACGCGGGAGGACCAGCAGAATCTGTTCAAGGGCTTGCATACGCTGGTTCAGGAAGACCCCAGCCTACGGCTGAGGCAGGACCATGATTCCGGGCAGACTATTTTGTCCGGTATGGGTGAGCTGCAGCTGGAGGTCACGCTGGAGAAGCTGCGTAGCCGCTACCGGGTGGAAGTGTCGAGCAGCAAGCCGCAGGTGGCTTACCGCGAAACGTTCGTCAAGATGGTGGAGGTGCGGCATGTCTATAAGAAGCAGACGGGCGGCCCCGGGCAATTTGCCGAGGTATTGCTGCGCTTCGAGGCGCTCCCTCGTGGCGCGGGTGTGCAGTTCGAGAACCGTATCAGCGGCGGCGCAATCCCACGCGAGTTCATTCCCAGCGTGGAGTCGGGCATCCGCAACGCGGCCAAGAACGGCGTGCTCGCGGGCTATCCGACGGTGGACTTCAAGGCTACCTTGCTGGACGGTAGTTACCACGATCGCGATTCATCGACGCTGGCTTTCGAGCAGGCTGCGACCGCCGCCTTCCGCGAAGCCGTGGCCAAGGCCGGCCCAGCGCTGCTGGAACCGGTGATGGCGGTCGAGGTGGTCACGCCAACGGACCATGTCGGTGACTGTATCGGCGATATCAACCGGCGCCGGGGCTTGGTGCGGGGCCAGGAGCTGCGGGGCAGCCGTGCGGTAATCGACGCGTATGTGCCATTGGAGGAGATGTTCGGCTACATCGGTAGCTTGCGGGCGCTCAGCTCAGGCCGCGCCAGCTTTACGATGCAGTTCGACCACTACGAGGTGGTGCCGGGCAATATGACCGCGGAGTGGGTGGCATAGCGGCATAGTTTTACTTCAACAAGGGCGAGCACGTTGTGTTCGCCCTTTTTTAACGCTCGCAATACTGTTTCAATCCAGCCAGGCGCTTGCGCACAACGCGCCGAAAATACACGACAGCAACGGCGTCCACTATAGGCTTGAGCAATCCTTTTCTGCCTTGGATCAGATAGCGGAATCTCGCATGTGTCCGTCCATCTTCAAGCTCATCGAATATCCATGAGCCGGCAAATTTTTTCAATAGGGCAGGGCCGCTCACCATGGCGATGCTCGCCCGGCCGGGAGGATCGACGTTTACGAACTCGACCACCATCTCCATGCCCAACCTGGAACGCACGAGGACCCGGGTGCCGACTTGCGCGGCGTAGTCGCCGCCGCCTATGACTTCGAGGCGATCAGGGAAGGGGTCCCAGTCGAAGCGCACGCTGTAGTCCTGCGTAATCTGGTAGACGCGCGCTCGCGGCGTGGCGATATCGATACTGTCTTCAACTATCGGCATACTCGGCGTTCCGGCGGAAATTTCGTGTTCGCCGACACTATAGCGCACCTTGAAATATTGATAGAAACGTCAATATACTACATTATTGTATTGACGAAATTATAGGTAAAGACCGTGCCGCTGCTGGATCTGTTGATTGAGGAATGCCATCGCCAGGGAAAGTCGGAGCGTGCACTTGCTCTGGCTGCTGGCCTGTCGCCCGAAACGCTGTCTCGGCAGAAGAGCACGGGTGCTACCAAGGTTCGCGACCTGGAGAAGTTACTGGCTGCGCTTGATGTGCAGCTTGTACTGTCTGCTGATGGTGTCCCGGTAGGGGGAAGCACCCGGGCAAGGGACAAGAAAACGTTCAGGGATAAGTACCCTACCTTGGTGTGGTACAAATCAACGGCCGAACCCGCAGTGTTGATTCGCGCTGCGCTGGTGCAACCCAAATTTCAAATGCTGCTCGATGCTGCTGTGTATTTCGGCTTGGATGCCGTTGAGAAGGAATGGGCTGCCCTGATTGCCGGCGATGACGAAGAAGCCAAGCGGGCAGCGCATATTACCGATCGGTTGTTAAGGAATATTCGTCTTGGATACGAGCAAGCTCAGGCCTGATACGCAGCACCTTTGGGAAACGCTCCGGTGGCATTCGGGGCTCCGTGGATTTGTCCTGATCGGTGGGACTGCCCTCGCGCTCCGCATCGGCCACCGCCTCAGCGAAGACCTGGATTTTGCCTACAACGGTAGAAAACTCCCTAAGCGCCAGATTCAGGCCATGGTGCGGGATCTTCAGCAGCGCGGTACGGCATTGGTACTCAATCAGCCAGCAACTGAAATTGACGAATTCATCAACGCAGGATTGGATCTGTACGACTTTCAGCAGAATTTTGATGGCAATGAGACGGTAAAGGTCTCCTTGGTCTGCCTTGATACACCTGCAAACTCGATCCTGAAGGGCACGCCGGACGACATGCTTCGTGTCGCTACCCTGGACGAGATATTTGCGCTGAAGGCCTTGGTGGTTGCCAGTCGATCCAAGACTCGCGACTGGTTTGATTTATACGTGCTGATGACCCGTCACGGCTACTCCGCGGCGGATTTCTTGCGGGCTTTCCATCTGCATGACGCAGACCATCTGCTCGATTCCGCGGTGATGCGGCTGCGCCATGCCAAGCCTGCAATTGCGGATGCGGGATATGACGCGCTCCTGGAAGACGCACCCTCGCTTGAGACGATGCGTGACTTCTTCAATGCCACCCTCGATGAGTTGGAGGCTGAGCGCAGTAGGGCTGTCTTCACTCGTACCAGGTGACGAAATTGTCACTGACAATCCCATACACGGGATAAGCAATCGCCTAGTCAACCAGGCAGCCCAGAGCGGTGCGCTGGGCTGCCGTAGGGGCTACGCGCAGACTTCCCGCATCAACACCAATTTTTAAGGCATCTGCGTGAAATTCACCGGTAGCCACTGATAGCCGGCCCCGCTTTTTTTCAGTCGACCCATGCCAGGAAACTGTATATGCGTGGCGGCGACGATGACTCCGTCCTTTGCAGCCTGGGCAAAGACTTTCTGGCGCATGGCGGCGGCTTCCTTGGCGCGCGAGTCGAACGTTACCGTTATCTCGGGTTTGTCCAGCTGCACTGCGGCGACGTGGATCAAGTCACCGACAACCAGCATTTTTTCGCCTTGGCTTTCAACGAGATAGGATGTGTGGCCGGCAGTATGTCCATAGGTGGAATGGGCTGTCAGGCCGGGCGCCAATTCGCCATCACGGCTAAAGGTCCGCAGCTTGTTGGCCGCCTTGTAAGGACCAAGCGAAGCGACCGCGCCTTGGAAAAAGCCTTTGGCTTCGGCCGGTGCCTGTTCCAGGTTCTTTGGGCTCAGCCAGTAATCCGCCTCTGCTTGATCGACGTGTATGTTGGCATTGCTAAAAGCCATTTCTGTATTGCCCATCACGCCGCCGACGTGATCGGGGTGCAGATGGGTAATGTAGATGTCGTCAATTTGCGAAGGCTCATAGCCGGAGGCCTTGAGATTGGCGATCAACTTGCCCAGGGTAGGTCCAAACAGGCTGCCGGCGCCGGCATCGATCAAGATCAGCTTGTTGCCGGTATTGACCAGGTAGGCATTCACCGAGGTTTCCAGCGGTGCTTTCAAAAATGATTTTGCCAGGGCTTCGGTGGTTTTCTGTTCCGGCGCCATAAGAATTTTATCGACCGGCAGTTTGACCGTGCCGTCGCTGAGCGCGGTCACTTCGAACGCCCCCAGCATGCTGCGGTAATAAGCGGGTGCGGAAGTTTTTACCATGGGCGCGGCTGCAAATGCGACGCTGCTGCTCATGCCAAATGCCCCGGCGATAGACAGATGCAAAGCAGCACGAGCCAACTTGTGGAATGTGTTTTTGATCATATTCACTTTCTTTGGTTATTCGCCAGCCGTTGTTGATGGGTGCGATACTATTTCTTTGCGAAAATCGATACAGTCCGTCTAATTGCAAACCATCTTTGCGTTTTTCGCAAAGCTTAGCCGGGCCCTGCCATGTTTGATGCCATACAGATTTTCTTGGAAGTCGTCCAGGCAGGCAGCCTCTCAGCAGTGGCGAAAAGGCACGATGTGGCCGTCTCGTCGATCTCCAGAAAGATGGACGCACTGGAGGCAGAGCTGGGCATCAAATTATTTCACCGTAGTTCAAGGCGCTTGCTGCTGACCGATTCGGGAGAACAATTTCTGCCCCGAGCCAGGAACATCGCGGCAGAGCTGGACGATGCCAGGCAGGCGATGTCCGAGTTGAATGGCGACCCGCGTGGCTTGCTGACCGTGACGGCGCCCTCCGCATTCGGCAGGCGTCATATCGCACCGGCGGTTGCCGTTTTTTTAAGCCGGTACCCTTTGATGGAAGTTGATTTGCATGTCAGTGACGAAATCGTCGACCTGTCTAAGCAAAGGGTAGATGTCGCGGTGCGCATAGGCGTGCTTCCCGATAGCGATCTGGTGGCCACCACGCTGGCGCCGCTACACAGGCTGACCTGTGCCAGTCCGGCCTATTTGGCGCGGCATGGCCGACCCGCTACCCCACAAGACCTGCTCCAGCACAATTGCCTGGCGGTGGCGACGCCCCCCGTGCCCGCGGGATGGTGGTGTTACCCCGGCGTAAATCGCGAAGCGCCGCTGCCTATACGGGGCAGCTTTCGCTCGGACGACACCGAATCCCTATTGCAGGCGGCACTGGCCGGCATCGGTATCGTTCATCTGGCAAGCTGGATGGTTTGCGATGCGATGGAATCAGGGCAGTTGGTCTCTATTTTTCCTACTTATTACAGCGCTCAGATGAAGATACGGCCCGGTATACACGCGGTACGTATGCCGGGCCGTTCACATGCCGCGAAAGCGCAGCTATTTATTGCCCATCTGCGCAATGCTTTTGGGGAGCCGGCTTATTGGGACAGGATACTGAATTAGCCATGCATAGGGCTGGATCTACATCGCATAGGTACTGATGAGATTGCCGACTACGTTTTCCTTCTTGGCTTTTTCAATGCCGGCGTTGAGTTTGTTGATAAAGTCCGCTTTGTATGGCGCGGCATTCTTGGCGCTAAAGCCGACAAATGCGTCCTCGCTGGAAAGCTGTACCGTGTCGTTGAGTTTGAGCGCCTTCACCTCGGCGGCGGCATTGGGCGCGGCCTTCATCTTTTTAAGCGCGTAATAAATCGATAGGCGATCGTTGGCATAGCATCCGATGCGATTGCTGGCCAGCTTGGCAAGGTTCGCGTCGGTGCCTTTGACTTCCACGATCCGTGCCGTACCGGCTTTTTGCGCGGCAAGTATGCTATCCGACAGCACGAAACCCGCGTTGACCCCGATGGCGATGTCACCGAAATCTTCGGGGAATTTCTTGCGCGGCTTGCTCATGCTTTGTTCATTGCACACGATCACGATGGTTTCGGTATACATGGAAACTGAATAGGGCTGGATATAAGCACGCTCTTTACGCAAATATGGCGGGAACAGCGCCATGGCTTCGCCGCTTTCCAGCGTGGCTAAGCCGCGCTTCCACGGCACGGGCTTGAGTTCCACCTCGTAGCCGTCGAGCTTGCCGGCGGCACGCTTGAGAAAATCGACATAGATTCCTTTGAATTGCCCCTGCTCGACATAGGAGTAGGGGGGATAGTCATCGTCGCCGTAAAGCACCACTTTTTCGGCGGCCTGAGCGGCCAGCGGCAAATAAAGAGATGCAATAGCAAGGAAAATCGTCGTTCGCATGGCTGGAACCTCGGCGGATGGGATGTCGGGAACAAATCCGGCGCCGATAAGCGAGCGCTGGCTGTTTTGCTATAGGCAGGATGAGTCCAACTTGGCGAACTCCCGGATGAATGGTGTTGAGGGTGCTTTGAACAAGACGCAAGTGAGCAATTGCCTGCGATCCCACCGCTCACGGTATCGGGACGTCCAGAAAGCGCCTCCGTACCAACCGAAAAACCGCCGGAATCACCAGCATCGATAGTAGCGGCGCGGTAATCATCCCCCCCACCATGGGTGCCGCAATCCTGCTCATTACTTCGCTTCCGGTCCCACTCCCCAGCAGAATGGGCAGCAAGCCCCCCAGAATCACCGCTACCGTCATGGCCTTGGGCCTCACCCGCCGGACCGCGCCTTCACGGATGGCGTCGTCCAAACTCTCGGCGGACAATATCGACGCTTCGGCTTCGCGTTCCGTCACGGCCTGTTTAAGGTAAAGCAGCATTACCACGCCAAACTCTGCGGCTACGCCAGCCAGCGCAATAAAGCCGACGCCGGTAGCCACCGAAAGGTTGTAACCGAGCAGATAGAGGAACCAGACCCCACCCACCAGGGCGAAGGGCAGGGTGGCCATGATCAGGACGGCCTCATCGAGACGGCGGAAGGTCAAGTAGAGCAGCACAAAGATGATCAGCAAGGTAGCCGGCACCACCAGCTTGAGGCGAGCCTTGGCGCGTTCCAGAAACTCGAATTGGCCTGAGTAGCTAAGGCTAATGCCAGGCTGCAGTTTGACCTCGCGATCGATTGTGGTGCGGAGGTCGGTGACCACCGAAGCAAGATCACGGTCGCGCACGTCGATATAGACCCAGCCGGACGGTCGGGCGTTTTCGCTCTTGAGCATGGGCGGGCCTTCGCTGACCTTGATCTGCGCGACGGTACCCAGCGTGATCTGCGCACCCGCTGGCGTCAGGATGGGTAGGCTACGCAGACCTTCCAGCGAGTCACGGATTTCGCGCGGGTAGCGGACATTGATGGGAAAACGCGCCAGGCCCTCCACCGTCTCGCCGACGTTGTCCCCGCCGATGGCGCTGGCGACTACCGACTGCACATCGGCGATATTCAGGCCGTAGCGGCCGGCGGCCATTCGGTCGATATCTACATCGATATAGCGGCCACCGGTGAGCCGCTCCGCCAACGCCGACGATACGCCCGGCACGGTCTTGGCGACCCGTTCGACCTGCTGCGCGATCTGGTCGATCGCGGCCAGATCGCTGCCCGCCACCTTCACCCCGATCGGGCTCTTGATACCGGTGGCCAGCATATCGATACGGTTGCGGATAGGCGGCACCCAGATATTCGACAGCCCCGGCACGTTCACTACCTTATCGAGTTCATCGACCAGTTTTTCCGGCGTCATGCCCGAGCGCCATTGCTCGCGAGGCTTGAAACGGATGGTGGTCTCGAACATCTCCATCGGCGCCGGGTCGGTGGCGGTTTCGGCGCGGCCGGCTTTGCCGAATACGGTCGCCACCTCGGGCACGGTCTTGATCAGCCTATCGGACTGCTGCAACAGCTCGCCCGCCTTTGCCGCCGACAGGCCGGGCAGTGCCGAAGGCATATAAAGCAGATCGCCCTCGTCAAGCGGTGGCATGAACTCGCCGCCCAGCCGGGCGAGGGGCCAGATGGTGGTCGATAAGGCGAGTACGCTGATTGCCACGGTGAATTTAGGCCAACGCAACACCAGGTCCAGCACCGGTTTGTACAGCCGGACCAGTACACGGTTGAGCGGGTTCTGCTGCTCATCGGGGATGCGTCCGCGTATCCAGTAGCCCATCAATACCGGGATCAAGGTCACCGACAGGCCGGCTGCCGCCGCCATCGCATAGGTCTTGGTAAACGCCAGCGGACCGAAGAGCCGGCCCTCTTGCGCTTCCAAGGTAAATACCGGAATAAAGCTGAGGGTGACGATCAATAGGGAAAAGAACAGCGCGGGGCCGACCTCGACCGCCGCAGCGGACATCACTTGCCAGTGGTGGCCGCCCTCCAGCGTCTGATCGGGATGCCGATGCTGCCAGGCTTCGATGTGCTTGTGCGCATTTTCGACCATCACCACGGCGGCATCCACCATGGCACCGATGGCGATGGCAATACCGCCCAGCGACATGATATTGGCGTTCACCCCCTGCCAGCGCATGACGATAAAGGCTGCAAGGATCCCCAACGGCAGGGCGACGATGGCGACCAGTGCCGAGCGCAGGTGCCGGAGAAAAAGGGCGCAGACCACCGCTACCACCAGGAACTCCTCCAGCAGCTTGTGGCTGAGGTTTTCCACCGCCCGGTCGATCAATTGGCTGCGGTCGTAGGTCGGCACGATCTCCACGCCCGCCGGCAGGCTTTTCTTCAGCTCGGCCAGCTTGGCCTGCACCGCTGCCAGGGTGGTTCGGGCATTCTTGCCTGAACGCAGTATCACCACCCCGCCTGCCACCTCACCCTCGCCGTCCAACTCGGCAATGCCGCGCCGCATCTCGGGACCGAGCTGCACCGTGGCCACCTCCCCCAGCCGTACCGGCACGCCCCCGCCGGCCACCAGCAGGGGGATGGCGCGGAAGTCGTCCAGGGTTTTGAGATAGCCGCTCGCCCGCACCATGTATTCGGTCTCGGCCAGTTCCAGCACGGCACCCCCCGTTTCCTGGTTGGCCTTGCGGATCGCTTCGATGACCTGTTGGTGAGGGATGCCAAAGGCGGCCAGCTTGGCTGGGTCGAGCACCACCTGGTACTGCTTGACCATGCCCCCGATGCTGGCGACCTCCGCCACATTGGGCACGCTCTTCAACTCGAATTTCAGGAACCAGTCCTGCAGCGCCCTGAGCTGGGCCAGGTCATGCTGGCCGGACCGGTCGACCAAGGCGTACTCATAGACCCACCCCACGCCGGTGGCATCCGGTCCCAGCGACGCCCTGGCCGTGGCAGGCAGCTTGCCCTGCACCTGATTCAGGTATTCCAGCACCCGCGAGCGGGCCCAATAAAGGTCGGTGCCATCCTCGAACAGCACATAGACAAAGCTATCGCCAAAGAAGGAAAAAGCCCGCACCGTCTTGGCGCCGGGTACCGACAGCATGGTGGTGGCGAGCGGATAGGTGACCTGGTTCTCGACGATGCGCGGCGCCTGGCCTGGATAGCTGGTACGAATGATCACCTGCACATCCGACAGGTCCGGCAGTGCATCCAGCGGGGTGGTCCTGACCGCCCATATGCCCCAAGCGGCCAGGAAAAGCGTGGCCAATAGCACCAGGAAGCGATTGGCGATGGACCAGCGGATCAGTTTTTCGATCATGGCCGGGCTCCCTCGATGGCAGCCGCGCCGTCCAGGCGTGCGACTGCGCCGATCAGGCTGGCTTCGGAATCGATCAGGAACTGGCCGGAGGCGACCACTTGCTGGCCCGCCAGCAGCCCCCTGCGTATCTCGGTCTTGTCGCCGACTTCGGAGCCCAGCTCGACTTCCACCGGCTGGAAGCGGTTTCCGTCAAGGGCGACGATCACGACATTGCGCTTGCCGGTTCGGATCACGGCTTCGGACGGAACAATCAAGGCCGGCGTGGATTCGCCTGCCGCCAGTTGCAATTGCGCAAACATGCCAGGCTTGAAACGGCCTTTGGCGTTGGACATTTCCACCCGTACCCGTAGCGTACGGCTGTCGGCATTGGCCTCGGGCAAGATGGCGATCACCTTGCCCTTGAAGGCTTCGCCGGGATAGGCGGCGAAGCGTGCAGCCACCGTTTGGGCCAAATTGATCTGCCCTGCTTGTGCTTCCGGTACCGCTGCTTCCAGCCAGACGGTAGCGAGACCATTGACGCGGGCCAGGGTCATGCCGGCACTCAAGGTCATTCCCATGCGGACTTCCAGGGTCTGGATTACCCCGGCAATGGGCGTGGCAATGGGCGTCACCGCATGCACCCTGCCGGTTTTTTCCACCAGGGCGATCAGTCCCTCCGGCATGCCAGTCAGGCGCAGGCGCTGGCGTGCGGCCTCCAGCAGGCTTCGGTCGCCGCTATTGGCCAGCGCCAGGAATTCGGTTTGTGCGGCAGCCCATTCGGGTACCAGCACGTCGGCCAGGGGGGCGCCGGCAACGACTACGTCCCCCGGCGCCCGAGCGTAGACGCGCTCCACAAATCCGCCGCTACGGGCCTGCACCACCGCCACGTCTCGCTCGTTGAACTGCACGCTGGCGACCGCGCTAATCGTTGGCGACATGCTGGCCCGCTCGACTTTGGCCAAGCGCATACCCAGGTTTTGGCGGACGCCCGGATCAATCCTGACGCCAGCCGTAGCGCCGACCTCGTCGGCGTACTTGGGTACCAGCTGCATGTCCATGAAGGGCGACTTGCCGCCTTTGTCGAAGTGCTGGTCGGGCACCATGGGGTCATACCAATACAAGGTTTTGCGCTCCGGCGCCGCGCCGGTGGCAACGGCGGACAGGTCCGCCGCCGGGCCAGCCATGCGCTGTTGCGCCAACCAGTAGCCGCCGGCTGCGCCTACGGTGGCAGTGGCCAGCACCGCGGCAAGGATCTTGAGGGTTTGGGTTGTCATTATTCGTTTTCCCCATAGGTGAAGTGCAGCCGCGTAGCCAGTTGGGCACGTTGGCTATCGAGGTCTATGGTTTTCAGGCGGACGTCGATCAGTTCGCGGCGGGCGGCTAGTACGGCAGTGAGATCGACCTTGCCGGAGCGGTAGCTGGCGGTCTGCAGCAGCACCTTTTGCTGTGCCAAGGGTAGAAAGTCGTGCTGCTGCCGCGAGATGGCTTGATCAAGCCGGCCGTACTCAGCCAGATCGGCTGCGAGCAGCTGCCGATGCTCGCGCAGCAGGGCCTCGCGCTCGGCTGCTACACGGCGCAGCTCGGCCTGCCTGGCGGCGATCTGCGGGGTTTGACGGGTGGACTGGAAGATCGGCAGATCAAAGCTGAACTGCACCGACACCATATCGCCAAACTGCGCGGCACGACGCTGGTAGGCGATTTCCACGCCCCAGTCGGGCCGCTTGCCCGCTTCGGCTTCCTTGAGCTGCGCTTCGGCCAGGGCCGTTGTCGCAACGTACACCGCCAGCTCGGGGTGTTGTTGCAACCGCCCTTGCAGACGATCGGGCCCGACGGGGTAGCTGGGTGCCTCGCCTTGCAGCGCCTGGCTGGCTTCCGCGCCGACCCAGCGGACTAGCGCCGAATGGGCGAGGGCCAGATCACGCGACAGTTCGTCGCGCCGCTCGGCCAGCATGGCAGCCTCTTGCCTGGGGCTGAGCACGTCCGCTGCCGTGCCGCGACCGCTTGCCAGCTGTGCCCGAACCACGTCGGCCAGGAGCCGGTTCTCGTGTGCCAGGTCATCGAACAAGGCCTGCTTGCGTTCCAGGTAGTAGCGCTTGAGCCAGGCCAATGCCGCTTCGCGCCGCACGGTGAGCGTTGTCAATGTGCGCTCGATCTCGCTGCGCGCCAGGGCGGCATCCGCAGCATCCACCCGCGCCTGGCGCTTGCCGGCATTGGGTACTTCCTGCATCAGGCCGATCTTCTGCATCGTCATGAAGTCGCGCTTCAACCGCCAGCGATCGGTACCCGAGACAGGGAGGTTGTCGATCCCTATCGACAATTTGGGATCGGGCAAGGCGCCGGCCGAAATCGCCGCGGCACGGGCCGCATCAATACCGGCACGCTGCGCCGCCAGTTGCGGGGCATTGCGCTCCGCGGCGTCCAGCGCGGCTTGAAAACTCAAGGGGGCAGCCTGCGTGGCCAGGGATAGTCCGGAAAGCACCAACGCGGCAGCCAAAGGCTGCCAAGGGGGCAAGGAAAACATGGTCCAACTCCGAATTTGCGTCGCGCCGCCCGCTAGCGATGGCTGGCGGGCAAGGCGCACGAACGCCAGCCGGCAAGGCCGCTGGCACGTTCTTCAGGGAGTCAGGCTTGGCGGGGAGGGCGCCACAGGCCGGCAGGGGCGGCTGTGGGCAAGTGATCGGCTTGGGTGCCGATCATGGGGGAGGTGTTCTGGACGGGGATAAACAAAGCCCTTACGCCGGCTTGCCCGAAGCTGCCGGTCTTGCATTCCTGGCCTGCCTTGCAAGGACTGCCTGCTTTGTCCATGGTGGCTGCATCGGCACAGCAGTCCATCTTTGCCATGCCGGCTTGTAGGCTTGCCATCGCAGAACAAGGTTGCCGCACCGGGCCAGCCGCATCCGCCCAGCTGGCCAAAGGCAGGCAGAAGGCGATCAACAGCAGCAGGAAGTGGCGGAACAGCGGTTGCATGGTGCGATTGGTCAGACGATCTGGCTCAAAGTTGCTTTGTTGAATTGTAATCGGCTTTCGCGCTACATGGTGAATCGCCCGCGTTACCCCATGGTTTCTGCGAACCACCCTGTCAGGAAGTCCAGCATTGTCCGCAAAGTCGCCGAGAGCTGCTGTCGGGAAGTGTAAATACCATGGATCCCCATCGATTGCGGCCGATAGTTCGGCAATAGCGATACCAGCTCGCCGCTGGCGAGCAGGGGCGCGGCCGAGAAAAGCGGTTGCAGCGCGATGCCCGTGCCGGCGATGGCGGCGTGCAAGAGCACCACGGAGTCGTTGGCGGAGAGATTGCCGCTCACCGGGACATTCAAGGGTTGGTTCTCGTGCTCGAAGGTCCAGAGGCTCTTGCCGAAATACGAATAGGTCAGGCAGTTATGCTGCGCCAGGTCTTCGGGCCGTTGCGGGGTGCCATGGGCCTGGAGGTAGGCGGGCGCCGCGCACACCACCGACTCGCATATCGCCAGTGGCCGCGCGATGACGTTCGGGTCGAGTTGGTTGGTGATGCGTATCGCCAGGTCGATGCGTTCGGCAACCAGATCGACCGCCCTGTTGCCTATCTGAAGATCCACGGATGTGCGTGGGTGGCGCTTTAGATAAGTGGCTACCGCCGCTGCCAGCGAGGCTTGCCCCAAGGACTGGGAGCAGGCTATCCGTAGCATGCCGTGGGGTTCGTCCGGCTCGGCGTCGGCGACCACCGGAATGGCTTCGGCGATGGCCAGCATATCGCGGCACCTTGCCAGGGTGGCTTCGCCGGCGGCTGTCAGGCCCAGCCTGCGGGTCGTTCGATGCAGTAGGCGGGCGCCCGCCCACTGCTCGATTTGCGCGAGATAGCGCGTCACCATGGCTCGGGACATATCCAGTGATTCGGCGGCTTTGATCAGGCTGCCGCGCTCGTTGATGGCGATAAAGACTTGTGCGGCGACAATGCGATCCATGATTCGATCTAATAAAGAAACAAATAATTGATTATTCTGGGGTTTTTCGTTCGATTTGCGCAACTTATTATGCGCACCATCTCATCACCATCCAGAAAAGAAGTTCAGCATGATTCGCCCGTCCCTCCTTGCTTCCGCGCTCGTTTTCTTCGCCAACCTGCCGGCTGCCGCCGCAGCCTTGTCGCTCGATGTATATAACCCCGGCGCCAAGTCCATGTTCCCGGTCGCATCGGAAATCGTCAGCGGCGAGTCCGATGCCGTGCTGATCGACGCGCAGTTCCAACGCAACGATGCCGAGGCGCTGGCGAGCCGTATCAAGGCAACGGGTAAGCGGCTGACGACCGTTTATGTTAGCCATGGCGACCCGGATTATTACTTCGGGCTTGATGTTATCCGGGCCGCCTTTCCCGCTGCGAAAATCGTGGCGAGCGCGCAGACGGTCGCGGCGATCAAGGCTTCGATGGACGGCAAGCTGGCTTACTGGGGCCCCATCCTGAAGGACAAGGCACCCAAGGCGCTGGTGCTGCCGGAAGTGTTGCAAGGCGACAAACTGATGCTCGAAGGCCAGGCACTGGAGATCAAGGGACTGAATGGCCCCAGCCCGGAACGTAGCTACGTGTGGATTCCCTCGTTGCGTACCGTGGTGGGCGGTGCGATCGTCTATAGCGGCGACCATGTCTGGGTTGCCGATACCCAGACCGCGCAATCGCGGCGGGATTGGCGAGCCACGCTCGCGAGCATAGAAGCACTCAAGCCGACCGCGGTCGTGCCGGGCCACTTTCTTGGCGCCGCACCGAAGGGGTTGGGCGCGGTGAAGTTCACCGCCGCCTATCTGGATCGCTTTGAAAAGCAGGCCGGCCAAGCCAGGGACAGTGGCGCGCTGATCGCGGCGATGAAGCAGGCGTATCCCGAATTGGGCGAGGTCTCGTCGCTGGAGCTGAGCGCCAAGGTGATCAAGGGCGAGATGAAGTGGCCGCAGTAAACGGGGCCGTATCCGGTATATCCCAGGATAAAGAGACCACGATGATGACCTTGCACTTTATCTTCGATCCGCTGTGCGGCTGGTGCTATGCCACCGCGCCGCTGGTGGCGGCGGCCGGCGAGGTCGCCGGGCTGCGCATCGCCTTTCACGGCGGCGGCATGATGGTCGGCGACCATCGCCGTCCCATTACGCCGCAGTGGCGCGATTACGTGCTGCCGCATGACCGGCGCATCGCCCAGCTTTCCGGACAGCCGTTCGGCGACGCTTATTTCGAGGGTTTGCTGCGCGACACCGGCGCGGTGATGGACTCGGCGCCGCCTACCACGGCCGTGTTGGCGTGCGAGGACATCGCCGGCCGTGGCGTGGCGATGATCCATAGGCTGCAGCGGGCTCACTACATAGAAGGCCAGCGTATTGCCGAGCCGGATGTGCTGGTAAGGCTGGCAGTTGATCTCGGCCTGGATGCGGCGGCATTTCGCGAGGTCTATGCCCGTTTGAGCGGGGCGGCGACCGAGCGTCACTTCGACGCCAGCCGCCGTTTGCTGGACAGGGTTGGGGGACGGGGATTTCCAAGCTTCGCGCTGGAGTTGGACGATGGCGCGTTCAAGCTGCTCGATGTCGGCCCCTGGCTCGGCAAGCCGGAGCGATGGAAAACCTTCTTGATAAGGGAAGGTTCTGTTCGCTCCCGGTCTTAGTTGATAAGCGGCCTTGCTTCCGCGGGGGTGAACTCCAGCTCCAAGGCGCCGAGCGTTTGCTGGTCTATCTCTATCCAGAAGGCGAGCACGGGTTTGTCGTCTATCAATTGCGGACAGGAAACGCGGTGGACATTGACGCCCATGCGCCGCAGCAAGCGCTCGTTGCCGACCGCGGAGAACGCGATCAAGCGTTCGGCACCATGGCTTGCCGCAAGTGCAACGGTCTTGGCGACCAGGCCGCGGGTGTTTTGCCAGGATTCGGCGCTGCTGAGGTTTTTACCGGTCGGAGCGCTGACTGCGAAGCGCGACAGCTCCCATACCTCGGGCGAGCGCGGTAGCGGGATGTCGCCCATCAAGTCCGGAAATACCTCGCTCAGCAAGTAGGGGCGGGTGGTGGGTAAGAGCCTGCTGCAACCGCAGACTTCGCCATTGTCGGCATGGGCCACCACGTAGATCGTATCCGCGCGGTCGAAAGCATCACGCTCCAATCCGTCCCGTGCCGGCAGGGGCCAGCCCAGCGCTTCGACAAATACCTTGTGCCGATAGGCAGCCAATGCCTGTTCCAGCTCTGGCTTCAATTCCCGACGTGTTCCCGTAACTGTATTTAACATGTTGCGTTGACCTGGATTGATGCGGTGCACTATTACAAGTGATAGCTGATACAGATGACAGCTGCCCGTTCCGACGGGTTGACAGGCTGTACAAGCTGGGATGGGGAAGGCTGCGGGTAGGAGGGCGTGGATTGGATCCAGCGGCGTCATGCCTCAGCTACTGGCCAGAGGCTCGGGTAGACCAAGTTGCCAGGGTTGGCCGGCCAGCCAGGACATCAGTAATTGCTCGGTGGTTGCCATGCCAAGATCGTAGCCGGCGTGGCTGCAGAGCATCATATTGCTGCTGATGCCGCCAGGCGCGACCATGGGGGAAGCATCCGGGTTGGGGCGAAACCATGCCCAGCCCAGACTGATTTTTTTTTCGGTCTCCTCGCTGCTCCATTCGCAGTAGCCGGCTTGCTCTACCGGCAAACCACTGTCACGCAGCTCATCGAGCAGCGCCATATCACGCCACGCCATGCACTGAGACAGGCGCAGGGCGCAGAAATCGGCGAAGGTCAGCCGTATGTATCCATCCGAGACGGCCATGGCCACTCCAAAAAACAACACCAGACCCATTCGCTTCACGCTATGCGCAACACTGCATAGTGGTCAATGGGCGATGCCGCAGTCGCACACTACAATGCTACGCCGCATAGAAAAAGTTGCCCACTGTCCATTCGGGCACTCATGGGACGTACTGATAAAACAACTGGCACAGAACCAGTCGGCATGCCAAGCGGCGCAGTCGAGGGCAAAACAGCGACGATCGATCGAGGATTCTCGTTGATCGATGCCTCCACTCATCCTCACTGTCATCCGTGTGGCTGTCGTATTTAGTATGTCCCCAAGACACATAAAAACGAGCAAGATAATATAAACGGGGAAATGAGGATGGAAAACTGGCGTGAGCGGTATACAGCGCATTTGTCTCAAGCTCGTTCGGAGCAAGAGCTGTTTCAATCGGTCGCGGGGATCGCCCGTGAGTTAGGTTTTGAGCATAGCTCATATGGATTGCGGGCGCCGTTGCCGGTTTCCGCACCCCGCTTCTCATTGTTTTCCGATTATCCGATCAGTTGGGCGGAGCACTACATCGCCAATGATTACTTCGCAATCGATCCGACCGTTCACCACGGATTGCAGCAGACAAGCTCGATGGTTTGGTCGGCTGACCATCCGCAGTCGCAGCCTCAGTTCTGGGAAGAGGCGCGCCTGCACCATTTGAGCCATGGCTGGTGCATGCCGACCCGGGGCAAGTACGCCACGGTGGGGCTATTGTCGCTGGTGCGTTCGGCCGAGCGGGTCAGCCAGGCCGAAATGGATGAAAAAGAGACGCGGCTGATGTGGCTGGCCGTGGCGGCCCATGGCTGCATGGTGGATTTTTTGGCGCCCAAGCTGATGCCTGAAAGCACCCAGGAGCTGACGCCGCGCGAACGGGAGATTCTGAAGTGGACGGCGGCGGGCAAGACCTACATCGAGATTGGCATGATCCTCGCCATCGACGATCGTACGGTGAAGTTCCACTTGGGCAACGCCATGCGCAAAATGCAAGCCACCAATAAGACTGGTGCGGCAATCAAGGCTTCTCTGCTCGGCATGCTGTACTGAGCGCGACCAACGTCCTTCCCGCTACGGCGATAGCGGCAGGATGACGATAGCTGCCCGAATGGGCAGCTATCAAACTTACCAGGCCTGCCGTTCAATTGCGGCTCCGAACCGGGACGCGCTACCGGCGCAGCCTGTCCACCGAACACCGTGCGGTGGATGGGCGCGACTTTCTTACGGACGATCGAAGCATATCCACCATTGTGATTCGCCTTGGCGATCGCACGGCTGTGTCCTTGGTCGTCCGAACGATTCGGGTAGCCGTAAATCGCCACGGGAAGGATTGTCTGGATAAAGCGATCACACGTCGGGCTCCGTTTTAACGGAACCGATCGGGGATGGCAATCCCGAACGTCCTTCCCGTGGAAACGAACTGCATCGTAATCAGAAATCAAGGACACATCATGAGTAATGAATGCCTCGTTTGTTCCGAACCGATGAGTATTGCCGCCGATATATTGGCCGGTGAAATTCTCGCCTGTGGCGCTTGCGGACAGGAACATGAATTGTTGATGCCGGATGGCCAGCACAAATTGGCCTTGGCTCCCGAGATCGAGGAAGATTGGGGCGAGTAATATGTCAACCGGAACCGTACTAGTCGTACTTACGAAGATCAGGCCTGAAGAGCGGGCCATTATTAATGCGCTGGAAGCGATTGGGCTGAATGTAATCATTAGTGTCGACGGTAGGGATCTGGGTTGGCTTATGCAGGGTAACGAGCGGGCGCAACCTCAGGTTGCGCTGCTCCGTTGCCTATCCCAATCCAAGAACGTGGAAGTATCGCGCATGCTCAAGGCATGCGGGATACATACAATCAATAGCAATGAGGCAATCAGCATCTGCTGCAGCAAGATTGCCCAGGCTTTGATCTTTCGGCAGAACGATATTCCGGCGCCGGCATCGTGGATTGCCTTCTGCAGTGAAGAGATCGAGCGCTATGGCGAGCAGTTTGGTTTCAATTTCGTATTGAAACCCTCTTCCTCCTCATGGGGGCGCGGCGTCACCTTGATTCGCAGCCGCGAAAGCCTGGAGGCCTGGCTGTCCGCATGGGAGACCCATGATGCCATGTTCAAGCATTTCCCCATCCTGATTCAGGAATTTGTCGATAAGCCGGGTTATGACCTTCGTGTCGTGGTGGTGGATGGTGAACCCCTGGTGGCATTCCGCCGCGAAACCGATCACTGGAAAACCAATACCCATTTGGGGGCCAGCGTCGTGCCCTGTGAAATAACCGAAGCCATGCGCGCATTGACCGTCAACGTGGTCGAGGCAATTGGTCCCGGTATTTATGGGCTCGATTTATTCGAGCAACGCAACTCACCTGATCTGCTGGTGTGCGAAGTCAATCAGAACCCGGAATTCGCCCGCTCTTCGCAGATTCATGGTGTCGATATCGCTTCGGCCATCGCGGCTTACGCGGCACGGGAAGTGGCCAGGTTCAAACCGGACTTCTGGGAAACAAAACCGGTGCAAGCCTCCGCGGTGGCGGTATGAGCGAGCAGATCACGGTTTCGGTGCTGGGCGCTGCCGGCTTTGTGGGCGGTGAATTGATCCGGCTGTTGCAATCGCATCGCCAGGTCAAATTGCTGGATGCGACTTCGCGGGCGCGGGCAGGGCAGGCGATAGGGCGCAGCTTGCCGGCCTTGCGGCATTTTCCCGAGGCGGGGCGCAAACGATTTTCCACCATCGAGACCATGCGCGAGGCGGATGTCGTTTTCTCCTGCCTACCGGGCGGCGTGCTGCCCCGGGTATTGGCGCAGATACGTCCCAAGGCCAAGCGCATCATCAATCTAGCGGGGGATTATCGCTTGCGCGATCCGGCCTTGTTGGCGACGCACTATCCGGAAACCGCCGCGCACGGCGTGCCCGAAGGTGCGCGCTACCTGATACCGGAATTCTGGCAGCAGGACTACGCCGACTGCCAGCTGATCAATCTGCCCGGTTGCATGGCGGTGGCCACCTTTTACAGCCTCTATCCGCTGGTTGCGGCGGGCTTGGTGGAAGGCGAAATCGTGGCCGAGGCCAAGACCGGTTCCAGCGGCAGCGGCAAGGAAAGCGCCGAGCATCCGGCCGAGCGCAGCCATAACTACCGGCCTTACAAGTTGTCCGGCCATCGGCACGAACCGGAAATCATCCAGGCCTTGCGCGACCACGCGGGTAGCGAAGTCGCGCTGCGCTTGTCGGTCGGCAGCCTGGACGGACCGCGGGGAATTTCGGTCTCTTCCTTTATGACGCTGCGCGATGGCGTCACGGAGCTGGATGTGCGCAAAGCGTTTTTCTCGGCCTACGGCGGCACCCGCTTCGTCCGCTATCTGGGGCAGGCCCAGGGCCCCTGGAATGTGCCGATGCTGAAGACGGTGGTCGGTTCCAACGCGGTTGAGGTGGCCAGCCATGTGGATGGACGCCGCTGCACCGTGATCAGCGCCCTGGACAATCTGATCAAGGGCGCGGCGGGGCAAGGCATACAGGCAATGAATCTAATGCACGGCTTCTCGGAAGACGAGGGCCTGACTCACGGAGGGATGTGGCCATGACCGCCGCAACAAGTACCGAAACCAAGCAGCTCGAAACCGCAGCCAAGCAGACCGCCGCGGCCGCCCCATCGAAAGCCCGCGAACCGCTTTACGTCGTCAAGGTCGGCAGTGCCAGCCTGGACGCCGGCGGGGTGATTTTCGAGGATATCCGCAAGCTGAGCCTCAGCGGCCGGCGCGTGCTGGTCGTAATGGGCGGCGGCAGCGCCATCGAGCGGCAATACGCGTCTGAAGGCCGGACCATGGTGTTCCATACCCTGTCCAACGGTGACCAGGTGCGTACCGCCGATGCGGAAGATATCGCAACCCTGGTACGCGCCTATGAAACGGCGGTGATTCCACAGGTGACCCACCAGCTACGGCAACAAGGCCTGCGCGCCTTTGTGGCGCCGGCATTCAGTCTGGGCCTGGTGGAAGCAAGCCGCAATCGTCCGATCAAGGTCAACCGGGACGGCAAGTCCATCATCGTGCGAGACCATCTGGTCGGCCAGCCGCTGCGTTGCCAAACCAGGCTGCTGCAGCATTTGCTGGAAAACCACGATGTGGTCTGCCTGACCGCGCCGGTGGCGGACGCCGACGTCGCCGGCGGAATACTCAATACCGATGCCGACCTGCTGGCCGCCTTCCTGGCGGTGACCTTGAAGGCGGACCACGTGCGCTTCGTCACCGGTACGCCCGGCATTCTGCGCCAGGTGGATGATCCGGCTTCGGTGGTGACCGATATCTTCCCGGGCGACGAGCTGGATTTTGTGCGCGGGCGTATGAAGCAAAAGATGCGCGCGGCTCACTACGTCATCGAGCAGGGCAATGCCGATGTGCGCATTGTCGGGCCGCACGCACTAAGTCAGCCGCTGGGCAGTACCCATATCTGGCCGCTGGTGCCGCCGCATCCTGCCGTCAAGATGCTGACCCAAGCGGCATCGATCAATTCGGTTTCCACCGACGAGACCGAGTTCGTCAACTGGCTGGTGTCGCTATGCCAGCGCCAAGGCGTCCGTGCCTGGATGGACGAGGCGGGAAACTTCGTCGCCAGCAAGGGCGAGGGCGTCGATCACCTGATGATGCTCAGCCATGTGGATACCGTACCTGGCCCATGGCGTCCGGTCCTGAACGAGGACGGCCATGTCTGCGCGCGCGGCATCGTCGATGCGAAGGGCTCGCTGATCAATTTCGTCGAAGCTCTGCTGGCCGCCGAGGTGCCTGCCCATGGCAAGTTGACCGTGGTGGGCGCGGTGGAGGAGGAGGTGACCTCGTCGAAGGGCGCATTCCATATCCGCGATACCATGCCCGCCGATGCCGTGATCATTGGCGAACCCAGCCGCTACGATACTTTGACCCTGGGCTATTACGGGCTGTTGAAGTTGCGCATCCTGGCCGCGGTGCCGCATGCGCACTCGGCCGGCAAGGGTATCGTTTCCGCGCCCGATCTGATGGTGACCACGGTGGCGAAACTGCGTAGCGGTGCCGAGCAATTCGACCCCGAAGGCATCGATGCGCTGATTTCCGCCAAGAGCTGGAGCGATCCGGCCAGGCAATTCGCCGAAGGCATACTCAATTTCCGGTTATCGCCCAAGGCTGATCTGGCGGCCTTGCTGCAGGTCGTGGCGGAGTCGGAAGGTGCCGAAGTCAGCTGCGAGATCCTGTGCGCCACGCCGGGCTATACGACGGGCCGCACCTGCGAGTTGGCGCGTAGTTTCAACCGCGCCTTCGCGGCCGACGGCATCAAGCCGCGCTATGTGGTGAAGAAGGGTACCAGCGACATGAATACGCTGGCGACCACCTGGACCGGCGTGGATATGGTGGCCTATGGCCCCGGCGACTCCTCGCTGGATCACACCAGCCACGAGTTCATTACCGCCGAGGAATATCAGCAGGCCAGACAGGTTCTGGATAAGGCGATCCAGAACTGGTTTACCGGTCGCAGGCCCCAGCCATGAACGCGAATACCGACCAGTTGGCCATGGCGGCGCCAAACCCGGCCATCGTCCAGTTGCAAAAGAAAGTACGGCAAACCATCGTCGATCTCGGCGCCACGCCGACCGGTTGCCATGTGGGAGGCAGCCTATCGGTCGCCGACATCCTGATCGCGGCTTTTATCAGTAGCGACCGCGAGCAGGGCGACGAGGTGGTGCTGAGCAAGGGGCATGCGGCGGCTGGACTCTATGCCGTTATGCACCATATGGACATGCTGCCGGAGGATCCGGCGGTGGGCTACGGCAGGCGCGGCTCCATCCTGACAGGCCACCCCAACCACAAGATTCCCGGCATCCGGTTTTCCACCGGCAGCCTGGGCCATGGCGTGGCCTACGCGGTCGGCTGGGCCTTGGCCAGGAAATTGAAGGGGGATAGGCGGCGTGGTTTGGTGGTGGCGGGCGACGGGGAATTGCAGGAAGGCCTCTGCTGGGAAGCATTCCAGTTGGCGAGTGCGCAGCGTCTGGGCAATTTCGTGGTGGTGATCGACCGCAACGGAGGCCAGAACGATGGGGCGGTGGACGATATCTCGCCCTTGGAGAATCTGGACAAGCGCTTCGAAAGCTTCGGTTTTCGGGTAGAGACCTTGGATGGGCACGATATCGATGCCTTGTCCGCCCGCATCGTCGCGCATGACCTGACCGGAGACCGTCCGCTCGCGATCATCGCCGAGACCGTCAAGGGCAAGGGCATTCCCGCCATCGAAAACAATCCCGCCTGCCATTACGTCGTGCTCAAGCCGGCGATGGCACAAAAGTGGAAGGAGTCCATGGCATGAGCTTGGCAGGACGAGTTGCCTACCGGGAAGAGTTGACGCGGCTTGCGCACCAGCACCCGGAAATCGTATGTCTGGAGGCCGACCTGGGTGGGGCGAAGCATCCCTTCCAGGAAGCGTTTCCGGATCGCTTCTACAACCTGGGCATTGCCGAGGCGGCAGCCGTGGATTGCGCTACCGCCATCGCACTGAACGGCTATACGCCGTTTTTCAGCACCTTCGCGCCTTTCGCTGTGCTGCGGTCGGCCGAGAGCATCAAGCTGTCGCTGGCTTACATGGGGGCGAATATCAAGGTCGTCGCACCCTATGCCGGGGTGGCCGGGGGCTGGTTCGGCACCACCCATCACTGCCTGGAAGACTTCGCCGTGATCCGCTCGTTTCCCGGCATCCGCATCCTGGCGCCCTACGGGGAGGAGGAAACCCGCGAAATGGTCAGGCTTATGGTCGGTACGCCCGGACCGTTCTATATGCGCCTGGGCCGCAACGGCGCCTATGCCAGCCTGGACGGCGAACGCGACTCGCACGGCATTGTCTGGCAGGGCGGATCCGACCAGGGCGTGTGCCTGGTGTCCGCCGGGGAAATGGGCACCGTGGCGGTGTTGGCCGCCCGCGAGCAGCGCGGCGATCTCGCGCATGCCCACCTCTGCATGTTGGACCAGCCGGCGCTGGAGATCGCGGCCCAGGCAATCGCCGCCCGCTGCCATACGGTCTTGGTGGTGGAGGAGCACAGGCCCATGGGTGGCATTGGGTCGGCGCTGGCCTTGCTGATGCCCGACTGCCGGGTCCATTCCTTCAATTGCGGAGAGAAATGGCCGAATAGTGGCGGGTCGCATGAGGAAGTCCTTGAATCATTGGGATTTTCCACGGCGGCCTTGCTGGAGAAGATAGACACGCTGACGGCGGCGATGGCCTGAGTCGGCATTCAAAAAAACAAGCATTTAAACCTTTACCTAGGAAATCCCATGCATATCCTGATGATCGAATGTAACCCCAATGGCGTTGCCGGTATTGCCAACGCACTGCAACTGGGCCATCACGTCACCTTCGTTTCGGCGGATCCCGATTTTTACCTGAATGTCTCGCCATTGACGAAGGCTGCCTTCGAGCACGCCAACTGCCAGGTGATCAAATCGGCCGATACTTTCTTTATCGATGCCCTGGTCGAACTGGCCAAGGGCATCCATGCCGATAAGCCGGTGGATGGTGTCACCACCTACAGTGAATACCATACCGTACACACCGCCTCGGTGGCGCGGGCCCTGGGTTTGCCCGGCATGAATGTGGATGGCGCCCTGAATGCGCGGCACAAGCACCGCACCCGTCTGACGCTGGCCGGTACCGGCGTGCGACAACCCCGCTTTGCCCATGTACCGACGCTGGACCATGCCCTGATCGAAGCGGCGGTGCGCGAGGTCGGTTTTCCCTGTGTGATCAAGCCTTCGGACGGATCGGCCAGCCTGCATGTCCTGCACCTGACCAATGAGACCGAGCTGGCCGACTACCTGGCCGAATTGTCCAAGGTAGTGGATTACGGCCGCAGCGTGGTACGTATTCCGGACATCCTGGTCGAAGAATTCATCGCCGGTGAATTGGTGTCGGTCGAAGCATGCGTCCATAAGGATGGCCGTATCGTCAATCTAGGCGTGACCGACCGTTGCCTGAGCGGCTTCCCCTACTTTATCGAGATGGGCGCGACCTTTCTGAACGACCATCCGCAACAGGCCGAATTGTTCGCCATGAACGAAGCGGTCTTGCGCAATCTGGGCATCGACTTTGGCTTTATCCACGCCGAATACATCCTGGGCAAGGATGGTCCGGTGCTGTGCGAAGTGAATGCCCGCCTGATCGGCGGCATCGTGCCCGGTCTGATGAAGATCTCCAGCGGTGTCGATCCTTATCTGGAGGTAATTCGCCAGGCATTGGGCGAAGAACCGGAACATCCTATCCCTGGCAAGATCGTTGCCAGCGTGCGCTGGTTCGGTTCACCCGTTGACGGCACGCTGTCCCGCATCGACCTGGAAAAGCTCAAGGCGCTGCCTGGTTACCAGGATGCGCTGAGCTATCGCGTGCCGGGCCGGCCCGTGACCAAGCTTTCCAAGAGCAACTTCGACTGGGTCGGGCATATGGTCTTTACCGGCAGTAGCCGCGAGGAAGCCAGTAGCCGCTGCGAAGCGGCACTGGACCTGATCGATCTGGAAATCGCGGTTGGCGTGGCAAGATGATCAAGGTCCAATCCGATCACGCACGGCAGTCCGCCGCCGGCGGAAAGCAGGTCTTCCAGCGGCTTGCCCTGCCGTATATCGATCCCGCCATGCTTTACGACGTAACGATGGAGGAGGGGGTCTTCACCGCCATCCAGCCGGCCGGCGAAGCGGGTGCCGAGCGCGCGACGGCGGCGCTATGGCCGGGGTATACCGAATGCCACGCCCATATGGCGCTGCCGCCCAACTTCGATGATTCGGTGGATGATCCCGCCATCGTCGCGCTGCAGTACCTGTATCACGGCGTGACCCATATCGTCGATATGTTCGGCTTCCCCCTGGTGCAGAAGCGCTGGCGGCAGGCGGCCCACGAGACGGCCTTGCCCTTCCCGGAGATCGCCCATTGCGCCTACGCCGTCACGACCATGTGCGGCCTCGACGGCAAGGGCGGCCATGGGACGGAATTCCCCTCGCCGGTGTTCATGCTGGGGTGCCTGGCGGACCTCGATACCATCCTGCATGCCAATCGCAGCATGGGCGCGACCTTCCTCAAGATCATGTTTACCGGTGGGGTGGAACAACCGGGCGGGGTGCCGAAATTCTCGCGCTTATCGACCGAGTTGCTGGCCGGCTTGGCACGGGCGACGCAGGCACAAGGCCTCGATTGCGTGCTCGATTGCACCACCCGGGAAGAAGTCATGCTGGCGTGGCGCATGGGGTTTCGCTACTTCGCCCATGCCGTTCGCGACGTCGAACTGTCGGAGGCGGATTGGCAAAGCATTCCTGGTGCGAAGTTCGTCTCCACCTTGAGCGGATTGCGTCCCATGATCCTGCGGCGGGAAGAGTTTCTCGACGAATATGGCCGACCCAGCTTTGCGCAGACCCAGGACGCCGCCAATATCGACTTCGTGTCCGGTATCGAGCAGCCGTTTGGCATCGCGCGCAATTGTCAGGAGTCGCGCACGCAGGCCTTGAGCAATATCCGCCGCAACAGTATTGCCGCCATGGAGCGGGGTGCGCTGCTGGTGGGAACCGATTCCGGCAATACCGGCGGGTTTCACGGCTACAGCCTGCTCGGCGAAGTACGTCTGCTCGATGAGCAGGCCGAGGGTTGCAACCACCGGCTGCAGACCGCGGCTACGGTGGGTGGACGCGGCTTCTTCGACCGGATGGCCGGCCGGAAGACTGATCTACATCCGATCCGCGTGGGGGCGGAAGCGACCTTCAATCTGTTTACCGACGTCCATGGCGCGGCAGGCTCGCTACCCAGCGCGACCTATGTGCGGGGCGCGCAGGTGGATAGGACGAAAATCGTTGAGATCATCGGCGCGCTGCGGACAGGCGCCACGAGAGGGAAGGTGAGCTTATGACACAAAGTCATGAAATGGCGCGGCTGGGCATGGTGGGCGCGACCGGCCTGATGGGGCATGGGATCGCCAGGAACCTGCTGGCGGCAGGGCATGCGCTCGGCTTGACCGTGCGGGGCGGGACCGAGCGGGTGGACGATCTGCTGGCCGCCGGCGCGAGCCGGGTGGCGTCCTTGAGCGAGTTGGCCGCCGGCGCGGAAGTGATCTTTATCTGCGTGACCGGCTCGCCTCAGGTCGAGCAGGTAATTGTCGGCGAAGGCGGCCTGCTGGCCGGTGCCCGTGCCGGCCTCGTGCTGGTGGATTGTTCGACCAGCGAGCCCGACTCGACGGCGCGGCTACGCGAAATCTGCGCACGCAAGGACGTCATCCTGGTCGATGCGCCTTTGGGCCGTACACCGCAAGAGGCCGAAGCCGGCAAGCTCAATATCATGGTCGGTTGCGAGCCGGCCGTATTGCAGCGGCTGGAGCCGCTATTGCGCTGCTTCGCCGAAAATGTCTTCCATGTCGGCGGACCCGGGGCGGGGCATGTGGTCAAGCTGCTGAACAATTTCATCGGCCAATCCATTTGCACCGCCACGGCCGAGGCCTTCGCCATCGGCCAGCGTGCGGGGGTGGACCCCGTCAGACTGGTGGAGATGATGTCGGCCGGTCCGGTCAATTCCCCTCTGTTCCAGGCCATGGCCAAGACGCTGGGCGGAGAGTTGTCCAGCCTGCGGTTCGAATTGGATAACGCCCGCAAGGATGTGCGCTATTACCTGCATATGGCGGAGAACATGGGCCTGCCTTCGATGGTTGGTGCTGCGGTGCATCAGTCGCTCTCGGTTGCCAGCGCACTCGGTTACGGCAAGAAGTACGTGACTTCGCTGGTGGAGGCGCAGGAGAGGTTGACCGGCGCGAAACTGGTGCCGAAGTCCGTTTGAACCGTCTCGCGACGTGTCCGGAGCCTCCCCGATTCTCATCGAATGACAAGGTGTGTGAATGTCTCCCCAAACCAGAAGAACCCTACTCGGTATCAATGCCGGCATCGCCTTGGCGCATATCGGCAACTATATTTATTTTCCCCATCTGATCTCCACCCTGGGTGCTAGCCATAGCGGCTTCTGGGCGGGCTTCGTGATGTTCCTCACCTATGTCGGCCGGCTCAGCGCTACTTTCTGCTACGAAGGCGTGACCGTCCGCATGGGTACCCGCGCCAGTATCGTTGCCGGCGTTGCGATGGAAGCGGTGGCCTTGGGCTTGATGGGCCAGGCCGGCGATAGTGTGGTCTTCTACGGCGTATTGGCCTTCTTTGTCGGTTTTGGCGCGGGCATCTCCTTCCCCGGCCTGAAGAATGTGCTGAGTACCTTTCCCGAGGCGGATCGTCCCAAGGCCTTTTCGTCCTTCCAGATGTCTTGTCAGGTAGGCGCCATTTCAGGCGCCTTGCTCGGCGGCTTGTTTATGGGTGTCGCGATGGCCACCGTGTTCGCCGTGGTGTTCGCGCTGTTCATGGTCTACTGCCTGGCGGCCTACAGCTTTATCCCGGCTCGCCTGGATAGCGAAGGCGGCGCGGCCGGCAAGCCAGCCGTGCCACTGGTGAACCTGGCGATTCTCAGTGGCTTGCAATTACGCGGTGGCGGGCAGTATTTTCTGCTATCCAGCGTGTTCTGGCTCTTGTCGATCAGCTTTCTGATCGGCATGCCCTTGCATATGCAGGCCTACGTCAAGGACTTGCCGCTGTCCACACCCTTCTGGATCACCGGCTTGACCTTGCTGGTGCTGCAATTTCCGGTGTTCCGCTATATGAATAAGCGCCTGCAACCCGGGCAAGTGATGGCGTTTGCCTTCGCCGCCATGGCTGCTGCGTATGTACTGTTCGGGGCCGGCCTGACCTCGCACTATGTGATTGCCGGCTGCTTTATCGTGGTGCTGGGCGATATTCTGTTCACGCCTTCCTTCGATCTCTGGGTTGCCAAGCGCATACCAAGCGAGCGCCTCGCCAAGGCAATGGGCGCCATGCATTTCTTCCGCAGCTTTGGCAATATGGTGGGGACCTTCATGGCCGGCCTCCTCTACGATCTATCGCGCGATCTCGGCATGCCCGGCCTCAATTGGTATATCGTCGCGGCCATTGCGGTGGGCTGTGCCGGCTTTTGCCTGCTGAGTGCGCGGCGTGAAGCCAACCCGATGGCAAGGCTGGCTACGGTTGACGAAGTGGCTTGAGGTTTTGGGCTGACGGCTGCTGCGGCGAGGTGATCTCGCCGCAGTTTCGTGGCCTGGTTGCAATCAATCGTGGTGGCGGTCATGGCCGTGGCCGTGGCCGTGACCGTGTTTATGCTTGCCCTCGTGTTTTTTCGATTTGCCGCGATGCTTGTCTTCATCCCCTGGATGCCCATGCTGGCGCCGATAGTGCGGCACATAGGTATCGCGATACCAACTGTCCTGCACGAAATAGACCTGGCGCCCGCAAGCGTCATAGCGCCCGCAGTAGTGGCGCCACTTCTTGGCATGACCGGGCGGGACGCGTAGATAGAGTGGTTGTTCCACCACGCGTACCGTCTGGGTTTCGACGATCACCGGGCGGGTGTAGATGACACGCGGCGGCGGTACGTCACCAATATCGATTCGGCCGTAGAAGCTTGGATCGCCGACATGGATGGAGACACCGACATCGGCGGCCGCGGCGGGGGGGATGGTGCTGGCAATCAGCGCCAGGGCGGCAAAGAGGGAAATGCGCGGCATGATGTTCTCCAGTCGACGAAACAACGGCACCAAAACGTATTCCGATTCGGCTTATGTTGACGCCATGATAGTCCGCCACGCCTGAATTCCGCCTGAATATATCGGCTGTCGAAGCGTTTGAGCTGAAGCCTGTTTGGCGGACGTTTTTTGGGCGATGGTTCGGTGCGGTTAAGGGCCTGTTCAAACCGGTCTGGATTCGGCTAATGCTGGCAACCTGATTTCGGCAGCCGAAGTGGAAGCGAAGTTCGCAGCCAAGCGGGCGGCCACACGTCGCGGGCTTGATTCCGCTGAATGACGATCCTGCAGCACATCAATACCCATTAAGCATAATGCTTCACTAAGGATCCTCTTTTCCGCCGCTTTCGCTGCACTGCAGCGAATATTTTCTCCCATATAGATACCGGTATTAGCGCATTGGCATTGCGCTCCGCAGCAAAATATATGACGAAATTCCCCCATTTGGGGGAAGCGTTGCCGAAACCATGTTCGCTACATTGCCAGTCCCGAAATTCATCTGCTCCGTCAGCAAGGGATCAAGGCAATGGATAGGTTTGAGGTAGTGAAACAGCGCGAATCCAAGGCGCGCACCTACGCTTCCACATTCGAAGCGGTGTTTGAATCCGGTGCCGGCATGCGCATGCGCGACCAGACCGGTCGCGAGATCATCGATTGCCTGGCTTGCGCGGGGGCGCTGCCCTTGGGGCATAACCATCCCGAGGTGAGCGAGGCTTTGATACGCTTCATCGGTTCGGGTCAGGTCCAGCAGGTACTGGACCTGACCACGCCGGCAAAGTTCGATTTCGTGCAATCCCTGTTCGGTCTTCTGCCGGGCGAGTGGGCCACCCGGGCCAAGGTCCAGTTCTGTAGTCCCAGCGGTTCCGATGCAATGGAGGCTGCGATGAAGCTGACGCGCTACGCCACCGGCCGCCACCCCATCATCGCCTTCCATGGCGCCTACCACGGTATGACCAGCGGTGTACTGGCAGCGATGGGCAATCTTTCGCCCAAGACCGGTATCGGCTTGCGGGTGGACGGTATCCATTTTGCGCCTTATCCCTATCGCTATCGCTGCCCGTTCGGGACCGACGGCAGCATGACCGACCAGCTGTCCATCCAATACCTCACCAATATGCTGACCGATCCGGAAAGCGGCATTGCCAAGCCGGCCGCGGTCATGGTCGAGGTGGTGCAGGGGGAGGGGGCTGCATTCCCGTGTCGGACGAGTGGCTGCGCGCTTTGCGCAAGTTGACGCGTGAACACGATATTCCTCTGGTGATCGACGAAGTTCAGACCGGTTTTGCCCGCACCGGCACCATGTTCGCCTTCCAGCGCGCGGGCATCGTGCCCGATGTGCTGGTGCTGTCCAAGGCGGTGGGCGGTGGCTTCCCGCTGGCGGTGGTGGTGTATGACCAAGCGCTGGATCTGTGGCCGCAAGGCATGCACGCCGGTACCTTCCGCGGCAACCAGATCGCCATGGTGGCCGGCAAGATCACCATGGAAATCCTGCGCCGCGATCGGCTGGACGAACACGCTGCCGCCATGGGTGCGCTGCTGGTGGACGGCTTGCGGCAGATCGCCGGCCGCCATCCGGAGCTGGGCGATGTGCGGGGACGCGGTTTGATGGTGGGTGTCGAAGTGATCAAGCCGGCGGCGGACGGGCGCGGGCCTCAGGCTGGCGCGTTGGCGAAGGCGATCAAGCGGGCTGCGTTCGAAAATGGCCTCCTGGTCGAGACCGGTGGCCGCCACGGCGCCGTGCTGCGCTTCCTGCCGCCGCTGATCATTACACCGAGCGATATCGGCGCCATCCTCGACCGTTTCGAGACCGCCGTGGTACGGGCCAAACAGGTAGCCGGCGCGCTTCATGGCCACTGATGCGCTGACGCCGGCGCGCAGCCGCCTGATGCGTCCGGCGTTTGCGCTGCTGTGGTTGAGCGAAACGGCGCTGGATATCGGTGCGGCGCTGATGAGCTTTGCGCTGGGCGTGTGGATTTTCCAGCGCACGGGATCGGCCGAACAATTCTCCCAGGCCATCCTGGCGGCCGCCGCACCGGCATTGTTGATGACTCCGCTAGCCGGCGTGCTGGCCGACCGTTTCGATCGGCGCTGGGTGATCGCCGGCTGCGACTTGGCGGCGGCGGCCTTGATCGTGCTGCTGGCCACCCTGTTGTTCCGCGACAGCCTGGCGGTGGAGCATCTGTATTTCTTCAATGCCGCCGGCGCCATCGTGGCGTCGGTGCGCGGCCCGGCCTATCGCGCGGCGGTCAGCCTGATCGTACCGAAGGACAGGCTGACCCAGGCCAGCGGCTTGATCGGCCTGACCCAGAGCCTGCTGCAGATCGGTGCCCCGCTGCTGGCGGGCTATGTGATGGGCGCCGCCGGACTCAAGGGGGTGATGCTGATCCAGCTGATCCTGGTGTTCGCCGGCGCCCTGGCGGCCTTCGGCGCCTTGACGCGGGCCAGCCATGCCATACGCGGTGTGCCGGTCCCTGCCAGGCTGGGCCTGGTACACGGCACCCTGGATAGCTTTGGCTCCGCCATCCGCTATTTCCGGGCCATGCCGCTGATGCTGGGCCTGGCGATCTACACCGTACTGCAGGAAAGCCTGCTGGTGCTGACCACCGCGATGATGACGCCGCTGGTGCTGTCCACCCACTCCAGCGATGCGCTGGGCTTGATCCTCACTTGCGGTGCCTTGGGCAGTTTGGCGGGTTCGGCGCTCTTGCTGCTGGTGCGGGTCGATCGCCGGCTGATGGTCTGGGTACTGCTGGCGGATGCCTTGCTGTCGCTATTTGTGCTGCTGGCCGGCTTTACCACCTCGGTGCCGCTGTGGTGCCTGTGTGCCTTCTTCGCCTTGTTCGCCGGTAGTGCTTCCGGCGCCTGTGCCGGCGCCTTGTGGATGCGCAAAACGCCCAAGGCCCGCCAGGGCAGCATTTTTGCCTTGCTGGGCGCGCTCAATCTGTTGGCCATGTGTGTGGTGATGCTGGCCGGCGGCAATCTGGGCGAGCACGTATTCGAACCGGCCTTGGCCGCAGGTGGCGCCTGGGCGGACACGGTGGGTGCCTGGGTCGGTACCGGCAAGGGCCGGGGCTTGGGATTCATGTTCGTGGCAGGCGGGGCCGGTAGCTGTCTGATGTCCTTGCTGGCCTTGCTGCATACGCGCTTGCGGCGCCTGGACGAACTGGTGCCCGACCATGCCGACGACTCGGCGCCGCTGCCGCTGACGGTCCAGCCGCTGGCCTGCTGAAGCGGGGAAGCCGCCGCCCGGGCCGGTCCCCGGGCATCTCCTTGAATGAAATTCTCCGGATAGAGGACTCATGCATGTCTACTTCCCTACAGCAAGCGCAGGACGTCGGCGCGCCGCCTGGTTTCCCATTGAGTTCGGTGCAGCAAGTGATCTGGCTGGATCAGGTGCTGCAGCCGCAACTACCCAACTACAACGTTGGCGTGACGCTAGCGATTGCCGGCGAACTGGACGTGGAGCGATTGAGCCAGGCCGTCGCCGCGACCGCCGCCGCCCACGACGCCCTGCGGCTTGTGCTGCAAAGCAACGGGGGCGTGGCCGGCCAGTCCGTCCTCGCCACGTCGGCGGTGGGGCTGCAACGATTCGACTTCAGCGCGCATGCCGATGCCGAAGCGCGCGCCGACCAGCATTGCCGGCAGGTGTCCGCCACGTCTTTTCCCCTTTATGGCCAGCCGCTATGGTCGGCGCAGTTGCTGCGTGTGCGGGTGGACCGTCATTGCCTCCTGCTGCAATGCCACCATCTGGTCGCCGATGGCGTGGCGGTGGCGCTGCTCTGCCATGCCATTGTGGACAACTACAATCGATTGGGTACGGGCACGGCGGATGTGCCGGAAGCAGGGCCGTCCTATCTGGACTTCCTGGCGGACGATAACGACTATCTTGCTTCGACCCGCTACCAGCGCGACCGGCAGTTCTGGCTGGAGCGTTTCGCCCGCCTGCCGCCGGCCTTGCTGCCGGTACCAGCGCCGGGTGGCGTGCCGCGGCCCGGCGGCCAACTGCGCCTGGCTATCACGCGGCCGCGCTTTGACCGGCTGGTCGCCTATGCCGAGGCGCAAGGCTGCTCGGTGCCGCATTTCATGCTCGCCCTGCTGGCGGCCTACTTCGCGCGCGTCAACGATGTCGGGCAACTGGTGATAGGCGTGCCGGTGCACAACCGCGGCAATGCTCGCCAGAAGCAGACGCTGGGTATGTTCTCTTCCATTATTCCGCTCGCCATCGCGGTCGAGCCGGACCGGTCCTTCGCCGCATTGATGCGGGGCGTGGCGGCTGAGCTGCGTCGCTGCTATCGCCACCAGCGCTTCCCGATCGCCGATCTCAACCGTGCCTTGCGCTTGGCGCAGTCCGGTCGCACACAGTTGTTCGATCTGACGCTGGCCTCGGAAGCCTTTCCCGGCGATTTCGATATCGATGGCTGCGAAGTACGGGTCAATAAGTTGCACCATGGTTTCGAACAGACGCCGCTGGCGGTATGCGTCTGCGATTACCACGCCGGCAGCGAGGTGGAGATCGAGTTCAACTACAACACCGGGTTTTTCACCGGTGCTGAAGTGGCGGCTATCCGGCAGCGCATGGATCTGCTGCTGGACAGCGTATTGGAAGGCGGCGAGCAGCCTGTCGCCGAACTGTCGCTTATGGACGAGGGTGAGCGTCGGCGCGTCTTGCTGGAGTGGAACGACACCGCCCAAGCCTACCCGGCCGATCAGGCCATCCACCAGTTGTTCGAGGCCCAAGTGGCCCGTACGCCGAACGCCATCGCGCTGGTGTGCGAGGGCGAGCAGCTGAGCTATGCCGAGCTCAATGCCCGCGCCAATCGCCTGGCCCATGCGCTGCGGCAAGCCGGGGTGGGGCCGGACCGGCTGGTCGGCCTCTGCGTCGAGCGCAGCGTGGCCATGGTGGTGGGCCTGCTGGCCACCCTCAAGGCAGGCGGCGCCTATGTGCCGCTGGATCCCGACTACCCGGCCGAACGGCTGCGCCATATGTTGCAGGACAGCGCACCCGTGCTGGTCCTGGTCGATCGGGTGGGCGGCGAGGCCCTGGCTACTGCCGGCGCCGAGGGCGCGCGCACCTGGCATCTGCAAGCCGATGCCGCGAACTGGGCCGGGCAGTCTGCCGGCAATCTTCCCGCCGTTAGCCCCGGCCAGCTGGCCTATGTGATCTATACCTCGGGCTCCACCGGCCGGCCAAAAGGGGTGATGAACGAGCATGGCGCGGTGGTGAACCGCTTGCTGTGGATGCAGCAGGCCTACGCGCTGGATGGGCAGGACGTGGTCCTGCAAAAGACGCCGTTCAGTTTTGACGTCTCGGTATGGGAATTCTTCTGGCCCTTGCTGGCCGGCGCCCGCCTGGTGATGGCCCGGCCGGAAGGCCACAAGGACCCGGCCTATCTGGCCGGCTTGATCCGCCAGGCCGGGGTGACCACGCTGCACTTCGTGCCTTCCATGCTGCAGGTCTTTCTGGGGCAGGGGGCGGCGGAGGGATGCGACAGCCTCAAGCGGATATTCTGCAGCGGCGAAGCCTTGCCGGCGGCCTTGGCCCGCCAATGCCTGGCGCGGCTGCCGCAGGCCGAGCTGCACAATCTCTATGGGCCCACCGAAGCGGCCGTGGATGTGACGGCCTGGGCCTGCCGGGCCGACGACCGGCGCACCGCCGTGCCCATCGGCCGGCCCATCGCCAATACCCGGATTTATATCCTCGACAGCCGGCTGCAGCCGGTGCCGGTCGGGGTGGCCGGCGAGTTGTATATCGGCGGCGTGCAGGTGGCGCGGGGCTATCTGAACCAGCCCGAGCTGACGGCTGCGCGTTTTATCGACGATCCCTTCGCCGGTAAGGGCCGCTTGTACCAAAGCGGCGACCAGGCGCGCTGGCTGTCCGACGGCAGCATCGAATACCTGGGGCGCAATGACTTCCAGGTCAAGCTGCGGGGCCTGCGTATCGAGCTGGGCGAGATCGAGGCCTGCCTGGCGCAAGTCGAGGGTGTGCGCGAGGCGGTGGTACTGGCGCGCGAGGATGTGCCGGGTGATATGCGGCTGGTGGCTTACTACAGTGGCGAGGCGCAATCGGCCGAGGCGCTGCGGCAGGTGCTGGGCGGCGCGCTGCCGGCCTATATGGTGCCGGCGGCCTTTGTCCATCTGGCGGCCTTGCCCTTGTCGCCGAACGGCAAGCTGGACCGAAAGGCTTTGCCCGCGCCGCAAGGGGATGCCTATGGCGCGCGCGAATTCGAAGCGCCGCAAGGCGATACCGAGCAGTTGCTGGCCGCCATCTGGGCCGAGCTGCTGAAGATCGAGCAGGTGGGCCGCCACGATAACTTCTTCGAGCTGGGCGGCCATTCGCTGTTGGCCATCAGCCTGATCGAACGGATGCGCCAAGCGGGCTTGCATACCGATGTACGCAGCCTGTTCGGGGCGCCTACCTTGGCCCGCCTGGCCGCGCAACTCAGCGAGACCAGCCTGGAAGTGGCGGTCCCGCCCAATCTGATTCCTGCCGGCGCCGAGCGCATTACCCCCGAGATGCTGACCCTGGTCAGCCTGGACCAGGACGCCATCGATGCGCTGGTCGCCACGGTGGCAGGGGGCGCCGCCAATATGCAGGACATCTATCCGCTGGCGCCCTTGCAGGAGGGCATCCTGTTCCATCATCTGATGGAGCAGGCCGGCGATCCCTATGTGCTGCCTTGCCTGCTGGCCTTCGACGGCAAGGCGCGGCTGGATGGTTTTCTGGCGGCTTTGCAGGCGGTGATCGATCGCCACGATATCCTGCGCACCGGCATCGCCTGGCAGGGTTTGGCACAGCCCTTGCAGGTAGTACACCGACGAGCCGAATTGCCGCTGACCTGGCTGGAACTGGATAGCGCGCAGGGCGATATCGGCTTGCAACTGGAAACACGCTTCGATCCGTGCCGCTACCGGCTGGACGTGGGCAAGGCGCCGCTGTTGAGCTGCCATGCCGCCCGCGACGGGGAGCGCTGGCTGCTGCGCATCTTGTTCCACCATCTCGCTTTCGACCATACCACGCTGGAACGGGTGCTGGCGGAGACCCAGGCGATCGCGCTGGGCCAGCAACTGCCGCCGGCCGGCTCGTTCCGCGACTTGGTGGCACAGGCCAGCCTGGGGCTCAGCCGGCAGGCGCACGAAGCATTCTTTCAGGAGATGCTGGGCGATATCGATGCGCCTACCGCGCCGTTTGATCTGCTGGACGTACAGGGCGATGGCAGCGCGATCGCCGAGGCGCAGCGGACGCTGCCGCTTGATCTGGCGCGCGAGATACGTGGCCAGGCCCGGCGCCAGGGCGTCAGCGTCGCCAGCTTGATGCATCTGGCTTGGGCGCTGGTGCTGGCGCGCTGTACCGGCCGTCGGGATGTGGTGTTCGGTACGGTGCTGTTTGGCCGGATGCAGGGCGGTGCCCGGGCCGATCAGGTGTTGGGGCTGTTTATCAATACTTTGCCGTTACGGGTCGAAGTGGCTGGGCAGCCGTTGGCCGCTACGCTCAAGCACACCCATGCCGCATTGGCGCAACTGCTGCGCCATGAGCATGCGCCGCTGGTCTTGGCCCAGCGCTGCAGCGCGGTGCCGGCCGGCACCCCGTTGTTCACCTCCCTGCTCAATTATCGCTACAGCGCCCAGGCGCAAGCGCCGGACATGGGTGAGGGCATAGCTTTCCTCAGCGGCCACGAGCGCACCAACTACCCCCTGGCCTTGGCCATCGACGACCTGGGTGAGGGTTTTGCCTTGACCGCCCAAGTCAGCGACCGCATCGATCCCCAGCGCATCTGCGATTTGATGGAAACCGCCTTGCACGGTCTGGTGCTGGCCCTGCGCGATACGCCGCAGCTAGCCGTCCAAGCCATCGATGTGCTGCCCGAGCGGGAGCGCGTGCAAGTGCTGGAAAGCTGGAACGACACCGCTGCCGACTATTCGCGCGAGCACTGCGTGCACCAATTGTTCGAAGCGCAGGTGGCGCGTACGCCGGATGCGGTGGCGGTGGAATATGGCCGCAAGCAACTCGGTTATCGCGAGTTGAATGCCCGCGCCAATCGGCTGGCTCACTATCTGCGCGCCCAGGGTGCCGGGCCGGACAGCCTGGTGGCCCTGGCGGTGGAGCGCGGCCTGGATATGCTGGTGGGTCTATTGGGCATCCTGAAAGCCGGAGCCGCCTATGTGCCCCTGGATCCGTCCTATCCGGCCGAACGCTTGGCCCATATGTTGGCCGACGCCCAGCCCTTGCGCCTGCTGACCCAGGCAGCGCTGCTGGCCGATCTGCCGGAAAGCGAGGTGCCGGTGCTGCTGCTGGATGAGCAATGGCAGGCAATCGCCGCCTATCCGGATAGCGATCCGGACCATGCCGGACACGATCCACGGCAATTGGCCTATGTCATCTATACCTCCGGCTCCACCGGCCAGCCCAAGGGCGTGATGGTCGAGCACGGCAATGTGGTCAATCTATGGGCTGGACTGGAGCGGGCGATCCATAAGCAGCATCGGGCCGAGCGTATCAGCCTGAATGCCTCGATTGCCTTTGACGCGGCGGTGCAGCAATGGCTGCAGCTGTTGTCCGGCCGCACCTTGGTGATCGTGCCGGCCTGGGTCAGGCTGGATGGCGCGGCGCTGGGCGAATTTGTCGCGGCCAGCCGCCTGGACGGCTTCGACTGTACTCCCTCGCAACTGGCCCTGCATGAAGCGGCCACCCCGGCACTGACCCTGGTCGGCGGCGAGGCCATCGGCGCGGCGCTTTGGCGCACCTTGGCCGACTCGCCGGGCAAGACTTACTACAACGTCTACGGACCGACCGAGTGTACGGTGGACAGCACGATCGCGCCCATCACCGCGAGCGCTGCCGTGCCGCATATCGGTCGTCCCATCGCCAATGCGCGGCTCTATCTGCTGGACGGGCAGGGGCGTCCGGTGCCGCTGGGTGTGGCCGGCGAGATCCATATCGGCGGGTCGGGGGTGGCGCGGGGCTATCTGAACCAGCCCGAGCTGACGGCTGCGCGTTTTATTGCCGATCCGTTCGCGGCCGGGGGCGGCCGTATGTACAAGACCGGCGACCTGGGCCGCTGGCTGCCCGACGGTACGGTGGAATATCTGGGCCGCAACGACTTCCAGGTCAAGATCCGCGGCTTCCGCATCGAGCTGGGCGAGATCGAAGCCTGCCTGGCCCGGATCGAAGGCGTGGGCGAGGTGACGGTACTGGCCCGCGACGATGTGCCCGGCGATACCCGCCTGGTGGCCTATTTCACCGCTGCCTATCCGCTGTCGGTCGAATTGTTGCGCCATCGGCTGGGCGGGCAGCTGCCGCACCATATGGTGCCGGCAGCCTTTGTCCAGCTGGCGGTGCTGCCGCTGACGCCGAACGGCAAATTGGATCGCCAGGCCCTGCCGGCGCCGGAATCTGCCGCCTATGGTGCGCGCGACTACGTGGCGCCACAAGGCGAGTCGGAAACCGCGTTGGCCGCCATCTGGATGGGCTTGCTCAAGCTCGACCGGGTAGGGCGCCACGACAACTTCTTTGAACTGGGCGGACACTCGCTGCTGGCGGTGCAATTGCTGTCGCGGCTGCGCCAGGCGCTGGATGTAGAACTGCCCTTGGCCGAACTGTTCGATTATCCGCAGCTGGCCCGGTTGGCCGAGCGGCTGGATGGCATGGCCGCGGCCACCCACCACGCGATACGCCGTATTGAACGTAACGGACCCTTGCCCTTATCGCTGGCCCAGCTAAGGCTGTGGTTCCTTAGCCGGATGGACGGTGCCGAGGCCTACCATATCAGCGGCGCCGTGCGTTTGAGCGGCGAGCTGGACCGCGCGGTATTGGGCCGGGCCTTGCAAACCATCGTGGCCCGGCATGAGCCGCTGCGGACCTGTTTTCAACTGGTCGATGGCCAGCCCATGCAGGTTCCGTTGGCGTCCGTCGCGACGGTATTGCAACAGCACGACCTGCGCGGCCATAACGCGGACGCATGGCGTGCATTTAGCGAGACCCTGAGCAAGGAACCCTTCGATCTGGGTAAGGAAGCGCCGCTGCGGGTCGTGCTGCTGCGCCTGCGGGACGAAGAGTATGTATTGCAGCTGATTGTGCATCATATCGCCGCCGACGGCTGGTCCCTGGCGGTCCTGCTGGATGAGTTGAGCAGGCTGTACGCGGCTTATTTGCATGGCCGTCCCGATCCGCTGGCGCCGCTACCCATCCAATATGCCGACTATGCTGCCTGGCAGCGCGATTGGCTGGCGGAAGGGCAGGACCAGGCCGCCTTCTGGCGCGCCAATCTGGCAGGTGCCCCGGCCTTGCTGGAGCTGCCTGCCGACCGGCCCCGGCCGGCCCGGCAGGACCATGCCGGCGCCGCCATCGCGGTCAAACTCGATGCGCAACTGAGCCGGGGCCTGAAAACCCTTGGCCAGCGCCATGGCGTTACGCTCTATATGACCCTGCTGGCCAGCTGGGGCGCCTTGCTGGGTCGTCTGGCCAGCCAGGAAGCCGTCGTGATAGGCAGCCCGGTGGCCGGCCGCAACCGGGCCGAGATCGAGCCCTTGATCGGCTTCTTCGTCAATACCCTGGCTTTGCGGATCGATCTGCAGGACGAGCCCACGGTAGCCGAGCTGCTGAAACGCACCAAGGCGCAGGTCTTGGCCGCGCAAGCCCATCAGGACCTGCCTTTCGACCAGGTGGTGGAGGCACTCAAGCCGCCCCGCAGCCTGGCGCATACGCCCTTGTTCCAGGTCATGCTGGATTGGCACAACACGCCGCCGGCCGAGTTGGTGATGCCCGGTCTGCGCCTGACGCCGCTGGTCCTGCCGCAGCACACTGCCCAGTTCGACCTGACGCTGTCCTTGCAGGAGTCCGCCGATGGCTCGGGCATCGTCGGCAGCCTTAACTACGCCACGGCGCTGTTCGAGCAAGCCACGGCGCAGCGCTACCTTGACTACTGGACCACGCTGCTGGCGGCCATGGTGGCCGACGATCGCATGGTACCGGCCCGCTTGCCGCTATTGTCGGCGGCCGAACACCAGGTGCTGCGTCAATGGAACGATACGGCGCGCGATTACCCGTCCGATGCCTGCGTGCACCGGCTGTTCGAGCAACAGGTGGACGCCACGCCCGCGGCCATCGCGGTGGACGACGGCGAGCACAGGCTGAGCTACGCCGAGCTGAACCGCCAGGCCAACCGCCTGGCCCATCGCCTGTGCCGCTTGGGCGTGGGACCGGATGCCCGGGTGGCGCTGTGTACCGAGCGGGGCGCGCCCATGCTGGTGGCGCTATTGGCCATCCTCAAGGCCGGCGGCGCCTATGTGCCGCTGGACCCGGCCTATCCGGCCGAGCGCATTGCCTACATGCTGGCGGACAGCGCACCGCTGGCGGTGCTGTGCGCCGCGAGCACCCGCGCCCTGGTGGCGCCGCATGTGGCGGCCGGGGTGCCCGTGCTGGACTTGGACGGCGGCGATTGGTGCGGCCAGCCGGACCACAATCCGCGTGTCGAGGGGCTGAGCGCCCGCCATCTGGCCTATGTGATCTACACCTCCGGTTCCACCGGACGCCCCAAGGGCGTGATGATCGAACACCGTGGCCTGGTCAACTACACGCTGGACGCTATCGGCTGGTTCGGGCTGGCGGCGGGCGAGACGGTGCTGCAGCAGAATTCGCTGAATTTCGACCTGTCGATCGAAGAAATCATGCCGGCCCTGCTGGCCGGCGCCACCCTGCTACCCAGCAATGTCCCCTTCGGCCTGGCCGAGACTGCGCTGGCGCCCGGCATGGTGCATTTGACGGCGGCGCACTGGCACAGCCTGGTGGGCGAGTGGAGCCAGGCCGGCGTCACCCCGGCCGCCTTGGCGGGGGTGCGGATGGTGAATGTCACCGGCGATGCCTTGTCGGCCCACAAGCTCAAGCAGTGGGAAGCGCTCAAGCCGGCCGGCACCGGCCTGGTCAATACCTATGGACCGACCGAGATCACGGTTTCGTGCAGCGCCGCCTATGTGCGCTATCAGGCCGGGGTCAGCCGCATCAGCATCGGCAAGCCCTTTGCCAATACCCGTATGTACATCCTCGATGCCCAGCGCGAGCCGGTGCCTTTGGGGGTGGCGGGCGAGCTGTATATCAGCGGCGCCGGGGTGGCGCGCGGCTATCTGAACCTGCCTGAGCTGACGGCGGAGCGCTTTCTGGACGACCCGTTCACGCCAGGCCAACGCATGTACAAGACCGGCGACCTGGCCCGCTGGCTGCCGTGCGGGGAAGTGGAGTTCATCGGCCGCAACGACTTCCAGGTGAAGGTGCGGGGCTTCCGCATCGAGCTGGGCGAGGTGGAGGCCAAGCTGGCCCAGCTGGCCGGCGTGCAGGAAGTGGCGGTGATCGCACGCGAGGACGAGCCGGGCGACAAGCGCCTGGTGGCGTATGTGGTTGGCGCGGAGGTGGACGTAGAGACGCTGCGCCGCCATGCCGTGCAGACGCTGCCGCACTACATGGTGCCGGCGGCCTTCGTGGCGCTGGAGGCCTTGCCGCTGACGCCGAACGGCAAGCTGGACCGGCAGGCGCTGCCGGCGCCGGACGGGCTGGCCTTGGGCGGACGTGTCCATGCCGAGCCTGAAGGCGAAGTCGAGCAGGCGCTGGCGGCCATCTGGGCCGAGCTGCTGAAGCTGGAGCGGGTGGGCCGCCACGACAACTTCTTTGAACTGGGCGGCCATTCGCTATTGGCCGTCAGCCTGATCGAACGCATGCGCCGGGAAGGCCTGCATGCCGATGTCGGCCTGCTGTTCACCGCCACCACGCTGGCGGAGTTGGCGGTGCAATTGCGTCCCGGCGGCGACGAAGTGGTGGTGCCGCCCAATTTGATCCCCCGGCCGGCGGCGCCCGCCAATCCACGGCAAGACGATCTTGCCGATACCAGCGAATTCGAGGAGTTTAGACTTTGACAGTAGAAAACCTATTGACCCGGCTGGCGGAAAAAAACATCCAGTTGCAGGCGGACCAGGGCGAGCTGGTGGTGCGGGCACCCCGTGGCGCCATGGATGCCGAACTGGCGGTTGCCCTGAAGCAATACAAGCAGGCCTTGCTCGACAATCTGCAGCGCATCACGCCGGCCATGCTGACCCTGGTCACGCTGGAACAGGCCGCCATCGACGCCATCGTCGCCACGGTGGAAGGCGGCGCCGCCAATGTGCAGGACATCTATCCGCTGGCGCCCTTGCAGGAGGGCATGCTGTTCCACCATCTGCTGGAATCGCAGGGCGATACCTATCTACTGTCGAATCTGCTGGCATTCCGTAGCAAGGCGCTGCTGGAGGATTTTCTGGCGGCCATGCAGCAGGTCATAGACAGGCACGATGTGCTACGTACCGGCATCGTCTGGGAAGGACTGGCGCAGCCCTTGCAAGTGGTGCGCCGGCAGGCGTGTTTGCCGGTGGAATGGCTGGACCTTGACCCGACGCAGGGCGAGATCGCTACCCAATTGCAAGCCCGCTACGACCCGCGCCATTACCGCCTGGATATCGGCCAGGCACCGCTGCTGCGCTGCCATGCCACGCAGGACGGCGGCCAGGACCGCTGGCTGCTGCAGGTGCTGTCCCATCATCTGGCCATAGACCACACCTCGCTGGAATTGTTGATCGAGGAAGCCCAGGCCATCAGGCAGGGACGCCTGGCCGAGCTGCCGGCGCCGGCACCCTTCCGTAACTTCGTGGCGCAGGCCAGGCTGGGGGTGAGCGAGCAGGAGCACGAGACGTTCTTCAAATCCATGTTGGCCGATATCGATGCCCCGACGGCACCGTTCGATCTGCTGGACGCCGCCGGCGGTATGAAGGAGGCGCGCCGGCGATTGTCGCCCGAACTGGCACAAGCGATCCGGCTGCAGGCCCGCCGGCTGGGCGTGAGCGCCGCCAGCCTGATGCACCTGGCCTGGGGCCTGGTCCTGGCTCGCCTAAGCGGCCGCAGCGCGGTGGTATTCGGCACCGTGCTGTTCGGCCGCATGCAGGGTGGCGCTGCTTCCGACCGGGTGTTGGGCATGCTGATGAATACCTTGCCCCTGCGGCTGGATATCGATGGACAGGGCGTGGAAGCGGCCTTGCGGCAGACCCACGCCTGCCTGGTGCAATTGCTGCGGCACGAACACGCGCCGCTGGCGTTGGCGCAGCGCTGCAGCGGCGTGGCAGCACCCGCGCCCCTGTTTACTTCGTTATTGAACTACCGCTATAGCAGCCAGCCCGGCGAGGGGCAGCTACTGGGCGACATCGAACTATTGGGCGGACAGGAGCGCAGCAACTACCCCGTCAGCCTGGATGTGGACGACTTTGGCAGCGAGCAGGGCTTTATGCTGACCGCGCAAGTACCCGCCAGTGTCGATCCGCGGCTGGTCTGCGACTATGTCGGCGAGGCCCTGACGCAATTGGTACAGGCGCTGGCGCGGCAGCCGCAACTGCCCTTGGCACAGCTGGACGTGCTGCCGGCCGAAGCGCATGGCCGACTGCTGCATGAGTGGAACGCCACCGAGGTCGAATACCAGGGTGGGGCGGCAGTTCACCGCTTGTTCGAAGCCCAGGCGGCGGCTCGGCCGGATGCCATGGCGCTGCGCGAGGGCGAACTTGTGCTCAGCTATGCCGAGCTCAATGCCCGCGCCAACCGGCTGGCCCATCATCTGCGCGCGCTGGGTCTGCAGCCCGATGGGCGAGTCGCGCTGTATGCACGGCGCAGCGCGGCGACGGTGGTGGCCATGCTGGCCACCCTGAAGGCGGGGGGCGCTTATGTCCCGCTGGACCCCGATTATCCGCTTGCACGGCTGCAATATATGTTGCGCGACAGCGGGGCGCTGCTGCTGCTCAAGCAAGGTACCGTACCGCTGGAAATCACCCGTGAACTGGCTGATGGCGCGCGGGTGCTGGATCTGCAAGACGATGCCGGCGACTGGCAAGGTCGGAGCGAACGGGACGGGGAGGCCGAAGCCGACGAGGGCAGCCGGCTGGCCTATGTGTTCTATACCTCCGGCTCCACCGGCCAACCCAAGGGGGTAATGGTCGAGCACCGCAGTGTCCGCAACCAGATACTGATGCTGGCCGAGCGTATCGAGCTGGGGCCGGCTGACCGGGTGCTGCAGTTTGCCTCGCTGTCCTTCGACGGTTCGGTCGAGGAAATCTTCGCCAGCCTGGCGCAGGGTGCCTGCGTGGTGCTGCGTAGCGACGCCTGGCTGACGGATGCCGAGACATTCTGGCGGCTGTGCGCGGATCACGGGATCAGTGTCGTCGATCTGCCCACCCAGTTCTGGACCCAACTGGCCATGGCGGGCCTGCCTGCCCCGGCTTGTGTGCGCCAGGTCATCATCGGCGGCGAGGCGGTCGGCGACAGCGCGCTCCAAGCCTGGTTCGCCGGTACCGGCCGGCGGCCACGCCTGCTGAATACCTATGGTCCGACCGAAGCCACCGTGAGCGCCAGCAGCCATGAGCCTAGCGGGCAGGCCGGCGATTGGCGCAATATCGGCCGGCCGGGCGCCAACACCCGTATCCATATCCTCGACAGCCGCTTGCGGCCGGTGCCGCTGGGCGTGGCCGGCGAGCTGTATATCGGTGGGGTGCAGCTGGCACGCGGTTACCTGAATCTGCCCGAGCTGACCGCCGAGCGCTTTATCGACGATCCGTTCTTGCCAGGTAGCCGGCTGTACAAGAGCGGTGACCTGGGCCGCCGGCTGGCGGACGGCAGCATCGAATACCTGGGCCGCAACGATTTCCAGATCAAGCTGCGCGGTTTCCGGATCGAACTGGGCGAGGTCGAAGCCAAACTCGCCTCGCTGCTGCCTGACGTGGTGGTGATTGCCCGCGAGGACCAGCCGGGCGAAATGCGCCTGCTTGCGTATTACACCGGTGAGCAGCCGGCGGCCGACCTGCGGCAGCAGGCGGCCGTACTGCTACCGGCATATATGGTGCCTGCCGCCTTCGTCCGGCTGGCCGCCTGGCCGCTGTCGCCGAACGGCAAGCTGGACCGCAAGGCATTGCCCGCGCCGGAAGCGGATGCCTATGGCAGCCGCAGCCAGGCAGTCCCGCAGGGCGAAGTCGAAATGGCGCTGGCCGCAATCTGGACCGATCTTTTGAAGATCGAGCAGGTCGGTCGCCATGACAATTTCTTCGCGCTGGGCGGCCATTCGCTGCTGGCGGTGCAATTGCTGTCCCGGCTGCGCCAAACACTGCAAGTGGACCTGCCCTTGGGCGAGCTGTTCGAATACCCGCAATTGGCGCAATTGGCCGTACGGATTGGTGGCGCAGCGGGGGCTAGCCAGTCCGACATTCCGCTGGTCAGCCGCGAGGCTCCTTTGCCGCTGTCGCCGGCCCAGCAGCGGCTGTGGTTTCTCAGCCGCATCGAGGGTGCTGCCGCGGCCTACCACATCAGCGCGGCCGTCTGGTTGACCGGCGAGCTGGACCGCGATGGCTTGCAGCGCGCCTTGCAAGCTATCGTCGATCGCCATGAGGCTTTGCGCACCTGCTACCGACTGGTCGATGGCCAGCCGCGGCAATGCTTGCTGGAGAAGGCCGAATTGGTGCCGCAGGTGCACGACCTGCGTGGTCACGACGACCCCGACTCGGCCGCCCGCCAGCTCGGTGCCGAGCATAGTGCTGCGCCTTTCGCGCTGGACCGCGATCTGCCGATACGGGTCCTGCTGCTGCAGATGCAGACCGGCCAATATGTGCTGCAGTTGGTCATGCACCATATCGCCGCCGATGCCTGGGCCATCGACGTGCTGTTGGACGAACTGAGCCGCCTGTATGGCGCCTTTTTGCGCGGCGAAGCCGACCCGTTGCCTCCCCTGGCCATCCAATATGCCGACTATGCCGCCTGGCATCGCAACTGGTTGGCCGACGACCAGGACCAGGCGGCCTTCTGGCGCGCCAACCTGGCCGGTGCGCCCACGCTGCTGGAGTTGCCCACCGACCGGCCTCGGCCGGCCCAGCAGGACCATGCCGGCGCAGCCATGGAAGTCAGGCTGGATGCGCAGCTGAGCAAGGACTTGAAGGCGCTCAGCCAGCGTCATGGCGCCACCCTGTATATGACTCTGCTGGCCAGCTGGGCGGCCTTGCTCGCTCGGCTGGGCAATCAGGACGAAGTGGTGGTAGGCAGTCCGGTAGCCGGCCGCAACCGGGCCGAGATCGAGCCCTTGATCGGTTTCTTCGTCAACACCCTGGCGCTGCGCATCGATCTGCGCGACGAGCCCACGGTGGCCGACTTGCTGAAGCGCACCAAGGCGCAGGTGCTGGCCGCGCAAGCCCATCAGGACCTGCCCTTCGACCAGGTGGTGGAGGCGCTCAAGCCGCCGCGCAGCCTCAGCCACACGCCGCTGTTCCAGACCATGCTGGACTGGCAAGGGGCACCGGCGGCGGGCTTGTCCTTGCCCGGCCTGACCGTATCGCCGCTGGAGGTGGCCCATACCACCGCCCAGTTCGACCTGACCCTGTCGCTGCATGACGGCGCGGACGGTCTGGCCGGCGTGCTCAATTACGCCACGGCCTTGTTTGAGCCGGCCACCGTGCAGCGTTATCTGGGCTACTGGATCCATCTGCTGCAAGCGATGGTGGCCGGGGAAGACCAAGCGGTGGCAAGCCTGCAGATCCTGGGCGAGGCCGAGCGTACGCAACTGTTGCAATGGTGGAACGACACGAGCACCGAACTGACTCCGCCGACAGCTTGTGTGCACCAATCGTTTGAACAACAGGCAGCCATGCGGCCCGAGGCCATCGCCCTGGTGTGGGGCGAGCAGCAACTGAGCTATGGCGAACTGAACCATCGCGCCAACCAGCTGGCCCACCATCTGCGCAGCCTGGGTGTTGGGCCGGAAGTGCGCGTGGCCCTCTGTCTGGAACGTGGGATGGAGATGGTGGTCGCCATCCTGGCCGTGCTTAAAGCCGGCGGCGCCTATGTGCCGCTGGACCCGGCCTACGCCTCCGAACGGCTGCGCGCCACCCTGGCCGATAGCCAGCCGGCGCTGGTCCTGCTCGACCAGGCCGGCCGTGCCGCGCTGGGCGAACTGGACGGGCACCTTGTGCTCGATCTGCAGGCCGATGCCGCCCGCTGGTCCGGGTTGTCCGGCGACAATCCCGCCGGCGGTGCCGGTCCGCAGCAGCTGGCTTATGTGATCTACACCTCGGGCTCCACCGGCCAGCCCAAGGGCGTGATGGTGGAGCATGGCCAGCTGGCCCGGCTGTTCAGCGCGACCCGCGCCTGGTTCCGCTTCGACGACCAGGATGTCTGGACGCTGTTCCATTCCTTCGGCTTCGACTTCTCGGTATGGGAATTGTGGGGCGCACTCAGCCATGGCGGCCGGCTGGTGGTGGTGCCGCTTGAGACGGCCCGTTCGCCGGCCGATTTCTATGCGCTGCTGTGCGAGCAGGGCGTCACGGTGTTGAACCAGACCCCCAGTGCATTCCAGCAGCTGATCGCGGCCCAGACCGAACAGCCGCACCGGTTGCGGCAGATCGTCTTCGGCGGCGAAGCGCTGGAAACCCGGCTGCTCAAACCCTGGTACGAACGGGCCGGCAACCGCGCCACCCAGTTGGTCAATATGTACGGCATCACCGAGACGACCGTGCATGTCAGCTATTGCCCGCTCTTGGCCAGCGATACCGGCCGGGTCGGCCCCAGCCCTATCGGCGTGCGCATACCCGACCTCCGTCTGTATGTGCTGGACAGCCGGCGCCAGCCGGTACCGGTGGGGGTGACCGGCGAGTTGTATGTGGGCGGCGCCGGGGTGGCCCGTGGCTATCTGAACCAGCCTGAACTGACGGCACAGCGTTTCCTGGCCGATCCGTTCAAGCTCGGGGAGCGCATATACAAGACCGGCGATCTGGGACGCTGGCAGGCGGACGGCACGGTGGCCTACCTGGGGCGCAATGACTTCCAGGTCAAGATCCGTGGTTTCCGGATCGAACTGGGCGAGATCGAGGCCAAGCTGGCGGCCCTGCTGCCCGAAGTGGTGGTGATCGCCCGCGAGGACCAGCCGGGCGATAAGCGGCTGGTGGCCTATTACAGTGGCGAAGCGGTGGCGGCGGAGACGCTGCGCCGCCATGCGGCCGAACATCTGCCGGCCTATATGGTGCCGGCGGCCTATGTCAGGCTGGACCGTCTGCCGCTGACACCGAACGGCAAGCTGGACCGAAAAGCTTTGCCCGCACCGGAAGGGGATGCCTATGGCGCGCGTGAATACGCAGCACCGCAAGGCGACACCGAACAGTTGCTGGCCGCCATCTGGGCCGAGCTGCTGAAGGTCGAGCAGGTGGGCCGCCACGATAACTTCTTCGAGCTGGGCGGCCATTCGCTGTTGGCGGTCAGCCTGATCGAGCGCTTGCGCCAAGCCGGTCTGCATGCCGATGTGCGGGCCTTGTTCAGCAGCCCCACCTTGGCGGAACTGGCCGGCCAGCTGCGTTCGGACAGCCAGGAAGTGGTGGTGCCGCCTAACCTGATTCCCGCCGGTGCCGAGCGGATCACGCCCGATATGCTGACCCTGCTGCAACTGGACCAGGCGGCCATCGATGCCGCTGTGGCGACGGTGGAGGGCGGTGCCGCCAATGTGCAGGATATCTATCCCTTGGCCCCGTTGCAGGAAGGCATCCTGTTCCACCACCTGATGCAGGCCGAGGGCGACCCCTATCTATTGATCAGCCTCTTGGGCTTCGATAGCCGCGAACGCCTGGAAACGTTTCTGGCCGCGTTGCGGCAGGTGATCGCCCGCCACGACATCCTGCGTACCGGCATTGCCTGGGAGGGACTGGACCAGCCGGTACAAGTGGTGCGCCGCCAGGTGTCGCTGCCCTTGCAATGGCTGGCGCTGGATAGTGCCCAGGGCGATATCGCCGAACAGTTGCAAAGCCGTTTCGACCCGCGCCATTACCGTCTGGACGTCAGCCAGGCACCCTTGCTACGTTGCCATGCCGCCGCCGATCCGGCGCAAGGGCGCTGGTTGCTGTGCGTGCTGTCGCACCATCTTGCCGACGACAACACCACCCTGAAACTGCTGCTGGCGGAAGCGCAGGCCATCATGGCCGGCCAGCCTCTGCCGGCGCCTGCCCCCTTCCGCAACCTGGTCGCCCAGGCCCGCCTGGGTACCGGCCGGCCGGCGCACGAGGCTTTCTTCCAGGCCATGCTGGCCGATATCGACAGCCCCACCGCACCCTTTGGCTTGCTGGACGTGCAAGGCGGCAGCGCAATGGCGGAAGTCCAGCAGCGCCTGGCGCCGGAACTGTCGCTGGCGATACGCAGACAGGCGCGGCGGCTGGGCGTCAGCGCCGCCAGCTTGATGCACCTGGCCTGGGCCTTGGTGTTGGCCCGTACCAGCGGCCGCAAGGAGGTGGTGTTCGGTACGGTGTTGCTGGGCCGTATGCAAGGCGGCGCCCAGGCCGACCGGGTATTGGGCCTGTTTATCAATACTCTGCCGCTGCGTATCGATGTGGACGAGGAGGGCGTGGCGGCGGCCTTGCGGCGTACCCATGCCTTGCTGGCGCAATTGCTGCGGCACGAGCACGCCTCGCTGGCCCTGGCGCAGCGCTGCAGCGGCGTGCCGGCGCGGATGCCGCTGTTCACCTCGCTGCTCAATTACCGCCATAGCGAAGAAATGAGCGAGCAGCCGGCCGCTGGCCTGGCGCCGGGCATCAGCCTGCTGGGCGGCTATGAACGTAGCAACTATCCCCTGACGCTGTCGGTGGACGATCTGGGCGAGGACTTCGCGCTGACCGTGCAGGCTGCGGCGGAGGTTGGTCCGCAGCGTGTCTGCGCGCTGATGCGAACCGCGCTGGCTGAATTGCTGCAGGCCTTGCAGCAAGCACCGGACCGCCCGCTGCGCGCGCTGGACGTGCTGCCGGCGGCGGAGCGTGCCCTGTTGCTGGAAGGCTGGAACGACACCGCTGTCGCCTACCCGCGCGAACGCTGCGTACAGCAGTTGTTCGAAGCCCAGGTGGCACGTACGCCGGAGGCCACCGCCCTGGAGCAGGACGAGCGCTGCCTGAATTACCGCGAACTGAATACCCGGGCCAATCGCCTGGCCTGGTATTTGCGCCGGCTGGGCGTGGGGCCGGATAGCCGCGTGGCCATCTGCGCCCACCACGGCGTGGAGCGGGTCGTAGCCATGCTGGCCACGCTGAAGGCCGGCGGCGCCTATGTGCCGCTGGACCCGGCCTATCCGCCGGAGCGGCTGGATTTCATGCTGCGCGACAGCGCCCCGCTGGTGGTATTGAGCGAGGCGCGGCTGAGCCCCGAGGTCAAGGCCCAGCTATGCATCGCCATGGCGGCCTATGGTTCGGCCGGTTCGGTGCTGGACCTGACCGACGATGCCCAGCGCTGGCGCCAGGAAGATACCGGCAATCCGCCGCTGGCGGCGCTGACTTCCGCCCATTTGGCCTATGTCATCTACACCTCCGGCTCCACCGGCAGGCCCAAGGGCGTCATGGTCGAGCATGCCAGCCTGGTCAATCTGCTCTACTGGCATATCGATACCTTCGGCCTGCACGCCGGCAGCCGCAGCGCCGCCACCGCCGGGGTGGGCTTCGATGCCAGCGGCTGGGAAACCTGGCCTGCCCTGTGCAGCGGCGGCAGCCTCTTGCTCCCGCCGGCCGAGACCGACGGCGATCCGCAGTTGCTGCTGCGCTGGTGGCATGCCCAGACCCTGGACGTCAGTTTTCTGGTCACCCCGCTGGCCGAACTGGCCTATGCCGCCGGCCACGCGGCAGCAGGCCCGCATACCTTGCTGACCGGCGGCGACCGGCTGCGGCGCCGGCCGGCCGGGCTGGCGCCCGGCCAGACCCTGGTCAACAACTACGGACCCACCGAGGCTACCGTGGTGGCCACTTCGGGTGTGCTGCGGCGCGACGATAGGGTGCTGCATATCGGCCGGCCCATTGCCAATACCCGGGTCTATATCCTCGATGCCCAGACCCGTCCCGCGCCGATCGGCGTGGCGGGCGAGCTGTATATCGGTGGCGCGCAACTGGCGCGTGGCTATCTGAATCAAGCCGAGCTGACCGCAGCGCGCTTTATCGCCGATCCGTTTGTGTCCGGGGGCCGGCCATCCGGGGGCCGGCTGTACCGGACCGGCGATCTGGCCCGTTGGTTGGCCGATGGCAATATCGAGTACCTGGGGCGCGCCGATGCCCAGCTGAAGATACGCGGTTACCGCATCGAACCCGGCGAGGTCGAGGCATGCCTGGCCCAGGTCGAGGGCGTGGTCGAAGTGGCGGTGCTGGCCAGCCAGGAGGATGGGGGCGAGGCGCGGCTGCTGGCTTATTACAGCGCCACGACCGAGCTGACCGAGGCGCTGCGCCAATATGCGGCCCAATACCTGCCGGCCTATATGGTGCCGGCCGCCTTTATCCAACTACCGAGCTTGCCGCTCACCCCGAATGGCAAGCTCGATCGCCAGGCCCTGCCGCAGCCGGGCCGGCTCGGTGTCGCCGACTACCAGGCGCCGCAAGGCCGCTGCGAGCAAGCCTTGGCACTTGTCTGGGCCGAACTGCTGCAATTGGAAAAAATAGGGCGTCACGACAACTTCTTCGAGTTGGGCGGACATTCCCTGCTGGCAATGCAGCTATTGTCGCGGCTGCGCCAGCAATGGCAAGTCGAGCTGCCGCTCAGCGATTTGTTCGATCATCCGCAATTGGACCGCTTGGCCGCGCGGCTCGACGGCATGGCCGTGGTCGCGCAGCAGGCCATTCCCCTGGTCGGCCGTACCGGACCGCTGCCCTTGTCGCTTGCGCAGCAGCGCTTATGGTTCCTGAGCCGGATGGAAGGTGCCGGCGAGGCTTACCATATCAGCGGTGCCGTCCGGCTGCGCGGCGATTTGGACCGGCAGGTGCTGGGCCGGGCACTGCAAGCCATCGTGGCTCGCCATGAGGCCTTGCGGACCTGCTTCCAGCTGGTCGATGGCCAGCCCAGGCAGGTCTTGCGCGACGATGCCCAGCTGGTACTGCGGCAGCATGACTTGCGTGGCCAGGATGAGCAGGCCTGGCTGGCGCTGAGCGCGTCGCACAGCGCGGAACCGTTCGACCTGGCGCATGCCTTGCCCTTGCGGGCCTTGCTGCTGCGCCTGCGCGAGCACGAGTATGTGCTGCAGATCGTCATGCACCATATCTGTTCGGATGGCTGGTCGGTTGGTGTACTGCTGGATGAGTTGAGCAGGCTCTACGCGGCCTTTCTGCATGGCCGCCCCGACCCCTTGCCGCCGCTGGCGCTGCAATATGCCGACTACGCCGCCTGGCAACGCGGCTGGCTGGCCGAGGGCCAGGATCAGGCGGCCTTCTGGCGCGCCAACCTGGCCGGCGCGCCGACCCTGCTGGAACTGCCCACCGACCGGCCCCGGCCGGTCCAGCAGGACCATGCCGGTACTTCCGTGGCACTGCAACTGGATGCGCAACTGAGCCGCGATCTGAAGGCGCTTGGCCAGCGCCATGGCGTCACCTTGTATATGACCCTGCTGGCCAGCTGGGGCGCCTTGCTGGGCCGCTTGGCCAGCCAGGACGAGGTGGTGATGGGCAGCCCGGTGGCGGGCCGCAACCGAGCCGAAATCGAGCCTTTGATCGGCTTTTTCGTCAACACCCTGGCGCTGCGCATCGATCTGCGCGGCGAGCCCAGCGTGGCCGAATTGCTGAAGCGTACCAAAGCCCAGGTGCTGGCCGCGCAAGCGCATCAGGACTTGCCTTTCGACCAGGTGGTGGAGACACTCAAACCGCCCCGTAGCCTGGCGCATACGCCGTTGTTCCAGGTCATGCTGGACTGGCACAACACGCCGGCTGCCGAGCTGACCATGCCTGGCCTGCACCTCGATGAAATCGATACGCCGCTGGCCACGGCCCAGTTCGATCTGATGCTATCGCTGTATGAGGGCGAGGACGGCATCGCCGGGGGGCTGAACTACGCCACCGCCTTGTTCGACCGCGAAACGGCGCAAGGCTTGCTGGATTATTGGCGCCGGCTATTGCAAGCCATGGTGGCCGACGAGGAGGGCATCGTCAGCCGTCTGCCGCTTTTGGACGCGGCCCAGCGCGAACAGGTATTGAGGGGCTGGAACGGCACGGCGCGCGACTACCCGCACGATGCCTGCGTGCACCAGCTGTTCGAGCAACAGGTGGACGCCACGCCCGCGGCCATCGCGGTGGACGACGGCGAGCACAGGCTGAGCTACGCCGAGCTGAACCGCCAGGCCAACCGCCTGGCCCATCGCCTGTGCCGCTTGGGCGTGGGACCGGATGCCCGGGTGGCGCTGTGTACCGAGCGGGGCGCGCCCATGCTGGTGGCGCTATTGGCCATCCTCAAGGCCGGCGGCGCCTATGTGCCGCTGGACCCGGCCTATCCGGCCGAGCGCATTGCCTACATGCTGGCGGACAGCGCACCGCTGGCGGTGCTGTGCGCCGCGAGCACCCGCGCCCTGGTGGCGCCGCATGTGGCGGCCGGGGTGCCCGTGCTGGACTTGGACGGCGGCGATTGGTGCGGCCAGCCGGACCACAATCCGCGTGTCGAGGGGCTGAGCGCCCGCCATCTGGCCTATGTGATCTACACCTCCGGTTCCACCGGACGCCCCAAGGGCGTGATGATCGAACACCGTGGCCTGGTCAACTACACGCTGGACGCTATCGGCTGGTTCGGGCTGGCGGCGGGCGAGACGGTGCTGCAGCAGAATTCGCTGAATTTCGACCTGTCGATCGAAGAAATCATGCCGGCCCTGCTGGCCGGCGCCACCCTGCTACCCAGCAATGTCCCCTTCGGCCTGGCCGAGACTGCGCTGGCGCCCGGCATGGTGCATTTGACGGCGGCGCACTGGCACAGCCTGGTGGGCGAGTGGAGCCAGGCCGGCGTCACCCCGGCCGCCTTGGCGGGGGTGCGGATGGTGAATGTCACCGGCGATGCCTTGTCGGCCCACAAGCTCAAGCAGTGGGAAGCGCTCAAGCCGGCCGGCACCGGCCTGGTCAATACCTATGGACCGACCGAGATCACGGTTTCGTGCAGCGCCGCCTATGTGCGCTATCAGGCCGGGGTCAGCCGCATCAGCATCGGCAAGCCCTTTGCCAATACCCGTATGTACATCCTCGATGCCCAGCGCGAGCCGGTGCCTTTGGGGGTGGCGGGCGAGCTGTATATCAGCGGCGCCGGGGTGGCGCGCGGCTATCTGAACCTGCCTGAGCTGACGGCGGAGCGCTTTCTGGACGACCCGTTCACGCCAGGCCAACGCATGTACAAGACCGGCGACCTGGCCCGCTGGCTGCCGTGCGGGGAAGTGGAGTTCATCGGCCGCAACGACTTCCAGGTGAAGGTGCGGGGCTTCCGCATCGAGCTGGGCGAGGTGGAGGCCAAGCTGGCCCAGCTGGCCGGCGTGCAGGAAGTGGCGGTGATCGCACGCGAGGACGAGCCGGGCGACAAGCGCCTGGTGGCGTATGTGGTTGGCGCGGAGGTGGACGTAGAGACGCTGCGCCGCCATGCCGTGCAGACGCTGCCGCACTACATGGTGCCGGCGGCCTTCGTGGCGCTGGAGGCCTTGCCGCTGACGCCGAACGGCAAGCTGGACCGGCAGGCGCTGCCGGCGCCGGACGGGCTGGCCTTGGGCGGACGTGTCCATGCCGAGCCTGAAGGCGAAGTCGAGCAGGCGCTGGCGGCCATCTGGGCCGAGCTGCTGAAGCTGGAGCGGGTGGGCCGCCACGACAACTTCTTTGAACTGGGCGGCCATTCGCTATTGGCCGTCAGCCTGATCGAACGCATGCGCCGGGAAGGCCTGCATGCCGATGTCGGCCTGCTGTTCATGGCGCCCACCCTGGCGGACATGGCTGCTGCCACCACCCAATTGATGGAGATTGTGCTTTGACCGTAATCGATCTGATCAGTCTGCTGGATAGCAAGGGTATCGCACTCGCGCTAAAGGGTAAGGACCTGGCCGTCAGCGGCGACCAAAAGGCCTTGGGCGACCCGCAATTGCTCGCCATGCTGCGCCAACACAAACCGGCCCTGGTGGAACTGCTGCAAAGCGGCCAACAGCTGGGTAGCGGGGTGGGCGGCGCCGTGCCGGTGCCGCCCCTGCTGATCCCCGCCGGGACCGAGCGCATCACGCCGGCCATGCTGACCCTGGTCACGCTGGAGCAGGCCGCCATCGACGCCATCGTCGCCACGGTGGAAGGCGGCGCCGCCAATGTGCAGGACATCTATCCGCTGGCGCCCTTGCAGGAGGGCATGCTGTTCCACCATCTGCTCAACCCCGCCGCCGACGCCTACGTGGAGGCCTATTTGCTGGCCTTCCGCTCGAAAGCGCGGCTGGAGCGCTTCCTGGCGGCGCTGCAAACGGTGATGGACCGCCACGATATCCTGCGTACCGGCATCGTCTGGGAAGGATTGGCGCAGCCCTTGCAAGTGGTGCGCCGGCAAGCGCGGCTACCGCTGGCGTGGCTGGAACTGGACCCGGCACAAGGGGAGATCGCCGCGCAATTGCAAAGCCGCTTCGATCCCCGCCACTACCGCCTGGATATCGGCCAGGCGCCGCTGCTGCGCTGCCATGCCGCGCAGGACCCGGCCCAGGGCCGCTGGCTGCTGAACGTGTTGTCGCACCATCTGGCCATCGACCACACCACCTTGGCGCTGCTGATCGAGGAAGCCCAGGCCATCGAGCAGGGCCAACTGGATCGCTTGGCGCCGCCGGTGCCGTTCCGTAATTTTGTCGCGCAGGCCCGGCTGGGTGTCAGCGAGCGGGCGCACGAAGTTTTCTTCAGCGAGATGCTGGCCGATATCGATGCGCCGACCGCACCCTTCGGCCTCATGGACGTGCAGGGCGACGGGAGCGATATCGTCGAAACCCGCACGCTGCTGGACCCCGAGATGGCGCAAGCGCTGCGCGCCCAGGCACGCCGCCTGAATGTCGGCGCCGCCAGTGTGGTGCACCTGGCCTGGGCTCTGGTCCTGGCCCGTCTCAGCGGCCGCAGCGCCGTGGTGTTCGGTACCGTGCTGTTCGGCCGCATGCAGGGCGGTGCCGAGGCCGACCGGGTGCTGGGCATGCTGATGAATACCTTGCCCTTGCGGCTGGATATCGATGGACAAGGCGTGGAGGCGGCCTTGCGGCAGACCCATGCCCGCCTGGTGCAGTTGCTGCGGCACGAACATGCGCCGTTGGCGCTGGCCCAGCGTTGCAGTGGCGTGGCAGCGCGGACGCCCTTGTTTACTTCCTTGCTGAACTACCGCCATAGCGAGGAGACGGCAGTACCCAGCGCTGCCGGTGAGGACGATATCGATATCCTGCTGGGCCACGAGCGCACCAATTATCCGCTGACCCTGACGGTGGATGATCTGGGCAGGGACTTCGCCATCACCGCCCAGGTGAGCGCAGAGATCGATCCGCAGCGGGTATGCGATTTTATGCTGACCGCCCTGGCGCAATTGCTGCGGGCCTTGCAGCAAGCACCCCAGCAGGCGCTGTACGATATCGACGTCCTGCCTTCCCCGGAGCGGGCGCAGGTACTGGCCGGCTGGAACGACACCGCCCAAGCCTACCCGGCCGATCAGGCCATCCACCAGCTGTTCGAGGCCCAAGTGGCCCGTACGCCGAACGCCATCGCGCTGGTGTGCGAGGGCGAGCAGCTGAGCTATGCCGAGCTCAATGCCCGCGCCAATCGCCTGGCCCATGCGCTGCGGCAAGCCGGGGTGGGGCCGGATCGGCTGGTCGGCCTTTGCGTCGAGCGCAGCGTGGCCATGGTGGTGGGCCTGCTGGCCACCCTCAAGGCCGGCGGCGCCTATGTGCCGCTGGACCCGGACTACCCGGCCGAGCGGCTGCGCCATATGTTGCAGGACAGCGCGCCCGTGCTGGTCCTGGTCGATCGGGTGGGCGGCGAGGCCCTGGCTACTGCCGGCGCCGAGGGTGTGCACAGCTGGCATCTGCAAGCCGATGCCGCGAACTGGGCCGGGCAGTCTGCCGGCAATCTTCCCGCCGTTAGCCCCGGCCAGCTGGCCTATGTGATCTATACCTCGGGCTCCACCGGCCGGCCAAAAGGGGTGATGAACGAGCATGGCGCGGTGGTGAACCGCTTGCTGTGGATGCAGCAGGCCTACGCGCTGGATGGACAGGACGTGGTCCTGCAAAAGACGCCGTTCAGTTTTGACGTCTCGGTATGGGAATTCTTCTGGCCCTTGCTGGCCGGCGCCCGCCTGGTGATGGCCCGGCCGGAAGGCCACAAGGATCCGGCCTATCTGGCCGGTTTGATCCGCCAGGCCGGGGTGACCACGCTGCACTTCGTGCCTTCCATGCTGCAGGTCTTTCTGGGGCAGGGGGCGGCGGAGGGATGCGACAGCCTCAAGCGGATATTCTGCAGCGGCGAAGCCTTGCCGGCGGCCTTGGCCCGCCAATGCCTGGCGCGGCTGCCGCAGGCCGAGCTGCACAATCTCTATGGGCCCACCGAAGCGGCCGTGGATGTGACGGCCTGGGCCTGCCGGGCCGACGACCGGCGCACCGCCGTGCCCATCGGCCGGCCCATCGCCAATACCCGGATTTATATCCTCGACAGCCGGCTGCAGCCGGTGCCGGTCGGGGTGGCCGGCGAGTTGTATATCGGCGGCGTGCAGGTGGCGCGGGGCTATCTGAACCAGCCCGAGCTGACGGCTGCGCGTTTTATCGACGATCCCTTCGCCGGTAAGGGCCGCTTGTACCAAAGCGGCGACCAGGCGCGCTGGCTGTCCGACGGCAGCATCGAATACCTGGGGCGCAATGACTTCCAGGTCAAGCTGCGGGGCCTGCGTATCGAGCTGGGCGAGATCGAGGCCTGCCTGGCGCAAGTCGAGGGTGTGCGCGAGGCGGTGGTACTGGCGCGCGAGGATGTGCCGGGTGATATGCGGCTGGTGGCTTACTACAGTGGCGAGGCGCAATCGGCCGAGGCGCTGCGGCAGGTGCTGGGCGGCGCGCTGCCGGCCTATATGGTGCCGGCGGCCTTTGTCCATCTGGCGGCCTTGCCCTTGTCGCCGAACGGCAAGCTGGACCGAAAGGCTTTGCCCGCGCCGCAAGGGGATGCCTATGGCGCGCGCGAATTCGAAGCGCCGCAAGGCGATACCGAGCAGTTGCTGGCCGCCATCTGGGCCGAGCTGCTGAAGATCGAGCAGGTGGGCCGCCACGATAACTTCTTCGAGCTGGGCGGCCATTCGCTGTTGGCGGTGCAACTGCTGTCGCGGCTGCGTCAATCGCTGCAAGTGGACGTGCCGCTGGGCGAGCTGTTCGAATACCCGCTGCTGGCGCAACTGGCGGAGCGTCTGGCTGCCTGCGCCCCGCGCAGCAGCAGGCCATCCCGCCGGCCGACCGTGGCGGCCCCTTGGCCTTGTCGCTGGCCCAGCAGCGGCTGTGGTTCCTGAGCCAGATGGAGGGCAGCAGCGAGGCCTACCATATCAGCGGCGCCGTGCGTTTGAGCGGTGAGCTGGATAAGCCGGTGCTGGTCCGGGCGCTGCAGGCCATCGTGGCCCGCCATGAAGCCCTGCGGACATGCTTCCAACTGCACGACGGCCAGCCGCTGCAAATCGTCCGGGACGATATCGCCCTGGCGGTGCAGCAGCACGATCTGCGCGGCCAGGATGATGCTGCCTGGCAGGCCATCGCCGCCACCCACGGCGCGGCCCCTTCGATCTGACGCAGGCCTTGCCGCTGCGGGTGCTGCTGCTGCAATTGGGCGAGCGCGAGCATCTATTGCAGATCGTGATGCACCATATCTGCTCGGATGGCTGGTCGGTCGGGATACTGCTGGATGAGTTGAGCCGCCTGTATGGCGCCTTCCTGCAGGGCCAGCCGAATCCGCTGCCTCCCCTGGCCATCCAATACGCCGACTACGCCGCCTGGCAACGCAACTGGCTGGCCGAAGGGCAGGACCAGGCGGCCTTCTGGCGCGCTAATCTGGCCGGTGCGCCCACGCTGCTGGAACTGCCCACCGACCGGCCCCGGCCGGCCCAGCAGGACCATGCCGGCGCAGCGATCGAAGTCAGGCTGGATGCGCAGCTGAGCCAGGGCTTGAAGGCGCTCAGCCAGCGTCACGGCACCACCCTGTATATGACCCTGCTGGCCAGCTGGGCGGCTTTGCTCGCCCGCCTGGGCAATCAGGACGAAGTGGTGGTAGGCAGTCCGGTGGCCGGCCGCAACCGGGCCGAGATCGAGCCCTTGATCGGTTTCTTCGTCAACACCCTGGCCTTGCGCATCGATCTGCGCGACGAGCCCACGGTGGCCGACTTGCTGAAGCGCACCAAGGCGCAGGTGCTGGCCGCGCAAGCCCACCAGGACCTGCCCTTCGACCAGGTGGTGGAGGCGCTCAAGCCGCCGCGCAGCCTCAGCCATACCCCGTTGTTCCAGACCATGCTGGACTGGCAGGCCGCCGAGGGTGGCGAGCTGTTGATGCCGGGATTGCAGCTGGCACCCGTCGAGATGGCCCAGACCACGACCCAGTTCGACCTGACCCTATCCTTGCAGGAAGACGAAACCGGCATCAGCGGCCGTCTCAATTACGCCACGGCCTTGTTCGAGCCGGCCACCGTGCAACGGTATCTGAGCTATTGGATGCGCTTGCTGCAAGCCATGGCGCTGGATGCGGCGCAGGCGGTCGCCGGCCTGCCTATCTTGCCGGAGGCGGAACGCCGGCTGCTGTTGTCGGATTGGAACCAGGCCGCAGCGCTGCCGCCTACCTGCTGCGTACATGAGGCATTCGAACAACAGGCAGCCGCCAGGCCGGAGGCCACCGCCCTGGTGTGGGGCGAGCAGCAGCTGAGCTATGGCGAACTGAACCATCGCGCCAACCAGCTGGCCCACCATCTGCGCAGCCTGGGGGTGGGGCCGGAAGTACGCGTGGCCCTCTGTCTGGAGCGCGGGGTGGAGATGGTGGTCGCCATCCTGGCCGTGTTTAAAGCCGGTGGCGCCTATGTGCCGCTGGACCCGGCCTACGCCTCCGAACGGCTGCGCGCCACCCTGGCCGATAGCCAGCCGGCGCTGGTCCTGCTCGACCAGGCCGGCCGTGCCGCGCTGGGCGAACTGGACGGGCACCTTGTGCTCGATCTGCAGGCCGATGCCGCCCGCTGGTCCGGGTTGTCCGGCGACAATCCCGCCGGCGGTGCCGGTCCGCAGCAGCTGGCTTATGTGATCTACACCTCGGGCTCCACCGGCCAGCCCAAGGGCGTGATGGTGGAGCATGGCCAGCTGGCCCGGCTGTTCAGCGCGACCCGCGCCTGGTTCCGCTTCGACGACCAGGATGTCTGGACGCTGTTCCATTCCTTCGGCTTCGACTTCTCGGTATGGGAATTGTGGGGCGCACTCAGCCATGGCGGCCGGCTGGTGGTGGTGCCGCTTGAGACGGCCCGTTCGCCGGCCGATTTCTATGCGCTGCTGTGCGAGCAGGGCGTCACGGTGTTGAACCAGACCCCCAGTGCCTTCCAGCAGCTGATCGCGGCCCAGACCGAACAGCCGCACCGGTTGCGGCAGATCGTCTTCGGCGGCGAAGCGCTGGAAACACGGCTGCTCAAACCCTGGTACGAACGGGCCGGCAACCGCGCCACCCAGTTGGTCAATATGTACGGCATCACCGAGACGACCGTGCATGTCAGCTATTGCCCGCTCTTGGCCAGCGATACCGGCCGGGTCGGCCCCAGCCCTATTGGCGTGCGCATCCCCGATCTACGCCTGTATGTGCTCGATAGCCGGCGCCAGCCGGTACCGGTGGGGGTGACCGGCGAGTTGTATGTGGGCGGCGCCGGGGTGGCCCGTGGCTATCTGAACCAGCCTGAACTGACGGCACAGCGTTTCCTGGCCGATCCGTTCAAGCTCGGGGAGCGCATATACAAGACCGGCGATCTGGGACGCTGGCAGGCGGACGGCACGGTGGCCTACCTGGGGCGCAATGACTTCCAGGTCAAGATCCGTGGTTTCCGGATCGAACTGGGCGAGATCGAGGCCAAGCTGGCGGCCCTGCTGCCCGAAGTGGTGGTGATCGCCCGCGAGGACCAGCCGGGCGATAAGCGGCTGGTGGCCTATTACAGTGGCGAAGCGGTGGCGGCGGAGACGCTGCGCCGCCATGCGGCCGAACATCTGCCGGCCTATATGGTGCCGGCGGCCTATGTCAGGCTGGACCGTCTGCCGCTGACACCGAACGGCAAGCTGGACCGAAAAGCTTTGCCCGCACCGGAAGGGGATGCCTATGGCGCGCGTGAATACGCAGCACCGCAAGGCGACACCGAACAGTTGCTGGCCGCCATCTGGGCCGAGCTGCTGAAGGTCGAGCAGGTGGGCCGCCACGATAACTTCTTCGAGCTGGGCGGCCATTCGCTGTTGGCGGTGCAACTGCTGTCGCGGCTGCGCCAGGCCCTGCAAGTGGACGTGCCGCTGGGCGAGCTGTTCGAATACCCGCTGCTGGCGCAACTGGCGGAGCGTCTGGCTGCCTGCGCCCCCGCGCAGCAGCAGGCCATCCCGCCGGCCGACCGTGGCGGCCCCTTGGCCTTGTCGCTGGCCCAGCAGCGGCTGTGGTTCCTGAGCCAGATGGAGGGCAGCAGCGAGGCCTACCATATCAGCGGCGCCGTGCGTTTGAGCGGTGAGCTGGATAAGCCGGTGCTGGTCCGGGCGCTGCAGGCCATCGTGGCCCGCCATGAAGCCCTGCGGACATGCTTCCAACTGCACGACGGCCAGCCGCTGCAAATCGTCCGGGACGATATCGCCCTGGCGGTGCAGCAGCACGATCTGCGCGGCCAGGATGATGCTGCCTGGCAGGCCATCGCCGCCACCCACGGCGCGACCCCCTTCGATCTGACGCAGGCCTTGCCGCTGCGGGTGCTGCTGCTGCAATTGGGCGAGCGCGAGCATCTATTGCAGATCGTGATGCACCATATCTGCTCGGATGGCTGGTCGGTCGGGATACTGCTGGATGAGTTGAGCCGCCTGTATGGCGCCTTCCTGCAGGGCCAGCCGAATCCGCTGCCTCCCCTGGCCATCCAATACGCCGACTACGCCGCCTGGCAACGCAACTGGCTGGCCGAAGGGCAGGACCAGGCGGCCTTCTGGCGCGCTAATCTGGCCGGTGCGCCCACGCTGCTGGAACTGCCCACCGACCGGCCCCGGCCGGCCCAGCAGGACCATGCCGGCGCAGCGATCGAAGTCAGGCTGGATGCGCAGCTGAGCCAGGGCTTGAAGGCGCTCAGCCAGCGTCACGGCACCACCCTGTATATGACCCTGCTGGCCAGCTGGGCGGCTTTGCTCGCCCGCCTGGGCAATCAGGACGAAGTGGTGGTAGGCAGTCCGGTAGCCGGCCGCAACCGGGCCGAGATCGAGCCCTTGATCGGTTTCTTCGTCAACACCCTGGCCTTGCGCATCGATCTGCGCGACGAGCCCACGGTGGCTGAGCTGCTGAAGCGCACCAAGACGCAGGTCTTGGCCGCGCAAGCGCATCAGGATCTACCCTTCGACCAGGTGGTGGAGGCGCTCAAGCCACCGCGCAGCCTAAGCCACACCCCGCTGTTCCAGACCATGCTGGACTGGCAGAACGCACCGGCCGGCACGCTGGCCATGGCAGGGCTGGACGCGCTGATGACGGACGTGCCCCAGTCCAGTGCCCACTTCGATCTGACCCTGACTTTGCAAGAGGACAAAGCCGGCATCAGCGGCAGCCTCAACTACGCCACCGCCTTGTTCGAGCCGGCCACCGTCCAGGCTTACCTGAGCTACTGGACCACCTTGCTGGCGGCCATGGTGGATGACGACCGGCAGGTCGTGGCGGTACTGCCCCTGCTGGATGCCGCCCAGCGCGCGCAATTGCGGGCGTGGAACGACACGGCCAGGGAATATCCGGCCGGACAATGCCTGCATCAACTCTTCGAAGCCCAGGTGGCGCGCGCGCCGGAAGCCTTGGCGGTACAGGACAAGGACCAGCGGCTCGACTATCGCCAGCTCAATGCCCGCGCCAACCAGCTGGCGCGCCATCTGCGCCAGCGCGGGGTGGGACCGGACCGGCTGGTGGCCATCTGCGCCGAGCGGGGCGTGGACCTGCTGGTCGGCCTGCTGGGCATTCTCAAGGCCGGTGGTGCCTATGTGCCATTGGACCCCAGCTACCCTGCCCAGCGCCTGCGGGACATGCTGGACGATGCGGGTCCGGCCGTGCTGCTGACCCAGCAGCACCTAAGGGCGAGCCTGCCGGACTGCGCCGCCGAGGTGATCGCGCTGGACGCCGACTGGCCGGCCATCGCCGGGCATCCGGCCGGCGACCTCGATGCCGCCGCGATCGGCATCACGCCGCAACACCTGGCCTATGTGATCTACACCTCCGGTTCCACCGGCAGACCCAAGGGCGTGATGGTGGAACATCGCGCCATCGTCAATTACTCGGCCCATATCATGCGGCAGTTCGACGTGATGGGGGGGGAGGGCTCGCTGATCTTTACCTCCTTCAGTTTCGACCTGACCCTGACCAGCCTGTATCCGCCGCTGATCTGCGGCCGGGCCGTCCGGCTCTGCCCCGAAGGCAACGACCTGGCCAGTTGGCGCGAGCAAATATTGGCCGGTCGGGACCTGGGTCCGGTCAAGCTGACCCCCTCGCATCTGGCCTTGTTGCGCCAGGCCATCCCGGCCGAATCGCTGGCCGGCCGTATCCGCACCCTGGTGCTAGGCGGCGAGGCCCTGCAAGGTTCGACCCTGGCATGGTGGCGCCTGCATGCGCCGGCCATGCGCATCTTCAACCACTATGGACCGACCGAGACCACGGTGGGCTGCGTGGTCCATGAAGTGGGCGATATCGTGGCCGGCGCGGTGCCGATAGGCCGGCCCATCAGCAATATGCGCATCCATATCCTCGATCGCCGCGGCCAGGCCGTGCCCGTTGGGGTGGTAGGCGAGATTCATATCGGCGGGGTAGGGGTGGCGCGCGGCTATCTGAACCGGCCCGACCTTACCGATGAGCGCTTTATCCCCGACCCCTTCGATCCGGCGCCCGGCGCCCGTCTATATCGCACCGGCGATTTGGCGCGACGGCGGCCGGATGGCCAGATCGTCTATCTGGGACGCAACGACCACCAGGTCAAACTGCGAGGCTTCCGCATCGAGCTGGGCGAGATCGAAGCGGCCTTGCGCCGTATCGACGGGGTCGAGCAGGTGGCGGTATTGGCGCGGGAGGAACAGGACCAGCAACTGCTGGCCTACTACACCGGCCAGCAAGCGCCCGATGCCGATGCGCTGCGGCAGGCGCTGAGCAGCTCGCTACCAGCCTATATGGTGCCGGCCGCCTTTGTCCGGCTGGCTTCGCTGCCGCTCACGCCCAACGGCAAGCTGGACCGCAAGGCGCTGCCGGCGCCGGCAACGGCGGCCTATGGCGTGCGCGAATACGAAGCGCCACGGGGCGAGACCGAAATTGCCCTGGCCGCCATCTGGGCCGAGCTGCTGAAAATCGAACCAGTCGGCCGCCAGGACAACTTCTTCGAATTGGGCGGTCATTCCCTGCTCGCCATCAGCCTGATCGAGCGCATGCGCCAAGCCGGCCTGCACACCGATGTGCGCAGCCTGTTCAGCGCACCCACGCTGGCCAAGCTGGCCGGGCAATTGACGACGGAAAGCCGCGCGGTGGTTGTCCCGCCCAACCTGATTCCGACGGGTGCCGAACGCATCACGCCCGCCATGTTGACCCTGGTCAGCCTGGATCAGGCCGGCATCGACGCCATTGTCGCCACGGTGGAGGGCCGCGCCGCCAATGTGCAGGACATCTATCCGCTGGCGCCCTTGCAGGAGGGCATGCTGTTCCACCACCTGCTCGATCCCGCCGCCGATGCCTATCTGGAATCCTATCTGCTGGCCTTCGACTCGCTGCCGCGGCTGGAGCGCTTCCTGGCGGCCCTGCAGGCGGTGATGGACCGGCACGATATCCTCCGGACCGGCATTGTCTGGCAAGGTTTGCCGCAGCCGCTGCAAGTGGTGCGCCGTCAGGCGACGCTGCCGCTGGAATGGTTGGCGCTGGATGAGGCGGATGGCGATATCGGCGCGCAATTGCAAGCGCGCTACGACCCGCGCCGCTACCGGCTGGATATCACCCAGGCGCCGCTGCTTCGCTGCCAGGCGGCGCCGGATGGCCGGCGCTGGCTGTTGAGCGTGCTCGCCCATCATTTGGCCATCGACCACACCACCCTGGAGCTGCTGGTGGAAGAGGCCCAAGCCATCGAACTGGGCCAGCCGCTGCCGCCGCCGGCACCGTTCCGCGACTTTGTCGCGCAGGCCAGGCTGGGCGTCAGCCAGGCGGAGCACGAAGCCTTTTTCCGCCGCTTGCTGGGCGATATCGATGAACCGACAGCACCTTTCGGCCTGCTCGATGTACAAGGCGACGGCAGCGGCATTGCCGAAGCACAGCAGGCGCTGGCGGTGGAACTGGCCCGGGCGGTCCGCATTCAGGCGCGCCGCCTGGGTGTCAGCGCCGCCAGCCTGATGCATCTGGCCTGGGCGCTGGTGGTCGCGCGTACCAGTGGCCGCCGGGAGGTCGTGTTCGGCACCGTCTTGTTCGGCCGCATGCAAGGCGGGGCCCAGTCCGACCGGGCCTTGGGCTTGTTCATGAATACCCTGCCGCTGCGCATCGCCGTGGGCGGGCTGGGCGTGGAGCAAAGCCTGCACCGCACCCATGCCTTGCTGGTGGAACTGCTGCACCACGAGCACGCGCCGCTGGCGCTGGCGCAGCGCTGCAGCGCTGTGGCGGCCCGGACGCCCTTGTTCACTGCCCTGCTGAATTACCGTTACAGCGGACAGGGACCGGAACAAGCGCCCGTGGACGATGGCATCGCCTGGCTGGCCAATCAGGAACGCACCAATTACCCCTTGAGCCTGGCCATCGACGACCTGGGCGAGGGTTTCGTGCTGACCGCCCAAGTCGTGGAAGGTATCGCGCCGCAGCGCATCTGCGCCTTGATGGAAACGGCGCTGGAGGGGTTGGTCCATGCCTTGCAGGCGGCGCCGCAAAGCGCGATCGAGCACATCGACGTTTTGCCCGCGGCCGAGCGTACGCAATTGCAGGAAAGCTGGAACGACACCGCCGCCGCCTATCCGCGCGAGCGCTGCCTGCATCAATTGATCGAAGCGCAGGCAGCCCGCACACCGGATGTGGTGGCGCTGGTATTCGAGCAGGCGTCGCTCAGCTATCGCGAACTGAACAGCCGCGCCAATCGCCTTGCCCACTATCTGCGCGCCCGGGGCGCGGGACCGGATAGCCTGGTGGCGCTGGCGGTCGAGCGCGGCCCGGCCATGCTGGTGGGCTTGCTGGCCATCCTGAAGGCCGGTGCCGCCTACGTGCCCCTGGACCCGGCCTATCCGGCCGAACGCTTGGCCCATATGCTGGCCGACGCCAAGCCATTGTGCCTGCTGAGCCAGGATGCGCTGCGGGCCGGCTTGCCCGGCACCCACGTGCCGTCCGTGCTGCTGGATACGCAATGGGACGAGATCGCCGCCTACCCGGATACCAATCCCGACCATGCCGGGCATGGCCCGGGGCAACTGGCCTATGTCATCTACACCTCAGGTTCAACCGGCTTGCCCAAGGGCGTCATGGTCGAGCACGGCAATCTGCTCAACTTCCTCCACGCCATGCGGGTCCAGCCTGGCCTGGATGAATGCGATGTGCTGCTGGCCGTAACTTCGCTGTCCTTCGACATTGCCGCCCTGGAACTGTGGCTGCCGCTGCTCTGCGGTGCCCGCATCGTCCTGGCAAGCCGCGAACAGGCGGCCAACGCCGAGCGTCTCGCCGCCTTGATCGCACAATCGGCAGCCACCATCCTGCAGGCCACGCCCGCCACCTGGCGCATGCTGGTCCAGCAACCCTGGCCGGCCACGGCCACCCCGCTCAAGGTGCTGTGCGGCGGCGAAGCGCTGCCGCCCGCCCTGGCCGAGCAGCTGCTGGCGCGGGTTCCCGCCGTGTGGAATCTGTACGGACCGACCGAAACCACGGTCTGGTCCACCCAGCGCCGGCTAAGCGAGCCCAAGCCCGATATCGGCCGGCCCATTGCCAATACCCAGGTCCATATCCTCGACGAAGCCATGCGGCCGACGCCGATCGGCGTGCCGGGCGAGCTATATATCGGCGGCGATGGCGTGACGCGCGGCTATTTGAATCGGCCCGAGCTGACGGCCGAGCGCTTCGTCGCCGATCCGCACGGTCGGCGCTTGTACAAGACGGGCGATCTGGCACGCTGGCAGGCTGACGGCAACATCGCCTATCTGGGCCGCAACGATTTCCAGGTCAAGCTACGCGGCTTCCGGATCGAGCTGGGCGAGATCGAAGCACAACTGGGCCGAGCCGACGGAGTGGGGGCGCTGGTGGTCTTGGCGCGCGAGGATGTACCAGGCGATGTGCGCCTGGTCGCTTATTACACCGGTGCGCCGGCCGTGGCCGAAAATTTGCGGCAATACGCGGCGCAATGCTTGCCGGCGCATATGCTGCCGTCTGCCTATGTCGCGCTGGATGCCATGCCCCTGACACCGAACGGCAAGCTGGACCGCAAGGCCCTGCCGGCGCCGGCCGGCCTGGCGGTGGGCAAGTCCGGTCATATCGCCCCGCAAGGCCATATCGAACAGGTGCTGGCCGGCCTGTGGCAAGACCTGCTCGAGGTCGAGCGGGTAGGGCGGGAAGATAATTTCTTTGAACTGGGCGGCCATTCCCTGCTGGCGGTGCAACTGGTTTCGCGCCTGCGTGGCAGCCTGGCGGTCGAATTGCCGCTGGCCGAGTTGTTCGACCAGCCGGTGCTGGCGCAACTGGCCCTGCGCATCGCCGTGGCCGCCCGTGCGCAGGGCGGTGCGATCGAGCCGGTCCGCCGCGATGGTCCGCTGCCGCTGTCGCTGGCCCAGCAAAGGTTGTGGTTCCTGACCCGGATGGACGGAGCCGGCGAGGCCTACCACATCAGTGGTGCCGTGCGCTTGATCGGCGCGCTGGATTCGCGGGTATTGGCGCGTGCGCTACAAGGCATCCTCGACCGGCACGAAGCGCTGCGTACCCGTTTCGAGGAAGTGGACGGCCAGCCGGTGCAAAGGGTGCTGGCACAAGCAGAATTGCGCCTCCGCCAGCATGATCTGCGCGGGCAGGCCGATGCCGAAGCGGTGGCCGGCAGGTTGGCTGCCGCGCACACCGCCCTGTCCTTCGACCTGAGCCGCGAGCTGCCGGTACGGGTGCAGCTGCTAAGGCTGAGGGAGGACGAGCATGTAATGCACATCGTCATGCACCATATCTGCTCGGACGGCTGGTCGGTCGGCATCTTGCTGAACGAGCTGAGCCAGCTGTACGGCGCTTTCCTGCGCGGGGAGCCCGATCCCTTGCCGCCGCTGGCCATCCAGTATGCCGACTATGCCGCCTGGCAAAGAAGGGCCCTGGCCGATGGCGACGACCAGACCGCCTTCTGGCGCGACTATCTGGCCGGCGCGCCGACCCTGCTGGAGCTGCCCACCGACCGGCCCCGGCCGGCGCGGCAGGACCATGCCGGCGCAACCCTCTCGGTCAAGCTGGATGCCCGGCTGAGCCGCGAGCTGAAGGCGCTTGGCCAGCGTCATGGCGTGACCCTGTACATGACGCTGCTGTCTGCCTGGGCGATCCTGATGGGCCGCCTCGGCCAGCAGGAAGACGTGCTGATCGGCAGCCCGGTGGCGGGGCGCGAGCGCAGCGAGGTCGAGCCGTTGATCGGCTTTTTCGTCAATACCCTGGCCTTGCGCATCAAACCGGGCGAGCAAGCCAGCGTAGCCGAGCTGCTGCGGCACACCAAGACCCAAGTCCTGGCCGCCCAGCAGCATCAGGCACTGCCCTTCGACCAGGTGGTGGAGGCCGTACAACCCCCACGCAGCCTGGCCCATACGCCCTTGTTCCAGACCATTTTCACCTGGCAAAACCTGCCGTCGGGCAATCTGGCCATGCCGGGACTCGAACTCGGGGAGATGGACGGCGAATTGGTGACGGCCCAATGCGACCTGGCCTTGCAACTGGCGGAGAGCGAAGACGGCATCGCCGGCGGGCTGAATTTCGCCACCGCCTTGTTCGACCCGGCCACCGTGCAACGCTTCCTGGCCAGCTGGACCACCTTGCTGGCCGCCATGGTGGTCGACGACAGCCAGGCACCGGCTCGCCTGCCCATCCTGGATGCCGCCGCCCAAGCGCGGTTGCTGGCCTGGAACGAAACCGCCGGCGACTATCCACGGGCGCTGCTGCACCAGCAGATCGAAGCCCAGGTAGCCCTTACCCCCGGTGCCACGGCGGTGATACATGGCGAGCAGACGATCAGCTATGTGCTGCTCAACCAGCGTGCCAATCAACTGGCCCACTATCTACGCGCCCGGGGCGCCGGGCCGGACAGCCTGGTCGCGCTGGCGGTGGAGCGGGGCCTGGACCTGATGGTCGGATTGCTGGGCATCCTGAAGGCCGGCGCCGCCTATGTGCCGCTGGATCCCGCCTATCCGACCGAGCGCCTGGCCCATATGCTGGACGACGCCAAGCCCATATGCCTGCTGACCCATGCACCGCTGCTCGCCGAACTGCCCATCGGCGATACGCCCGTGGTGTTGCTGGATAGGCAGTGGGACGAAATCGCGGCTTGCCCCGACGACAATCCCGACCACGGTGGCCAGCATCCGCGACAACTGGCCTATGTGATCTACACCTCCGGCTCAACCGGCCGGCCCAAGGGCGTCATGGTCGAGCACCGCAACGTCGCCAACCTGCTGCACGCCATGCGCCAGGAACCGGGGCTGGCGGCGACCGATACGCTATTGAGTCTGGCGTCGCAGTCCTTCGATATGTCGGTGCCGGAACTGTTCCTGCCCTTGGTCTGCGGTGCCCGCATGGTACTGGGCAGCCGCGGGCAGGCGGCCGATCCGCAGCAATTGCGTACCCTGATCGAGCGCTGGGAGGTCGGCTTCCTGCAGGGCACGCCGGCGACTTGGCGGATGTTGATGCAGCAGGACTGGCCGATACTGCCTCGGCCCCTCAAGGTGATCTGCGGGGGCGAAGCACTGCCGCTCGGCTTGGCCGAAGCGCTGCTGGCGCGGGTACCGGTCCTGTGGAATCTGTACGGGCCGACCGAAACCACGGTCTGGTCCACCCTGGCCCGCATGGACAAGGCCTGCCCGGGCATAGGCCGGCCCATCGCCAATACCCGCATCCATATCCTCGATGGCTGGGGCCAGCCCGTGCCGGTAGGTGTTGCCGGTGAGCTGTACATCGGTGGTGACGGCCTGACCCGTGGCTATCTCAATCGACCGGAGCTGACCGCCGAGCGCTATGTCGCCGATCCGTTTCAGCCTGGCCAGCGCCTATACAAGACCGGCGATCTGGCGCGCTGGCTGGCGGACGGCACGGTGGATTACCTGGGCCGCAACGACTTCCAGGTCAAGCTGCGCGGTTTCCGCATCGAGCTGGGCGAGATCGAAGCGCAGCTATCCCGCCTGGACGGCGTAGCGGAGGTGGTGGTGCTCGCCCGCGAGGATGTGGCCGACGATGTTCGCCTGGTGGCGTACCACACCGGCGCCCCCGTAAGCGCCGAGGCATTGCGGCAGCAGGCGGCGCAAGCCTTGCCGCACTATATGGTGCCGACCGCCTTCGTCCACCTGGCCGCCATGCCGCTCAGCCCGAACGGCAAGCTGGAACGCCGGGCCCTGCCGGCGCCGGCCGGACTGGCCCGGACCGATGTGGGCGGTAACGACCATGCCGCGCCGCAGGGCGAAGCCGAACAGTCCGTCGCCGCGATCTGGGCCGAGCTGCTCAAGGTGGACCGCGTGGGGCGACACGACAATTTCTTCCAACTGGGCGGCCATTCCCTGCTGGCGGTACAGATGATGGCGCGCTTGCGCCAGCGTCTGGGTGTGGATATCCCCTTGCGCGAGCTGTTTGCCGCACCCACCGTGGCCGGCTTGGCGCAGGCCTTGGCCGCGCCGGTGTCGGCACGGCCGCCAGCCAATCTCACTCCGTTCCGCACGGGCGGGAGCGCCTTGCCGCTGTTCTTTATCCATCCCGGCGGCGGCGAGATCGCCTATGTCGGCGAACTGTTGGGCAGCCTGCCGGCCGATCTGCCGGTCTATGGCCTGGCCGCCAGCGGCCTTGTGGCCGGGGAGCAAGCGCAGGGCCGAGTGGAGGAGATGGCAGCCCGGTATGTGCGGGCGATCCGCCAGGTCCAGCCGCATGGCCCCTACCGGCTGGCCGGCTGGTCCGCCGGCGGTACCATCGCCTACGAGATGGCGCATCAATTGCTGGGCGCGGACGAGGCGGTGCAATTCATCGGTATGCTGGATACGCCGGACCGCTATGACTCGACCGAGCTGACCGAAACGGACACCTTGCTGGCCAATGTGCCCGAGGCCATGCGGACCCGTTTGGCCGACCTGGCGGCGAGGCAGGAAACCGATGCCATGCTGGCGATCTGCCAGGAGGAAGGGCTGTTGCCGGCGCAGGTGCCGATCGACACCCTCGCCCGGTTGTTGACCGTGCAGCACGCCATCAAGCGGGCGCTGGTGGACTATATCCCGCCTCGCCTGCCCGTCACGGTGACCTTGTTCAGCGCGCAAGACGCCGACCCGGCCAGTCGTCCCAATGGCGCCAGCCTGCCTTGCGCGGCCGTGCTCAAGCTGGACGTGGCGGGGGACCATATGAGCATGGTGGAAGCGCCCCACGCAGCCGATCTGGCCAAACGCATGGGCGAAGCATTGGCGCGGGCGGCAAGCGAACCCGCCGACTGTGCCGAATTCCGCTACGCACCCCGTTTCACCCTGCGGACCGGCCACGCCGCCACGGCGCCCGCCCTGTTCTGTGTTCCCGGCGCCGGCGCCAGTGTCACCGCCTTCGCCGGCCTGGCCGGGGCGTTGCCGGCCCGCCTGACCGTGCATGGCCTGCAACCGCGCGGCTTGCTTGGCGATCTGGTACCGCATGGAGATGTACCGGCAGCGGCGCGTGCCTATATCCGGGCCATCCGCGAGGTCGCGCCAAGGGGGCCATACCATTTGCTGGGGCATTCCTTCGGCGGCTGGATCGCCTTGGAGATGGCGCACCAGCTGATGGCAGACGGTGAGCAGGTGGCGACCTTGACGCTACTCGATACCACGCCACCGGATGGCGAAGGGCAGGCGCATCACGCCAGGCTGGAAGTCTTGCTAAAGCTGGTCGAACTCTACGATCTGGGGCCAGGTGAGCCCCTGGGTGTCACGCGGCGAGACTTGGCCGGCTTGGCGCCGGATGAGCAGCTACGGCTGCTGCGCTCGGCGCTGGCGGCCACCGGCCGGATCCCGGCGGCCACACCGCTGGCAGCCTTGCGCGGGATCGTGCGGGTGTTCGAAACCAATCTCAACACCCGCTACCGGCCGGGCAGCCGCTATTCCGGTGTGCTGCACGTGGTGAGCGAGGGCGACCACCTTGCCCAGTTGCCACGCTGGCAGGACCTGGCGGAAGCACCGTGCATGTGGGGTACCGGCGGCAATCACATGACCATGCTGCAGGCTCCGCACGTGGATAAGCTTGCGGCGCTGCTGGAGGGGTGGCTAACGTAAGGGGAGCGAGGGAGGGCGGTTTAAGCGCGACGAGCATTTTGCATCCAACGGTATCGGAGGGCGTTAAATGACTCGTCGAACTTCCTATGCCTTTAGGAATCAACAGCATGACCGTACTTGCCTTTGAAAGGCTTGACCGCATGACACCGATAAGAGAAAACGCCATGCCGACATGAGCGTCATCACAGATAAGAAAGAACGGCCATGATCAAGGGCTTTTACATCGACAACTTCAAATCGCTAGTCGACTTCCGTCTGCCGCCAACACCTCATCAACTGGGTTCGTTCACCTGCTTGGTGGGGCTGAACGGGGCGGGCAAGTCCACGGTGCTGCAGGCTTTCGACTTTGTGGGACACTTGGCCAACGGGCAGGTGGCGTCGTGGTTAAAGCAGCGCGAATGGAAAGCTTCTGATTTGACTAGTCGGTTCTTGAAGCTCAAGAAGTTGATCCAATTCGAGCTGGAGGTAGAGGTGCCCGGCGAGGGGCGCATAGTCTGGAGTGGAGCGTTCAATACTACCGAGATGCGTTGCACCGCAGAGACGGTGACGGTCGACGGCGTGGAGCAGGCACTGCACATCAAGGATGGGCAGTTGCTGGTAGCGGGCACGGACAGTAAACCCTCGGTGCAGTATCCCGTGCGTTCAATGAAGTACGAGGGATCGACCCTCTCGTTCATCAATGTTCGCGATGTCCATCCGGCCTTGGGTGTATTGAAGCATGTGGCGGCCAACCTACGCTCGCTCGACCTTTTGTCGCCCCAGTCCATGCGTCGGCGTGCCAAGGAAGGAGCAGATATTGGCTATGGCGGCGAACGACTGGGTGCTTTTATCCATGGCTTGCCCGCCAAGGACAAGGCTGCGCTGACCAAGGCCCTGAAGAAGTTCTACCCGCAGGTTTCAGAACTTTCAACTACCGCGCTGCGGGCGGGTTGGAAAGATCTGCGCATCGTTGAGCAGTACGACAGCGTACAAACCGCGCCTTCACGTCTTGAGTCGGATGCACGCCAGGTAAATGATGGTTTGCTGCGCGTATTGGCAATCCTCTCGCAAGTGAGCATGTCGAAAACCACCGACCATTCCAAACGGATAGGTGACCTGGGTCAAAGCTGCGTGCTCTTCGATGAGATCGAAAACGGCATCAACCCGGAGTTGATGCAGAAGCTAGTGCGGCTGCTGCTCGACGCTGAGCGTCAGGTGATCGTGACTACACACAGTCCCTTGGTGTTGAACTACTTGCCAGATGACATTGCCAGGGAAGCGGTATTGCTGCTGTATAGGAACAGTGCTGGACACACCAAGGTGGTTCGTCTGTTTGATCTACCCAGCACGCAGAAGAAGCTCGCTCTGCTAGGCCCGGGTGAGGTGTTTGTCGACACGCATCTGGAGGCGCTGCCTGCTGAGGCGATGGCACTGGTGAAAGTCCAAGCGTCATGAGGTTGATTCTATCTGGGGAAGGGCCAACGGATTTGGGTCATAAGAGGCCGATGGCCGACGGAATTGCATTCGTGCCTGGACCAATGGCCTGGGTAGTGGACAAACTGTTGGAGCGCCATCACACGGAGTACAGCCTGCTGGAGACGCACCAGGCCGGAGGTGATTGCGTCACGCATGTCCATGAGACCGAACTGGCTGTCTTGCGCAAACCAGGCTCGCCGTTGTTACCCGGTGTGAAGTATGGCAAGGGCACTGCCTTCTTCACGCGCAATGCCCAGCTATTGGGACTGCTGGCTAAGCAGACCTCCACGCAAGAGGCGCAGCCGGTGCTGGCAATATTGTTCCGCGATGGCGATAAGACCAGGTCAACGGCAGCATCAGATTGGCAAGAAAAGGTGGATTCGATGCGCCGCGGGTTCGCGCAAGTTGAATGTGACACGGGGGTGCCCATGGTACCGCGCCCCAAGTCAGAAGCTTGGTTGCTGTGCGCACGTCGCCAGCCAGGCTATGCGAACTGTGCGTCACTTGAGGATGCATCCGGCAACGACGACAGCCCGAACTCGCTGAAAAAGCAGTTGGCGGCGCTATGCGGCGGCCTGGATCCGACGGCTGACGAGCAAGCCGACTGGGTGGTAAACGGCACTGTCGATCCGCTCCGAATCCACATGCCGAGTTTCAACGCCTTCAAACAGGCGCTTCACGCAGCAGCCAAGAACGCAGGATTGCCTCTGTTGCCATGACGAACGCTCAGATCGCCAAGGCCTAGCCTGCTCAAGGATCGCGGGAAGAGAGCAGCAAACTATCCCCACCCCCTGTGGGTAAGTGCTGGCATAAGTCTGGAACAAGTTGGCTAAGGTGTTGGTGGGTAGTGGATTACGCCGAGGCGCCTATTTTTTAAGCGCGAGTACGGCGGCGACGTTTTTACCTGGCCGACGTTTCTCCTTTTCTGAACGTCCGCCTGCCCGCATCGCCGCAATCCGTTCTCGTTCGGCTTGGCTCAAGTGAGCGCAGGAATCCATGCAGATCGTCTTTTCCTGGCAGGAAGGTGGCCTGCATTGGCCACCTTCCTGCCAGGTTTACGATTGCAACCCGGATTTGCATCCGCCGTCTTCAGTTACTCCCACCGAAGACTTGCCGGAAATTCCAGCCATTGCCTATTTTCTGGGCTTGGATAGGCCAGTTAACGGAGCCGTCGTTGAAGCCCGCATGCTTGTAGAAGCGCATGTCGCCATTGTCATGGATGGCATAGATGGTTCCATTATCGCCAGCGAAGATCTGCTTGAAGTTCCAGCCGTGACCTATCTTTTTGGCTTGAATGGGCCAATTGGCCGAACCGTCGTTAAACCCCGCATGCTTGTAGAAGAGCATGTCGCCGTTGTGCTGGATGGCATAGACAGAACCATTATCGCCGGCGAAGACCTGTTTGAAATCCCAGCCGTGGCCGATCTTTTTGGCTTGGATAGGCCAATTAGCCGAACCATCATTAAAACCCGCATGCTGGTAGAACAGCATGTCGCCGTTGTCCTGTATGGCGTAGATGGCGCCATTATCGCCAGCGAAGACTTGCTTGAAATTCCAGCCGTGGCCGATCTTTTTTGCCTGGATAGGCCAATTGGCCGAGCCGTCGTTATAGCCCGCATGCTTGTAGAAGAGCATGTCGCCGTTGTCCAATATTGCGTAGACGGCCCCATTATCGCCTGCAAAGACTTGTTTGAAGTTCCAGCCATGGCCTATCTTGACTGCCTGGATAGGCCAGTTGGGTGAACCGTCGCCCGTACCCGCATGCTTATAGAAAAGCATATCGCCATTCCATGCGATTGCGTAGACGGGAGTCGGGGTACTCGCTTGAACCGACTGTTTCGCTGTGCCGATACTTTCCGTGGCAAAAGCCCTGGTATCAGCCTGAACATTTCCGGCCGTAGCCAAGATGGCGGAAAAAATAACGATCAATTGATATTTACGCATTTGCTTACTCTCCTCCTTTTTCGCTGCTGGTGGCGAAGCCCACTTATTGATGCTGAACGTGGGTTAGACGGCCTTGTGGTATTCTCGCGAGGTCCGCCAGCTTATCAAGCTAGATCAAGATGCAAGAATTTACAAAGCGTCTGCAGTAGCCGCGCGGGCGGCTTGGAAGACCATCAGGGCACCTGCCGCGCCGTCTATACCTAACGAGCCCAGCCTAAACCATGCCCTCATTCGACCAACTCACGCTCACCACCCCGCGCCTGCTCCTGCGCCCCTTGCGCGATGCCGATGCGCCCGCCCTGTTCGCCATCTTTTCCGATCCGCGCGTGATGCGCTACTGGAGTACCCCGCCGTGGCCCACCCTTGAGGAGGCGCATAAGCTCATTGCCCGCGATGTCGAATCCATGGCGGCCGGCAAGTACGTCCGGTTCGGCATGGAGCGGCTGGAAGACGGCCAGTTGCTGGGCAATTGCACGCTGTTCAACCTTTATGAGCAGTGCAGGCGTGCCGAGATCGGCTACGGGATGAGCGCCGCCGCCTGGGGCAAGGGTTATATGCACGAAGCCTTGTCGGCCATGCTGGCCTACGGCTTCGACGAGATGGCATTGAATCGGGTCGAGGCCGATATCGATCCCCGCAACGAAGCTTCCGCCAGGAGCCTGGAGCGCTTGGGCTTTAAAAAGGAAGGCCATCTGCGCGAACGGTGGATCGTCGATGGCGAGGTGTCCGATTCCGGCTTGTATGGTTTGTTGCGTAGCGAGTGGAAGAAATAGCCTTCGCCACCCAGGCGGGCAAAACACCGTAAAAAGCGAATTCCCTGAGCAGTCATTTTCACGAAAGTGCCATATGGGCGGACCAGAATCGGTCGCGGCCACTTGGCCCCAACGAAAAAATACTCAGGAGCAACGCAATGAAACTCGCCCGTCTGTTGGCCGGTGTAGCGGTAGCTTGCTGTCTAGTCTCTCCCGCGCACGCCTTTTCGCAGGAAACCCATCGCCGTATCGTGATCGATGCCGTGGCCTATATGCAGGCCAATGCCGCCACGACCAACTTCGCCAAGCTGCAGTCCGGCGCCACCCGCGCCGGCTACACCGTGGAGCAGTTCGCCGCCGCGCTGGGGCAGGGGGCCTATGATGTCGATGATTTCGCCGACACCTATCTGTGCGGCGCGACCACCGGCGATTGCCAGCTGGCTCCGCTGTGGGGGATGGGCTCCGCTTTCGTCAACTACACCAGCTACCACCATTTCCAGAACCATACCGCCGGTCCCGATGTGCATGGCAATGCGCTGGGCGGCTACAACTACCAGAAGCTCACGGTATGGGGCGATATCGACAATATGGCGGCGGCCTGGCTGTATGGCGACTATCTGGACGATGGCCGGGGCGGCCTGAAGGGCTGGTTCGGCGACAATTCCAAGTACAACAGCTATGGTCTCACCGAGGCCAATTACCGCATGGGCGGACATTCGACTCCGGCGATGTATGCCGACTTCGAATCCATGCCGTTCCAGCCCATCGATAATCTGGGCCAGTACTGGTTCCAGCAGTTCCTGGCCCGGCCCACGGTGCAAACGCTGGGTTTTGTGATGCACACCACCGATCTGCTGCAGCCACACCACACCTGGACGACGTCGGCGCTCAACCATGTGCAGTGGGAGGGCTGGGTCAAGGACTACTACGACAGCGAGCGCCTGAATGATCCGGCCCTGGTGAAAACGGCCTTGGCGGACTTTACCCCGGTAGCGCTCAGCGCCACGGATATCCGGCCTTTGCTGACCCAGGGCGGCGATATTTCCTACGCCCGTGGCGGCGCCGTGCTGTCCGCCACGGATCATGAAACGCGTCGTACCGTTGCCAAGGTGGTGGTGCCGCACGCCATTGCCATGGTCGTGCATATCCTCAACCGCGCCGCCGAGCGCTTCTGATCATGCGCCGGCCTGCTTACCAGCGGCTGGCGCTCTGGGCTTCGCTGACCGTCAGTTTGACGGTCGGTGCGGCCAGTCGCGACAGCGTCAACGACCCGTCCCTTGTCGCCCGCATCAACGGCGAACCCGTAACGCTTGCCGGCTTGTCCGTGCTGCAACGCATTGGCGGCCACCAAGAGGGCGCCGCGCCCTTGAATAAGGTCCTGGCCTCGCTGATCGATAATCGTCTGCTGGGCGACTACGCCAGCCGGCGCTTCGACGAAGCGGCCTTGTTTCCGGCTGTCGGCGTGGCGTTTGCCCGCGATGTGGCCGTCGAGGATCAATTGATCGCCAATCTGCGGCGCGTCTACAAGGCCGAACTGGAAGCCGCGCTGGCCAAGGTGGGCGGCCTGGACAAACTGGTTCTCCAGCGCCACTCACCTACGCCGCAGACCCTGGAAACCGTTTTTCCCCGTACCGATACGGTGCGCCTGGATGGGGAGTTGTCGGCGGCCCAGCTCGGGCAAGCCGGGCGGATTCCCTTGCTCGACTATCGCCTGCCCCATGGCGAGCAGGGCCGTATCACCCTGGGGGATATCTGGCATAGGCAGAATATCCAGGGCAAGACCCAATTGGCCGGCGGCGACGCGGGTTTCCGCGAGCAGCAGGCCATGCAACTGCTGGCCGGTAAATTCGTGCTGGCGTGGACCCGGCGCGACAGCGGTCTGGCCATTGCCGACCTGGACCTGTTGCGCCGCGCGATCGAGGACCGCGATCGCCGGGGCGCACTGTTGCGGCTGCTGGGGGTGGAGGCGGATATGCATTACAGCAGTGACCATCTTGCGCGCCTCGCTGCCGCGATCACCTCCGCCGAAGTACAAGACTATTACGTTGCCCATCCGGCGGAATTCAAGCGAATCGAAAAAGTACGGGCCCGCCACATTCGCTGTGCCGATGCCGGCCGCTGCCAAAGCGCCTACGAGAAATTGCAACACGGCGGGGATTTCTCTGAGGTCGCGAAGGCGTTTTCCGATGCGGAGGATGCGGGGCAGGGCGGCGAACTGGGATGGTTGTTGCCCAATGCGGGCCAGGCGCCCTGGCTGAACGAACTGGCTTTCGCACTGCCGCCCGGCAAGCCGTCGCGGCCGGTAAGGGAGCCGGCCAGGGACGGCGTCGCCAGCTGGCGGATTGTCTTGGTCGAAGAGCGGCGGGAAGGCATGCAGCCGGCGGATAGCGAAGCGGTGCGCTATATCGCCAGCCAGGCATTGGCCAAACGTAAGGCGGTGGCGTATTTCAAGGATCTGCGCGAATCGCTTTACCGCGAAGCCGACGTTGAATTAAATCCCGATGCGCTGGGTTTTCGGCAGGCAGCCCTGCCCGGTAAGGAGTAGCTGATGAAGCGATCCACGCTTGTCGCGGCGACTTTGCTGCTTGCCATGCTAGGGGTGGCCGGGCTGCTATGGCCCGGCCACCCGACCGAGGTGGTGGCCGCGCCGAAACCTGTCGACCGGACGGTGCCGACAATGCCGCAAATGGCCCCGCTGGTCGCGGTCGCCCCGCAATCCATGCCGCCTGCGCTGCCCGTCATCGATCAATCGGCGTCGGCCATCCTGAGCTTGACCGCCGCGCGCGAGCATGGCGATGAAAGGGCGCCACCCTTGGCCCGGCAGGCGCAAGAGCAGGAGGCACCCAGTGCTTCGGAGTTGGCCAGCCCGGAGCAATACCAACGCTATACCGAACGTCAGCAGGCCAAGCTATATCGCGCCTATGTGCAGGCGGCCAACAAGCTCCTACCGCAGCTCGATGCCGACATCGTGAGGGCGCGGGCGGAAGGCATCATCAGCGCGGAACAGATCGCCCAGGCTGAGGAAAAGCGCCGCCGCATTGCGCAGATGCAGACGGAGCTGGGGGCTAAGGTGGGAGTGCAGTGATGACTGTCCGCGGCGGTATGATTCATGGCTCGACAACCAACTGCACCGCGCCACTATCGAAATGCGAAATTCCGTATTCGATAGGGATACCGTCCGCATCGACATACACGGTTTCGACACGGAGTATCGGCTGTGTAACGGCTTGGCCCAGCAATTGCGCCATCTCGCGGGTCGGCAGCATGGCGCTGATGCGGCTCAGCTTGCGTTGGAAATCGGTCACGCCGAAGTGTGCCAAGGCCAGATGGGTCTTACCCAGTTGCTGGTAGACCTCGGCTAAACCGGCAAAACGCGGTAGCGGGAAATACTGGGTGCAAACACCCACTACCCGTTCGTCCACCCGGTCCAGGGTATCGATCCGGGTGACGCGGCTGTCCGGCGGCAGTTCGAGCATTTCCGCGACATCCGACTCCGCCACGTTATCCCGTTGGCCGGTGAGTTGGCTGACGCCTATGCGCCGCGCCTTGGCCAGGCTGTGGGCAAGGCGGCTGCGGCGGCCCAGTTCGTAGGCGATCATGCCTTCGCGGACGAAGGTGCCGCGACCGTGCACCACCTCGACCAAGCCGCGATCGGCCAGGGCCTTGGCCGCTTGTCTGACGGTGTGGCGGTTTACGCCGAAATGCGCGGCCAGTTCGGTTTCATTGGGCAGGCGTCCCGTGCGGGCGCCAGCCAGGATGTCCGCCGCCAGGGTTTCTTCGATCTGGCGCCAGATGGCGGTGCCGGAACGGCGTGCGAGCTGGCAGGGGGATGTGGTGCTTAGCGGTGACATATCAGGCATGCAGCACCCGTTCCGCCAGGGCCAAGCCGATGCTCATGCCCACGCCCGCCGTGATGGCGACGCACTGCACGTCCGGTGCCGGCTGCAAATTCACATAGGCATCGGCTCCCTTGGCATAGACGCCCTGCCAGCGCTCCTTTACCCGCAAGGGCCTAGCCAGCAACTGTTCGGCCAGCCCCAGAATCAGCGTGTCGACCTCTTCGCTGTTGAAGGGCGAGACGTCGGCGCCGTAATGGTGCGAGTCGCCGACGATCAGGTCGCCGCTTTTACCCACTTGCTGGACGATCAGATGAATGCCATTCGCCGGCAGCGCGGGTTGTTCGCCTGCCAGGCGTTCCCGCAGTCGGGCCAGTGGCGCCGCCAAGGGCGGATGTTGGGTGAAGGCACCGTAATGCAGGGTGGAGAGGCCGGTCATCAGGGTCGGCCCCAGCACCATGCCGGGGTTGGCCAGCCGCAGCATCTGCAGTCGGCAGCGCTGCAAATCCAAATCGGCGAAGGCGCCGGGGTAAAGCGTCTGGAAATCGTGACCGGCGCATACGATGACGCGGTCGGCATGGTGTGGTCCGCGGCTGGTATGCAGTTCGGGCAGCGCGATGGTATGGACCTGGGTGCCGTAATGGAAGCGCACACCGTGTACTTCGGCCAGCCAGCGCGCGAACGCCGGGATGGTACGGCGGGCATCGAAGGCGATTTCGTGGTGGCTGCGCAAGCCGCCCAAGCCGTGTACGTGGTGCAGGGCAAGCTGGGCGGGATCGAGCAGGCGGGTGCCGTAAACCTGGCCCAGGTCCTGCTGGAAGATTTGCAGGACCGCCCATTCGGCGTCGTCGCGGGCCACCATGAGGCTGCCCTGGGCCTTGTGCCAGCAGCCCAGGGCCGGCAGCAGGTCCAGCCAGAGGCTGCGGGTGCGGTGGGCCAGCTCCAGCATCTCGCCCTGGGTCTGGCCCAGGAGCAAGCCCAGTCCAAAATTGCGCACCGACGCGCCACAGGCTTGGTGGTCGCGCTCGAATACCGTGACGGCATAGCCTCGCCGCACGGCCGCCCAGGCATGGGCCAAACCCAGCATGCCCGCGCCGATGACGGCCAGGCGCGGCGGGCTCATGGCCGTTCTCCGTGGGCGAGGCGGAGCGCGATGGCGTCCACCACGGCCGGCAAGTCGGCGATGCTGTCGATCACATAATGCGCGCCGGCCCGGCTTAACTTGGCGACCGCCCCAGCCCGGCATTGCTGCAAGGCCTCCGCATCCAGATCGCACACTTCGCTAGCGCTTAACCCCACTTCATTGCCGGAGAGCGACAGGCCGACGGTCCACATGCCGGCTGCCAAGCCTTCCTCTATGCCGGGGACGGTATCGTCCACCTTGATACAGGCGGCCAATTCGCTTACGCCCAGTTCGATGACGTTGGCCAAGGCCATCCACGGGCCGGGCCGGCCGCCGGGCTTTAGATCATCGGTAGCGACCGCGTGATCGACGACCAGGCCTTGCGACCTCGCATGCGGTAATAAACGGTCCATGACCGCACGCGGATAGCCGGAGCAGGAGCCGAGCTTGATGTCGCGCGCGCGCAAGGTGGCGAGCACCGGCAGGGCGCCGGGAATGACCGTGGAGTAATGCGCCACCCGCTCTATCTGCAAGGGCATAAAGGCGGCGTAAAGCGCATCCACGTCCTCGCGCCGCATGCTGAAGCCGTATTTTTCCCGCCAGCGGGCATCTACCGCCGGTAGGCGGCCCAGCGCGGCAATATGGTCCCATTTCGCCAAGCCCATGGGAACGCGCGCTTCGGTCATGGAAATGGCGATGCCGAAGCCCTGGAAGGCATCGATCAAGACCTGGGTGGGGGCGAAGGAACCGAAATCCACCAGGGTGCCGGCCCAGTCGAAGATGATGGCTTGCACCGGTCCATGGTAATGGCGCGTGTGGCGATAGTGATTGGCTGGCATGGGTTTCTCCTCTAGCGGGCTTGCCTTAGTTACGGATTCGCATCTCGGTCAGCGCGTGTGCCATGGCATCCAGTGCCAGTTGGATTTCCGCCTGGCCTATGGCGCCTATGCAGCCGATACGGAAGGTCTCCAGCTCGGTCAATTTGCCGGGATAGAGCACCACGCCATAGGCCTTGACGCGTTGATAGAAGGCGTCGAATCGCCACGCTGGATGAGTCGGGGCGTGGGCGGTGACGATGACGGGTGCCTGGATGGCGGCTGGCAGGAAAGGCTGCAAATCCAGTTGCTGCAAGCCTTCCAGCAGCATGTCGCAGTTGGCTTGGTAGCGCGCCAGGCGGGCCGGGCGGCCACCCTCGGCATCGAACTGATCGAGCGCGGCGGACAGGGCCGCCACCACATGGGTAGGCGGGGTGTAGCGCCATTGCCCGGTTTGCTGCAGATACCGCCACTGGTCGTACAGATCCAGCGACAGCGAATGGGCATTGCCCTGCGCCGCCTCCAGGCTATGCCGCCGCACCAGGACGAAGCCCATGCCGGGGACACCCTCCAGGCATTTGTTGGCGCTGGCGATCACGGCATCGAACGGCGTTTCGCGAGCCGAGAGCGGCAGGGCGCCCAAGGCGCTCATCGCATCGATGACCAGGCGCTTGCCGGCGCGGGCCACCACGTCGGCGATTTCCCGCAGGGGATTGAGGATGCCGGTGCTGGTTTCGCAGTAGATTACGCCGACATGGGTGATGGCGAGATCGCTTGCCAGGCGCTGGGCAACGCGGGCGGGATCGACGGGAGCGGTCTCGCCGAAGTCCAGAATCGTGACGGCGCGTCCCATGACCTCGGCCAGCCGGGCCATGCGCTTGCCATAGGCGCCGTTGCACAGTACCAGCAGCTTACCGTCGCGGGGCAGCAGGCTGCCTATCGCCGCCTCCACCGCGAAGGTGCCGGAACCCTGCATGGGCACGCAGGCATATTCCTCGCCACCATCGATCAAGGCGACCAGGCGCCGGCAGATATCGGCCGTCAAGCGATTGAAGCCGCTATCCCAGGAACCCCAGTCGTGCAGCATGGCGGTCTTGGTCGCCAGGGTGGTGCTCAGGGGGCCAGGGGTCAGCAAAATGGGGTCGCGCATGAAGAGGGTCCAATCCTGTTTTGAGAGTGCTTGCGGTGTCATGGCGTGGCGCGCCAACCCTGGGTACGGCGCTTGAGCCACCAACCCAGCAGATTGATCAGCAGGGTGGCGGCCAGCGAACTGGCCACGATCAAGCTAGCCATCGCCGCGGCGGCGGCGGTGTCGCCGGCGTCGTCCATATTCAATACGGCGATCGAGGCGAGCACGGTGTCCGGGGTGTAGAGGAAGATCACGCAACTGACCGTGGTCATGCCGGCGACAAACAGATACCGCACTACATCGAGCAGGGCCGGCAGGACGATGGGCAGCGTCACCCTGCGGCAGCTGGTCCACCAGGCCCGGCCTAGGCCGCGCGCCACCGCTTCGATTTCCGCATCGATCTGCCGCAAGGCCGTGCCGATGGTGAGATGGGCGGTGGTGTAGAAATGGGCGATGGTCGCGGCGACCAGGATGGTCATGCCGCCATATAGGCCATGCAGCGGATTGCCGGGGGCGTTGAAACAAAAGATATAGCCCAGCCCCAACACCAGGCCGGGTACCGCCATGGGCAGCAGGGCCAGGGTACGGATTACGGCGGCGGGCCAGCGTGGCGCCGGGGTTTTTTCCAGCAGGTAGGCCACCAGGAAGACCATGCCGGCACCACCCAAGGCGGTCCACGTCGCCAGTTCGAGGCTATTGGCGAAAGCCTGCCAACCACCGCCATCGACCTGGTCGAAGTCGTAGTGGATCAGCGTCAGGCTGAGGTCATAGGGCCACAGCTTGATCAGCGAGGCGGCCACGGCCGTGATCAGCATCAGCAGCAGGCACAGGCAGATACCGGCACACAGCAGGCCCAGCAGGATGTCGCGGGCGGGATTGCGGCGCGCGCGGTAGCCGACCGACCGGCCGCTGGTGGTCGCGCCATGGCCATGCGCCAGCCATCGTTCGACCCCGCAGCTCAGCAAGGCCGGCACCAGCAGTAGCAGGCCGATCACCGCACCCTTGCCGAAGTTCTGCTGGCCGATAACCTGCTTGTAGGCCTCCAGCGCCAGCACATTGGTCTGCCCGCCGATAACCTTGGGCACGCCGAAATCGGTTACCACCAGGGTGAACACCACCATGGCCGCCGCGAGCAGGCCGTAGCGCGAGTTGGGGAGGGTTATGGTCAGCAGGCGCCGCAATTTGCCGGCGCCCAAAACCTCGGCCGCCTCATACAAACGGGCGTCCGCCATGGCAAGCGAAGTGGTCAGGATCAGCAAGGCATGGGGGAAGGTGTAAAAAGCTTCGCCCAGCACGATACCCAGCGGACCGTAGATGCTGGTTTCACCCAGCCAACCCTTGAGCAGGCCCTGATTGCCGAATAGATAGACCAGCGAAATCGCCGGCATCAGGGAGGGTGCCAACATGGGAGACAAGGCCACCAGCCGCCAGAACGGTTTGCCCCATAGGCGCGAACGGGTAAGCGCAAAGGCGAAAGCCATTGCCAAGGGCAGCACCAGGATAGTGGTGAGCCCCGCCAGGCGACAGCTGCTCCAGGCCGCATCCAGCAAGCGGGTTTCGCCAGCCATGGCCAGCATATTGGCCATGCCGACGAATTGGCCGGCTCTGTCCTGTACCGCCTTGACCAGGATGCAGGCCAGGGGCCAGGCCAGGAAAACCAATAGCATCAGGGCCAGCAGCCAGACCAGGGCGCCGGCCAGCCTTTCATCGGTGCTGCGCGGTGGATTCAGGCGGGATAGGTGGGGTAGGCCAAGGCTTGGCAGCAGCATCATGCCGGTCCCACAAAAACCCGCAAGCGCTCCGGCGGTAGGGTAAGGGGGACGTGCTGACCGGGAACCAGGCCGGCCAAACCGGCGTCGTTGGGGCCAACATCGGCCAGCAGGGTGATATTGCGCGCGGCGCACAGCGATAGGCTGGCGCGCCGCAAGCCACCCAGGAAATCGACCCGCTCGACCACCGCCATCATGGTATTGGCGCCGGGGCGCCAATACCGCTCGATCCGGACATCCTCGGGTCGGCAGAACAAGGTAGCGGTGGTCGCCGTGGTGTCTGTTGCAAGCAGTCCAGGCGCCAGCCGAATGCCGGCCAGGCAGAAAGCGCCGCTGGCGTCGCGGCTAAGCGGCAGCCAGTTGGCACGGCCGACGAAGTCCGCGACGAAGCGGCTGGCGGGTTCGCGGTAGATGCGCTCCGGGCTGCCCAGCTGTTCGATGCGCCCATGCCGCATCACGGCGACGGTATCCGCCAGCGCCAGCGCTTCTTCCTGGTCATGGGTGACCATGATGGTGGTTACGCCTAGCTGTTGCTGCAAGGTGCGCAGCTCGCCCCGCAGATGCTCTCTCACCTGGGCATCAAGGGCGGACAGCGGTTCATCCAGCAGCAACAGACTGGGCGAGGTGGCCAGGGCGCGCGCCAAGGCTACCCGTTGCTGTTGTCCACCGGAAAGCTGGGCGGGATATTTTTGCGCCGATCCTGCCAGCCCCACCAGATCCAGTAATTCGGCCACGCGCCTGGCTTTGGCCTGCCTACTGGTACGTAGGCCATAAGAGATATTGGCGGATACATTCAGATTGGGGAACAAGGCGTAAGACTGGAACACGATGCCATAGTCGCGCGCGGCTGGCGGCAGGCGGCCGATGTCGCGCCCGCCCATATGCACGGTACCGCCATCCTGTTGTTCCAGGCCCGCCAGGATGCGCAGCAGGGTGGTCTTGCCGCAGCCGGAAGGACCCAGCAAACAGAGAAACTCCCCCTTTCGTATGGGCAGGTCTATGCCGTCCAGCGCCCGAAAGCCACCGAAGCGTTTGTGAATACCGGTGCAATGGAGCCAGCCGGCCGCTTGGCCGCTCGTCCCGGCCGGAAGGGGGAGGTCCTGGCGATTCATGGGCGGCTCGCCACCTTACTTCCGCGGCTCGGACTTGCCGTCGTAACGACGGGTCCATTCGGCCAGGATGCGGTCACGGTTGCTGGCCGACCAGGCCAGGTCCTGCTTGACCAGCAGTTGCTCGTAATTGGCTGGGATATGGCTGTTTGGCGTGGCTACGCCGGGATAGGCGACAATGGCGAAATTCTTTTCGTACAGGATATTGGCCGAGCGGGAGGCGGACCAGTCGGCTAGCTTGCGGGCCGCATCGAGGTTCTTGGCGCCTTTCATGATGGCGGTGGCTTCGACATCCCAGCCCAGGCCTTCCTTGGGAAACACCAACTCCAGCGGTGCGCCGCCTTCCTTCAGCTTGGCGGCGCGGTATTCGAACGAAATGCCGATGGGGAACTCGCCGGCCGCCGCCTGCTTGCAGGGTTTGGAACCGGAATGGGTGTACTGGGCGATGTTGTCGTGCAGCTTGTCCATATAGGACCAGCCTTCTTTTTCGCCAAATAGCGTCAGCCAGGCGGTCACGTCGAAATAACCCGTACCGCTGGAAGCCGGGTTGGGCATCACGATCTTGCCCTTGTATTCGGGCTTGAGCAGATCGCGCCACGATTCCGGTTTCTTGATCCCTTGCTTGGCGGCTTCGACCGTGTTGAAGCAGAGGGTGGCGCCCCAGACGTCCATGCCGACCCAGGTCGGCTCCTTGGCATTGTCCACATACTGCTTGCTGAGTTTTTCCAATCCCTTGGGTGCGTACGATTGCAGCATGCCCTGCTGCGACAATAACAGCAGCGAGCTGGCCGCCACGCCCATCACCACGTCGGCCTGCGGTGCCGCCTTCTCCGCCAGCAGCTTGGCGGTGATGATGCCGGTGGAGTCCCGCACCCACTTGATCCGTATATCGGGGTATTCCGTTTCGAACTGGGTCTGGTAAGCCTTCAGCTGGTCGGCTTCCAGCGCGGTGTAGACCGTCAGCGTGGTATTGGCGTGGGCAGCGCCCGCCAGCAGGGCGGCGAACACGGCGAGCGGCTTCAAGACATGGCGAACCTGCATGACGACTCCTGGTGGGTGGAATGGGCCAGCCGTTTCGGCCGGCGCAAACCACTTTAAGGAGCCCGCATTACGAGGTCGTGATGTCTAGATGACCGCGAGATTAAGCGTCTGGCCGGGTATCACTGCACCAGCAGTCCCGGCCAGCTGGCCTGGTCCACCGCACGGGGATAACCGCTCTCGGCCCGGTCAAGCGCGATGTTGTAGCGGATATAGCGTTTGCCGCCAAGGAAGAAATAGGCACGGGTATCGTCCCACTTCAGGGCCGATTCAATCTGCCCGGCATAAGCGCCCAAGCCTGGCCAGTTGGCATCGGTCACCGGTTTGGGATAGCCGGCATCGACCTTGTCCAGGATCAGGTTGTAGCGCAGGTAGCGGCCGTCGCGCAGGAAGAAGTACACCGTACCGCCGCTCCAGCGTAGCGTGGCGCGGATTTGGCCGGCATAGGCCGCCAGTCCCGGCCAGGTGCTATCGTTGACCGGCTTGGGATAGCCGCTCTCGACCCGGTCGGCGATCTTGTTGTAGCGGATATAGCGGCCGTCATCGAGAAAAAAGTAAGCCACGCCGGCATCCTTGCTGAAGCCGGCCCGCAGCTTGCCGGCATAGCTGCCCAATCCTGGCCAGCTGCTGTCGCTGGTGGCAGCGGGATAGCCGCTGTCGGCCCGGTCCAGTACCTGGTTGTAACGCACGTAGCTGCCGTCATCGAGAAAGAAATAGCTGCGCGTGGCATCCCAATCCAGGGTGGCCTGGATTTGGCGGCGATTCAGCCGCAGCGCGGCCGGAGTGCCATTGTGGATCAGGCTATAGTCGGCCTGGCCTGGTATCGCAGCCCCATCCAGCCAACCCTGCTGGGCGGCCGGTACGGTGGCGACCGTGATGCCGTTGCGGCGGATCTCGACCATGCCGCCATCGGCGGCGAACCAGTTCAGGGTGGCCTGGCTGCCGCTGGCCGGCAGCAGCTTCTGCACGGCCAGGGTGCCGTTGAGCGGGATACCGTCCAGCAACCATTGCGGCTGCAAGGCGATGCCCAAGTGGCGCAGGATGGTGGGCGCGATCGAAGTCTGGGCCGCATAGCCATACAATCCGCCGAAGCCCTGGTTGGAAACATTGCCGACCGGCTGGTTGAACTCGGCATTCAGCGCCTGGTTGCTGGCGATGAAGATGGTCTTCTCGGAACGGGTCTGGCTGCCATGGTTATAGCCCAGCAGTGCTTCCCGGCCGTGATCGGTGGTGACCAGGACCAGCCAGTCGTCGCCACTCGCGGCTCGTTTGGCCTCTACCGCCGCCAGGATCTGGCCCAGACGGGCATCGCTGTCGCGTATGGCCTGGTTATAAGCCGCGCCAAAACCACTGGCATGGCCGGCATGGTCCGGATCGTCCAGCGCCACGAAAATAAAGTCGGCAGGGGTAGTGCGGATCTGCTCGACCGTTTTGTCCACCACCGCTTGGTCGCTGAGGCCGCTGGCATTGAAATCGTTGCCGACGACATCCTGTGTCAGGAAGCGTTGGTTGATGCTGGCCCAATTGGTAATGCTGGCGATATAAGCGCTCGGCTTGGCCTGGCGAATGCGCTTGAACACGCTGGGAAACTGGGCATTGGCCAAGCCGGAATCATTGGAGGTCACGCCATGCTTATTGGCCCAGACGCCGGTCAGCATGGTGGTCCAGCCCGGTCCGCTTACCGTGGTTTGCTCGCTGGCGCTGCCCTGCACCCCGCCGGTATAAGCCATGGTCTGATAGAGCCGGCGCATATTGGGCAGATCGAGTGCCAGCAGTTTTTCGTATTGTGTGCCGTCGATGCCGATCAGTACCGCCTTGGGCGCGGCCTGGCTGGTGGCGCTTGTCCCCAGTAGAGCCGCCAACAGCAGACTCCGGGTGATTGACTTCCCTATTCCTTGCATTGTTGCATTCCCCCCAGCTTGGTGATGCCGATTGGAGCAAGGACGCGCGTCCCTGCCGACCGGTCCGGTTCGGATCGGCCGCGGCCAGGCTAGCTGGGCAATATGGCAAACGTGTGGCAGTGGCTATGTCACTGATTTTGTGTGGAAATGGCGCAGTCCAAAGGGCGGTTTACCACGCCGCTTTCTTTTATGCCGGGAACGCTATACTGGGTTTACAACCCCAGGCCTACTTTGGAGGCTTGCCATGTTTGCTCGCGCCAGAATGCTCATTCCCTTCCTGCTGGGTTCCGTGTTGCTGCTACGAGCCGAGGCAGTCGAGTTTCGGGTTGCCTATGAAGACAAGGACACGCCGGATCACACCGGTGCTTCCGAACTGATACCGGATGACCCGGGAATTTCGGTGGAGATGGTCAAGCTGATCGAAAAAAAGGTGCCCGACCTACGCATCGTATTCTCCCGCAAACCCTGGCTGCGTTGTCTGGCGGAACTCGAGTCGGGGGCCGCGGATGGCATATTCGCCAGCAGCTTCAAGCTGGAGCGCCTGAAGAACGGCGCCTACCCGATGAAGGACGGCAAGGACGACCGGACTTACCGGATCGATACCAAATCCTACAGTTTGTACAAGCGCAAGGATTCGGCGGTGGAATGGAACGGCCGCAGCTTCAGCGGGCTGCAATTGGAAATCGCCGCCATGCGCGGTTACGCCATTGTCGAGGACTTGAAAAAGATGGGGGTGGCGGTCAGCGTGGTCGATAAATCGGAAAGCGCCTTGCGCATGCTACTGGCCGGCCGCATTGACGGCTTTGCCCAGCTGACCGAGGTGGGCGACTATACCCTGAAGAAATATCCTGAATTTCAAACCATCACCAAGGTGCAGCCGCCGCTGGTGACCAAAGACTATTATCTGCAGATCAGCCATCCTTTCATGGCCAAATATCCGGAGCTGAGCTGGAAAATCTGGAAGGCGCTGGCGGAAATACGCCAGAGCGAATCCGAGCGGCTCACGCTCAAGTATATCAATCGCTATTCCGATACCGCGGCTGAGGCTGCCGTGCCGGCTCCCGCGCGCCAGCCGGTGCCGGCGTCTTGAACGCTCGGCGGGAGGAACCCTCGTGCCTTGAGCTGATTTTATAAAAGCCAGGCGGGCTAGGAATACACAAGGTTGTACTCCACCTAAGAGGCACGTGGCCGTTCGCCAGCCACGCTTGCCAAATGGAGCCCGCATGACCGATCTGTCCGCTTTCCCCATCACCGAGAAATGGCCTGCGCAACATCCCGACCGCTTGCAGCTTTATTCCTTGCCCACGCCCAATGGCGTCAAGGTCTCCATCATGCTGGAAGAAACCGGGCTGCCCTATGAGCCGCACCTGGTCAGCTTCGACAGCAATGACCAGCTGTCGCCGGCCTTTCTTTCGCTCAACCCCAACAACAAGATTCCGGCGATTCTCGATCCCGCCGGGCCCGGCGGCAAACCGCTGGCCTTGTTCGAGTCCGGCGCCATCCTGGTGTATCTGGCCGAAAAGACCGGCCGCTTTATGCCGGCCGACGGCGCCGGCCGTTACGAGACCCTGCAATGGTTGATGTTCCAGATGGGTGGGATCGGGCCGATGTTCGGCCAATTGGGCTTCTTCCATAAATTCGCCGGCCGGGAATACGAGGACAAGCGTCCGCGCGACCGTTATGTCGCCGAGTCCAAGCGGCTGTTGGCCGTGCTCGATGGGCGTTTGGCCGATAGGGAATGGCTCATGGGTGCGGAATACGGCATCGCCGATATCGCCATCTTCCCCTGGGTGCGTAACCTGATTGGTTTCTACGAGGCGGGCGAGTTGGTGGGTATTACCGATTTTCCCCATGTGCAACGCGCGCTTGACGCCTTTTTGGCACGTCCGGCGGTGGTCCGTGGCTTGACCATCCCGAAAAGGGCCTAAGCAGCACAATCCAGGAGGCCGGTCATGACCATTTACCTCGATCACGCCATTGTCCCCTCGCACACGAAAGTTGCGTCGGCCAGGCGCCTCGCGGAATTGCTTGGCGTGCCATGGGCGGAAACCGCCCTGGGACCGTTTTCGGCGGTGTATGTCAATGACGGGCTCACCCTGGATTTCATCGAAACCGATGAGCCCTTTCCCATTTACCACTTCTGCTTCCGCGTCGAACCGAACGAATTCGACGCCATCCTTGCCCGCATCCAGGCGGCCGGCATCACCTATCGCAGCAGCGTGCGGGGGCCGGTGGACCATCGGGTCAATACGGATTTCGGCGGCAAGATGATTTACTGGAACGAGCCCGACGGGCATCAGTGGGAAATGCTGATCGAAAGTTACGCTCGTCCCGCCCCTCGATAAGGGGGGGATTTAGGTGCGCGGGCGAACTATTCACGTTCACGCCGAGGGGGAGATTCGACAGACGGCGCACCGCTCGGCTGCCCGCTTTTTCTCTCAATTTCTACTTGCAGGCATGCTGCGGAAAAACCGCCGTCGCTTATTGAATCAGGGTTTGCCGGCATCCATGCGTAATACACAGCCACGCCTCTCGCGATTGCCTCCATTGGGCAAAAATACCGTTCGTAAGGATAGCCGGAACTTTTCCTCCAGATGAGGGATGCAAGCCTAGGTCGATTACTCTAAAAAGCCGTTCATCGATCGCGAAGGTAGCTTTCTTTCCAAACCGGCGCTCGATAAGCCTGAGTTCGCTTGAACCCGGCTTTCAAATAAAACGATGGTCAATTCGTCAGGACGTTCATTTAATCGATAAATGACCGGCGCTATCGTTTTGCCTGCTGTCAGGTATTATTCAAGGAGGATTTTTATGTTCTCGCAATTAAACCCCCGGCAATGGCTGGGCAGGTGTCTGCAATTGCTGATGCTGACCCTGGTATTACCCATATCGGCATTTGCCGCGCAATTGTTCATACCCCTGCCGCAGTCGGTGAATGCCGAAATGCACCCGGAACAACAGCGCCTGGCCGAGCAAATCAAGGCACGCAAGACCACAAAGCAGTTCACCGCTATCCGTATCAACCTGGACGCGCTCAAGCAAGACCAGCGGCTTGATCTGGACTTGCGTGGCCAACCCAGCAGCGCCACCCGGACCAGCCTGACGCAGCGCGGCGAGAATGACTTCTCCTGGCGCGGCCAATTGGCCGATCAGCCTGGCGACGCCATGCTGTCGGTACATGGCGACGCAGTGGAAGGAACCATTCGCCGTGGTAGCCAGCTGTTCCGCATCGAGTCCATGGGTGCAGGCGTGCATGCCCTGGTCGAGGTGGACGAGTCGCAGTTCCCCCCCGATGAGCCGCCCAGCTTCAAGCAGAAGGAGCTTCAAGCCAGGCCGGCAAACCAGCCGCTAAGCCGGGCTGATGCCACCGGTGGCGATCTGGCCGTGGCCGATAGCGCCACGCTCGACAGCACGCTCGCTTCGATCGGTCCGGTCACCAAGGTACTGGTGGCTTACACCGGCTCGGTGGAAACCGCCAAGGGCGGCGCCGCCAATACCTTGGCCATGATCCAGCTGGCCGTGGACGAAACCAATGCCAGCTACCAGAACAGCAAGGTGAAAACCCGGCTGCAATTGGTCCATCGGGTCAAGGTGGCTTACACGGAAGCCGGCAAGAGCTACGACACCATCGTCTCGCAGCTGGCGGGGACCGCTGACGGCAATATGGATAACCTCCATACCCTGCGCAACATCTACGGCGCCGATGTGGTGGTGCTGATCGTCAACCAGACCGATTATTGCGGCATGGCCGACGCGATCTGGGCCACCCCCACCAGTGCCTTTGCCGCGGTGCATTACAGCTGCGCGACCGGCTACTACTCCTTCGGTCACGAGATCGGCCACTTGCAAGGCGCCCGGCACAATATCGCCGCCGACTCCAGTACCACGCCGTTCTCCTATGGCCACGGTTTCCAGGGGCCTTCCTGGCGCACGGTCATGGCCTATGACTGCTCACCCAGCTGCCCGCGTCTGCCGTACTGGTCCAATCCCGACGTGAAGTATGGCGGCGTGGCGATGGGCAATGCGGATCAGGCGAATAATGCCCGCGTCCTGGGCACCACCGGCCCGCAGGTTTCCACCTTCCGCAATCCCAGCGGCGCCATCTGGCGCTACACCGGCACACCTTGCAGCGGTGATTCCTGCCCAGGCTGGCAAAAGCTGGACAACAACACCCGTACCGTCAGTGTGGCGGCAGGCGGCGGGGGCGTACTCTACCAGTTGCATAACGATGGCCGTATCTGGCGCTATACCGGCACGCCTTGCAGCGGCATATCCTGCCCAGGCTGGCAACTGTTGGACATCAACACCAAGACCATCGCAATCGCGGCGGAAGGCAGCAATCTGTACCAACTGCATACCGATGGCCGCATCTGGCGCTATACCGGTGTACCGTGCTCGGGCGGTAGTTGCCCAGGCTGGCAAATGCTGGACAACAATTCGCGTACCAGCTCCATCACGGCAGCCGGCGGCAGGCTCTACCAACTGCACAACAACGGTTTGATCTGGCGCTACACCGGTACGCCTTGCAGCGGCGGATCCTGCCCCGGCTGGCAGTTGCTGGACAATAATGCCAAGACCAAATCCATCGTCGCTTCAAGTGGAGGCCTGTTCCAGCTGCACAACGATGGTTGGATCTGGCACCACACGGGTGCACCTTGTTCGGGCGGCACCTGCCCGGGCTGGCAGCGGCTGGACAACAACCCGAAGACCACCGCCATCACCGCAGCCGGCTGGTCACTCTTTCAACTGCATAACGACGGCTGGATCTGGCGCTATACCGGCACGCCTTGCACCGGCAACTCCTGCCCGGGCTGGCAGCGTCTGGACAACAACCCGAAGACCACCGCTATCGTTTCGGCTATTGGCGGCCTGTATCAACTGCACAATGACGGCTGGATCTGGCGCTATACCAACGTGCCTTGCTCGGGCAACTACTGCCCAGGCTGGCAGCGGCTGGACAACAATCCGCAGACCCGAGCCATCGATGCGGCAGGCAGCGACCTGTTCCAGGTACACGGCAAGTGACTTCAGCGGGGGGACATCCGTCCCACCTGGCTGTGAAAAGGCACCTCGCGAGGTGCCTTTTCTTATAGGGGGCCTAGACCGGCGTAGCCGCGGTATTCGGTCCCGAACCTCGCAGATTGCTGGCTTTTTGCAGCAGGTCGAACCAAAACGGTGCACCGAACAGGGTGGAAAGGGCAGTGAGCAGCCAGCCGGGCAGGAAGGCCAGCAATTGTCCGGCGCTGTACTCGGTGGGTGCCCGGTTCCATCCTATCGGCAGCTGATTGAGTGCCGACATCGCCTGCTCGACATTGGCGGCATTGCTGCTGGACAGGCTTTGCACCATCCCCGGATGGACCCAGAGGCTTTGGAACAGGTGCACCGTGTCGATATTGAATAGCACGGCAACGGTGAATCCAAAGATCAGCGTCCATAATTGCATGCGCCGCTTGTACGCACCGGCCACCCTCGCCATGCCATTGTCGAACCAGTTGGACAGGCTCTGCTCGAACGCCTCGATATCGCCGGCCGCGCGATCGTACATGCCCTGCATCATCTGCTTCAGTTGCGCATCGCTGATGGCATCGATCGCCACCGCCAGGCTCTGCTTGGTCTGCCCCCGGTTTTGCAGCACGTCTATCAGCGCCAGGGCGAAATGCTTGGAGGGAATGTAAGAGGGTTTGCCGCACAATTCCGCCGTACTGGTGGCCATGCCGGCCGAGCCGCGCGGATTGACCAAGGCATGGTTGTAAAGGTCGAGCACGACACCCGTGGCCTTGGGGTCGTTCAGCAAGTCCTTGACCCCCTCCAGCAACTGGCTGCTGCGCAGCTGCAACATGGACGCCAGGGTTTCATTGATGGAGCTGACGATAAGGCTGACGGCGCAGAAGCAGAATATCAAGCCTATGCCGACTTCCAGGACAGTACTGTTGAACATGGGTTTTCCTCCGAATAAATGACTCGCGCTGATGCGCTTGTTGGCCCTGCCGGCACAGCATAGCAGCCGCTCGGCCGGACGCGCGGCGGCCAACCGGGTGCTATGCTGGATCGATATCTCCCATGTTTGAGCAGGTGCCTGGATGAGAAGCATCGTGACGTGGCTGTTGGCTTTTCTACTGCCGCTGTGGGCGAGGGGGGAAGAAGTCACGCTGACCAATGGGGAATGGCCACCCTATCTATCGGAATACGAGCCGAATTACGGCATTGCCTCGCATATCGTCACGGACGCCTTCGCCCTTGAGGGGGTGACGGTACGCTATGTGTTCCGGCCTTGGCGCCGGGCCTATGCCGAGGCGGAAAGCGGCAAATACCACGGCTCGGTGGTGTGGACCTTTGAGCCGGACAGGGCCGAGAAATTTTTCTTCAGCGATGCCGTATTCGAAGGCAAGTCGGTTTTCTTCCATTTGAAAAGCAACCCGGTCGATTGGAAGACCTACGACGACCTGATCAACCTGCGCGTGGGTGGTACCAATGGCTACGACTATGCGTTCGAGCGAAATCCCAGGATCAAGGTGGAGCGGGCCAACTCCGACGTGGAAAACTTCCGCAAATTGCTGGCTGGGCGCTTTGATATCTTTCCTTCCGATCTGAACGTGGGTTATGCCCTGCTGCAAAAGAATTTCGTGACAGCGGAGTTCGATCTGATCACCCATCACCCCAAGGTTTACAACGTGGTCAGCTATTTCCTGATCTTGTCCAAGGCCAATCCGGACAATGCCAAACTGCTGCTGCGCTTCAATCGCGGGCTGAAGAAGCTGCGTGAATCGGGGCGGTATGAGGAGTATTTCAAAGTGGCGAGGTAAGCAATTTGACTGCAGTGCGGAAAAAATGGCGTTTGGCTAAAAAATAGGTCACGAAAAATCATTCACCTATGATGATCCGTGTCACCGATTACCCGCTACTATCTCGTTTTGCTTGAAATTCCCCCCAATGGCAAACCTGAGAAACCCTAGCACCACGATAGCCTCGCTGAACGAGGGAATCGCATCCGAAGAACGCGCGATCGCCCTAAAGATCAAACGGGCCGAAACGGAGCGCGACGACCCGCATCAGTACGATTTGCTCTCCCTCTTCAAGAAACAGATGGACGTTTTTCTCAAACGTTACGCCCGTGGCGACGCGATCGACGAGCTTGCCCATTACTTTATGAGCGAACTGCTGCCGGCGATGAGGCATGCTCAGCAGCTATCGTCGTTTTACTTTCCAGACCATAAGCTGCGACTTTATTCATCCGAACCGTGGGGATACCCATTCCTGTTCGCGCTGGTATGCTTTGACAAAGTAGGTACCGAACTACAGCGCATCGACGAGTGGCTCGATCTGGCCGATGGTCCCGTCTTGTTCGATATCTTGCTGAAGGCCTTCGTCCCGCATTACGCCTACGCGAAAAAATACCAGCCGCAGCGCAACCAGGATGGATACGAGATACCGGTCATCACGGCCATAGTCGGGGAGGAAGCGAAGCGACAGTCCGCCCTGGCATCGTTTATGGGCAACTGGCCCAAGCTCATGAAGCCGTATGGCTATCGCGAGCATTTTTCCGAGCAGGTGTCGGCATTCACCCATTTGCCTATCAATGCCGGTTTGGCCGTTTGTGCTTACGATATCGACGACACGCCATTCCGTGACCAACTGTTTTATCCCCGCGAGTTGGTCGCCTACTACCGCGCACATATCCGCGACACGCGCGACGCCTGGCGAGCTTGCGGTATTGGCGCGGGGCCGGAGCTGCCTTTTATTCCCCAGCTCGCACCCAGGAAAGTCCATTCCCTCAAGCCGGCGGAAGCCTACGCCCGCTGGGTAGAGCTGGCATGCGGCGACGACGCCACCGCGACGGCTGCGGCGAGAATGGCATTGGGTAAACGCAAGACCATGCCGGAGCTGGGCTCGGTCATGGAAGCGCTGTCCGCCTTGGGAATGGGGACGTTTGCCGACCTCAAGGACGATGCGACACTGGCCCACCAAGCGGAACAGCTGTGCGTGGCTCGCGGGCTACCGCCATTTGTGGCGCCCCCCGCGCCGCCCGAAGGCCCTGCCCGTTGCAGCGCACTGCTTTCGGCCCTGACGGCTTGGCTGGCCGAGCACGGCAAGCGGCTGGTAGTCGTGGATGACGGCGGCGATGCGTGGCAGGCCGTTTGCGTCCGTGCCGAGGATGAAGTGCAATTCCTTGAATTATGCGAGCAGCTGTCTGTGGACGTTATGGACGAAGCCGCATGGCGTTGATTTTCGTGGCGGATTAGTTCAGGTGTTGTCATTGAGTTCTTCACGCCTAATATGAGCCTGCTGCCTCTCCGTTGCCGATCTGGCGCGTACATTATTCAACCCGAATTTGAATAATTTATGTTCCAGATTATAATCCGTTTGGTCGCTACGTGCCCGCTTGCGGGGTCCGGATGCGGAATTTCTTTCTAGTACGGCAGTCAATTCGGCCATTTGGGCATGGCTGATGCCTGGATTGCCACGCAAGGATATTTTTATCAGGGACGGCGTTTTTTCGGCAAGCGTGATCAATGCATGAATACTGGCATCGGAGATATCATTGCAGTCTAAATTCAACGACTCCAGCAGGCCTGATTTGCTACCGGCCAATACCTCCACGCCCGGATCGGAGAGTAGGTTAAGCCCCAGGTCCAGATGCTTTACCTGCATGCAGTGGTGGAGTTTACCAATGTGAGATGGCGTTATTTCGCACTCTCTCAATGCCAAACTGTTCAAGCAAGGACTTCCCCGCTTACTCAATCGCTCCTCCAAGGCACGCATGCCGTGCGTGCCGAGATCCGGGTTCTCGCTGAAGTCAAGATTCTTGATGGTCTTGTTCTCGCTCAATTCTAAAAAAAATGCCCACAAATACTCGGAATCGAAATTGCAATCAGTCAGGCGCAGCGTGTGGACAATGTTATTTTTCGACAATTTAGCGCCAAGCTGCTCAATGTTTTTCACACTTATCATAAAGGTGCCGGCGATGCTTACTTCAGTCAATGTTTCATCGTTGCTTTCGATGCGTGCGATGATATCCCGCAGTTGCGCTTCCGCAGGCGCGTCATGCAAATGATCTAATTCGGTGGTGGAATTGATCGATGCAGTGCGAATAGCTATATTTTCCATGAATATCCTCCTTGAAATACGTTGATTGCATAATTTTCAGAAATTCCTCTAGTAAATAAATCTATTGATATTCAAAAAATAAATCTTTGGGTTTTATTTTTGCGCTATTGTTTTTGGGATGTCTGGATAAGCCGGAAACGACCAAGCCCCGATATCGGGGCTTGGTCGTTCGCTTCAGAAGGCAAGTGTCCGGCGGGGGAGCATCAGTGCCGCCCACCCTGGATGCCGCTCAGCGCACTGCTATCAATACCAGAAAGCCTTGGAACGCGCGTCGGACGAGACAAAAGGATTGCTCGCACCGCAGCGCTCCGGTTCGCAACTACCGCCATAGAGCGGAAAGTCGGTCGACGGCTTGCCGTCCACCACCACGCTAAAGGTATAGCTGCGGCCGTTCACCGACACCTGGTCCTGGTTGCGATATTGCCTATGCGTGTCGAAGTTGCCGGTGCTGGTGCCCGTGCTGCCGCCGGCTTCCTGCCAATGGGCCTTGACCCGTCCGTCGCTGCTGCTGAACGGGCTATCCGGCCGACAAGCCGCTGGTGCGCAGCTACCGCCGTACAGCGCGTAATCGCTGATCGTCTTGCCGTCCAAGGTGACGGTAAAGCGGTAGCTCTTGCCATTCCATTGGGTCTGATCGTCGTGGCGGTACTGTTGATAGATGCTGAAGGTGGTCGTGCCGGTTCCTGTTCCAGTACCGGTTCCAGTTCCAGTTCCAGTTCCAGTTCCAGTTCCAGTTCCAGTTCCAGTTCCAGTTCCAGTTCCAGTTCCAGTTCCAGTTCCAGTTCCAGTTCCAGTTCCAGTTCCAGTTCCAGTTCCAGTTCCAGTTCCAGTTCCAGTTCCAGTTCCAGTTCCAGTTCCAGTTCCAGTCCCCGCCGTGCTGGCGACCCAATAAGCCGACACGCGACCATCGGTGCTACGGTAGTTCTTGCCCGGTGCGCAGCTGGAGCCATACAGGCCGTAGTCGCCGACCACCTTGCCATCGATCAACACCACCATGCTGTAGTTCTTGCCGTCGAAGATCACTTCGTCGTTATGGCGGTACTGCTTGCTGCTGTCGAACTGGCCGGGCATGTTGCCGGACTTGGTCCAGTAGGCCATGACCCGCTTGTCCGGCGACTGATAGGTCTTGCCGCCGGGGGCGACCAGATAGCCGGGCATGGGGTAAGTGGTCGATGTAGCGCCGTCGACCGTGACCACCAGGGCATAGCGTTGGCCGTTGAACAGCACCTGGTCGTTATGCTTGTAAGGCTTGTTCTGCTCGAAGGTGGTGGTGCCGGTGCCGGGAATCGGCTTGCCGCTGCCGCTGCCGCCGCCCCCGGTGCTGGTACCGGTATTGCCGCCCTTGGCGTTGTTCTTGCCGCCGCCGTAGCTGGCGCCGGCGAAGGTGCCGCCGGTGCTGACCGTATCCAGCCATTGGCTGAATTCGCTGTCATAGCGGGTGCCGATGCGTTCGAACAGGATCTTGCCGTATGCATCGTATTCGCCGGCCCGCAGCTTGGCGACGATATCTTCGACGTCGGCGCGGTGACGCTCGAACATAAAGCGCATCACCAGGTAGCCCCAGCGATAGGCGCGGTCCTGGTAGTCGGCCATCTCATAGGAATTGCGGAAGATGGTGCTGAGCGGATAGGTCTTGCGCTTGCCTACTTCGATGGCCGATGCGTTGTCGTTCTCCAGCGAGAAGTATTCACCCAGGCCTTCCATCCACCAGACGATAGGCTGGCCGGACCAGTAGGCCTTGCCGTAGTTCTCGATGTTGTAGATGTTGTCGATGTAGTGGATGAACTCGTGCTTGAGGTTCCAGATCAGCGGCTGGCCTTCTTTGTGGTAGGCATAGAAGTGCTGCACATTGCCAGGCTGGGAGGGATCACCCTCCATGGTGATGCCGCCGTTGTTGGTGTCGATGCCGTAGATGGCCGAACCGTACTTGGAATATTCTTCCTTGCTCTTGAAGGCGATCACTTCCAGGCCAGCGTTGTTCTTGGTCGGAATGATATTGTTCTTGCTCGGGTCGGTATTGCCGAACATCGAGTAGCTGAACAATTTTTCCTCATCCAGCAACTGCTGGCAGGCTTTGGTCAGGTCGGTCTGCGAGTAGCCTTGCGACAGGATCTTGATGGTCGGGGTACAGTTGCGCGAGCTGGTCAGTACGGCGGCTTCCCACTTGGCCTTGGCGCCGCAGGTACCGTAATAACTACAGTTGTCCTCGTCGTAGCTGCGAATCTGGCGGGCGGCATTCAGCCAGATCGATTCGCCGCGGCCGAATAGTTGCACGTTGCCGATGGCATTGCGCACCAGGGGACGTACCTGGGTCTTCAGTTCCGAGATTTCGAGGAAGCTGGCCAGGGTGTTGACGGCGGCGCCCAGGACGTATTCCTGGTCGGTGCCGAGCAGGTTGTTATTGCGCTGGTAGAAATCGGACAGCGCGGTGGCATAGCTGCCATCGCGCTTCAGCACGGCCAGGGCGTCCTTGTCGCTCCAAGGTTGGCCACCGTACTGCCGCAGCAGCTCGAATACCGCGGCGGCGGTACCACTCTTCTTCATGAAGTCACCGCTGGCCTCGGCCAGCTTGCCGCGGGTAATGGGCAGGAAGTAAGCAAAGTCCTTGATGTGGGTAATCATCTTGTAGGCGCTTTGCAACACATCGCCGTTCTGCCAGGTGGTGGCGCGCGAACCGGACGAAGCCAGCAAGAGTTCCAGTCCCGACCGGATCGCCACCTTCAGCTGATCGCTGTAGCCGGAGTTGTTGTTGCTGCGGTAGAAGTAGCCGGCCCGGATGTATTCCTGAATATCGTTGATGTGGCTGTCGTTGCTGCCGTCGTAGTAGCGGGCCAGGGTCTGGAACTCGCTGGCCATGCTCATCATCTGGGTTTCGCTGAACAGGATGGCGGCCGTGGTGGCGCGCACATTGAACAGGGCCCGCGAGCAGTCGGCGACCTTGACCTTTTCGATCAGGGCTTTGCCACGGTAGGAGATCAGTGCATCGGGATCGCATTTTTCCACGGCCACGCCGCGCATGGCACCTGCCACCGGGGGGCGGTTGGCCTGCTGCGGGGCATGGCTATGGTCATGGTCGTGCTCGATGGTGTTGACCGGCTGGGGCTTGCGTTTAGCGTTTTTCGGCGGCGCGACTTCGGCGTGCGCGGTGCTGAAGGCAAGGGTGACGCAGACGAAAAGACTGGTCAGGGTGTACTGCGGAATAAGCTTGGGCTTGGACATATTGGGTTCACCGGCAGTAAGGAAGAAAAAATTACCGCTGGACCAGCTTGCTCCGACCTTTATGGCAACCGGCTCTTCGGCCAGTGTGATGCTTTTGGAATATAATCGGCGGAGCTATGCAACGATAGCCGCCCAGAATATGCATGTGTCATATTCGCGTCAAGTGATATTGCATACCTGTCTCATCCCCACCAAAGCCTTCCCCGTCCTTATCCCGATGCAGGCAAGGCCGGCACAAAGAAAAAGGGCGGGGAAAAATCCTCCCGCCCTTGTTTCAGTGCCTGCCGCAGACTTTGCCGCGCATCGCGTCGCTTTATCTTGCCACCCTTGTCATGCACGCCGGCATGTCGCCGGCTGGCGGCCATGGCGAACGGGTTGCGGGGTTTGGGGACTTTCAGGGCCATGCTGTTGCTCCGGTGGAGGTTGGCCGGTCCGAGGACCGTATGAAAAATGCCAAAAACTGGCAGGTGCGCAAATTCTGCTTACATCGGGCTGACGCAGCGTAATATTGCCGAAATAATAAATAAAAACGCAAATGCTTGATAGGCATGTAGCGCTAGAGGGGGGGCAGGTCTTTTTTCTGCCGGTTTATCAAAACAGGAATGTTCAACACAGCGCCAATCGCCATGCAGATCGCTTTGATCGTCGAAGATCACCCCTTGTATAGAGAAGCATTGACCCGCCTACTGCAAGACTGCCTGCCGGGTTACCAGATAAAGAGTACCCATAGCGCGGAGGAGGGCCTGCGGCTTGCGGCCGAACACGAGCTGCCGGCGGTGTTGCTGCTGGATATGGGCTTGCCGGGTTTGTGCGGGGTGGATGCCATTGTGGCCTTCCGGCGCAAATGGGAAGGCTTGGCCATTATCGCCGTCTCGGCGTCGGAGGATAGGCGCGAGGCGACCGCGGCACTGAGTGCCGGCGTGCGCGCCTTCGTTTCCAAGGCGGTGGCGATGGACGTGATGACCGATATCGTCCAGCAGGTGGTGCGCGGCGGCATCGGCGCGCCGAAGTGGGTCACCGCCCAGGGCGAGGATATCGGCGCGGGGGCGCCCTTGGTATCGCTGACGCCGCGCCAGCGGGAGATCGTGATGATGTTGTCCAAGGGCTATTCCAACAAGGAAATCAGCCTGCGCCTGGGGCTGGCGGAAATCACCGTCAAGGTGCATGTTTCTTCGGTGTTCCGCGCCCTGAATGTCGTCAATCGCACCCAGGCCGTGCTGATGGCACGGCGCCTGGGGCTCTATACCATGGAGCATGCCACCTGATCCTCCAATCTGCGCAGGGTCTGCAACAGCGTGGAGATGGAGGTGGATTCGGGCAGGACCACGGTATCGTCCATGGCTTCGCACCCGGTCCGGGATTCCTCGCCGGGTAGTATCAGCGCCGGGATGGCTTGATTGAACTCGTCGCGCAGACGCCTGATCGCCTGGTCGCTGTCGGCCGCGCAACAGATCAGCGCACAAGGCACCAAGGTGCAGTTGCTCAGGCATTCCAGCGCCTGCTGGCTGGTCTCGGTGGCGATCACATGGCAGCGCCTGGCCGCCTTGAGGGCGGCGGCGATTTCCGCCACGCGTCCGCCTCGGCCGATCACGACGATCAATGCGTCCTCCAGGGGACGGAAGCGCACGGCCGTGGCCGGCAAGGCGCTGGTCCGCGTCTGTTCCGTGCTGGCCAGGGGCAGCACAAAGCTGAACGCGCTGCCCCGTTCCGGTATGGAGCGTACGGTGACCTGGCTGCCCAGCAACTGGGTCATGCGCTGCACGATATTCAGACCCAATCCCAGCCCGTGGGCGGAATGGCTGCTGCCTTTGTTGATCTGGTAGAACTCTTCGAAGATCAGGGCCTGCTGATCGGCAGCTATCCCTTGGCCGCTGTCATATACCCCAAGCCGTACCGCATTGCCCTGGCGCCGGCAGCCGACGATGATGCGGCCCGCCTGGGTATAGCGCACCGCATTGGAGATCAGATTGCGCAGGACGCGCTCCACCAGGGTGGGGTCGCTGTGTACCCACGCCCGGCAGGGCCGCAGGCTCAGTGCGACCGACTTGGCCTGGGCCTGTGGACGGTATTCGCTCACCAGGCGCTCAAGCAGGGGTTGCAGCGCAAAGCTGCTGTACAGGGGCTGCACCGCCTGCGAATCCAGCCGGGATACGTCAAGCAGGCTGCGGAATAGATCGTTCATGCTGTCACAGCATTCGCTGGCATCGTTGACCAAGGCTTCGGCCTTGGCCGGGAGCGTGCAGGCGGCCAGGGATTGCAGGTGGATGCTGAGCGCGTGGATGGGCTGGCGCAGGTCATGGCTGGCGGCCGCCAGAAAACGCGACTTGGCCATATTGGCCGTTTCGGCGATCTTCTTCTGCGCCCTGAGTTGGTTGACCAGGTCCAGGTTCTCGAAGCGCAGCTGGAGCGAATCGGTCAACAGCTTGTTGAAGCGTTGCGCATAGAACAGCAGCAATAGCGCGAAACCCGCGATGGCGCTCAGCACGCCACAGCAGATGACCTCGGCGTGGACCATCAGGCAGATCAGCGGGATCAGCAAGGGGAAGTAGCCGAGCAGAAAACGTCGCGGATAGTGGGGTCCCTGCGTGAAGGTGGACGAAACGCCCACCAGCATGGTGACGCACCAGAAGGCGAAATGCTGCATGAAGCTGCCGATGGTGAAGAACAGCAACATGCCCAGCGACCAGAGCGCCACTGCGAACAGGCTGCCGATCAAGGATAGGCGGAACCAGTAGTGGGCAACCGAGGGGCGGAAGTCGCTGTGTCTAAAACGATGCCACAAGCCGAGGCGGTAGCAGGTCTGTAGCAGAAAGGCCAACAGCCAGGGCAGGAGGGCGGACGGTTCGATGGTGTCCAGGTAGACGGCGGAGACGACCGCCGCACCCACGACATTGGTCAGTACGACGATGGGGGTATTGCGATGCAGGTGGCGTGCCTGCTCGGTGGTAATGGCATTTTCGATGTGCATATTTTCTTATTTTCATGGGGATAGGCTGATCTTTCCCCGGGCGGGCGCAGGCGGGGCCGGCGGCCGCGGCGGGGAAACGGAATGGCTCAGCGCAGTGGCATTGTCGTTTGAGGTTCCCAGCTTGCCTGAGCTTGGCGTGTTTAGGGCATCCCTATACTTCCGTATAAGTGGAGCGGGAAAGGCGATCGGGTAAGGTGAATACGTGCCTGACGCCCTTGCTGCCGGCCGCGGACGCTGCCATGGCGGCGGGCGAAGCGGGATGGCGGACGGAAATTTCAACCTATCCGAGCCGTTCCCGCCATGCCTGTACTCGATATCGAAACCTTGCTGCAGGACATATCAAGCGACGCACCCTGCGGCGAGGACCTGGAATACCACCCCGATGCCATCGAGCTGAACCGTCTGCTGCAGGGTAAGCCGGAAGTCGAGTACGGCCGCACCATGCAGGTGGCGGAAGGGCCGGACTGGCAGGCGGTCGAACGCCTGGCGCTAGCCTTGTCGGGCCGCAGCCACGATCTGCGCATTGCCGGCCAATTGTGCCGCGCCCTGCTGCACCGCCATGGCATGGCCGGCTTCGCCGATGGCCTGGTCCTGTTGGAAGGCCTGCTGGCGCGCCATTGGGACCAGCTCCATCCGCAACTGGACCCCGACGATGCGCTCGATCCCACCGCCCGGCTCAATGCCCTGTTGTTGTTGAGCAATGGCGCCGGCATGGTCGCCGAGTTGCGCACCGTCGCGCTGGCCGACTCGCGCGCCTGCGGTACCGTCACCCTGCGCGATATCGATGTGATCGCGGGTCACCTGAGCTTGGCCGAAGGCGCGGCGCAGCTCAGCCAAGCCGAGATCGATGCCGTCTGCCTGGATGTGGCGCTGCCCAGCCTGGCAGCCACGGCGACCGCCTTGTCGGTCTGTTGCGATTCGATCGGTCGCATCGAGGCCTTGCTGACCGAGCGGGTCGGCTATGGCAAGGCGCTCAATTTCGCCGTGTTGCATGAAGCCTTACGGCGCGCCCGTAGCGAAATCGACCACCAGCTTGCCCGCCGTGTCGATCGCACCGGACCGGCCAGCGCACCTGCCCTGGTCGATTCGGTCACCGACGTGGTGTCCGAGGCGCCGAGCCGGCGGCCCGGCGAAGTCTCGGGCCGCGACGATGTGCTGCACATGCTGGAACAGATCTGCGCTTACTACGAGCGGCAGGAGCCATCCAGCCCCATCCCGATATTGCTCAAACGCGCTCGCCGGCTGGTACCGATGAACTTCGTCGAGATCCTTGCCGACCTCGCCCCGGAAAGCCTGGGCGGCATCCATCAGCTGGGCGGCACCAGCCCAGGCTGAAACACATCCCTCTCCAATAACAATTCCATCCACTCGGGAGCTCATTCATGGCCAAGGAAAGCAGCCAGAAATTCATCGCCCGTACCCGCGCGCCACGGGTACAGATCGAATACGACGTTGAACTGTATGGCGCGGAAAAGAAGGTCAACCTGCCTTTTATCATGGGGGTGTTGTCCGATCTGTCCGGTCAGCCGGTGGAACCCCTGCCGCCGCTGGCCGAGCGCAAATTCCTTGAAATCGATAGCGACAACTTCGATGAACGCCTGAAGTCGATCAAGCCGCGCGTGGCGGCGCAATTGCCCAATACGCTGACCGGAGAAGGCAATCTCGGCATCGATATCACCTTCGAGAGCATGGACGACTTCCTGCCGGCGGCCATCGCCCGCAAGGTCGAGCCCCTGCGCCTGCTGCTGGAGGCACGTAGCCAGCTGTCCAATCTGCTGACCTATATGGACGGCAAGACCGGTGCGGAGGAGCTGATCGCCCGCCTCCTGGCCGATCCGGCCTTGATGCAGAGTCTTAGCGCCGCGCCCAAGGCAGAAACCGCCGCACCGCAGGAATAAATCGAAGCCATTGCCGAGGGAGCCGAAACGATGAATGAAGCAAGCGCAACACTGGAACAAGCGGCCGGCGCGGAAGCCGTCCTGGGGACGGACGACTTTGCCAGCCTGCTGCAAAAGGAATTCAAGCCGCGTACCGACAAGGCGCAGGAGGCGGTCGAACAAGCGGTGCGCACCCTGTCCGAGCAGGCGCTGCGCGATGCCAGCCTGGTGTCGTCCGATGTGCTGGGCACGGTGGAAGCCTTGATCGCCCAGATCGACCTGAAGCTGACCGGCCAGATCAACGAGATTCTCCACTGCCCGCAATTCCAGGCCGTGGAAAGCGCCTGGCGGGGCCTGCACTATCTGGTGGGCAATACCGAGACGGATGAGTCCTTGAAGATCCGGGTGATGAATGTCGGCAAGAACGAGCTGCACAAGAACCTGAAGAAGTACAAAGGGGCCGCCTGGGACCAGAGCCCGATGTTCAAGAAGCTGTACGAAGAGGAATACGGCCAGTTCGGCGGCGAGCCCTATGGCGCGCTGGTGGCCGATTATTACTTCGACAACAGCGGTCCTGACGTGGACCTGCTGACCCAGGTCGCCAAGATCAGCGCCGCTGCCCACGCCCCTTTCTTCGCTGCGGCGGCGCCGGCGGTGATGCTGATGGAAAGCTGGCAGGAGCTGGCCAATCCACGCGACCTGACCAAGCTGTTCCAGACCCCCGAACACGCCGGCTGGCGCTCGCTGCGCGAGTCGGAGGATTCGCGCTATATCGGCCTGGCCATGCCGCGCTTCCTGGCCCGCTCGCCCTATGGCGCCAAGACCAACCCGGTGGAGGAATTCAGCTTCGAGGAAGACACCGCCGGCGCCAACAGCAACCACTATTGCTGGGCCAATTCGGCCTACGCCATGGCGGTCAATATCAACCGCTCCTTCAAGACCTATGGCTGGTGCTCGCAGATTCGCGGCATCGAGTCGGGCGGTGCGGTGGATGGCCTGCCCATGCATGTGTTCCCGACCGACGACGGCGGTGTGGACAGCAAGTGCCCGACCGAGATCGCCATCAGCGACCGGCGCGAGGCCGAGCTGGCCAAGAACGGCTTTATGCCGCTGGTGCATATGAAGAATTCGGACGTGGCGGCCTTTATCGGCGCGCAGTCGCTGCACAAGCCGGCCGAATACGACGACCCGGACGCCACCGCCAACGCCAATCTGGCGGCGCGGCTGCCCTACCTGTTCGCCTGCAACCGCTTTGCCCATTACCTCAAGTGCATCGTCCGCGACAAGGTCGGTTCGTTCAAGGGCAGGGACGATATGCAGCGCTGGTTGCAGAACTGGATCATCAACTACGTCGATGCCTCGCCGCTGCACTCGTCGGACGAGACCAAGGCGCGCAAGCCCCTCACCGACGCGCAAGTGGTGGTGGAAGAGGTCGAGGGCAATCCCGGCTACTACACCTCCAAGTTCTATCTGAAGCCGCACTACCAGCTGGAGGGCCTGACGGTCTCCTTGCGGCTGGTCTCGAAGCTGCCGTCCGCCAAGGGTGCGTAAGGCGGTTTCTTAAAGGGGGCCAGCTCACCGGCACCCGGTCTCACCCCGTCGCCATCAGCGGCGGGCCCTAAAAACGACAAGGTTTGAACGTTCCACACGGGAACCCACAGGAGAGCACCATGGCAGTAGATATCCATCTGAAGATCCAATCCATTCCCGGCGAATCGCAGAATGAAGGCCACAAGGAAGAAATGGAAATCCTGGCCTGGAGCTGGGGCCTGACCCAGTCCGGCACCATGCACAGCGGTACCGGCGGCGGCGCCGGCAAGGTAGGTATCCAGGATATCTCCTTCACCAAGTACACCGACAACGCCAGCCCCTTGCTGGTGCTCTGCGCCTGCAAGGGCGAACACCTCCCCGAAGTGATTCTGAGCGTGCGCAAGGCAGCGGGTACATCGCCGATCGACTACTACACGATCACCCTGAAGGACGTGCTGGTTTCGTCCTATTCGACCGGTGGCAGCGGTGGTGAAGATCGCTTTACCGAGAACTTCTCGCTGAACTTCGCCAGCTTCCATATCCAATACAAGATCCAGGATGCAGCGGGCAACGCCAAAGCGGGCACGGAAGCCAAGTGGAATATTCCGGCCAACAAATCCGTTTAATGGATTCTGCGTCATTGAAGTGAGCACGGGCGGGCGGTTGCCTGCCCGTTTGCCCCGTCGCCGCTAGCGCGTCCCTATCATTGCTCACCCAAAGCCCCTCCCGCCATGGCCGAACTCAGCAGCAAAGACCGGCTGCAGCCCTCGCTGCTGGACCGTCTTACCGATCTCGAACCGGAGCAGCGCCACGAGTCGCGCGAGAGCCGGGTGCTGTCTATGCGGCAGCTGCGGCAAAGCGTACGGCGTGACCTGACCCACCTATTGAACACCACCCACCTGCAAAGCCGGCTCGATCTGTCCGACTTTGCGCCGGTACGGCAGTCGGTGCTGAATTTCGGCATGCCGGAACTCGCCGGCAAGACGGCCTCCGGGATGAAGTCGGCGCGTCTGGCGGAGGCCATCGCCGAGGCAATCCGCGTGTTCGAGCCGAGGATCATGCCCGATAGCCTGAAGGTCAGTGCGATCAATATGGGCGATGCCAACAATTGCGTGTCCTACCTGATCGAAGGTGATCTATGGGCGCAGCCCTATCCGGAGCGGCTCTACTTCAAGACCGACCTGGACCTGGAAGTAGGCCAGGTCCGCCTGCATGAGCACACGCCATGAACCCGACCCTGCTCAAGTATTACAGCCAGGAGCTGCAGCATCTGCGCGAAATGGGCGGCGAGTTCGCCGAAGCCTTTCCCAAGGTTGCCGCGCGTTTGGGCCTGGAGCGCTTCGAATGCGCCGACCCCTATGTCGAGCGCCTGCTGGAAGGCTTCAGTTTCCTGACCGCACGCGTACAAATGAAGCTGGACGCCCAGTTTCCCCGCTTTACCCAGCATCTGACCGAGCTGGTCTATCCCCATTACCTGACGCCGACGCCGTCGATGGCGGTGGTGCAGCTGCAGCCCGACCTGAGCAATCCCGCCTTGGGCGATGGCGTGGCCGTCCCACGCGGCACGGCCATGCACAGCCTGCTCGACAAGGTGGGCAGCACCCGTTGCGAATACCGTAGCGCGCATGCCATGACGCTATGGCCTTTGAGCCTGGTCTCGGCCAGCTATTTCAGTTTCGGCGGCGCCATCGGCGGCGTGGATGCGGAGCTGCCGCCCAATTTGAAGGCCGGAATCCGCTTACGCCTGCGGGTGGGCGGCGGACTGGCGGCGAACCAGCTCAAGCTCGATACCCTGCAACTGCATCTGCGCGGCAGCGAAGGCATTCCGGAACGGCTATACGAACAATTGCTGGCCCATGTCGCTGCCGTGCTGGTGCTGCCGACGCAACGGCCGGTGGACTGGCATGCCCGCCTGCCGGATGACGCCTTGCGCCCGGTGGGATTCGACGAGGATGAAGCGCTGTTGCCGCCGTCGCGCCAGTCTTTCCAGGGTTATCGGCTGCTGCAGGAATACTTTGCCTTTCCGCAACGCTTCCTGTTTGTCGAATTGGCCGGCCTCAATACCGCGTTGCGGCGCTGTGAGGAGAGCGAGTTCGAATTGCTGCTGCTCCTGGACCGGCACGACCCGCAATTGGAGCAGGGGCTGAACGGCTCGCATTTCGCCCTGCATTGCACGCCGGCCATCAATCTTTTCCCGCGCCGGGCCGACCGGATAGCCATCTCCGACGAACAGTTCGAATACCAGGTGCTGGCCGACCGCACCCGCCCGCTGGACTTCGAGGTCTACCGGGTGGAATCGGTCAGCGGCTACCAGGCCGGCAACGCCACCCCCCAGCCCTTCCTGCCGTTCCATTGCGCCCGCGATCACCGTCCGGGCAGCGCGGAAGCCTTCTACCAACTCCGGCGCGAACCGCGTCTACCGGCGGAAACACCGCGTCGCCAGGGCGCCCGTTCCAGCTACCTGGGCAGTGAACTGTTCATCGCCCTGGTGGATGCGGCCGAAGCCCCCGGCCAGGGCGAGTTGCGCCAGCTGGGGCTGGAGTTGCTGTGTACCAATCGCGACCTGCCCTTGCAGATGCCGGTCGGGGTGGGCGCCGCTGACTTCACCCTGGAGACCGAGCTGCCGGTGACGGCGCTTCGCTGCCTGGCCGGACCGAGCCAGCCGCGCCCGGCCCTGGCCGACGGGGCGATATCGTGGCGGCTGCTCAACCATCTTTCGCTCAACTATCTCTCGCTGCTGGAATCCGATCCGCAAGCGGGCGCACGCACCCTGCGCGAACTACTGGGGCTGTATTGCCTGCCCCATGATATGGCGGCGCAGCGCCAGATCGATGGATTGCGCAGCATCGCCTCCCGCCCGGTCACCCGCCATCTGCCCAGCAAGGGGCCAATCAGCTTCGGCCGCGGCGTCGAGCTGACCATTACCTTTGACGACGATGCGTTCGAAGGCGCGGGGCCTTTCTGCTGGGGGCGGTATTGCAGCGTTTCTTCGCCCTCTATGTATCGATCAATAGCTTTACCGAAACCGTGGTAAGGACCGTGGCGCGCGGCGAGATCATGCGCTGGCCGGCGAGGGCGGGACTATGTCAGCTACTGTGAATCGCGCCGAGCATTTGGCCGATCGCCTGGAAAAATCCTCGCACCGCTTCGACTTCTACCAGGCGATGCGTCTGCTGGAGCGCGCCCACCGCGACAAGCCGAGGCTGGGCCAGTCCTTCCGTCCCGCCGACGATGCGCTGCGGCTGGGGCAGGATGCCGAACTGTGCTTCCAGTCCACCCCCTTGGGGCCGTACCGGCGCGCCGGCGAGCGGCCGGCCCGGCTGGCGGTCAATCTGCTGGGTCTGCTGGGTGCGGACGGCCCGATGCCCTTGCACCTGACCGAGTACGTGCGCGAGCGGCAGCATCACGCCGGCGATCACACGCTGGCAGCCTTTCTGGACATCTTCCACCACCGCATCCTCAGCCTGCTTTATCGGAGCTGGGCCAGCAGCCAGCCGGTGATCAGCCGCGACCGGCCCGACGACGATCGCTTCGCCGACTACCTGGGCAGCTTGTCCGGTCAAAGCGCAAGGGCATCGCTGCCGGATGCGGCGCGGCAATGCGCGCACGAGCAGGACCACCTGCATTTTACCGGATTGCTGGCCGGCAAGACCCGCCATGCCGCCGGCCTGGCGCTGCTGCTCTCGCAATACTTCGGCCTGCCCGTGGCCATCGAGCAATTCGTCGGGCAATGGCTGGCGTTGCCGGCCAAGGCTCATACCCGGCTGGGCGCCAGGGGCGGCTCGTCCACCCTGGGCAAGGGCTGCGTGCTGGGTAAGAAGGTGTGGGATTGCCAGCACAAATTCCGCATCGTGATCGGTCCCCTGGACCAGGCCGACTACGACCGCCTGTTGCCGGGCGGCGCCAGCTTTTCACGTCTACAAGCCTGGGTACGCCAGTACGTGGGGCACGCACTGGATTGGGATGTGGAATTGCGGCTCAAGCCGGCGGCGATCAAGGGGACGCGTTTGGGGGACGGGGCCGGCATGGGTCTGGGGACCTGGCTGGCGGCGGGTAGCGCAAAGGAAAGCGCCAGGCGGCTATTGATCAAACCGCGTGGCGGACCAGGATAAGGAAGCCCCATCGTGTCCAATCAAGTCGCCAACGGCGCCATGCTCAAATGCAGTTTTGGCGCGGCCCCATCGAGCCTGGTGGTGCTGCCGCTCGCCCAGGTCATCGCCGAGACCGGCCCGGCCGCGACCATCATGGACTCCAAGCCCATGGTCAATATCCTGCCCTTCGGCATGTGCAACTCGCCGGCCAATCCCATGGTGGCGGCGGCCACGGCGGCCGCCATGGGGGCATTGACGCCCATGCCGTGCGTACCGGTGACGCCCGCGCCGTGGCTGCCCGGCAAACCGACCGTGATCATCGGCCAATTCCCGGCGCTCGATAACGCATCCAAATGCCTGTGCAACTGGGGCGGCATGATCGCCATCAATATGGCCGGCACCACCCAGACCCAACTACCGTGACGACATCCTTGTTTACCCAGAAAAACCGCCAACTTGCCGTCAAGGGCCCGCTTGCCGCCGATACCCTGCTGCTTTTGCGCATGCAGGGCGAAGAAGCGCTCGGACGGTTGAGCGAGTACCGCCTGGATTTGCTCGGCACCGATGCCGATCTCGATTTCGACGCGCTGCTCGGCCAGGACATGTCGGTGACCTTGGCGCTGGCCGGCGGCGGCGAACGCCAGTTCAATGGCATCGTCAGCGAGTTCGGCCTGGGCGCCGCCTTGCCGCAATCGGACCGGCTGTTGTCCTACCAGGCGGTATTGCGGCCCCGGTTATGGCTACTGACGCGTGCTTCGCACTGCCGCTTCTTTTCCGGCAAGACCGTGTTGCAGATCGTATTGGATCTGCTTGAGCGGGACTATCACATCGATGTCGATAACCAGTGCTCCGCCAGCTATCCGGTATTGCCGCATTGCGCCCAGTATCGGGAAAGCGACTTCGATTTCTTCAGCCGCCTGATCGAACGCGAAGGGATCTATTACTTCTTCCGCCATGCCGGCGGCAAACATACCCTGGTGCTGGCGGATTCGCCCCAGGTGCACACCGCCATCCCCGGCTATGGCCAGGTCGATTACAAACCCTGGGGCGCGCAGTTGTGCGAAGCCATTCGGCAATGGCGTGGCGGCAGACAATTGCAGGCCGGCCGCTTCAGCAGCAATGCCTTTGATTTTGAGGCGCCGTCCAAGAGCGGCCAGCAAGGTCTGCTGGCGCGGGCGAAGTTGCCGCAAGCGGGCGAGCTGGAGCAACAGGATTGTCCCGCGCCCTATACCGATGCCGCCCAGGGCGAGCGCTATGCGCGTATTGCCTTGCAGGCGCACAAGGTGCTGAGCCAGCGCATCGAGGCCGAGACCAATGCGCGCGGCGTCTGTCCGGGCGGCCTGTTCCGCTTGAACGGCCATCCGCGTGCCGACCAGAACCGGCAATATCTGGTGATATCGGCCAGCTATACCCTCCATTCCGACGCTTACGCCACGGTGCTCGAAACCGATGCCAAGCCGGTCTTTGCCTGCACCATGAATTTGATCGGGCACGATGTCGGCTTCTGTTCGCAGCCGCTGACGACAAAACCCAGCCTGACGGGGCCGCAGACCGCCATGGTGGTGGGGCCGGAAGGCGAAGAGATCCATACCGACCAATACGGCCGGGTCATGCTGCAATTCCACTGGGAGCAGTTTTCGCCGGCCCCGGCCGACAAGCGCTTGCAACGCTGCTGGGTACGGGTGGCGCAGGGCTGGGCCGGCAAGCGCTGGGGCAGCCTGTTCCTGCCGCGCGTGGGGCAGGAAGTGATCGTCGAATTTCTCGATGGCGATCCGGATCAACCCATCGTCGCCGGCAGCGTCTACAACGCCGCCAATATGCCGCCCTATGCGCTGCCGGCCAAGGCGGCCATTTCCACCATCAAGACCGCCTCGTCCAAGGGGGGCGGCGGCTTCAACGAGCTGCGCTTCAATGATGCCAAGGGCAGCGAGCAGCTGTTTATCCGGGCCGAAAAGGATTGGGAAAGCTACGTCAAGCACGATGCCCTGACCTGGGTGGGCCGCGACCAGCATCTGCAGGTGGAGGGCAAGCAGTTCGTCAAGGTGGGCGGCGCCATGCATACCCTGGTGGGCGGCGATCATAACCAGAAGGTGGATGGCAGCGTCTCGCTGCAAACCGGCAAGGACCTGCTGCAGAAAGCCGGTATGAATTTCGCCGTGGACAGCGGCATGGCCGTCCATATCAAGGCCGGCACCAACCTGGTGATCGAAGCCGGCGCCAGCATCACCCTCAAGGCCGGTGGCGGCTCCATCGTGATCGGACCGGCCAGCGTATCCATTACCGGCACGCCGGTCTTGCTCAATGCCGGCGGTGGCGCCGGCGCGGGCGCCGGTTGTTCCCCCACCGCGCCGACCGCGCCGCTGAAGGCGGACGACGGCAGCAAGGAGCTAGCATGAATTCCACTCCCTCCACCCTGCGCCTGACCGTGCTCAGCCATTGCGAAGTGGTGCCCATCGAGGCCCTCGGCGCGCTTTTCGATCGCAGCGGCGGTACGCTGGGCCGTGCGCCGGAAAACAGGCTGGTGCTGGCCGACGAATCGCAAACCGTCTCGCGCCTGCAAGGCCGCATCGAATACCGGGAAGATGCCTTCTATCTCAACGACCTGGGCAACAACCGGATCGAGCACAATCAGCGCCCATTGGAATTCGGTATCGCGGCACGGCTGCACCATGGCGACCGCTTGCGGATCGGTCCCTACCATCTGGAAGTCGGGCTGGAAGGTGGGGCCGGTGTGGCGGGCGGCGTCCAGACTGCTGCAGCAAATGGATACCAGGGACTGGATACCTTGGCCAGCTTTTTACCGCTGGCCGAGGAAATCCCGCTGGGATCACCCACGCTGCGCCTGATCGAAGCGGATCCCTTGCTGACAATGCCGGTGGCCACCGACGGCCCGGCTTTCGCCGGTTCCATCAGCGACCACGTTGCGCCGGAACGCCTGCCCCTGGGTGGGGCGAGCCATATTTTCCCCGACGGCTACGATCCGGCCGCCGGCCTCAGCCGGCCGGGCCAGCCGCTGCCGGTTGGTCCGCTTGCCCGGTCGCCCGCCTTGTTCGAAACGGGACCTGACACAGCCTTGACCGCCGCCGCAACCCAGGCGACGGAAATCCTGGCTCGGTTGCTACACGGCCTGGGCCTGCCTGAACTCGCGCTGGAACAGGCGGAGGCACCGCATTTCGCCGAACGGGTCGGCCGGCTTTTGCGCTCGGCGGTCGAAGCCGCCTTGGAAAATCCGTCGCCGTCCCGGCTCGGTCGCAGCACGTCGCTACAGGCCGATGCCGGAGTGACTTTGCGCCAATGCCTGTGCGAACCGGCGGATGACAGCCGGCCGGACGGCGGCGTGCTGGTCGAGGCCTTGGCCGCCGGAAATGCACGCCAACACGACAAGATCGCCAGCCTGCAGGCCGCCCTCTGCGACGTATTGCTGCGGCTCGCACCCACACGTATCCAACGCGAGGCAGGCGCGGCGCTGCCATGGCAGCGTTCGGCCAAATCCTGGGGGGAATTCGACAAGCAGTACCAAGCCGTGGTGCTGGAATATCAACGGCTCTGCCTGCTGACCGCGCCGCAGGAGGTATAGCGATAGCGAGGGTCTTCAAAGCTGGGTGCGGGTGAACAATAAGATCAATTAAAAGTAAGACGGGGAAACATGTTCTGGAACAACAAAGTCATCTGGTCCGAAGGGATGTTGCTGCAACCACAGCATTTGCAGCAGCAGGACCGCTATCTGCACAGCTTGCTGGAAGCACGCTGCCGCGCCCTGGGGGGCTATAGCTGGGGTTTCTCGCGCCTGCTGATCGATGAGCAGCAGCTGGGCCTGGGCAAGCTGGCCTTGTTGGCCTGCGAAGGGGTGATGCCGGACGGCACGCCGCTGTCGCTGCCACTGAATGACGATCTACCGCTGCCGCTGGATATTCCAGCCGATATGCGCGATACGCAAATCGTGCTGGCCCTGCCGCTGCGCCGTCCCGGCGTGCCGGAAGTGGGCGCCAATCTGCATGCCGACGCCTACGCCCGCTATCAGGGGGCCGAGTGCGAGGTGCATGACAGCAACGAAGGGGCCGACGACAGTGCGCTGATGCGGGTAGGGCGCCTGCGGCTGCGCCTGGCGCCGGCCGAGCAGGTGGCCAATGCCTATGCCACGCTGGGCGTGGCGCGCGTGGTGGAACGGCGCGACGACAACCGCCTGGTGCTGGACCCGGCCTATTCGCCGCCCTGTCTCGACTATCGGGTGGCGCCGCGGCTGGCGGCCTTTGTCGACGAACTGGCGGGGCTGCTTCACCAGCGCGGCGATGCGCTGGCGGCCAGGCTGGCCCAACCCGGCGTCACCGGCACCGGCGAAATCGCCGATTTCCTGCTGCTGCAGCTGATCAACCGCGCCGAACCGCTGTTCACCCATTTCAGCGCCTGTAGCGGACTGCATCCGGAGCAGCTGTACCGTGCCGTGGTGCAGTTGGCCGGCGAGCTGGCCAGCTTCAGCCAGGCAAGCAAGCGCAGCTCCCGCTATCCGGCCTACCAGCACGATGCCCTGCAGCAAAGCTTCCAGCCGCTGATGGCCGAGCTGCGCCACTCGCTCAGCATGGTGATGGACCCCCTGGCGGTGCCTATCGCCTTGGAGAAGCGCAAGTTCGGCTTGAGCGTGGCGGTCTTGCCCGATCCCAGCCTATTCAATACCGCCTCGTTCGTGCTGGCGGTGCATGCCGACCTGCCGGTCGAGGCGATCTGGAGCAGCTTCCCCGCGCAGGTCAAGATCGGTCCGGTGGAAAAGATCCGCGACCTGGTCAACCTGCAACTCCCCGGCGTCGGGCTGCGCGGCCTGCCGGTGGCGCCTCGGCAACTCCCGTTCCATGCCGGCTATAGCTACTTCGCACTGGATAACAGCCATGAGCTGTGGGCGCAGTTGGCCGGCTCGGCCGGCATCGCCTTGCACGTGGCCGGCGAATTCCCCGGCCTGGATATGGAACTCTGGGCGATCCGCCGCTAAAGGGAGGGGATATGTTGAATCAAACCGTGGCGGAACAACGGTTCGCACCGGAGGGCGCCGAGGCGGCGGCCATCCCCGCGCCGTTCGAGGCGAATAGCCTTGCGTATGAATATGCCGAACTGGCGGCCATCCAGCTGGGTGGCCTGAATCCGCTGGTACGGGCGGCCCAGCCGCTGCTGCAACTGGTGCCGCTGCTGCGCCTGACGATGACGCCACCGACCATGGAAGCATTGCGCGGCCAGCTGATGGAGATGACCAAGACCTTCGTGGCGGACTGCCAGCAGCAGCGTATTGCCGTCGAACTGCTGGCAACGGCGCGCTACTGCCTGTGCACGCTGCTGGACGAAGTCATTTCGGCCACGCCTTGGGGCGGCGGCGGCGCCTGGGCCAGCCGCAGCCTGCTGGTGACCTTTCATGGCGAGGCCGCGGGGGGCGAGCAATTCTTCAAATTGCTGCAACGGCTGGCACAGGATCCCAAGTCCAATATCGACGGCCTGGAGCTGTGCTACCTGATCCTGGCGCTGGGCCTGCAAGGACGCTACCGCCTGGTGGAAGGGGGGCGAGGCGAGCTGGAGCAATTGCGCGCCTGGTTGCGGCAGCTGATCCGTGGCCAGCGCGGGGTGCCGGAAGCGGAACTGTCGCCGCAATGGCGCGGCGTGGTGGACAGGCGCAGCCCGCTGCTGCGCATGAAGCCGCTGTGGTTGACGCTGGGCCTGGCGACGCTGGCGGTCGTCTTGCTGTACGGCGGTTTGCGCTGGCGCCTGGAGAGCGGTAACGATACGTTGCTGGCGGAGCTGCAGCAGATCGGGCTGGAAACACCGCGCAAGCCGGTGGTGGCCAAGCCGCTGCTGGAGCTACGGCTGGCGCAGTTGCTGGCACCGGAGATCGCCGCCAGGTTGCTGTCGGTGCAGGAGGGTGGGGATCGTTCGGTGGTGACCCTGTTCGGGGACGGCTTGTTCGCCTCGGGCAGCGCCGAGGTGCAGCCGGCTTACCGGCCGCTGTTGGGGCGCTTGACCGAGGCCCTTCGGACCGTGCCGGGCAGGGTGGTGATCGCTGGCCATACCGATGATCGCAAGCTGACGTCCAACCGCTTCGGCTCCAATTGGCAGCTGTCGCAGGCGCGCGCCGATGCCGTGCTGGCCATCCTGCGCCAGGCCGGCCAACCGGAACGCTTCCTGACCCAGGGCCGTGGCGAGCTGGAGCCGCTGGTTGCCAACGATAGCCCGGCCAACCAGGCCCGCAATCGCCGTGTGGTCATCACCGTGCTGGCGCCCGGCGCCGCGCTTTAAAACCCTCCCGCCCCCTGCGTGAAGATTGCCTCGAATGATCAAACGAATTGCTGGCTGGCTTGCCAAGCCCCTTGTCCTCTCGCTTTTGCTGGCCGTGCTATTGGCGCTCCTGGTCTGGTTCCAGGGGCCGCGTATCGCCGTGGATGGCAAAGCCCCCCTTGCGGCCGTGATGGTCCGTGTTCAATTGATCCTGGTCTTGCTGGGTATCTGGCTGCTGTATTGGAGCCTGCGCGGCCTGGCCGGCAAATTGTCGGGTGTGCGTTTGGTCATGCCCGGCACGGCTGCGCTGGCGCCGGACGAGCAGAACAGCATCGACCAGCGCAATGCGCTGGCGCACGGTTTTCGCGAAGCGCAGCGGCTGTTGCGCCGGGTCGGGCTGGCTAGCCGGCTACGCGGACACGACATCTACAAATTGCCCTGGTACCTGTTATTGGGTGCCTCGGCCAGTGGCAAAAGCAGCGTGCTGCAGCAATCCGGCCTGCGTTTCCCCGCCGCCATGATGCCCGCCGATGGACGCGGCAACGGCGCGCCCTGCGATTGGTGGATCGCCGAGCGGGCGGTATTGCTGGATGTAGCCGGGCGCTGCACGCTCGCACCGCAGCGCGACCGCGCCGAGCTGGCGGTCTGGGACACGCTGTTGCAGTATTTGCGCCGCTACCGTCGCCGCTGCCCGCTCAATGGCGTGATCGTCACGCTCAATGTCGCCGATCTCTGGCAGGATGAAGCGGCGCGGGCGGCCCAGGCCAATCTGCTGCATGAGCGCATCAGCGAACTGCATCTGGGCTTGGGCACCCAGTTTCCCGTCTATCTGCTGGTGACCCAGTGCGATCGGCTGCCCGGCTTCGCCGACTATTTCGAAGACCTGGGACGCGACCAGCGCGCGCAGGTATGGGGAATGAGCTTTCCCTTGCGCGAACCGGACCAGGTGGACGACAGCCTGGCGGACTTTCCGGCCCAATTCCAGGCCCTGGTCGGCCAAATGCATGCGCGGCTGGTCGACCGGCTGCAACAGGAAAGCGACCTGGAACGGCGCGCCGCCATACACGGCTTTCCGATCCAGTTCGCCGCCTTGGGCGAACGATTGGCTCATTTTCTGCACGAGGCTTTCGAGTCCTCGCGTTTTCGGCCCAATACCATGTTGCGGGGCGTGTATTTCAGCAGCGCCCAGCAAGAGGGTAGCTTGCCCATGCAGGCGATCAGCCCCTTGGCGGCACAGCTGCGCACGCCCGATATCGCCACCCCCATGGCGGGGGAGCCGCGCGCTTTCTTCCTGACCCGCCTGCTGCGCGAAGTGATCTTCCAGGAATCCGGTCTGGCCGGCGCCAACTGGAAGCTGGAGCGGCGCCGGGGCTGGCTGCAGCGGGCGGCGGTGGGCGCCATCGCGGTGACCGGTTTGCTGGCGGCGGTACTCCTGCTAAGCAACTATACCCATCAGCGCGAGCAACAAACGGCGGTCAGCCGGGCGAGTGTGGAATTGCAGCGCTGGACGCGCAATGGCTACAATATTCACCAGCCCGAGACCCTCTTGCCATTGCTGGACACCGCCAGGGCGATCCCCGGCGGCGATGGCCGGCCCGCGCCGGAGACCTTGCTGCTGCGCTACGGCCCTTATCGCGGCGAGCGTCTGGATGGTGCCGGCCAAGCCCTGTACCAACGCATCCTGCAACAGACCTTGCGGCCTTATCTGCTGAATCGCCTGGGCGAGGCCTTGCGGACCGAGGGATTGGATCCGTCCCAACGCTATCAGACCTTGCGGGCCTACCTGATGCTGGGCAATCGCAGTGTCTACGATGCCGCCACGGTATTGGACTGGATAGATCGCGATACACGTGGCCGCAGTGGGCTGGATGGGCAGCAAAAAGCCGGCTTGGCGGTACATTTCGCCGCGCTGACCCAGGGGCGGCAAGTGGTCCGCGACCAAACCGCCGATCCAGAGCTGGTAGCCCGTGCCCGCGTCGAATTGGCCCGTCAACCCTTGGCGCAACGGTTGTACGAACCACTGCGCGTCAAGCTGCTGCGGGCCGTGGCCGAACCCTATTCGGTCAGCCAGATGGCGGGCATCAACGCACCGCTGGTGCTGAGCCGGCGCAGCGGGCGCCTGCTCAGCCAAGGGGTGGAGGGTGCCTACACGCGGTCCGGCTATATCCGCTACCTGCAGTTGCGCGACCAGGCCATCGCCGACCTGAACCAGCAAAACTGGGTGTTGGGCAAAAGCGAGGCCATGGCTGACGCGCGCGAAGCCGGCACGCTGAAGCAGGCACTGGACGGCCTTTACTTCGCCGAATACATCGAACGCTGGGAAGCGCTATTGGGCGATGTGACCTTGCTGGCGCCGACCACGCTGGAGCACCAGGCTTCGGTGGTCAAACTGCTGGCGGCGGCCGATTCGCCCATGCGGCAGTTTTTGCAGGCAGTAGCCAAGCAGACGAGTTTCGATAGCGATGCGACCGCCAAAGCGGCGCCTACGAACAGTGCCGCCAGCACCAATCCGGTCGAACAGCATTTTACCGCCCTGCATCAAATGGTTGGGCGGCCGGGCATGGCCGGGCCGGCGCCGTTGGAGCAGATCCAGGCGCAGTTGAAGGAGGTCGGGGTCTATCTCGATGCGGCCTTGTCCGCCAGCCAGCGGGGCGTGGCCGCACCGCCCGCCGACGAAGCGCTGGCCCGTTTGCGCTTGGCGGCCGAAGGCCAGCCGGAATTGATCGGTTCCCTGCTGGGCGCACTGGCTGGCAGCAGTGCCTCCCTGGCGCTGAGCGGCGAGCGCGAGCGCTTGAATGCGCTGTGGTTGGCGACCGTGGCGCCGGCCTGCCGCCAGGCACTGGATGGCCGCTATCCATTCAACCGGCAAAGCGCACAGGACGTCAATCCGGACGATTTCGGCCGGCTGCTGGGTCCAGGCGGCCTGGTGGACGATTTCTTTCAGAAGAACTTGCTGCGCTATGTCGATACCACGGCCGGCCAATGGCGCTGGCGTAGCCAGGCGCAGGCCAGCCTGGCGCTGCCGCAGAGCGTACTGCAGGAGTTCGAGCGGGCCGCCGCCATCCGCGATGCTTTTTTCGCCGACGGCGGCAAGGTTGCGGCGGTACGTTTCGAGCTGACGCCCATTGGCATGGACGCCAACCTGACCCGCTTCGCCCTCGACCTCGGCGGCCAGACCCTGGTTTACGCCCATGGCCCGGCTCGCCCCACCGCTTTTCGCTGGCCGGCGGCGCAAGCGGCACGGCCGGCTCGACTGGACTACGCCCCCAATCTCGCCGAAGCCGGTGGCGGCATCAGCATCAACGGTAGCTGGGCGCTATTTCATTTGCTCGATAAAGCCAAGCTGGAACCGCTGCAACTGGACCGCTTCAACTTGACATTCGACCTGGGCGGCAAGCAGGTGGCTTTGGCCCTGAATGCCGCCAGCGTGGTGAATCCGTTCAATCTTGCGGCATTGAGCCAGTTCCGCTGCCCGGACAGTTTGTAACCGCCCGGTTAAGCGGCGCTGCAAAAGATGCAAACTCGACCATAAAACCGGCGTGATGCCGGTTTTATGGTTTTGATCAGCGTGATTCAGGCTTTTGCCTGATTGGCGGGTGAAGGCACCAGGCGTTAAAAAGTCGGGCGCACATTTGGTATCGCCCTGACAACCCTAAAACGTCCGCTTTCCACACACTGCCGCCATGAGCACCTCGACCCCGCACGATGCGCTGTTCAAGAATTTTTTAACCAATCCCGATACGGCGCGAGATTTCCTGAAGGTGCATTTGCCGCCCGCACTGCGCGACCGATGTGATTTGAGCACGCTGCGATTGGAATCCAGTTCCTTTATCGAGCCGGATTTGTGTGCTTACTACTCGGATATCCTGTATTCGGTCGAAACCGCTGGCCAGGATGGGTATATCTACGTGCTGATCGAGCACCAATCGACCGCGGACAAGCTCATGGCTTTCCGGCTGATGCGTTATTGCATTGCCGCCATGCATAATCATCTGCAACAAGGCAATGATCGCCTACCCTTGGTGGTGCCGCTCTTGTTCTACCACGGCCGCGTCAGCCCTTACCCCTACAGCACCGACTGGCTTGATCTGTTTGACCGGCCGGAAGCCGCCGTCAACCTGTATACCAGGCCCTTCCCGCTGGTGGATGTCACGGTGATACCGGACGAAGAAATTCGCCAGCACAAAGGCATCGCCCAATTGGAGTACGTTCAGAAGTACATTGGCGTGCGTGATATCGCTCCGCTGGTTGAGGAACTGTTCGACTTGAACCAGTCAAACCCCTGTACCCCCGACCAAATGAAAAGCCTGCTGACTTATGTCATACAGGTAGGGGAAACCAGCCTGCCGAATGCTTTGTTGGCAACCTTGGCGCGTGGTGCGCCACAGTATGAGGAGTTTGTGATGACAACCATCGCCCAAATGTTTGAAGAGCGCGGTGAGAAGCGTGGAGAACAGCGCGGTTTGGAACTTGGGCGCGCAGAAAATAAAGATACGTTGCTAAAAGTCGCCCGTGCCATGCTGGAGAGAGGTATGGACAAAGCCACCGTGATGCAGCTAACGGGGCTTGTCGAAACAGATCTCAAGCAGGCGAGCGACTGAGTGCCGTGAAATGACGGCCTTGGATTTATCGTCCAGGCGAATGCACCTTCGCCGGAAGTCGGCTCCCAGCGCCGCCCGGCTACTTCGTGGTGCAACGGTCGACGGTCGTCAGGCCTGGTCTGCACGGCCCAAACAGCTTCGCTAAGCCACCCACCCACCGTAGTCACGCTCCTTACCTTTGTCCTTACGCATCGGGGGGTCGGAAAACCGAGGTAGAAGCGGCCGCGTTGCGGCGCTCTCGACCGGCAGATCGGCATTCCCCATGCTATCGCCTGGGGCGGGCGGCGACTGCTTGTCGAGTGCTTCCAAACCCCATCGCGCTTGCTCGCAGTCGGCGCACAGCGCCAGTGCATTTTGGAAAATAGCGCGCGCCACGATGGGGAGCTTGCTTTCCAGTGCCGCCCAGCCCCTGCCGGCTTGCCGGTTGGCGGCGAAGAACACGCGCTCGGCTTGTGCCAAGCTATCCGAAACGGGGAAGTCGGTCTTGAGCCTGGGTGTGGTCATCAAGCCATGCTCCCTATGGCCGTGTTGCAGTTGGTGCGCTTCCCTGAATTTTTCGCTCGCCAGTTTGAACCGATTGGCATCCATTGCCTGTTGCCCCGCCTTGGTCAGCGCCGCCAGCTTGGTTTCCGCCGCTTGGCGGTGCCGCCGCAATGCGGGGGCAAGCTGCTTTTCCAAGGTGAAATCCTTGAATTTGCAGCCGAACAGATCGACCCTGAGCACGGCTTCGCTTGCGGCGATGTGCTCGAACGAATCCAAGGGCACAGTTTCCGGCGGGTTGAAGGTCAAGACCCTTTGTCGGGTGACGTCGAAGGCCGTTCGTAGGGGGATGTCGGAGATTTCGTTGCCGCCCAGATAGAGGCTATGAAGCCGGCTGTGGGGATTACCGGCAAGGCCTTCCGACAGCAGGTTCCAGGCGAGGTTTTCGATCTTGCAGTTCGTCAGCAGCAGCGTGGTCAAGCTGGTATTGGATTTGAGCGCCAGGCCCAAGGCCTTGGCCACTTCCCTGCCGCCAAAGATGCCATTGTGATCCAGATTAAGCACGGCCAGCCGGGACGCGTTGGCCAAACCAGCGCATAGATGCTTGGCAAAGCCGGCATTCAATCCGCACTGGCCTAGCCCGAGTTCGGTGAGGTGGCGGTTCACCGCCAGTGTCTTTGCCATCGTCTTGCCGCAGTGATCGCTTATGGCGTCATCCATATACAGGTGATTCCTGTAAAAGTGCAGCACGCGGAGGTGGGTATTGACCTGCAGTGCTTCCATCAGGGCGTTGATGCCGCTACTGCGGGTTTGGCAATAGTCGAGTATCAAGGTGTCCAGTGAGCGGTTGTGGGTGAGCGCACCGGCCAAGGCGTGCGCGCCGACGGCCTGGATGGGGTTGTCGCGCAGAATCAGCGTCCTGGGACCGGCATGGTTTTTGAGGAGGCCGGCCAGCGTTACCGCGCAGGGGCCGGTCAGCTCGTTCTTGATCAAACTCAGGCACTCGAGTGTTTCGCACTCGACCAGGGCCTTGCACAGATTCCGCGTATCGTTGCGATCGAGGGGAAGGTTTTCCAGGGTAAGGGTATGCAGGCGGCTTGCCGCGATGGTCCGGAACAGCATGGCCAAACCAGCCGGATCGAGCCGTACATGTTTCAGGTGCAACTCGCGCAAGGATGGGTTGCGCATCAGGGCGTGGCACAGCGGGTCGACGTTGGCGCGGTCCAGCAAGGTGCGTTCCAGCGTGAGTTTTTCCAGCGTGGTGTTTTCCGCGATGGCATTGGCGAAGTCGCGCAGCACGCCGGGGTTGCACGTATCCATGAGATCGCCATCGTCGATGCCGAATTCGAAGGTGTTCCGGCTGGGGGTTTCCATCGGATTTTCGCAGTCCCGGAACGGCGGATCGGGGGCGACCAGCGGCCGGAGGTTCGTGCCTACCTCGACATACTGGTATTTATCGGTGCATAGACGCAATGATAAAAACGTGGGGTCCTGGCGGCGCAAGCGGTCGAGTACCGCTTGCTGGGCGGGATGGGCAAGGGTATTCAGGCGCGCCTGCATGGTGCCCGGCGACTGCGGGTGGGGGACGATCCTGCTCGGTTGCATCGACGAGGGCTCCGTGCATTAAGCCCGCGCGTACCGCGTACTAGCGGCGCCTGACACGCCGGGCAAGGACTCGATCAAATCAGCCGCATGCTCGGGCGGGCTTCCACAAATGGGCGGCCGCTATCGAAATGCCTCCGGAAATGTCGTACCCAGGGCCATTACGGCCTGCCCGCCTCTTGTTCGTCATCCAGGCGGGCACATTCCTCGCGCAACTGGCTGGCCAGTGGAGAGTCGTGGCGGGGGTCCAGCGCTTCCTGCATATCGTGCGCGGTGTAGAGGCCAGCCTCGCGCGAGAGGCTGCTTGCCAGTTTGCGGGCGAACCCGTCGCTCAGCATGGCCACGCGGCGCAACTCCGCCGCGCTTAGGCGAAATTGCGCACGCTCCAGCCAGAGTTGCGCCAGGGTGATGGCCTGCGTATCGCTGATCCAATCGTCATGCTGGTAAAACAGGGTCAGCCGTTCGGCGCTCAGCGCGAACAGGAGGGATTTGCGGACGTAGGAGTCGGAGTGGGCGGGGGAGGGCATACGATCGATCTTGGGTTTGAACGGGAGAGGCGCTAGAGCAGGCCCAGGAAGCGGTCGAGGATCAGCAGGTGGTCCTCGAACATTTCCGCTTCCATGCCGGCCAGCGAGGCTACGGGCACCCAACGGGCCGCGGCGGCATCGTCCGCCGCCTGGATGGCCGGCAGCCGGTCCAGCGGCAGCGGATAATAGAAGGCGTGGCTCAGCGTGCGCCCGCGCGGGCTGCGGTCGGGATGGTCGAATAAGGCGTGTTGCGATGCCGCCGGGTTCGCTAGCTCGGCCGGTAGCAGCAGGCCGGTTTCCTCCCGCAGTTCACGGAGCGCGGCGTCCGCTACCCGTTCGCGTGGATCGAGAAAACCGCCGGGCAAGGCCCAACAGCCTTTGCCCGGATAACCGCCGCGCCGGATCAGCAGCACGTGCCCGCAGCAGTGTACGACGGCATCGACCGTCACGAATACCGGGGGATACGGCGCTGCTGCCCAGGCCTGGCGGTAATCGCCCAGATAACGGTACTCGCCCAGCAGCGCGGCAAAGTCGGCGCCGGCGGAAAAATGCCGCAGAAACTCGCTTACCGGCGGCGGTAGGTGCGTTGCGATGGGCTCGACGTCGCCCTCCGCCTCGAACCACCGCGCACGCAGATCGGTTGCGTTGCGGCCATCGATATTGGCCATGGCCAGCAGCGGCCAGTCCGGAAAATCCTGCAAATAGCGGGTGCTATCGTTCTTGAGATGGCCGATCAGGCCGATGCGCCGGCCAGCCGGTATCGCGGCCGTGACCGCCTGCTGCAATGCGGCCCGCCAGCGCGCACCATCGTAGTAATCGCGTATGCCGACAAAGCGGACCCGGTCGGCCTCCTTGCCGAGACTGGCGCGGACCATGTCCTGCCGCTCCGCCGCCGTGAAGGGATTGCGGCAACTGCGTGCTTGTCCGGCCGAACCCAGTACCACCAGTACGTGTTCCGCCCTGGCCAAGGCTTGCCGCAACAGGGCCAGGTGGCTGTTATGCAGCGGTTGGAAGCGGCCGATATAGACCAGGGTATCGAAGTCCATATCTCACCAAGCCGTGGCGATCGGCATTTGCCGACCATTGCCGAAGGCGCGATTGCGCACCCGGATGATGGGGGGCGCCTGGCGGCGCTTGAATTCGGACTTGGCCACCAGACCCAGCACCCGCTCGACCAAGGCCCCGTCGCCGGCCGCCAGCAGCTCGGCGACGAAGGCGTCGGCATGCGCGTGTTCGGCCGGCCGCAAGCGGCTGCCCTCGATATGTAGCTTGAGGATTTCATCCAGCACCGGGTAGGGCGGGAGCGAATCGCTATCCTGCTGGTCCGGCGCCAGTTCGGCCGATGGAGGCTTGTCGATGATGGCTTGCGGGATCAGCTCGCGGCCATGCCGCTGGTTGTAATGGGCGGCGAGGGCAAAGACTTCGGTCTTGTACAGATCGCCGATGATATTGAGGCCGCCGTTGGTATCGCCATACAGCGTGCAATAGCCGACCGAAATCTCCGATTTATTGCCGGTGGTGAGCAGAAGATGGCCGAAGTGGTTGGAATACTCCATCAGAATGGTGCCGCGGATGCGCGCTTGCAGGTTTTCCACGGTCAAACCGGAGGGCTGCGTATGGAAATGGCCGGCGAAGCCGGCACGGTAGCCGGCCACCAGTTCCGCAATGGGATGTTCCAGCAGCGACACCCCGAGATTGGCGCACAGCGCCACCGAGTCGGTCACGCTGCCTCGGCTGGAGTACTGCGATGGCATGGTGATCGCGACCACATTGTGCGCACCCAGGGCGTCGGCGGCGAGCGCCAGGGTCAGCGCGCTGTCTATGCCGCCGGAACAGCCCACCACCACTTTATGGAAGCCGATCTTGGCAGCGTAGTCGCGCAGGCCCAGGATGATTTGCCGATAATAGAACTCGCTGTCGGCCAGGTGCAGCTCGACGGCCTGATCCAGCGCCTGGCCCTGGCGGCGAAAACCCTGCTCGAACTCCAGCGTTTCCAGCGCCGTTTCGAACAGCGGCAGATGGTGCACCACGCCGTGCAAGGGATCGACCACGAAGGAGCCGCCGTCGAACACGATCTGATCATTGGCGCCCACCTGGTTGACGTAGACCAGCGGCAAGCGCCAGTGGCGTGCGATGCCGGCGAATAGCGCATGGCGTTGCGCCGGCTTGCCGACATGGGAGGGGCTGGCGTTGATGCTGATCAACAGCTCGGCGCCGGCTTCGGCCAAGGTTTTGACCGGATCGATGGCGTAATCCTTGCCCTCGCTATTCCAGGCATCCTCGCAAATCAGGAAACCCAGCCTATGGCCCTTCAGTTCGAATAGGGCGGCCTGGTTCACGCCCGGTTCGAAATGGCGGCGCTCGTCGAAAATATTGTAGGTGGGCAGCAACTGCTTGTCGTAGCGCAGCACGATCTCGCCGCGCTTGATCAGCAACAGGCTGTTGTGCAAAGGCTTGCCCACCCCTTCGTTGCGCGTGACCGCGCCGATCGCCAGCGCCGTGTCGGTGGCGCGCGAGAGTTCGAGCAAGGCATCGAGCGCCGCTTGCTGGCGCGGCAGGAAATCCGGTTCCTCGACGATATCCTGCGGGTAGTAGCCGGACAGGCACAGTTCGGAAAACACCAGCAGGTCGGCCCCGGCCTGGCTGGCCGCGGCGATGGCGACGCGCATGCGGGCCAGGTTGCCGTCGAAGTCGCACAGGGTGTAGTCGAGTTGGGCAAGCGAAATACGTAGCGTCATGGCAGCTTCCTCACCGGCGTTCCGTCTGGAATACATCGCATAGATAGTTCAGGAAGTTTGCGTCCTCGCACATCCCCTTGCCCGGGCTATCGCTGATCTTGGCTACCGGCTGGTCGTTGCAATGCACCAGCTTCATCACGATTTGCAGCGGGGTATGGCCGCAGTCGTTGCTGAGATCGGTACCGATGCCGAAACCGGTACGGGCGCGGTCGGCGAAATGGCGGTGCAGCGCGAAGGACTTTTCCAGGTTCAGGCCGTCGCTGAATACCAGCATCTTGCTGTTGGGATCGATCTTCATGGCGTGATAGTGGGCGATGGCCTTCTCGCCCCAAGCGAAGGGATCGCCCGAGTCATGGCGCAAGCCGTCGAACAGCTTGCAGAAATACAGGTCGAAATCGCGCAGGAAGGCATCCATGCCGACCACATCGGTCAGGGCAATGCCCAGGTCGCCGCGATATTCGCGCACCCAATGTTCCAATGCGTTTTTCTGGAAATCGCGCAGCCGCGAACCGAAGGACTGGAAAGCTTGCAGATACTCGTGCGCCATGGTGCCGATGGGCGTCAGCCCATGCCGCCAGGCCAACAGGACATTGCTGGTGCCGCGCATGAACGGGGCGGCTTCGCGCGCCAGTGTCGCCACCACATGGGCATGCCACTCGCGCGAAAACCGGCGGCGCGTGCCGAAGTCGAAAAAGACGAAGGGTGCCCGCCGCGCCGGCTCGGCGGCAAAGGCTTGCAGCGCGGCCAGCTTGGCGGCCAGCTTTTGCTCGCCGGCGGCCCAGGCCGCTTCTTGCGCGAACTGGCGGAAATACGCTTCGTTGACGATGGCCAGCACATAGATTTCGAACAGCATGCAATGCAGCATGGGGCCGCTGACACGAATATCCAGCCCGTCGCCATCCGCTTCCAGGCGGATAAAACGCCGTTGCAATTGGAAAAGGCGCAGGAAATCGACAAAGTCGGATTTGATGAAACGCAGACCGCCGAGATAGGCCAATTCGTCTTCGCCGAAGCGTAGTCCGCAGAGATGGTCCAATTGAGCCTCGATCTCGCCGCGCAGCGCGGCCAGCGGCAGTTCGGGCCGATTACGGCACTTGAAGGTGTATTCCGCCTGGGTCTCGGGCTGGCTATGCAGGATCTCCTGCATCATGGTGAATTTGTACAGATCGGTATCCAGCAGCGAAAGGATGACCGGGTCGAACGAAGCGGCAGACATGCGGGAGAGTCCTTTACGGGTTCAAGCTTGATAGTCGGTCGACAGGCCCAAGCGCATGCCACGGGCTTGCAATTCGCCGACAAAGGCGGCGGCCTGCGCTTCGAAGCCGGCTACCGGGCTGCAACAGTCGGCCAGCAACATCAGTTTGCCGACTTGATCGGCGCCGAGCTGGTCGGCGATATCACGGACGGTACCTGCCACGCAGTGCGACAACGCTTCGCCGCCGACCAGAATGGTATCGGCGGCAGCCAAACGTTCAAGCAGGTCGAGATTGGGCAGGGTGGCCGCGTCGGCCGGGTCCGGTACCTCGGCCGCGATGGCCGAATAGTGCTCGGTGCCGGGATTGCTGCCCTTGCCGACATAATTGACGTTGCGCAGCCTGGCCAGGCTCCAGTCGTGCAGCGACCGCTGCAGGTCGTCCTGTACATTGTGTCCCCAGCTACCGATCAGGCAATGTTCCGGCCAGATGATCAGCTGGTAGCGGCCCCGGCCGGCCAGCGCTTCCACATAGGCCAGGCTGGCAGCCTGCCGAGCCGGATCGCGCGCCCGCCAGATGCCACCGCGTACCTCCGCCACGCCGATCACGCTGAACGGCGTCGGCGCCTTCCCGGCCGCATCGCACCACCAGCCGGGGTGGGCAATATCGAGTGGATGATGGGAGTCGAGGCTGACATGGATGCCCGCCAAGGCCGGTCCCAGGCGGGCTATCAAGCCGGCCAGGCGCTGCATATCGGCATGGGCGCCCGGTACCGGCAGTGCCGCGCCGGCGATATCGCAAAAGTCGTTTTGCGGATCGATGATCAGAAGCTGCGTATTGCCCGAGGTGTGCATCGCGGTTCCATTCGCTGAATGGTGGAGGTGCGGCTATTGTGACCAATATAGTTGCATTGTGCAACTATGTTGAGACGGCTTATCCGCTAAATCATCCCCACAGCCTGTGGATAAAGTCAGGCATAACTCGAGAGCAAGTTCGCAAAGTTCCTGTTCGCCCTGGTATTCCCATGGCGTGCCTGTTTTTTAGGCAGGGCCTATGGCGCTATTCAGCGACTGCCGTGCTGGATCTACTCGAACACCATACTGGCAGGCGGAACCACATCAAGGCTGTAGCGATTACGCCCCGCCTGCTTGGCGCGATACAGCGCGGCGTCGGCCATCGGGATCAGGTGCTCGGCCCGTAGGGCAGGCATATCGACGAAGGCGATGCCTATGCTGGTCGAGATGCTCAGGCTGGTGCCCTGGAACAGCACCGGCTGCTGCGCGGCCGCCAGGATTTTTTCCGCCACGGCAGCGGCGTTGTCCGGAGATTGGACATTGTCGAGTGCCACGCAAAACTCGTCGCCGCCAAAACGGCCCACGATATCGGACTCGCGCAAGGCTCCCTTGAGATAGCCGGCAAAGGCCTGCAGTACGGCGTCGCCGGCGGCATGGCCGTGTTGATCGTTGATCTGCTTGAAGTGGTCGATATCCAGGTAGAGCACGGCGAGTGCTTCGCCCGTGCGGCGATGGCGCCGCAGCGCCAATTCCAGGGCTTCCAGAAAGAAGGCCCGATTCAGCAGGCCGGTCAGCGCGTCCACCGAAGCGCGCGACTGCCATTCACGTTCGCGCTGCTTACGCTCGGTAATATCCCAGGCAATGATATGGAAGCCGACAACGTTGCCGCCGATATCGGTCTGCGGGATAAAACGCCCTTCGAAATCGCGCATGCCCTGCAGGGTCATCATGGCGCTGTCGCTGCGGGCGGGTTCACCTTGCAGGGCAGCGGTGATCAAGGGCGCGATGGCTGTATGGAATTCCTTGCCCATGGCCTGCTCCAGCGTCATCCCCAGCACGTCCAAACCCAGCATGGCCTGGAACTGGCGATTGCAGTACTGGAAACGCTCCTCGCTATCGACGAACCCCACCAGCGCGGGGAGATTGTCGGAAATGGAACGCAGCGTTTCCTGCTGTTTGAGCAGCAGGGCCTCGCTATGTTTGCGCTCGCTGATATCGTGCAGAAAACAGGGGAACTCCACCGCGCCTTCCTTCCGCAGCACGGTGATGGTCAGTTCCACCGGAATCTCGCTGCCGTCGCGACGACGGGCGGGTAGCTCAATGCGCCGGTTCAATACCGGGCCTTCGCCGGTGGCGAGGAAGTGTGCAATGCCTTGCCGGTGCTTTTCCCGCAGGGTCTCCGGAATGATCAATTGCTCCAGCGGCTGGCCCATGACTTCGGCCTGTTCCCAGCCGAAGATGCTGACCGCCCGGGCATTCCAATCGGTGACCAGGCCGGCGCTGTCTATGCAGATAAAGGCCTCGTGCGAAGCGGCGATGATGGACTGGATTCGCTCTCGGCCTCGCTGTAGCTCGATTTCGTATTTCTCGCGACGCAACAGCTCTCGTTCCAGTGCCGCGAGCGTTTGGGTGCGTTCGGTCAACAGCGCGTCATTGCGCTGAAACTGCAGCTGGTTGCCGAGTGCCGCACCCAGCATGCCGGCCATCAATTGCAGGGTCTGGATATCGTTGCCATCGAAGCCGTGCGCGGTGGGGGCGATCACCTTGACCACGCCGACCGCCTCGCCGGCCCGGAACAGCGGCGCCACCACCATGGAACCGGCGCCCACCTTGCGGCGGGCGACCTGGTCCACCCGTTCGTCGTTGGCGCAATCGGCCGAAACGATGACCGTCCCCGCCCGCACGCATAGGCCCGACAGGCTGCTGCCTCGTTGCAGGCGCAGGCCGACAAATTCAGCCACCGTGCCGCTGCCGGCCCGATAGACCATTTCATCGCCTTCCACCATCTCCACCACGGCGCCGCTGGCCGGCGTGAGCACCAGCATGCGCTGTACCACCACATCCAGGAAATGCGTCATATCCATGGCTGATTGCGCCAACTCGGATTGGGTAGCGATGATTTGGGTCAGCCGCTGGGCATGTCGCTCCATCTGCTGGGCATCGGCGTGGCGCCGCTCGCCCTCGCGCAAGAGATGGCTGTTGGCGGCCTGCAAGGCTTCACCGTTTTCTTGCTGGGTACGCAGGCTGCGCAGGGCGAATACATAGACGGCGCCGAACAGCAGCAGATCGATCAAGGTGACGATGACGATGGCGCGCCGGTTCCACTCATCCAGCTGCCGGGCGCCGGCCGAGAGGTTCCGCAGTCGCGCTTTCACATGCGCCTGCAGGCCGGCAACCTCCACACGGATGCCATCCATCAGGCGCTTGCCATGATCGGTGTGCTCTCCGCCGGCTTGGTCGTCGCGTCGGCGTGCTGCGATCCGCTCCGCCTGGTAGCGGGCAAATTGCGCATCCAGCGCCAGCAGCCGGGAGAAGGATTGCCGTTGGGCGGACACTCGCGCCAGCTTGTCGCGCAGCGGAGGCAGCAGCGCCCGGATATCGTCCTGGCCGCGCCGATAGGGGGTCAGATAGGCTTCTTGACCGGCCAACATATAGCCCCGTTCGCCGGTTTCCGCATCCTTGTAGGCAGACAGCAAGGCATCCAGCTGGTCCAGCGTCCTTTCCTCGGCCGTTGCGGCCTCGTGCCGGGCAGCCACCTGGAAGGAAAGCGAGAACGGCAGCGCCGCGCCCACCAGCAGGACGACGAAGCCAAGCGTGAATCCGGTGCGTAAGCAATTGTGCATATCCGGCGATGCTTCCTCGATGGCGCAGGGCCGAGCGCGACGATGACGGGTCCGGCATGGCAGGGGTAGACGATGGGCCGACGCTTACTTGGTCTGGGTGAGGCGTCGGCTCCAGTTATCCTCGATGGTTTTGTAGCGGCCGTTCTTGCGGATGATGGCCATGCCCTGGTCAAAGCGTTCCATGGCTTGTGCCGCGGCCGGGTGACGTTTGGAGAACGCGGTGTAGACGCCGGCCGGTGCGACCTGGCCGACGATCTTGAATTTGCCGGCGAATTCACCCGGCCGTTTCTTGATCAAGGCGCGGGTATTGAGATCCATCGCCACCGTGTAGCGCACCCGCCCGGCGATCAGCATGCGGAAATTGTTTTCGTCGCGCAGGGTGAAGGTGCGCAAGATCTTCTTGTTGGTATCGAAGTCGGGGCCGTACTCGTAGCCGTTGGTTACCGCCACATCGCGGCCTTCCAGGTCGGTGGGGCGAAGATCGTGCTCCACCGAATCGGCCCGGGCGTAGATCTGGTACTGGACGTGGAACATAGGCAAGGCATGCCAGCGATAGTCCGCCTCGATCCCGGGGTGGCGCAGGGTGTCGAAACAAGCGACCAGGGCGCCTTCCCTGGTCAGCGCCATACAGCGGGCATAGGGCATCACGTCGTATTTGACCGTGATGCCGACCGCACTGAAGGCTTCGCGCACCAGTTCGACGGTAAGCCCCTTCAGCTCGCCGTTCACCAAGCCAGAATAAGGATACCAGTCGTCCTCCGCCCCAATGGTGATGGATTCCGCTGCTGCCGCATCGAGCGCGAGGCAGAGTGCTAAGCCATACGCTTTCCACTTCATGTCATGGCTCTTGTTCCAGGTGTCGCCCTTGCGGACGTCGTGAGAAATAGCCGCCGGCCCGGCGATTTGTTACACGCAGTGTAGAAACCAGCCTTTGGGTCCGCAAGGCGTCATGGCGGGGATTGGGGGTGCAATATTTATCAGCAAACTTGAATGATATTCGCCTGCCTTCCCGGCTGTTTCACCCTTGCCAGTGGGATAGCTTCCGGGATGTGTCTTAAATATTGATTGAAGAAAAATGAATATGTATTCTCGGGCCATGCCGGCCCAGCCGCCGCCCACCTCCAATACGGACGCGACAACATATGAAGAATAGCGCGATGCTCTACCTCCCCAGCTTTATCGCCCCCTCCCGCCATACCGACGCCGCTGCCGCCCTGGACAAAGTACGCGAGATCTACGAATCCAGCGTGGCGCACCTGCGCGACGCCATGCAGCGCTTTGTCGCCGGCGAGACCTTGCCCGGCCATGTCCGGGCCTGCTACCCCTTCGTGCGGGTGCAGACCGACACGGTGGCACGCCAGAACGCCACCGAAAGCGCGCATCTCAGCTACGGCTTCGTGGCCGGTCCGGGCCGCTTCGAAACGACGTTGACGCGTCCCGACCTCTATACCGAGTACTACCTCGAACAATTCACCTATCTGCTGCAGAACCACCAGGTGGAGCTGGAAGTCGGTACCAGCACCCAGCCGATCCCGGTGCACTTTTCCTTTGCCGAGCATGACCATATCGAGGGCAGCCTGAGCGCCGAACGACGCCAATTGATGCGCGACGTGTTCGACCTGCCCGACCTGGGCGCCATGGACGACGGCATCGCCAATGGCACCTACGAACCGCGTGCCGGCGAGCCGCGCCCCTTGTCCTTGTTTACCGCGCCACGGGTGGACTATTCGCTGCACCGCTTGCGCCACTACTCCGGTACGACGCCGGAGCATTTCCAGAATTTCGTGTTGTTTACCAACTACCAGTTCTATATCGATGAATTTGTTCGACTGGGCCACGAGACGATGAACGATCCCGACAGCGAGTACATCGCCTTTGTCGAGCCGGGCAATGTCGTCACCCGCCGCCGTGGTCTCGATGCCGAGGCCACCGACCTGCTGGGCAAGGCGCTGCCCCGCCTGCCGCAAATGCCCGGCTACCACCTGGTCCGGGCCGATCGCAGCGGCATCAGCATGGTGAATATCGGCGTGGGCCCGGCCAACGCCAAGACCATTACCGACCATATCGCGGTACTGCGTCCGCATGCCTGGATCATGCTGGGCCACTGTGCCGGCTTGCGTACCACCCAGCAATTGGGCGACTACGTGCTGGCCCACGGCTATGTGCGGGAAGACCATGTGCTGGATGAAGACCTGCCCCTGTGGGTGCCGATCCCGGCGCTGGCGGAAATCCAGCAGGCGCTGGAGGCGGCCGTATCGCTGATTACCGAGACGGAAGGCGCCGAACTGAAGCGCATCATGCGCACCGGCACCGTGGCCAGCACCGACAACCGCAATTGGGAGCTGTTGCCGGACAATCAGCCGCAGCGCCGTTTCAGCCAGAGCCGGGCGGTGGCGCTGGATATGGAAAGCGCCACCATCGCCGCCAATGGTTTCCGCTTCCGCGTGCCCTACGGCACCCTGCTGTGCGTCAGCGACAAGCCCTTGCACGGCGAAATCAAATTACCGGGCATGGCCAATCAGTTTTACCGCGAACGGGTGGACCAGCATTTGCGCATCGGTATCCGCGCCATGGAAATGCTGCGCGGCGTGGACCAGCTGCATAGCCGCAAACTGCGCAGTTTCGCCGAGGTGGCGTTCCAGTAAAGAAGAAGTAGGCGCGACGGTGGCTGCCGCCGCCGCCGCGCGATGGTCCCGGTATTTGCCGGGACCACAGGACGCAGGCCTTAAGCCGGACAGTTCCCAGCAGCGGGCCATGCGGTCTTGCCATCGACGGCGAACGGCGTGGCGAGCGGGGCCTTGAAGCCCTTGGATTCGCAGGGCACCACCCAGAAGCGCTTGGGCGCGGCGGCATAGCCATAGCTGGCCACCTGGCTGGCGGCGTTGGCGCTATAGCGTATCCCCCACATATCGAAGAAATCGCGCTGGTCGCGTTGGGTGATATAGGACATGCCGATCAGCATGAAGTCCTCCGCCACGATATTCTGGACCGCGCTACGGCTGGCATAGGCTGCGTGGGAGTAGCCCAGCTTGGCCCGTTCCGCGCTCCAGTCGGCATCGCTCTTGAGCGCATTCTGGAACAGGCGCTCCTGCAGGTACAGCAGGCGGTAGAGGTCCCAGCCTTCGTCGCCGATGCCCGGCAGGGCGCGGCTGTTCAGGGCGGCCTGCCAATAGAACATCAGGCGGCCCCAGAACAGATTCTCGTTGAACCACAAACCATTCTTGACGTAATCGGCGACGTTGCCGGCCGGCTGCTTCTGCGCGTTTTGCAATAGCTCGAACGTGGCCTTCTGGGCGAGGTCGCGGCCGTATTGCGTGGCGTTCGGGTTGTCGCGGTTGTAGTGCAGCCACTTGTGTACCGGGAAGATATTGTTGGATATCTCGCCCGACTGGCCGCCATACAGCTTGAAACGGCCGTATTGCAGATTGTGGCCGATCTCGTGCGACTCGCCCCAGCCCAGCGGGTGGTAGGAACCGTAGCTATCAATCGGCTGGCCCGAGCACATATAGCCGCAGTTGGCTTGGTCGGTATTGAAATGCTGCACGCCGTTGAGGCCATGGATGGCGTTGCTGCCGCAATCCCAGCCTTTTTGCCGGCAGAAATCGGCCACGCTGGCGGGCAGGGCCAGGTCGCGGCCATTGAAGGCGGCCAGGTTGTAGATGTCTTTGTAGAGATAGGTCCAGGTATCGCTCACCAGACGATTGATATCGTCGCCGTAGTCCTTGATCGATTGGCGCATCTTGTCGCTGGTGGAGTGGACCTCGAAACCCGGCGTGAGGATTTCGGACCAGCCCAGCGGGTTGCTCTTGACGTTGGCGGCAAAGGTGGCGGCGCTATCCGGGCCGCTATAGACAGCCTGTTGACCCACCCCATTGAACTTCAGGTCAATATTGGTGGCGGGCGTGGCGTTGTCCAGCTTCACGTAGACCAAGCCACCATAGGGATGGGTAACGGTGACGGTCTGGCCGGAGACCAGCGGGATGGCATTGCCCCACAGATACATCGGCCGGTCGTATTTGCTGCCGAATACATGCGCGGCGCCCATGCGCAGCTGGTTGACGAATACCCAGGCCTTGCCGCCGCCACGATCCTGCCGGCTGACAGTGAAGCTACGACCCGGTAGCGCATAGACGGCCGCGCTGGTGCTGAATTCCACATTGCGGCTGGTGAAGCTGCGGCTGACTTCGGCGGCCGGGACTGCGTCGGCCAACGCCGGGCTAAAGCTGCTGCCGCGCAGATCCAAAGCCGGCGTCACGGTGCGCAGGCTGGCCAGGGCATGGTCGGCGTAGAGGGCTTGCATGAATTGCGCGGTGGGCGTGCCCTCCTTGCTCATGGGGTAGCGTACGCTGCGCCGATACTGGTCGCCCAGTAGCACCAGCTGCTTGAGCAGGGCAGGACTGTCCGCGGCGAACACCGGCTGGCCGGCTTGCTCCAATGCACTGATCCAATTCTTGACCTGCTCGGCGCCCTGGTAGAACTCCTGGTCTATCCCGCCGGCGCCACCGCAACGTTTGTCATCGTCGCCGCACTGGCTCCAGTTGAAGGTGTAATCCCCTTTGCTCAGGTGATCCACCAGCCGCGTCAGCGCTTGCTGCGGTTGCAGCTTGGCGCCCTGCGCCGCCTGCATGGCGGCCAGGTTGCTCCAGTTGGCGCTGTCCTTGGCGAAATAGTTGCCGGCATAGGGCAGGGGGGCCAAACCCAGCAGACCGGCGGCTTGCGGAAAACCGCCGTCGCCCCAGCTGCCGGTGTGTTGATACAGCAGCGGCTTGCCCGCGGCCAGCGCCTGCTTCAGGTAGGCCGACAGCACGGTGTTGCCGTTGTCCGGCGAGGCCGCCTGGCTGCCGACCAGCAATAGCTGGCTGGCCTGACCGCAGGCCGTGAGCTGGCTATCGTCGTTGCAGCTGGTGACGGTCCAGTTGGGATACTGGCTCTTGAACCACAGCTTCAGTGCGGCCTGCTCGCCATTGCTGTAGCGCAACAGGCTGATGCTGCGAGCGCTGCCGATGTCCGCTTGCTTGCCCAGCAGCAGCCAGGCCAGCAGACGACGGCTGGGCGACTGCATGGACGGCGCGCTGCCTGCTTGCAGATTGCCGAGCAGATTGCTGCCGATGGCGGCGACCCGGCTTTGCTCGACCCGGCCGGCGGCAGCCAAGGTCTGGCCGCCACTGCCGACCAGCAGGGGGAACATACGCGCCGAATCCCGGTTGCTGATCGGGGTAAGCAGTTGGGAATTGCCGGTTGGGTTGTAGACGATGCTGTCGTTGGCCCAGATCTGTTGCAGCAGGTCGGTGTGCTCGGCATTGCGCTGGCCGATCTGTTGCTTGATGGCCTTCGGCAATACGCTGCCGTCGCTGAGAAGCTTGATATCGCCGGCGCGCATGGCGGCTGCCAGGGCGTCTTCGACCGGCGGAACGGTCGGTGGAACGGTCGGTGGAACGGTCGGTGGAACGGTCGGTGGAACGGTCGGTGGAACGGTCGGTGGAACGGTCGGTGGAACGGTCGGCGGGACGGTCGGCGGGACGGTCGGCGGAACGGTCGGCGGAACAGTCGGGTTCGTGCCACCGGTCTGGTCGGGTTTATCACTGTCACCGCCGCCACCACCGCATGCGGTCAGCAGCAGCGAAGGCAGCAAGGCCATGACGAGGGTCTTGCGCAAGAATGAGGGGCGTACAGGCATGGATGCTTCCGGAACGTAAGGCGTGGCGGGCAAGATAAGGCGAGGCAGTGCTATGACGAGGGAATATTAGCAAACTTTGTCACAGCAGCGAAGCGCATCATGCCAATTGCATGTTCCGATGTGGCTTAATTGCGAAGCTGGTCGCCGGCGTAGGGGAGCCATTAGTGATCTGAAAGTTGACGGACCGGCAGCCAATGAAGCTGCAACTGCTTGGAAGTGCAGGAACGAAACGAAGGTTCGAAGCAGCGGCGCGGTCAGTGGGCCGTCAGTTCTGCCGAGATATGCAGCACGGGTCCGGCGATCCTATTTCACCGTCGAACTCGGCGTGCCGGGCTGGTGAACGAAAACCCATTCCGACAAGCTCGGCTTTTTGACGAACTCCGCATTCGCCTCACTGAAATCATCCTGCTTATGTGGCATGCGCGTGGAAATCGAGTGCACGCCCATCACACCGCCGCCGGGCGCATTGATCACGGCCCAGTCGCGTTGCCCGGTTTCCGGGTCGATATAGAGCTGACGCAGATGGCGGACGGGCTGCAGGAAGCGCGGATCCATCAGCAGATCCTCCAGCCTGCCCGGGTAACGGCCGTTGCCGCCGGGCATTTCCACGTAATGGCGAATGGCGTCGCGGTAGAGGCCGCCGACGTACAGCAATTCTGCTTCGCGCTGCCGCTCCGCCTGGGTGGCGCTGACTTCCACCGCCTTGCCCAGCAGCAGGCCCATGATCAGTAAGACACCCATCAGCCAGAAGTAGGCCAGCCCAGCCTGGCGTTGCTTACCAGTCGGCATAGTTGCTGCCGTCGGCCGCTTTGCCGGGCGCGCCGCTCTTCACGTCGGCGACATTGCCCTTGGCGTCGGCGCCGGGGGCGACCACCCGCCAGCTGTCGCGCCGTTCGGTAAGGGGATCGAGCGGGACTTCACGCAAATAGCGCATCTCGACCAGCTCGTCCAGGCTGTTCGGATAGCGGGCGCGGTCGCCGTGGAATTGGTCGATGACCCGGCGCAGGGTGGACAGATCGTCGCGCAGCACGGTTTCGCGGGCACGGTCCACGCTGCCGTAGTAGCGCGGAGTAACCAGGGTCAGCAGGATGGCGATGATGGCCATGGCCACCAGCAGCTCGATCAGCGTGAAACCGTTCGGACGAGGGGAGCGGGCTTGCTTCATGCGCTTACCATTCTCGGTAGGGCCGGCCGTTCAGGCCGGTTTCCGGGCTGAGCGGGTAAACATCGTAGACATCATCACCCTCGCGGGGAGCATCGGCCGGGCTCTGGTAGCTGCGGTAGCCCCAGGTGGCGGCGGCCGACGCGCTGGCATCCGGAAAGAACGGGTCGCGCGGAATGCGGCGCAGAAAGAAGATACGCCGCTTCTCGGCCGACTTGCGGTCTTCCACGCCATCGACCAGTTGTTGCAGATTGCGTGGGTAGCCGTTGCCGTTGGCCACCTTCTCGATCCGGCCATCGTCACCGGCGCGTTTGTATTCGTCCAGCGCGCTGCGGATCTCCCGCAGCGCCAGCTTCAGTTCCTGCTCCTTGTTGCGGCGGGCATTGAGCTGCGTCAGCGGCATCGCGGCGGTTGCCAGGATGGCCAGCAGGGTCAAGGTGACCAGCAGCTCG